>CAZMVL010000078.1:0-17132 GCA_964569335.1 uncultured Paraperlucidibaca sp.
GAGGTCTCCAGTTCGAGTCTGGATATGCCCATAGGACGGAAGCCCTGCAAATCGCGGGGTTTCTGTCGTTCTGGGGCCAGGCGATTTTGAGCGGCAACGCGCCACCTTTGGGGTTCGTGGCCTGATCGTGGCCTGATCAGGCGCCGATCGGGGCGGCGAAACGCGCACGAACGCCTCCGGATCCGCCGCTGAGATAGCGAGCCGTCGGCCCCCGAGCGAGCGGTGCCATGAAGCCCGGCGGCATCGACCTCACGCCGGCCACAGAGCTCGGAGGCCGAGCACGCCTATGCGTCCCGCACCGCGAGCGGTACGGTCGAGCCATGGCGACGATCAGCGTCAGCGCCGCCCGCGAGCAGCTCGCGCAGGCCATCGAGACGGCTCAGACCCAGGCGGTGTTCGTCGAACGACAAG
The DNA here is from genome assembly GCA_964569335.1 of uncultured Paraperlucidibaca sp. Taxonomy (GTDB): domain Bacteria; phylum Pseudomonadota; class Gammaproteobacteria; order Pseudomonadales; family Moraxellaceae; genus Perlucidibaca. The sequence continues at coordinate 412 of CAZMVL010000078.1, forward strand.
GTTGGCGCGTTGCGGTGCTCGTGAGCCCGGAGCGCTACGACGAGCTGATGGACGCACTCGAGGACGAGCAGGACGCCGCGGCATTCGATGCGGCGATGCGCGAGGACGGCCCGAATGTTCCGTGGGAGCGGGTCGGGCCCGACCTCGACTGAACGTACTACCGGCACGACGACGAGCCGCGCACCCTCGACGGCGCCCTATGCCGGTCCGCCACCAGAATCGATCGCCCTGCTCCACTCGTCTCGCGAAGCCAGCGCGTAGGGCACCTCCAGCGTTCCCAGCGTCTCCTTGATCGCGAAGACCTGGTCCCGGATCGCGATCAAGCGTTCATCGGACGCCACCTCCCGAGCCGCGTCGTTGGCCATCCTCGACAGGGTCGTCGCCTGGTCTTCCAGGTGCCGCAGCAACCACGCCTGCTCGCTCGCGTCCATCGGGCAACCGTAGACGTTCTCGTGGCCCCGACCACGCGAGTGGTAGACATCGCACAATGGACGCGCGTCACATGCTCGCCGAGCTTCGGGACCGTCTCCGCGCGGTGCCCACCGACGACGCTCGGCAGATGCTGGCGATCTTCTTTGCGTTCGCTGCGGAGCCCGTGACGTACGAGGACGGCGACGTCTCGACCGACACCGTCTTCGTAAGGACCCACTTCGTCGAAGACGTCTCGCAGTGGCACCCGGAGGACACCCGGCCCGCGCTCGGCAGCGTCCTCGTAACCGTGGAGCGCATCATCGAGATCGTCGATCCGCTCGGCGATCATCTCGACTCCGCCAGGGCGTCCTGCGCGATCGCGTTCCCGCCCGCAGCCCGCGACGACCTCGACGTCCACCTCGACGTCCAGGGACCAGCCGGCGACGACCGACGCGAGTACGACTTCCCGACACTCGAGGCAACGGAGGAGCGCGTCCGAACCGCCCTCGCAAGACTCCTCGAACGACCGTCGGTCGGGATCAGGGTCGACGGATACGTACCGATGACACCCACCGAAGCCTCGCTCGCGTCCCCCGCGACGGCGCCCATCCCGCTCGTCGGCGACAGCGGGCAACTGGACCTCGGCTTTGCGCCCGACGACTTCGACCGGCAGTTCCAGGGCCGGAAGCACGGTCGCCCGGGCAGTTGGGACACGCCGCGCATGGTCGACCTGCTAGTCGAATTCTGCGGCCGCCCGCTCGACCACGGTGCGCTGACGATCACGCACGACGAGGCGGTAGCCCAGTTCTTCCTCCCCGACGACACGGACGACGACGACCGCGCCCAACTTCGATTGGAACGCGAGATCCGCTTTCGCCACCCCGACGGCAACGACGACGCCGAGCGGATCGGCTGCACGCTGCTGTTCGCAGTCACCCCTGAAATCGCCGCCCTCCCCGACTGGTACGAGATCGGCGCCCCAGCCGCCGCAGCAACGACGCCTCCCGCCACGCCCTACGCCGTGCCGCACCTGGAAGACCTACCCGACGCGCTCCGAACCTCGCCGATCGCGCTCCTCATGCACCGGCTCGCCGACGAATACCAGCAGGCCGCGTCGATCTAGACGGAGCGGCGCTCGTTGGACGCTCCGGCCAAACGTCGACCCCTACCCCACCCCGCCGACCCGTCCCTCGAACGCGCTGGCGAGGTCCAGCAGCTCGCGAGCCTCCCACGAACGGGCCCACCGCTTCTCGTTCAGCGGCTGCAGGATCTCGGCGGCTTCGAGCCGGTTCAGCGCGTTGTTCACCGCGGTATGAGACTTGCCCGTCAGCCCCTCCGCGACCCCCGCATCGATCACCGGATGCGCCGGAAGCTCGCGAAGGATCTGCCGGATCGCAGCGTCGGAGCGCGGATGGCCCAGCCGCTCCAGCCAATCCGCTTCCTGAGCGTCGATGGCGTCGGCAAGCCACTGCGCCTCCTCCGCCGCCCGGGTCGTCGCGGCGGCGAAGCGCGCGCACCAGAGATCAACGTTGCCTTGGCTGTAGGCCCCGAGCCCGCCGACGTACGCCTTCGGGATCTGCGCCAGCACCAAGCTCAGTGGCGGGATGAACGCCTCGGTCTCGCCCCGACGACGCAGCACCGTGTAGATCAGCGCACGGCCGACACGCCCGTTGCCGTCGGCGAACGGGTGGATGTTCTCGAACTGCGCGTGCGCGATCGCGGCCTGCGCCACGGGCGCCAGATCGTCACGCTCGACGAACCGACAGAGGTCGTCGAGTAGGGCTGGGACGTTCTCCGGCGGTGGCGGGACGTAGTCGGCACCGATCGGCGTGTAGTCGTTGCCTCCGATCCAGTTCTGCTTGGCCCGAACGACCCCCGGGATGGCACTGTCGGCAGTGTGCCGCAGCAGGGTCCGGTGAATCGCTTCGACATCAGCGACGGTGAACCCGCCACCCGCCGCCCCGATCGCGATGGCCTGCTCCACAGCCCCGACGTTCCCCAACACCTCGACGGCCTCCGGATCGCTCGCTCGCCCACTCCGCGCCGAATGCGCCACCCGGGCAAGGCGCTGCTGCGAGACGTCGATCCCCTCGATCCGCGACGACGCCACGCTCTCCGCCCGCACCACGATGCGAGCGAGCGCATCCATCGACGTCAACCCCGCAGAGGTACCGGCAAGCCTCGCGAGCGCGCGCGTCGCCTCCGCGACCGCAGCCGAAGCCTCGCCGCTCAGCGGAAAGCGGCGTTCGGCAATCAGCGCCGGCACGAACGCCAGATACGGACCACCCCGTCGCGCTGCATGCGGACCATAGGCACCCGGGTTCGGTGCCACGTGTCGCTCGACCTGCTCGCCGAGCGGCTCGAAGGGGGTACGTGGAACGGCCATCGGCGCGGTCTTCATTCTTGGGTCGCCGACGGACTTTTGCAAGCTTATTGATCAAGCTTGTAAAGATCGCCAAGTTTCGCAACCTTTCGCCATCACGCGGATGACCTCTCGTCCAGTCCAGCGACAAACGGCGAGATAGATTTAGACGCGATGACCGGAATCGTCGGCCTCGACATCAAAGCCCTTGAAAAGTGGTTTGCTGGCTACAGCTTCAGCATCACTTCGGACGACGTCGCGACGCTTCGCAGCGTGATTGACGCCGCGGCAGACGAGCGACCAGTTCAGAAGCACCTGGAGCAAAACCCGAAGCTCCTGGCATCACTCCTCGGCGGCGGCCACGGCCGGTGGGTCCTTCCCCAGTGCCCATTCGGCCCGCACATTGCCGACTTCGTGATCGGCGACGGCGATAGCGCGGGATTCAACTGGCGCTTTATTGAGTTGGAGTCTCCGCGCGCGAATGTCTTTCTGAAGAGTGGCGAGTTCGCCGAAAGTGCCCGCCACGCGATCCACCAGATAAAAGAGTGGCGCGGCTGGGTGTCTCGCAATATGGACGCCGTCAGGAAACGCCCGAATGAGGGCGGGATGGGACTGCGATGGATGGAACCGACAGATTGGGGGATCGTGCTGATCGGGCGCTCCGACGACGTGGAGCATGATCCAGCGGATCTGCGTCGGCAACTTAAGCGAGATGAGCGCATCGAGATGCGGACCTACGACTGGCTTCTCGACCAGCTAGAAGCACTCGCACAAGGGACGACCAGAGGCCCCGGGGGCGTCGTCCCCTTTCCCCCAGACGATGACCGCGGTTCAAAGATCGGACTCGTAGGGCGATAGCTGCAGACTGGCGGACTCGGCCCCGGATTCCGGGATTCTCGCGGTCGAGCCTGAAGTACATGCGCCAGTTCACCACCGACTGACCCCACGAGCCAATTGGCCAAGGCCGCCTTGTCCAAAGCTCCGGACCGGCATCATGCTTCTGGAGAAACGCGACTCCCCCGGACCCGAGCCTGGTAACGGCGAGGTTGCCGAGAACGACTGATTGCGCGACGCCCAGATCGCGGGGCCTCCGGCGTTCTCAATCTGGGCGCCTTCGGCCGGATTTGGGTTTCGCAGCCCGATCGGGAGCCGATCGAGACCTCGGCGCTACGGCCGTACACGCGGCAGGCCACGCAGGGGGCTAGATTTGACCAATGGCTGCCCGCCGACGCTATTGGCACCAACTACAAGCAAGCAAGGGCGAGGCTCGGCTTGCTGTCGACCTTCACAACCGTTCGGGCGACGAACGGCGACTAGAGGCGTTCATCGTTCACATGAGCCTCGCCTGGTTGAAGCTCCTTCAGGCTCACTACGACAAGGACGGCCGTGAGAAGGACCTCTACAAGCTCTCAGGTGGGCGTCGAAAGCGCACCACGGAAGGCGATTGGCTCATGAAGCCGCTCCAGACGCTGCTGAGCGAGACCTATGCCGAGACGGATCCTATCCGTGGCAATGTCGAGTTCTTCCTCGGACTGCGCCACAAAATCGAGCACCGTCACGATAGAGACGTAGCAGCCTTGGTCGCGGGCAAAGTTCAAGCAATCGTGCTCAACTACGAGCGCGAACTCGTGCGCATGTTTGGTGTCGAGGAAGGTCTCGCAGCAGAGCTCCGATTTCCCGTGTTCATCGGCAGCATCACCGGCGACGCAGTCGAGTCCCTCAAGTCGATCCGGGCCCGAGCACCGAAACCGCTCGTCGACTACATCGAGGATTTCGACGCAGCCCTCGACCCCGAGACAGCGGGAAGCGACGCTTACGAATTTCGCGTCGTTCTCATCCCGCAAGTAGGCCCGCGATCGGAAGCGGATGTCGCGATGACGTTCGCCAAGCTAGACGAACTAGACGCCGAGCAGCGCGACCAAGTCGAGAACGCTCTGACGATCATCCGCGAAAAGCAGGTGCCGGTAGCCAATCTCGGCTCGCTCCTGCCCGCCCAGGTCAGGGATCAGGTGTCGTCGCAGACGAAGCAACGCTTCACCACGCATGACCACACGTCATGCTGGCGCCACTACAAGGTCAGACCGGCGCGAGGCGCTGCCGAACCCCAGCGAACCAAGCCGGAGTTTTGTCGCTGGGACTCAACGTTCGAGCGCTACACCTACACGGAGGCATGGGTCAAGTACCTCGTCCGGAAGCTGTCGGACCCCGTCGAGCACCGGGCCGTGCTGAAGCGTGAGCCCGAACTCACGGAGGAAGCAAGCCCCTCGTAGCGTCGCCCTCGGCCTTCGGCGGCCCAATACCAAGTTGCGTGTGCGATCCCCGGATCCACGAGTTCTCACCCCGGGAGCCTGGAGCACATACGGCAATTCGCGGCCTCGTGACCCGAGGATCTGTTTTTGCAATCCCGCCTTGCACAAGTCCTCTGGGCCCTCCACATCACCCTGCTCGAAAAGCTCGGCGGCCACCAGCCCCGCTCCCGAAACGCCGAGAAGGTCGCCGGGGATGCGAGTGACCTTCGCCCGGTCTGGGTGATCGAACCGCGTCGTCCGAGTCCCCTTGGTCTCCCCGGTGGGGCTCGGGGAGGCACCCCGTTCCAAAGCTTCTTCACCCACGACGACCTGCAGACTATTGTCTGCACTGGGACAGCGCACAGCACCGAGATCGACCGAACAACCGTCGGGACGAGCTCAGCCCGAGCCGTTCCGCGAATAGATGCGTTCCGTTGCTAGCGAACACGGCACCTGATGAAGCGACGCCCTGCGACCGAATCATCCGAGAACCCGCCGACTGAGCGCGAACTCGCAGCGCTGCCCGCTCGACGGCTCGCCGAGTTGTTGCCGATGGGCTGGACGGTCTCGATGCCTCCGCTCGCCGACCCCGGGCCTAGCACCGGCAGGGCGCTGGAAGTTCAGGCGCCCGACGGCCGCACCGCATCACTCGCGATCGACGTGAAGGCAGTGGTCGACGCCCGCGACGTGCCCGTCCTCGCGGAACGCACCGCACGACGCACCGAGACCGACGGCACGATCGTCGCAGGCCGGTACGCCTCGCCCCGCACACGCGAGCGCCTCGCAGCCGCCGACCTGTCGTTCGTCGACTGGACGGGCAACGTCCGGATCAGCGTCGCGGATCCCGGCCTGATGCTGACCGCGACCGGAGCCGATCGCGACCCGTTCCGGTCACCCGATCGCCCGAAGAGCGACCTGCAAGGGCGACCTGCCGGCCGGGTCGTCCGGGCGCTGGTCGACCTCCCCGGACCCTGGCAGTTGCGAGACCTCGCCGCCGCGGCGGGAACGTCCGTCGGCTCGACCGCCCGCACCATCGCTTTCCTCGACCGCGAGGCCCTGATCACCCGCGACGAACGCGGCACGATCACCGGCGTCGACTGGGAACCGCTCCTGCACCGCTGGGCCGAGGATTACGACCTCGAACGACAGGGCCGGCTGCACCGATTCTTCAACCCGCGCGGCACGCGGCATGTCGCGAGATCGTTGCTCAACGTCGATCCGGAGTCCTACGCGATCAGCGGATCGATGGCCGCCCAGTGGGTCGCGCCGTACGCCGAAGCACGCTTCGGGCTGATCTACGCCCGCGACCCGGATGCGCTCGCCTCGGCCGTTGACGCCCGTCCGCTCGATGTCATCAACCTGATCGTGATCGAGCCACCCGATGACGCACCCTTTCTGCGCACCGCGCAACGCGACGGCCTGACCTTCACCGCGCTCTCCCAGGTCGCCATCGACCTCCTGACCGGCCCCGGACGCAACCCCTCCGAAGGCGTCTACCTCATGGAATGGATGGCCGACCATGCCGACGAATGGCGCCGCTCAACCGACTGAAACGTCCGCCGCAACCGATCCCCGCTCAGCGTACGTGCCGCACCCGCACCAACGGGATGGCAGCGAGCCGCTCGTCGCGCGTCAACAGCGTCAGGTCGTGGGCCAGCGCGGTCGCCGCGATCCAGAGATCGTTCGACGGCGCACGCCCCGACGCCCGCCGCAACTCCCCGTACCGCGCGGCCACCGCCCCATCGACCCCGAGCACCGGAACGGACGCCACCAGCCCCGTCAACCGCGCCAGGCGCGCGCTGCGCGTCGCGTCATCACGAGCCAGCTCGACCCCGGCATGCAGCTCACCGACGCTGATCGCGCTCATGGCGATCGGCTCGTCGTCACCGCCGTCGGCGGGCGGTGTGATCAGCACGCTCGTATCGAGCAGCAGCGTCACGCCCAAGGGTCGACCGCGCGCTCGCGGTCCTCGTCACGCAACCGCTCCTGATCGGCGAGCCACAAGTCATCGGCCCCGCCGAGCGCACGGAGCGTTCCCAGCGTCGCGACCGGGCGTCCGCCCGACACCGGGCCAAGCTCCGCGACGGGACGATCATTGACGGTCACCACGATCCGCTCGCCCGCCTCCGCGCGCCGCAGCACCTCGCCGACGTTATTGCGCAACTCGCGCTGGGGGATCGTCGCCACCATTCGACCGTAGCAGATCCACTACACCGGATTTCGACGCCGTGCACCCGAGAGCATCGGTGATCTTGCGGCATCCTCGGCCGTCGAAGCCACCTGTTCGGGAGTCGTTCGATCTCCGGCTTCCGCCACCAGCCGATCGAAGTTCTCCCCGTGCGACCGGTCGATCCGCTGCTCCAGCTGCGCGTAGACGTCCATCGTCATCTTCGAGTCCGCGTGGCCGACCTGCGACATGACCCACTTCACGTCGAACTGGTTCGCGACCAACGCGATCGAGATGTACGTCCGCCGCAGGCTGTGCGGCGTGAAATACGGTAGCGGCGGCAGGCCGCGGGCGGCACGGTGCTCGTTGGCGAGCGTCGCCGCGTCGGCGACGATCCGGCTGATCCGATCGCGCTTCACCGGGCCGCTGTGCTGCGTCTGCACGAGGAAGTCCTCCGGGCCCGTTGACCGTCCCGCACGCTGGAGGCGGTCGAGGTGCTCGACCACCGCCTCGACCAGGCTCGGCGTCATCTGAACCTCGCGGACGCCGGTCTCGGTCTTCGAGTCCGGGATCTGAAACATCGCGCCGGCCGGATCATGCAGCCGCAGATGACCGATCCGGATGTTGCACAACTCCCCCGCCCGCACCCCGGAACGACCGAGGATCTCGCACACCACCCGCCGTCCGGCGTAGCCGGAGCCAACGACACGCGCGCCGAGCCGCTCGATGTGGAACGAGACCGTCGACCGCGCGAGCCCGAGTCGCTCGGCGATCTCCTTCGGCCGGTGGCCGCCGTCGAGCAGCACTGCGACCTTCCGGGCGGTCTTGCCGAGGTCGCCAGGGATCGGGTCGAACAGGAGTCGGTCCTGCTCGGCTGCGGCCGTCAGGAGCGATGCGAGCTCGTCGGTCTCGAGGAAGCTCCGCTTGGGCTTGGGGACGTGGATCTTCATCCGCCGTCCGCGGGCGGGGTTCGAGGTGATGTGCTCGTCCTCGATCGCCTCGTCGAGGATCGAGGCGATCAGGCCGATCATTCGCTGGATCGAGCTTGGGCCGAGCGGGCGCATCCGCTTGCCGGTCCAGTCGCGCAAATCCGCGCCGGCGTCCAGCGCTTCGCGGATCTCGCGCGACTCTTTGAGCTTGAACGCCTTGAACGCCTGACAGACGTGCCGGTCGATCTCGTCCAGCCTGTAGCCACCGAGGAACCGATTCACGTGGCCCAGCCGCCAGCGGTGCTCCTTCTCCGAGTTCTTGCCGATCGGCTTCGCGCCAAGCTCGCCGGTGAGTTTCGCGTTCAGCCACCAATCCGCGTACTCGGAGAACGACGGCATCCGATCCGGCGGACCCTCGGCCTCGACCGGCCGATTCGGCTGCGGCGGCTCCCAGACCCCGGCCCGGATCCGCGCCAGGATGTTGCCCAGCTCCGTCCGCGCCGAACGCTCGTCCCAACCCCCGCCGCAGCCGCAGGTGCAGCCCCGGACCTCGTGGAGCACGATCCGCGGGCGCTCGCCCTCGAATGGCACGCGCAGGTGGAAGGCGCGCAGGCCGTCGGCGAGCGTGTGCGTGTGGATCGTGCCTTTGGCCGGGGGTGCCATCAGCGGCCCCCGGCGCCACGGTGATGCTGCATCGGGTGTCCTCGGATCCCGGTGTCAGGCCGCGAGCGATGTCGCTCTGCCCGGCCGCGCGTCGTACAGTCCTTTCGACTGTAGGTGGACCGATCGGCCACGCCAAGGCCCGAGGAACGTCCACCCGCACCTGACCCTTCGGGACCGCCAACATCCAGCTCCGAAGGGCGCTGGCTCAAGGCCAAGTCGAGGTCGAACCGCAGCCGTCCACGCGGTCCGCCGAGGCGCACCGCTCCGAGCTGCCGCGCGTGCCGATAGACCCACTCGCGCCGCACGCCCAGACGACCCGCGAGCGTCGCGGCATCGACCAGACGCACGGGGCGAGCGGGCCCGTCCGCTCGATCCTCGCGCTCCGCCGACAGCAGCTCTGCCACGCGTCGCGCGATCCGCTCGATCGTCTCGTCGTCAAGGTCCATTCGATGTCTCACCTCTCCGGTCGCCCGAGCCAGTCGACGGGCAGGTCTGGATCGGTCGCTCGCCGCCAGATCGGCGCGAAGGGTCCGGAGGAACGAAGGTCGTGCAGCAGACAAGCGGCAACATCGACCTGCGGGGTCCGCTGCAAATCGCGATCGTCGCCGCAGAGCACGAGAACGGCGTAGCGACGGCGCACCAGCCGTGCCGGAACATCGCCGTCGAGAACCAGCAGGACCGTTGGAAAGACCGGGTACCGCGTCTCCCAGAACCGCACGGTGGTCGCCCGCGGCTTCCGCACGATCGTGTGGTGGTAGAGCTGCGCGTAGCGGGCGAGCTTCGCCGCCAGGCGCGGCGCGGGCATCGTCGCTCGGTCCAGCTCAAGAAACCGGTAGAACACCCGAACCCGACCGCCCTGATCCTGCTGATAGGTCAGCAACGCATCGGCAATCAGCTCTTCCCCGCGCCTGCGACCTGGCGGCGGACCGATCGGATGTGCCACCTCGTGCAGCCAGGACAGCGGCCCGAACTCCTCGCCGCGCTCACGCGCCGCGCGTGCGAACGCGACCCCGACGTCGTTGACTGCGAGGGTGTGGCGCTGCAACGGTCCGGCAGCCTGCGCGGGCTCGATCAGCTTGCGGCGCCGCTCCGCCGTCGGGACGTTCTCGACCGCGTCGGTCCCGGCGCCCGTGAGATAGAAGATCTTGCGCCGCCCGCCGGTGACGTCGGGAGCTGCGGCAACCAACCCAAGCCGCACCAGGTCAGCGAGCATGCGGCGCGTCCCGCTCCGGTCCCGGTCGGGCCGATACAGCGCGTGGACCTGCTCGGCGAGCAACAGGCGGTGCTGGTACAGACCTTCGAGGACCTGCTCGGAAACCGGGAACCTCACTGCGGGCCCCCAGTCCCCCGCCCCGCATCCTGCAAGCCCGGAAGCACGTCATCGGGCGATTCCGGCCCCGGTTTTGCGGGTGTCATCCGCTTCAGCGCCTCCAGGATCGCCGCGTCGTGTCCGTCGACCGCGCCCAGGGCGTCGGCGACCGGCCGTCGGCCGGTCGCACGATCCACCACCCGCTCCAGGGCTGCGATCCGTTCGGAGGACGCCGGCTGGCCGTAGAGCTCGTCGACCGACGCGCCGTGGACGAGAAACGGCGGGCTGATCTGCATATCCAGCGTGACCGATGCCAGGTAGGTGTAGCGCTCCAGGCGGGTGATCACCTCCGGCGCGACCGCACCCGCCCACTCCCGCGCCAGCAGCGCGGCGGCCTTCGACGCCAGCGCGGTCGACGACAGGTGCGAACGATTGGTCGAGACGGCGTTCCAGGTCGCGCGGCTGAGTCGTTCGGGGTTCTGGTTCAGCAGCGTGACGCGCAGCCCGAACTTCGCGCTCTGCTCCAGCAGCGCGGCGAGGGTGTCCGATCCCGGCGGGTCGTAGGTCTGGACCTCGTCGAGGAAGACGTAGAACGGGCGCCGCTGATCCGGTGCCAGGTCAGCGCGGGTCTTCGCCTGGTGCAGCAGGTCATAGACGAGCAGGCCGGCAACCACACGGTCCCGTGTCGAGCCGCTCCCCGGGCACGCCAGCACGATCATGCCGTCGTCCATCGCCCGCCGAACGTCGTAGGTCGAAACGGGCGAGCCGAGCAGCGCGGCGACCTCCGGCGCCACACGCAGCCGGTCGATCAGGTTGGTCACCGGGGTAATCGCCTCGCTGCTCAACCGGGGGAACCGTTCGGCAAAGAACGCGCGCGTCGCCGGCCGCAACAGCGGCAGGGCCGCCGCTTGCCACTCGTCGCTCCCGAGCAGCGCGGGAATCTGGAAGATCGTCGGGGCCAGCGCGGCCGGCAGCCGATCGGCGAGCTCGGCCAGCGCCTGCGCGGACTGCGAGACGAGATTCAACGCCCGCGTGTTCTGCTCTCCCCAACCCATCGCCGCCGCGAAGGCATCCACCACCGCATCAACGCGCTCAGCGCGCTGAGCGACCGAGATCCCGTGCCCGGCCAGCGGGTTCCAGCCCGGCTGACGGTGGTCGGCGAGGTTGATCTCGATCACCCGCTCCGCAAGGCCGCCGTCGGTCAGGTACGCCTTGGCGCGCTGAATCGCGTCCTCGTGCGGGTCCAACAAGAAGCACCCATGTCCGCTACGGGCCAGGTGCAAGAACTGACCGAGCGCCGTCTCGGTCTTCCCGTAGCGCGATCGACCACCCATGTAGCTGAAGAACGTGTCGCGCAACGGCACGCCAACCAGCCGATCGCCCCGTTCACCGCGGACCCGTCCGAGGGGCAACAGCGACGGTTGCCCGGAGAAGGTCGGAAGGTTCCGCGGCGGTGGCGGGACCATGCCGCCCAAGCGCACGACGTTGGCAGCCCGACACTTCACCGTCGGCGGCTTCAGCAACCCCGCGACCTCCGACGCTGCCACCAACCGCCGCCGAGGCGGCCGAAACAGTCCGCTGCGCATCCGTCGATCGAACCGACCGCGCCGCAACGGTCCATCGGCCCCGAAGAACCCAAGGCCACCCGGTACGCGCAGCCCGCGCGTACGGAAGTAGTTCTCACCCGCGTAGACGTCGAACGTCGAGGCCAGCCGCTGGGCCACGTCGATCGCTCGGCCGCGCGTCGGAGCGGACGCCTGGACGAGCACCTGGATCCGCAGCAGCGGCTCGGGCGATCCCAACTTGGCCGCCAACGCTCGCTGGCCGCTCCGGCGCTCCACCGCCCCGGCGAAGTCCCCCGCCGCCCGCGTTCGACGCTGCGGACCATCGAACACTTCAAGCATCGTTCGAGACGGCCTACGCGTCTCGGTCGATTGGCGTCGGCGTGCCTCCCGCAGCATTCGACGGTGGGCTCGCTGTCGTCCCGCAGCGCCGACCGGCAACAGGTCCACGCAGACCGTCGCCGACTCCCCGGCGTTGGGGCGAATCGTCTCGATTGCACGTGCCACCCCCGACAGCGGGTCCGGGTCCAGCCCGATCGAACGCAGCGGCTCGGTGCTCGGCCGCGCGAGCACCAATTCGACCCGCGCGACCGCACCCACGCTCCCGGGCTCTTGGTGCTCACGCGGAACGTCGAGCAGCTGCACCTCCTCGTAGCCCGCGGTCGCCAGGACGCCGCGGGCGTGCTCGGGGAGCTCAACCTCGTACTGCAGCCTCCCATCGGGATCGTTGACCAGGCGCACGCGGACCGCGCTAGCGGGTCCTTCGAGCAGACCGCGCACGGCGCGGCGGCTGCGGCCCAGGCCGGCAGCGAACCGAAGGACCGCCTCGACGTCGGGATCGAAGCCGTCGGTGGGAACCATCTGCACGCGCACCCGGCGGCTGAGTGCCCGACCGATGCCCCAGCGGCGCAGCGCCAGAACCGCGACCACCGCCAGCGCGCTTCCGATGACCACGGCCACAGCGCCCAGCGTCGGCATGCCGACCGTCGGAACCGCCACGCCGTCGACGGCGGTCTTGACGAGCGCACCGGCGACGACGACCGCGACCATAACCAGCAGCGCGGCCCCGTCGCGCGAGTCGGGATTCATCGCCGCACCGCCCCGGGATGGGGATAGATGTCGTCCGGTGACGACCGCCGCATTCGCCGTCCGGGAGGGCGATCTCGCGACCATGCGACGACCGTCAACGTGCGGTCGAACGTGCCCCCGAACGTGCGGTCATACGTGCGGTCCAACGCGCAACGCGATTCGGACCTCATCGCACGCTCCCAGCCCGCTGAGCTTCCACGCTCGGCGCCATCGCCGCGCCCAGCACCGCTCGGGCGACCGGCGGACAGACCGCATTGCCGATCTGCCGGAACCGCCGCGTCCGCGCACCCTGCCACGGATAGTCCCGCCGGAACCCCTGAAGCACCCCCGCCTGCTCCGGCGTCACACGCACCGCATCACGCCCGGAACGGTCCAAACCGTGCGGGTAGCGACGGCTGCGCTTCGTTCCCGGCGTATGAACCCGCGGATCACCGAGGACCGTCGTTGCGGGTCGGCGGTGCGTCCACTCCGCGCGCGACAACCCGGACGAGGTCAACGTCGGCGACACGCAGCCGGTCGAGCGGGGACGGGCGGTCCGCTGCCGCGTATCCAGCCGCGCCGAGTGCTCGGACTCGACCGTCCAGACGCCGGCCGTCGTGTCGACCGTTCGCGACGGCCTGCTCACCGGCCGCGACAACCCGCGCGGTCGCCGGCCGCTGTCGGTCTGGCAGTTCGTGTGCGTGATCCGCGTGGTTGGCCAGTCGAGCGCTCGGGCCATGCTCACCCACGGCATCAGCTGCTCCTCGCCGGGCTTGATCTGGTCGGGCTTGCGCGGGTTGTACGAGCGATGCGTCGGCGCGGGCAACTGGACTGGTCCGTCGAGGGACGCGATCAGGAAGCAGCGGCGACGACTCTGTGCCACCCCGTACTGCTCCGCGCTCAACACGCCGACCGCCGTCCGATAACCGTGACCTTCGAGGAGGTCGGCGAAGAGCTCCCAGAGTTCCAACACCGGCGGGACCTGCTCCATCGCCACCCACCGCGGCCGCAGCAGGAGGGCCCAGCGGAGCGGTTCGACGGTCAACAGCGACCGGTCGTCCTGACACTGCTCCAGGTGCTCACCACGACGATCCTCCCCGGCGGCCAGTTCATGGGCGCAGGCGATCACGTGGGTCTTGTCCAGACGACCGAGCTTGCGGCCCGCCGTCGAATACGCCTGGCACGGCGGCGACCCGATCAACCCCCACACCCGCCCCATATCGGCCGGGTCCAACTCGGCGATGTCGCCCTGCAGACGCAGGTGCCCCGCCGACTCCGCGGTCGCGCACGCGAGCGGGTCGGTTTCGATGCCCAGCGCGGTGTGGCCGAGCTGGCGGAGGCCTTCGTCCCAGCCGCCAGCTCCGGCGAACAGGTCAATGATCCGATGCTCACTCATTCGAGATCCTTCGGTTGATTTCCAGGTCGCAGCACGTCGATCCACGACGGCGCGAAATGCCCGCTACGCGGGCGGTTCTCCTTCTGGCCCTGCGACGCGGACGTCTGCCACGAGAGATGCAGATGCGGACCTCCGCCACAGGGAATGCAGGTGGACGGGTCGCCGTGCCCGGGATAGCCCGAATAGCCGGCGAACCGAAACGGTGGACTGGCACAGACCGGCGCCATCCCGCTCGCCGCACACGCGCGCTTCCAGCCCACAGCACGCGCCAGCCGCTCGACCGCCGCCCACCCGCCCGTGGGCCCCGGCACGACATCGATCGCGGCACCCAACGGGTGCTCACCCGACAGCGAATGGATGCTCTGGCACGCCGTTACGCGGGTACCGAAGCGCCGCATCAGGAAGACGACGTCGGCGACGATCCGGGCGTCACAGCGCATCGCTCCGAACCCGGGAGCGATCACCGACGCCGGCAACGAGTCGAGACGGCGCGGCCGGTACACACGACGAGCGGTACCGAGCTTCCGCGCGCCGCCAGCCGGCGGCTGTCCGCCTTGATCCCCGCAGCCCGCGTCGCCACCACCGGTGGACGGGATCGGCGGGACGTTCCCCGCCGGCTGTGCCGTAGCGGTATCGGTCGGGTCCGGACTTCCCTCGCCACGGAACCCGTACTGCACCGCCCTGCGCATCACCTGCTCGGCATAGTTCGCCACCGCGTCAGCGCACGCGCCGTAGTAGCGGCAGGCGGCCTGGCGGTACTCGGCATAGGTGCCGCCCGTCGCGGGGGCGTTCTTCTCGCGGCGCAGGACCTTCGCGGCGGTGAAGATCGCGTCGGCCGGATGGTTGACGTTCAACTGGCCGTCGCGGTTACCGTCGGTCTTGTAGAGGTCCCACAACGTCGGGCCCGCGCCCGGACTGCACGGGGAGCCGCGCCGCATCGCGATCTGCATCGGACCGGCACACCCGTAGCCGTTGTCCCCCGCACACGACCCGTGATTGCACTCCTGCGCCCCGATGCTCGCCAGGAACGCCCAGTCGATGTTCAACGCCCGCCCCGCGTGGCGGTAAAGCCGCAACCGTGAGGCGGGAATGTCGGCGACCGCGGACCGGCTCGGCGCAGGGCCCGCCGGTCCACGGCCACCCGGCGTCGCGGGACTGGCGGCGCACTGGTCGAGGCCGCCACCGAGGGCGAGCGCGAAACTCAGCATCGCCAGCACCACCACGCCGACCGGGAGCAGCACGAGCGCCCAGACGCACCACCGCGACCGGCGGCGACGCGACCGGCCCTCGCCCAGGAGCAACAGCGGGATCGGTGTCGTCATTCGCTGACCACCCCCGCAACCCGCGCGGCACCGTCGCCGGTGGTGAGCAGAAGTTCGATCGGGTACTGCGCCACGCCGCCGTCAGCGATCGTCGCGACGACGTGCCAGTGACCGCGGTCCAGCGGCTCAGCTGTCACGCGCACGACGCGCGGGCGACGCTTCCGGGTTGCCGGGGAGACGCGCAAGCGTGCGGTCTCGAGCCGACGTCGCAGCGTCGCGGTACTTCCGCGAACGGCGCGAGCGGGGCCTTGGCCATAGAGGTACGGCAGGTAGCCCGCAAGGAACCGCCGCGCCAGACGCACCGCGGCAGCGCGGTCCACTTCAAGCGAACTTGCGGCGGCGGGGTCGGCGTCGAGCGTCGGAGCGACCACCGCGCCAGCCGTCGCCCGGCCGTCGGTCGCCGTGAGGTCGCGCGGGGTGTCGGCCGCAGGCGTCGACCGGTGGCTGGCGGTCAGCGCCAGCCCGCCGGCAACGAGCAGCAACACGCACGCCACCGCCGCGAACGCGCCGAAGCGCCGAGCGCCCAGCGGACGGTCGATCAGCCGTCGCAGATCAGCGCTCATCGTTCGCCCGCCGAACCGGTCGACCCGTCGGACCCTCCGTCGTGACCCCGCTCCGGACGGGCATCCGGGGCGAGCCGTTGAGCGTCGCCCTGCAGGTCCCGCTCCAACGGATTGCCGGTCTCCGGCGCGGCGTGCTCGGGGTACGGCTGAGCTGCCGCCGAGTGCTCGCCCCGTGTAGACCGGGCAGCAGCAGAACGATCGGTCGATTCTCCAGACGGCACCGGGGCCGTCGTCGGCGACGCGGCCCGTTGTGTCCCGGCACGTTGGTCACCCCGACCTCCGCCGTTGCTGCGGGAGGATGCTCGTCGTTCCGACTCGCGGGTGCCCCGCGCGGCTTGCGCCACGGAAACAGTGCTCGGCCGCCGGGTGGACCGCGCACCAGCAGATTCTGCGCGCGAAGCCTTCGCCGGTTCACCCGTCGCACGTCCTCCCGCACTCGTCCCCGGTACCGGGGTAGACGGCGCGGACCCGCGCGGGCTCGATACCCCGGTTCGGCTGCCCTCGCCCGACGTCGCAGCCTCTCCGGCCACCGAAGCGCGAGACGAGACCGCGAGCGCCTCCGAGGTCGCGTTGTTCGCCCGAGATGAAGCCGTCCCCGCGGCCGATTCCGATCGCGGACCGCTCGGCCCGGTCGGAGGCTCGCTCGGCGCCGGATCAGTCGGAGGCGGCGCGTCAGCCGGC
>CAZMVL010000078.1:17142-18226 GCA_964569335.1 uncultured Paraperlucidibaca sp.
GCAGCCAGGCGCACCACTGCAGTCGGTATCGACGGACCGGCAGACGTCGGCGCCGCACCGCCGTCAGCACTGCGACTGCGGCCGCGGGCCGCGCGTCCTCCGCCCGGTGAGAGCGTGCCGCGCGCCATCCGCACCGCCGCGTAGAGCGTCGCCAACCGGACCGTCTGGCTGCCCTCGCTGCTCTTCGATCCGGTCGTCGCAACCGAGAGCTGCCCGGTGAGTTGGTGGCGGAAGAGGAAGACCGCCCAGAAGAACGCGCCCTGAAGGCCGAAAGCCATCAACCAGCCGAGATTCGACGTCGCGTCGTTGATTGCCGCGCCGACCGCGAGGAGGACGGCGAGGATCAGGCTGTAGATCGCCTTGCGCAACAGGAACGCCGCGAGCTTGGAGAGCCAGCCGAGAAAGAACGCATGACCGCGGCCGGGGAAGACCCCGACGACCAACGCCACGGGCGCGAACGCCAAGAGCAGCAGGACGAGGACCTGGGCGAGGATCACCGACACCGACAGGGCGCCGAGCAACAGGAAGATGCCGAGTTCTCCGGCGAACACGACGATCGCCATCAGCAGTCGCTCGTACTGGCCGCCCTTCCCCATCGATGCGGCGGCGGGCTTGTCGGCCGGACCCAGCCCGTAGGCGCTGTCCTGCTTGGCCGGGTCGTCGTCGTTCAGCTTGCCCTTGTTGCCGTCCTTGACGGCCTCGTAGAGCTTCTCCCGCTCGTCCGATCCGGACGAGTGGCGCAGGAAGCGCGGGGCGTGCTTGTTGCGGTTGCTGACACAGACCTTCCCGTCCGCGGTCACCCCGTCGGTGCGCTGAAGGCGACGCGAGAGCGTGCCGTCGCGGGCCGGGTCGGTCGAGAGCGGCCGAACCGCAACCGACTGCGGCTTGTCCTGCACCGGCGCCTTCACGCAGTGCTCCCGGCCACCGAACTGCAAGACCGCCCAGGGCTCGTAGACCAGCAGCGAGAAGAGCTGGTCCGCGGCGCCTTGTTTCGCACGGCCCTGATCCCCGACTGTGCCCTGCGAGGTGAGCGAGAGGAACGCTCCGGACATCGCGTTGGACCACTGCGACGCCGTGCCGATCG
>CAZMVL010000079.1:0-17566 GCA_964569335.1 uncultured Paraperlucidibaca sp.
GTCGGGGATCCGCAGCACGAAGTCCTCGTCGACGACGATCCCCGACGGCCTGGAGCTGGCCGAGGCCGCGCCGCTGCTCTGCGCCGGGATCACGACCTACTCCCCGCTGCGCCACTGGGACGTCGGCCCCGGCAAGCGGGTGGCGATCGTCGGGCTCGGCGGCCTGGGGCACATGGGCGTGAAGATCGCCAAGGCGCTCGGGGCCGAGGTCACCGTGCTCTCGCAGTCGCTGCGCAAGCGCGACGACGGCCTGCGGCTCGGGGCCGACGACTACCGGGCCACCAGCGACCGCGAGACCTTCCGCGAGCTGGCCGGGCGCTTCGACCTGATCATCAACACGGTCAGCGCCACGATCGAGGTCGATCGCTTCCTGCGGCTGCTGCGGACCGACGGCACCCTCGTCAACGTCGGCATTCCGAGCGAGTCGCTCTCGTTGGCCGTCGGCTCGCTGGTGTTCGGGCGCAAGTCGTTCGCCGGATCGATGATCGGCGGCATCCGCGAGACCCAGGAGATGCTCGACTTCTGCGCCGAGCACGGGATCGTGTCGGACATCGAGCTGATCGACGCCGACGGGATCAACGACGCGTGGGAGCGGGTGCTGGCCTCCGACGTCCGTTACCGCTTCGTGATCGACGTCTCGACGCTCGGCTGAGCGGACCCGCCGCCCGGCCGCAGGTCGGCCGTGGTGGATGGTGGCGGTCGTCACCTCGGTCACGGCTGTTTCCGGTGGGAACCGGCAGGAAGCGCACGGTCGGTCGCGTAGGTTGGGGTCATGCGCTCTCTGCGACCAGCCCTCGGGATAGCCGCCGGCACGTTCGTGCTGCTGGCCGGAATCGCCCCGGCGACCGCCGGGGGCTCGGCGCCACCCCGCGTGCTGCTCGGTCCCGCGGAGCTCTCCGCTCCCGATCGTCTACCGCCCGCCGCGGACGGGCCTCGTCGCGGCGTGGGCGCGAGCGATCCCACCCGCCCGCAGCCGTTCATGATCCAGCTCGACGGTCGCCCGGCGGCGCGGGCCGTCCAGGCGACGCGCCGGTCGACGGGGTCGGCGACGCAGGCGGCGCGCAGCGGCCGCGCGCAGCGGTCCGCGAACGTCACCGCTCAGGCGTCGGTGATGCGGACGGCGCGCCAGCGGAGCCTGGTCCAGCGCGAGCTCTACCGCGTCCGCACCGCGTACAACGGGGTGGCGGTGATGGCCCGCCCCGCCGACCTCGACCGGTTGCGCCGGATCGACGGCGTGCGGTCGGTGGTGCCGATCCCGATCCACGAGCGGCACAACGCCCGCAGCGTTCCCACGACCGGCGCGGGCGAGGTCTGGGCGGCCGCGGCGGGCGGCAACCTCGGCCAGGGGGTTCGCGTCGGCGTGCTCGACTCCGGCGTCGACTACGTCCATTCCACCTTCGGCGGCAGCGGCACCCCGGCCGACCTGGCGGACGCCCGGTCGGCGGGCAACAACCCGCAGGCGACCGGGACCGACCCCGCCGGGTTCCAGGCCCGGAACCAGGCGGACGAGACGATCTACCCGAACGCGGTCGTGGTCGGCGGGTTCGACTTCGTCGGCGACGACTACGACTCCCGCTACGTCGAGACGTCGGTCCCGCGGCCCGATCCCAACCCGATGGACTGCCCGGCCGAGGAGGGTGGCGGCCACGGCACGCACGTCGCGGGCAGCCTCGGCGGCCGTGGCGTGACGGCCGATGGCTCCACCTACGCCGGGGGCTACGACCCGGTCGCGGACGACCTCCGGCTGGGGCCCGGCGTGGCTCCGGGCGTCGCGATCTACGCGCTGCGGGTCTTCGGCTGCAGCGGCGGAACCGCGTTCATCACCCAGGCGATCGACTGGGCGGTCGACCCGAACCAGGACGGCGATCCGAGCGACCGCCTGGACGTGCTGAACATCTCGGCGGGCTCGGACTTCGGCGACGTCGAGTCCCCGGAGGTCGCGGCGGCCCGGACCGCCTCCAACCTGGGCGTCGCGATCGTGGTGTCGGCCGGCAACAACGGCAACCTCACGCACACGGTCGGGTCGCCCGGCGTCGCGCCGCCGGTGCTGACCGTCGCCAACCTCTCGACCGGCGAGTGGGCCGACCGGGTCACCGTCGCGGGGGCGGCGCCGGGCAGCGACGCCGACGGCGAGCATGAGGTTCGGGTCTCCAGCGAGTACGGCTGGGCCTCGATGGACGCGGACATCACCGGGGAGCTGGTGCGGGCGCCCGAGGGCAACCGTGCGGGCTGCGCTCCGTTCGTGGCGCCGCTGACGGACAAGGTGGTGGTCGTCGAGGCCCGCGCCGAGGTCGGCGGTGCGCTGCCGTGCGGGTCGGCCGTGCGGTCGGCCCACGCGGCAGCGGCGGGTGCCGCCGGGATCGTGGTCGTCGACGTGGAGTCGAGCTTCGGCGCCGGCTGGGCCGGCACCGAGGAGATCCCGCTGGTCCACGCGATCGCCCCGACGCGGACCGCGCTGCTGGCGGCGCTGGCCGACGGCGCGACCCCGACCTTGACCTTCTCGCCGGCGCTGGTGTCGATCGCCTACGACCCGACCAACGCCGACACCGCCGACGAGTCCACGTCGCGCGGCCCGTCCGCGGGCGGCGGGCTGAAGCCGGAGATCGGCGCGCCCGGCAGCTCGATCAAGTCGGCGCGCTCCGGGAGCGGGACCGGAACCACGGTGATGGGCGGCACGTCGATGGCGGCACCGCACGCCGCCGGGGCGATGGCGCTGCTGCGCAAGCACCGCGTCGGCTGGTCGGTCGAGGAGCTGAAGGCGGCGCTGGTCAATACGGCGCGCCCGCAGGTCCACGTCCAGCCGGGGCACGCCGGTCGGCGCGAGTCGACGGCCCGGGTCGGGTCGGGTGCGCTGGACGTCTCGGCGGCGCTGCGGACGACGACGGTCGCCTACGCCAAGGACGCCGACGGCGCGGTGGCGATCGGCTTCGGTCCGCTGCACGTGCCGGTCGGCGCGCCGTTCCGCGTGGAGCGGGCCGTCCGCGTCGTCAACAAGGGTCTGACGGCGGTGACCTACGCGGTCGACGTGGACGCGATCACGGACGTTCCGGGCGTGACCTGGGAGCTGCCGGACGGGGCGTCCGCGACGGTTGCCGCGGGGGCGACGGTCGACCTGCGGGTGCGGCTGGCGGTGCTCGATCCCGGGCAGCTGCGCAACGCCCGCGACGAGACGATCCCGGAGACCCGCGAGACGTGGGACCAGCAGATCCGCCAGCGGTGGCTCGCCGAGGCGACCGCGCTGCTGCGGCTGACGTCGGGCGCGACGGCGCTGTCGGTACCGCTCCACGCGTCGCTGCGGCCGGCCGCGGCCACGTCGGCGACGTCGCCCGTGCAGCTGCCGGCGGGAGACCGTGACGGCGCGCTGACGTTCGCGGGCCCGACGTTCGACAGCGGTCGCACGAGTCACGACTTCCTGGCCACGCGGATCGCGCTCGAGTGGCAGGCCACCAGCCCGCGGCTGCCCGCCGCGGACGGGGTCCGGCCGCCGGCGCGGTCCGACATCGAGCACGTCGGCGTCACCGAGCGCTCCGGCTGGCTGACGTTCGGCGTCACGACCTGGGGTCCGAACGCCGCGCCGGGAATGCCGACGACGGTGGTCGTGGGGATCGACCGTGACGGCGACGGCGCGCCGGAGCTCCGGGTCCAGAGCTTCCGGCCGGACGGGACCGACTCCTTCATGACCTGCGTCTCCCGCGTCGAGGACCCGGAGGATCCGGTCGGCTGCGCCCCGTCGCTGCTCAACCGGCTGACCGAGGAGGGCGGGATCTACGACTCGCGGCTGACGTTGCTGTCGGTGCCGACGAGCGGTCTCGAGCTGGACGGCTCGTTCGACTACTACGTGGCGACGCTCGATCCGCTGAGCGGGGGCGTGGCCGACTACACGGGACCGATGACCTTCGATCCTGCTCGTCCGGCGATCCAGTTCGCCCCGCCGCTGGAGACCGGAGCGGGCCAGGCCGGCCTGCACGCCGACGTCCCCGGCCGCCTGCCGTTCCACCTCGATCCGGAGCGGGCCGCGGCGACCGGCACGCGCGGCGCGCTGGTGCTGCACCCGCTGGGCGGCACCGATCAGCAGGCCGAGACGATCGTGATCGGCGACGGGGCGCCGCGTCCGGTGCCCCCGCCGGCCGACCCGCCGCAGGACGTCGTCGGGCCGCCGCCCCCGCCGTTCCTGCCGCACGACCTGCGCCTGCCGCAGCCGCCGCTGCCCCGCATGCCGGTCCACCGTCGGCAGGTCCGGGTGGCGGGCGGGACCCTGACGCTCACGGGTCCCCGGCAGTGCGTCAAGCGCGGCAGCCGGCTGACGGCGTCGCTCGCCGGCCGCTCCGGGTCGCGCGCCGCGCGCTTCCGGCGGGTGATCGGGGTCGAGTTCCGGATCGACGGGCGCCGGGTCGCGACCGATCGCTCCGCGCCGTTCCGGCGGCAGCTGCGCGCGTCGCGGCTGCGGGCGGGAGCGCTCCACCGTCTGACGGCTCGGGCGACGATCCAGCTCCGCGACGGCAAGCAGGTCCGTAGGTCGGTCACGGTCCGCTTCCGCGCCTGCGGGTAGCCGCCGCCGGGCGGCGGCCCGCCGGCCGCCGGCCGTGCGTTCGTGGTTGACCCGCCTGGTGCGGGCCAGCCACGAACGGGTCCCCGTCACCGCCAGCGGGCGCTCAGCCGCGCGGCGGGTACATGATCACGCCGACCCCGACCAGGCAGATCGCGGCGCCGAGCAGGTCCCAGCGGTCGGGGCGGAAGCCGTCGACGAGCACGCCCCAGAGCAGCGACCCGGCGACGAAGATCCCGCCGTAGGCGGCCAGGATCCGGCCGAAGTTGGCGTCGGGCTGGAAGGTCGCCACCACCCCGTAGAGCCCGAGCGCGATCACGCCGCCGCCGATCCACAGCAGCCCGCGGTGCTCGCGCAGCCCCTGCCAGACGAGCCACGCTCCGCCGATCTCGAACAGCGCCGCGAGCGCGAAGAGGGCGATCGACCGGCCGGTCACGGCGTGGGCGTGGCGTGGGCGGCGGGCGAAGGCACCCCCGGAGCGTACGCGTCGGCCCCGGCGGCGCGTCCCCGGCGCGGGCCGTGACGCCTGTCAGACTGCCCGCGATGGCTGCGACGACCCGGCGGTACGCCAAGCGTCAGCCGCGCGAGGTGCGGCGCGAGCAGATCCTCGACGCGATGCTGCGGCTGGTCGCGGCGAACGGATTCGCCGGGGTGACGATGGAGGCGATCGCGGCGGAGGCGGGAATCGCCAAGTCGGTCGTCTACGCGGTCTTCGGGTCGCAGGAGGGACTGCAGCGCGAGCTGATCGTGCGCGAGCAGGAGCGCGCCTTCCGGGACGCCCAGGCCGCGGTCGGGGCGGGTGCGGCGGCGGGCGATCCGCTGGCCGGGATCCGCGACGGCCTGCTGACCTTCCTCGACGGGGTAGCCCGGGCGCCGGACACCTGGCGGCTCGTGCTGCTGCCGGTGACGGGCATCCCGGAGCCCGCCGCGGCGGCGATCCAGGAGGGGCGCGAGCGCTGGCGGCGGGCGATCGAGCCGATCGCGGCCGAGCTGCTCGGCCGGGTCGGACTGGGCGGGCTCGACCACGAGCTGGTCGCCCACCTGGTGCGGGGCAACGCGGAGTACCTGGCGCGGCTGATGCTCGAGGACCCGGAGCGGTTCACGAAGGAGCGGATCGCCGCGCTGGCGGACGGCGCCGCCTCCGCGCTGCTGTCCGCGATCGGCGGCGGGCTTGACACCGCACACGAATAGACTACGCTGAATATTCAGAGTCGTACATATGGCTCGCCGCCGTCTTCCCCCGGCGCGACCACGACCGAGGACCCGCCGATGCCCGTCGCCCGCCCGCCCGCCGCTCCCGACCACGAGGTCGTCGTGGTCGGCGCCGGTCCCGGGGGCATCGCCGCGACGGCTCTGCTGCGACGCGCGGGGATCGACGACGTGCTGGTGCTGGAGCGGGCGGACGACGTCGGCGGCAGCTGGCGCGACAACCGCTACCCCGGGATCGGCGTCGACATCCCGTCGATCGCCTACCAGTACTCGTTCGCCCGCAACCCCCGGTGGTCGCGGGTCTTCGCGCCGGGGGCGGAGGTCCAGGCCTACCACCAGCAGGTCGCCCGCCGGTTCGGGGTGACCGAGCGGACGCGCTTCCGTGCGGAGGTCGTGCGCGAGGTCTGGGACGCCGACGCCGTCTGCTGGCGGCTGACGCTGGCCGACGGCGACCGGGTCTCCGCGCGGTTCCTGGTGACCGCGGTCGGCGCGTTCCTGCGGGCCAAGGCCGACCCGGGGATCCCGGGCCACGACGATTTCGCGGGGCCGGTCCTGCGCCCGGACGCCTGGGACGACGCGGTCGCGCTCGACGGCCGGCGGGTGGCGATCGTCGGGACCGGCGCCAGCGCGGTCCAGATCGTGCCGGCGATCGCGCCCCGGGTCGCGCAGCTGGACGTCTTCCAGCGGACCCCGGTCTGGTGCTTGCCCAAGCCGGACGCGGCCGTTCCGCGGGTCGTCCAGTCCGCGCTCGCGGTCCCGGGCGTCGCCGCGGCGCTGCACGGCGTCGGGCTGCTGGCGATCGAGGCGGTCACCCGGTTCGTGGTCTCGACGCCGCCGGTGATCGCCCGGCCGATCCTGCGGGGCTTCGACCGGGCCGCTCGGGCGGGTTTCCGCGCGTACCTCCGCCGGGTCGTCCACGACCCCGCGGTGCGGGCGGCGCTGACGCCGGAGTTCGGTCCGCTGACCAAGCGTCCGACGCTCTCCAACGCCTACCTGCGGGTGTTCAACCGGGCCAACGTCGCCCTTCGCACCGCACCGATCGAGCGGATCACGGCCGCCGGGGTACGGACCGCCGACGGGGTCGAGCACCCGGCCGACGTGCTGGTGCTGGCGACCGGCTACGAGCTGTTCTCCGATCCCGAGAGCTACCGTCCGGGCACGGTCGTCGGCCGCGACGGCTTCGACCTGGGGACGTTCTACGCCGGCAACGGGCTGCAGGCCTACGAGAGCGTGAGCCTGCCGGGCCTGCCGAACCGCTGGACGATCGTCGGCCCCTACTCGTGGACCGGCACCGGCTGGCACGCGCTGGTCGAGCTGGCCGCGGCCCACGCGGTGCGGGCGATCGTCGCCGCGCGCGAGCGCGGCGCGACGACGGTCGAGGTCCGGCCCCAGGCCCACGCCGCCTACCACCGCGACGTGGTGCGCCGCGGACGCAACCTGGCGTACTACTTCGGCGAGCTCAACGCGGGGGTCCGCACCTACTACGTCAACTCGCAGGGCGATGTGCCCTACATCCGCCCGTCGACGGTCTTCGAGGCGCGTCACCGGAGCCGCCGCTACCCGCTGGCGGACTACGCCTTCGGCGGCCCAGGCTGAGGTCGTATGGCTGTCGACGCCGTATCGGGCGCGCGGTAGCGTGCGTCCATGCGCGATGCGGCGGTGACTCTCGAAGTCCTCTTCTGCGGGACCCTGCCGAGTCCGCGGGGCTACGTCTTCCGCGCGGCGGGATCGCGACTACGCCAGCTGCGGAGCGGTCTCGGACGCGGGGGCGGGATCGTACGGTTGCCCTGCCTGGCCTTCGTCGTGCGGCATCCGACGGCCGGGGTCCTGCTGGTCGACACGGGGTTCCCGCCCGAGCTGGTGGCTCGCGGGGCGGACCACTTCGGCCTGCCGCTGCGGATCGTGTTCCGCGCGCTGCGCCCCGAGCCGACGCCGTTCGACGTCCAGCTGCGCGACCGCGGGATCGATCCGGCCACGGTCGAGCGGGTGGTGATGACCCACCTCCACGGCGACCACACCGCCGGGATGCGGTTGCTGCCGAACGCGCGGTTCCTGACCACGGTCCAGGAGCGGCGCTTCGCCCGCGGGCGGGCGGCGGCGGTCCGCGGTGTCGCGCGCCGCGACCTGCCGGGCGACGACCGGCTCGACGTCCTCGACCTGGAGCGCGACGGGGTGCCGTTCGGGCCGTTCGCACGGACCCACGACCTGCTCGGCGACGGCAGCGTCCGGCTGCTCTCGACCCCCGGGCACACGCCGGGGCACCTCTCGGTGCTGCTGCGCACGGCGGATCGTGGGCCGGTGCTGCTGGCGGGCGATGCGGCCTACACGCTGCGCAGCATCGCCGACCGCCACCTGCCGTTGATGACCGACGACGACGATCGGGCGCGCACGAGCCTCGAGGCCCTGCGTCGCTGGACCCGGGAGCACCCCGGCGGCACCGTGATCCCGACCCACGACCCGGACGCCTGGCGGACCTTCGCGGCCGCGGCCTGAGGTCCCGAGGATCCCGCCGGGTTCGGCTCAGCCTGGATCCACCGATTTTCGGGTCGCCTCGACGCGGATGACCGGCGCCGGGCCGGATCGACCGCCATCACAGGGTGCCTACCGTGCTCACGCGGTCGATCCGGCCGGGCTTGGCCCTCCACGCCGACGCTCAACCGACCATCGGTGGCTCCAGGCTCAGTCGCCCGCCGGCCAGCGGCCGCGGGTGATCCTGCGGGCGTAGCGGCGCTGCTTGCGGCGGCCGTCCGCGTGGACCCGGCGGGCCAGTCGCAGCATCAGCCGGGGGAACAGGTCGCCGACGCGGGCGACCGCACCGCGGTACCCCGGCATCGTGGTCACCGGACGCGGATGGTCGAGCAGCCGTCCGACGCGGGCCGCGACGTCCGCGGGCCGCAGCAGGGTGCCGACGAACGACGACGCCGCGTCCGGATCCTCCAGCCGGTCGTGGAGCATCGGCGTCCAGATCCCGTCGGGGCAGACGCAGGAGACGTCGATGCCCCGCTCGCCCGCCAGGCGCAGGTCGTTCAGCAGGCTGAGGCTGAACCCGAGCGCCGCGTGCTTGGACGCGGCGTAGACGGCCTCGCGCGGGGCCGCGACGATCCCCGCCATCGAGACGACGTTGACGACGTGCCCGCGGCCCGCGGCGCGCATCGGCTCGAGCGCGGCCAGTGTGCCGTTGATCGTCCCGAGCGCGTTGACGTCCATCGTCAGCCGTCGGGCGTCGTCGTCGTGGTCCCAGGCGTCGCCGGTGAAGAGGACCCCGGCGTTGTTGACCCAGACGGCGAGGCCTCCGCAGCGCTCGGCCGTCGTCGCCGCGACGGCCCGGCAGGCGGCGTGGTCGCGGACGTCGAGCGGCGAGGCGAAGGCGCCCCCGCCGATCCGCTCGGCGGCGGCCGCCGCCCCGCCGGCGTCGACGTCGGTCAGGTGCACCGTCAGCCCGCGGGCGGCCAGCACACGCGCGATCTCGAAGCCGAGCCCGCGCGCCGCGCCGGTGACGACGGCGCCGCTCATCGGGCCGTCGCGATCGGCGGACGTGCCGCGGCGGCGGCCCAGGGACGGACGATCTCGGAGCTCATCGGCGCCGGTACAGGCTACCTCGCGTATCCGACCGTGGGTAGTGACGCCGCGCCGCCGGGTTTGGCAGCGTCCCGCGCCGGTCCTCAGGCCGGTTCGCGGTGCATCGTCCAGACCGTCGGCCCGCCGCCGGGGATCGCCGTCCGGGCGACGGTGCGGAAGCCCAGCCGTTCGTAGAGACGGACGTTCCGGGCGACGGTCGTCTCCAGATCGCAGGCCTGCCGTTGGGCGTCGAGGTGGTCGAGCCCGGCGCGGCAGACGGCTTCGCCCAGCCCGCCGCCGCGGTGCTCGGGTGCGACCCCGACGGTCGCCAGCGACCACGCCGCGGGATCAGCGTAGCCGGCGGTCCGGGCGGTGGCCGACTCCAGGTGCGGCAGTCGATCGCCGTGCAGCTGGACCATCCGGGCGAGCGCAGCGTCGGGCAGGGCCGGGAGGTCAGACGGGACGAACGCCGAGACGGCGCGCACCGGCTCGTCGACCCAGACCGTCCCGTGCGGAATCGCCAGGTACTCCAGGTAGAGCCGCTGCAGCGCCTCCACCCGCCCGGCGTGGTCGTCGGCCGGCACGGTCCAGCGGGTCCATGGGTAGTCGGCGAACGCCGCGCCCAGCGTCGTGGCGGCACGGGCGAGGTCGTCGTGGGTGGCGCGGCGGACGACGGGTCGCACGGGGCGAGGCTACTCCGGGGTCAGGACCTCTTGCTTAGGACCTGTTTCAGAATGATCGGCCGTCCGTGGCGGCCGCTGACGCGTCGCCGGATCACCATCCGAACCCTCAGTCAGACGACCAGTCTGACTCTCGGGCCTCGGGCGGCGCCCTGCTCGGTCATCGACCACCACGGTCAACCACTGATTCTGAAACAGGTCCTTAGACTCGGAGGCCGATGGCCGGGCTCCGCGAGCGCAAGCGTCAACGCACCTTCACGGCGATCCACGAGGCCGCGATGCGGCTGTTCGCCGAGCGCGGGTACCACGACGTCACGGTCGCGGAGATCGCCGACGCGGCCGAGGTCTCGCGGGCGACGGTCTTCACCTACTACCCGGCCAAGGAGGAGATCGTCTTCGGCCAGGCGCCCGCCGCGCTCGAGGCGCTGGAGGCGACGCTGGGCCAGGCCGACGACCAGGCCGCGGTGATCTCCGTCGTGCGCGACTGGCTGCGGACCCTGGCCGGATGGGTCGAGCCCGACCTGCTGCTGCAGAATCGCCTGGTCGCCGAGGTGCCGGCGGTCGGCGCGGTGCGCGCGCGGCTGGGCGACCGGATCGAGCGGGCGATCGCCGGCGCGCTCGCACGGACGGCGAACGGCGATACCGGCCACCCCACGCCTCACCCGCTGGCCCCGCGGCTGGTCGCCGGCGCGCTGACCGCGGCGCTGGCGGTGGTCGAGCAGGTGGCGGCCGAGCGGATGGCGGAGCAGGCCGGTCCGCTGGCCCCGGAGGAGGTCGACCGGCTGCTGGACGACGCGGTCGCGTTCGTCGACGGCGGGCTCGCGCGGCTCGGCGCGCCGCCCTCGGGAAATCCCCCGGAGGCCGCCGCGGGATAGCCCGCCAATTCCTGGATTTCGTCGAATTCTGGACTGCGTCTTGTTACGTTCCGGCGCATGTCCTCCCTGCTCCGCGGCGTCGCGACGGCGACCGCCCGCCGGCCGCGCCGCTCACTGGCGCTGCTGCTCCTGCTGCTGTTGGCCCTGACCGGGGTCGGCGTCGCCACCGGTGGCCCGACCGTCGACGACTTCGCCGTCCCGGGCATCGAGTCCCAGAAGGCCCAGGACCTGATCGCCGAGCGGTTCCCGGACCAAGGCGGCGACGCGGCGACGCTGGTCTTCTCCGCCGACCGCGATCTGCGCTCCGGAGACCGGTCCGCCGCGATCCGCGACGCGCTCGCCGCGATCGACGGGCAACCGCACGTCAGCGCCGTCGACGATCCGTTCGCGGACGGCCGGATCGCCGACGACGGCCGCACGGCCTTCTCGGCCGTGACCTACGACGGCACGGCCGAAGCGCTCGGTGGCGAGCCGCGTGAGCGACTCGAGTCGGCGACCGCCGCGCTGGGCGACGCCGGAGTCGGCGTGGCGATGGCCGGCCCGATCGTCAACGCCGGCAACGAGGGTGCGATCCCGGTCGGCGAGTTGGCCGGCGTCGTGGTGGCGCTCGTCCTGCTGCTGCTGATCCTGCGCTCGGCGCGGGCCGCGCTCTCGTCGTTGCTGACCGCCGTCCTCGGCCTGGCGCTCGGCTTCGGCCTGATGGGCCTGGCGGCCAACGGCGTCGAGATCCCCAGCCTGGCTCCGACGCTGGCGGCGATGCTCGGCCTGGGCGCCGGGATCGACTACGCGCTGCTGAGCGCCGCCCGCCACCAGGAGGAACTGCGCCGAGGCGCCGACCCGGTGGCGGCCGCGGCGACCACCAACGCGACCGCCGGGCACGCGGCGCTGGCCGCCGCGGCGATCGTGCTGGTCTCGATCAGCGGCCTGCTGGTGACCGGGATCCCCTTCGTCGGCAAGGTCGGCGTGGTGGCCGGCGCGTTCGTCCTGGTCACGGCCCTGGTCGCCGTCCTGCTGCTGCCGCCGCTGTTCGCCGCCGCCGGCCGCAAGATGCTCCCGCGCCGCGATCGGGCGCTGTCGCCGGCGCCGCCGGCCGAGCGCCGCCCCGGCCGTCCGGGCATCGCGGTGCGCCACCCCAGGCTGGCGCTGCTGCTCGGCGCGGTGATCGCGGTCGGGCTGGCGATCCCGGCGATCGGCCTGGAGCTGGGCCAGCCCGACGACGGCAACCTGCCGCCGCACGAGACCCAGCGCGTCGCCTACGACCAGCTGGCGGCGGCCTTCGGGCCCGGCTTCAACGGCCCGCTGGTGGTGGCCGTCGACGCCCCCGGCGGCGACGCGGAGGCCGTGGGGCGGGCCGTCCGGCGCGCGGTCGCCGCGGATCCGGGCGTCGCGTCGGCGACGCCGCCGGTGCTCGACCGGGCGGGCGAGACCGCGCTGGTCACGGTCTTCCCGGCGAGCTCGCCGCAGGACAGCGCGACCGCCGAGCTGGTGCGCTCGCTGCGCGCCGCGACGATCCCCGCCGCGCTCCAGGGCTCCGACGCGACCGCGCTGGTCGGCGGCTACAACGCGCGGCTGGTCGACGAGGCCCAGCGGATCAGCGACCGGCTGCCGCTGTTCGCGCTGGTCGTGGTCGGGCTGTCGCTGCTGCTGCTGGCGGTGACCTTCCGCTCACTGAAGGTGGCGGTGCTCTCGGCGGTCCTCAACCTGGTCGCGATCGCCGCCGCCTACGG
This sequence comes from uncultured Paraperlucidibaca sp., assembly GCA_964569335.1. GTDB lineage: Bacteria > Pseudomonadota > Gammaproteobacteria > Pseudomonadales > Moraxellaceae > Perlucidibaca. The sequence goes on from CAZMVL010000079.1 coordinate 12,596, forward strand.
GGTGATCCACCTGCTCTTCCAGACCCAGGCGGGAGCGTCGCTGGTCGGCGTCGAGGTCCAGCCGATCGTGCCGTACGTCCCGCTGTTCATGTTCGCGATCCTCTTCGGGCTCTCGACCGACTACAACGTCTTCCTGCTCTCGCGGGTGCGCGAGGAGTGGCAGCGGCTCGGGTCGGTGCGGCCGGCCGTCGCGGTCGCGACGGTGCGGACCCGCCGCGTGATCAGCGCGGCGGGGGCGATCATGATCGTGGTCTTCCTGGGCTTCGCCACCGACGCGGACACGATGATCAAGACCGCGGGCTTCGGGCTGGCCGCGGCGATCCTCGTCGACGTCACGCTGGTGCGGATGCTGCTGGCCCCGGCGGCGCTGATGCTGCTCGGCGACCGGCTGTGGCGGGCACCGTCGGGCGGGCGGTCCGGCCCGACCGCGTCGACCGCCGAGCGGCGCGACGGTCCGCGGCCGCGGACCGCGGTCACGGGCTGAGGATCTCTCCCGGGAGCGAGGTCAGAACGGGTCGACGACCTCGATCCCGGGGAACTTCCGGAAGTCGCGGTCGTGGCTGACGATCGTCCGGACCCCGTGGGCCCGCATCAGGGCGACGACGTGGGCGTCGGGGACGAGGTTGCCGCGGGCCGTGGTCGCGAGGATCGTCTCCTCGAGCGTGGTCCAGAACCGCTCGTCCTCAGCGGGGGTTCGGACGTTGGGGCGCTCGATCAGCCCGCGCAGGTTGCCGGTCGCGTCGGCCGGGCTGAGCGGGTGGTCGAAGACCGACGGATGCGTGGCGATCCGCAGGTAGGCGAGGGCCACCGGCCAGAACAGGTAGAGCAGCTCCCGGCCCTCGACGTGACGGCGAAGCACGTCGAGGGCACGCGGCTGACGGGGGCTGCCGGCGTCCGAGGCGAAGAGCAGGACGTTGGCGTCGACCGTGACGCTCATCGGGCGTCGAGGACCGCGTGGAGGGCGTCCCGATCGTCCAGGTCGACGCGGGCACCCATCGGACGGGTGGTCCACGCCAGCGGCGCGGGGGCGTCGGCGGCGGCGTCGGCGGCCAGGCTGACGGCGAGCAGCTCGGACACCAGCCGCCCGAGGGACTTGCCCTCGCGCTGCTGGCGGCGCTTGAGCTCCTGCAGCACGGTGGCGTCGATGTCAAGCGTGGTACGGGGCATGATGCGTGATGCTACGTGGTGAAGCATCAGATGCCCAGTGACGGGAGGGGGCGGAGTCGAGGGGGTGATGATCGGCATGCCCCTACGGTGGCGCGAACGCCTGTGTCGGGGCCAGGGGGAATCCGTGTCGATCGCGTGGACGATCGGAGGCACCCTTGCGCGACGACGCCCGTGACCGCCCGGCCGGTGGTCCGGAGGCTGCGTCGGCCGCCCGCGAACCGGGGGATGTCCGGCAGGGTGCGCCGCCCGTCCATACTGCGGGGGTGGCCCCGCTGCGGCTCCTGCTCGTCGAGGACGACGACGATCTGCGGTCCTCGCTCCGCCGGGGCCTGGGCGAGCACGGCTTCGTCGTCGACGAGGCGGCGGACGGTCGCGCGGCGATCGCGGCCGGGACCGTCGTCCCGGCCCCCGACGTGATCGTCCTCGACATCGCCCTGCCGGACGCCGACGGCCGCGACGTCTGCCGGGCGCTCCGCGACCGCGGGGTGGCGGCGCCGGTGCTGTTCCTGACCGCCCGCGACGCGCTCAGCGACCGGCTCGCCGGGTTCGACGTCGGCGGCGACGACTACCTGGTCAAGCCGTTCCACTTCGACGAGCTGGTGGTGCGGCTGCACGCGCTGGCGCGGCGGGGCGGCGCTCCGCCGCCGGGGCGGGAGCTGCGCGTGTCGCCGACGTCCCGCGTCGCCCGCTGCGGCGACCGCCGGGTCGACCTGACGCCGACCGAGCTGCGGCTGCTGGAGGTGCTGCTGGACGCCGTCGGCGAGACCCTCGAGCGGACGGACCTGATCACCGCGGGCTGGTCGCCGGGGGCGATCGTCCACGACAACACCCTCGAGCAGTACGTCGGCCGGCTCCGCCGCAAGCTCCAGGCGATCGAGGCCCCGCTGGCGATCGTGACGGTGCGCGGCCTGGGGTACCGGCTCGAATGAGCGCCGCGTCCGGCGCCCGCCGCCGACGTCACGGGCTCCGCCGACGGCTGACCCTGCTGGTGGTGGGGCCGCTGGCGCTGGTCCTGGGGATCGTGCTGATCGTGGCCAACCTGGCGCTCCGGGCGGACGTCGACCGGGACGCCGACGCCCGTGCCCGCAGCGCGGCGGTGTCGGCGGTCGCGGCGGTGCGGGTAGCGGACGACGGTGCGGTCGACGCCTCGCTGCTGCGGGTCGATCCCGACCTGGCGAGCCGGGTCTGGGTCTTCGCCGGTGACCGGGCGGTCGTCCGTGGCCCGGGCGACGAGACGGTGCAGCGGCAGGCGCGACAGGCGGCGCGCGAGGACCGCGGGGTGCGAGACGTGCCCGGCCGCGTCCGGCTCTACACGCTGCCGCTGGCGGCGTCCGGGGGCGATCGGGTCGGGGCGGTCGTCGCGGCCCAGCCGGTCGCCGAGCGTGGCCTGGTCGTCAACCTGGTGCTCGTCGCGTCGCTGGGGACCGTGCTGCTGCTGCTCGCGGCGGTGGCCGGGGTCGCCTGGTGGGCGATCGGCCGGGCGCTGCGCCCGGCGGAGCAGCTGACGCGGGCCGCGATCGCCTGGGACGAGCGCGACCTCGACGCGCGTCTGCCGCCCGCGCCCCGGTCCGACGAGATCGGTGCACTGACCCAGGCGCTCGACGACCTGCTCGACCGGCTGTCGGCGAGCCTGCGGCAGTCGCGGCGGCTGTCCGCCGAGCTCTCGCACGAGCTGCGCACGCCGCTGGCCCGGATCGTCGCCGAGCTCGACCTGCTGCGGGCCCGCGAGCGGACGGCGGCGGAGCGCGACCAGGCGCTGGCCGTGATCGGGCGGTCGGCCGAGGAGATGGAGCGGATCGTCGGCACGCTGATGGCCGCCGCGCGGGCGGAGGCCGACCCGGGCGGGGGACGCAGCGCGCTGGGCGACGTGCTCGACCGGATCGAGACGGTCTGGTCGACCCCGCTGGAGCTGCGCGGGGTGCGGCTGACCGTCGAGCGCTCGGCCGCCGACGCCGCGCGCGGCGCGTCGAGCGAGCTGATCGAGCGGATCGTCGCCCCGGTCCTGGAGAACGCCGGCCGCTACGCCCGCACGCGGGTCGACGTGGCCGCCGTCGTCGAGCGGCGGCGCGTGCGGTTGACCGTGAGCGACGACGGGCCGGGCGTCCCGGACGAGCTGCGCGAGCGGATCTTCGGGCCCGGCGTCCGCGGCCCGGGGCCGGACGGTGGCGACTCCGGGGGCGGCGGAGCGGGGCTCGGCCTGGCGCTGGCGCGGCGGCTGGCGCGCGGGGCGGGCGGCGACGTGACCTGCGACGCGGACGACGGCCGGTTCTCGGTGCTGCTGCCCCGCTGACGGCCGGCGCCCGTCCCGCGGCTTCCTGAACGGAATCTGTACGAATCCGGCGGACCGGCACCACGCCGTGTTCGATGAGTTAGGGTCTTCTAACCTCGAACCGGCGCCCGGACGGGACGCCTCCGGTCGAGCGTGTACGACGACGGAACCGCCGTCGTCCTTCCATCCTCCGTCGAAGGAGCTTCATGCGATCCCTGCGCACCCTGCTGCTCGCGGGCACCCTGGCCGTGGCCACCGCCGGCCTGACCGCCTGCGGGTCGGACGACGACGAGCCGACCGCCGCGACCGCCGCCTCGTCCGGCGCCGCCACCGAGCTGACGGTCTACTCCGGCCGCGACGAGGAGCTGGTCTCGCCGCTGTTCGCCGAGTTCGAGGAGGCCAACGGCGTCAAGCTCAACGTCCGCTACGGGGACAGCGCGGAGATGGCCGCGACGATCCGCGAGGAGGGCGACCGCAGCCCGGCCGACGTCTACTTCGGCCAGGACGCCGGCGCGCTCGGTGCGCTGGCCAAGGCCGGCCTGCTGGCGCCGCTGCCGGCGGCCACGCTGGAGCAGGTCGACGAGACCGCCCGTTCGCGCGACGGCCTCTGGGTCGGCACCTCCGGTCGCCTCCGGACGATCGCCTACGACCGGCGCGAGGTCGAGGAGTCGGAGCTGCCGGACTCGGTCTTCGGCCTGACCGACCCGAAGTGGAAGGGCAAGGTCGGATGGGCGCCGACCAACGCCGGCTTCCAGGCGTTCGTGACCGCGATGCGCGAGGTCGAGGGCGACGACAAGACCGCCGAGTGGCTGACGGCGATGAAGGACAACGACGCCCAGGCCTACGAGAAGAACGGTGCGCTGCGCGACGCGATCGCCGCCGGCGAGGTCCAGCTCGGGCTGCTCAACCACTACTACGTGGCGCAGAAGCTGGCCGAGGAGAAGGACCCGTCCGCGTACCCGGTCGCGCTCTGGTTCCCGAAGAACGACGTCGGCTCGATGATGAACGTGGCCGGGGTCGGCGTGCTGGCCAGCTCCGGGAAGCAGGAGCAGGCCCAGGCGCTGGTCGACTTCCTGCTGAGCGAGCGGGCGCAGGAGTTCTTCCGCTCGGAGACCGCCGAGTACCCGCTGGCCGCGGGCGTCGAGGCGCTCGACGCGCTGCCGCCGCTGAGCGAGATCGCGCGCCCCCAGGTCGACCTCAGCAACATCGATGACCTGCAGGGCACGCTCGAGCTGCTGGAGCAGCAGGGCATCCTCTAGTGCTTGGCTCCCGCTAGGCAGATGGCGTCGAGCGTCCGATCGGCGTTCCCGCGGGGGCGGCAGCTGGTGCCGCCCCCGTCGCTGTTGCTGGTCGCGCTCGTGGTCAGCGCGGCGGTCGCGCTGCCGGCGGTCTACCTGCTGATCGTCGTCGGCGGCAACCCGAGCGGGGCGCTCGACGCGCTGTGGCGCGACCGCACCGTCCGGCTGCTCGGCCAGAGCGCGCTGCTGGCGGCCAGCGTGGCCGCGGGCGCGGCCGCGCTGGCGATCCCGCTGGCC
>CAZMVL010000080.1:0-17408 GCA_964569335.1 uncultured Paraperlucidibaca sp.
CCGAGGGGCACGTCGACCTTGCGCGGCTCGACGTCGAAGTAGCGGCAGAACTTGTCCCAGACGACGTGGACGTCACCGCCGTAGACCAGGTTCGGCGTGGCGTCCGACTTGCCGGCGGCCTTCTGGCGGTTCTTCCAGCGCCACTTCATCGCCAGCGCGCCGAGCATCACCGCTTCCGAGGAGCCGACGCACGCGGTACCGGGCGCCTCCGGATCACCTGGCCCGTTGAAGAGGTCGTGGATCATCCGCACGCAGCGCTTGGATATTTCCGCGGTCCGCGGGTACTCCGCGTGGTCGATGTAGTTGCGGTGCAGGTTCTCCTCGATCACCCGCCGCGCCTGGGGCTCCATGTACGTCGTGACGAACGTGGCGAGGTTCTTGTTCGGCTCGCCGTCGAGCATCATCTCGCCCCGGAGCATCGTCAGCACCGCATCGGGGTCGGCGCGGTGCTCAGGGAACTCACGACTCGCGGCCGGCTTGGTGAACCAGGTTTCGGCCAGGGTGCGGCTTGCGTCGCCAGTAGACATCGTTCACTACCTCTCGGATGGGGTCTTCGAGCGATCCTATGCGGAACTCATCGCGAATCGGAAGCGATGTATCGGCGGCCGCCTTCGGGTGTTCCGGGTGGGAACTCCAGGTGTCCTGGCGGCCCAAGTAGCGTTGGATGTGACGCTCTTATCCAACATACGTCCAGATGTCACTTTCGGTCGATTTTTGGTCCGGCCCCGGGATCGTATTTTTGGTCCGGCCCCGGGGATCGTATGTTAGGCTCGCGGCGTCCTGACTCTGGTTGTTGGTGTGGGGTGCAGGCCGTACCGGGTGCCTCGCGCACACGCCGGTCGCTGCCGTCCCCGCGCATCGCTCCGATCCCCTGCTATGACCGCCACCAGAACCGGAAGGGACGCGCGTACTCTCGTCGGCGCCCGTGGAAGAGCCCGTCGGTTTCCGTGGTCGTCCCTGTTCGGCCCGCTGGCTATCGACGACGCCGCAACCGGCCCCACACCGACGTGGCGTTCGGTCGCCTCGTGAGCCTGGCCTTGCCGATGGTCCAGCACAACCGCCGCTGCGCCACGGAGCGCCAGCAGCTCTCGTTCAAGGTCTGATGATCCGAAAGCCACTCTCGATCCAGCCGACCCTGAAGCTGCAGTCCGTTGGCTTCATGATCGGCGCGTCGCTGTTCGCCATCGGGTCGGCCCCCGGGCTGTCCGACGCCCTGGGCAGTCGCGTGAGCAACGGCTGCTTCTTCGTGGGGGCCTGGTTCTTCACCACCGCGGCGTTCGTGCAGCTCGTCCGCAGCGGACCGACGCGCAACGAGGACCGTGCGCTCCGCGCTACCTGGCTGGTGGCCTCGACGCAGTTCCTCGGCACGTTGCTGTTCAACGTGAGCACCGGCGCGGCGCTCCGCGCCAACACCGTGGTCGCCGAGAGGGAGTTGGTCTGGACGCCCAACGCCGAGGGTTCGGCGGCCTTCCTGATCAGCGGTGCGTTCGCCCTCCTGGTCCTGGTCCGCGCGGGCGCGCTGTGGGGCCCGCGTGACGCTGACTGGCTCGGCACGTGGGTCAACATGGTCGGGTGCGTCGCCTTCGGGCTGTCGGCCGTAGGAGCGGTGCTATTGCCCGACGGCCAGGTGCGAGACGTCGTGCTGGCCAACTGGGGGACCTTCGTGGGAGCGATCTGCTTCTTCGTCGCGTCGGCGGTCGCCCTCCCGGCGGCGAACCGCGAACGACGCGGCAGCCTCGAGCCGCGCACCGACGGCGCCTGAACGATGGATCCTGCCGGGCAGACCCCACGGGTCGTTGGATCTGAGAGCCTGGCGGAAACCCATGGCGCGACCGACGATCGCGTCCGGCCAGATAGCTCTCATGAACACGTGAGGAAGCTCTCTGTCCGCCTCGATGCGATTCCGGCCGGGTAGGGGAGCACGGGATCCATGCATAACGCGCTGAGCGTTCTTCGGCGTGACCTCGGCCGTTTTGCGCGGGCTCCTCTCGTTTGGGCGATCCTCGGCGGCATCATCATCATCCCCTCGCTGTACGCCTGGGTGAACATCATCGCCTTCTGGGACCCGTACTCGAACGAGAACACGCAGAAGGTCAAGGTGGCCGTCGTAAACCTCGACCGGGGTGCTTCCTCTCCGCTGACGGGACGGCTCAACGTCGGCGATCAGGTCGTCGCACAGCTCAAGGACAATCGCCAGCTCGGGTGGCAGTTCCTCGGCAGCGAGGAGGCGATGACCGCCGTCAAATCGGGTTCCAGCTACGCCGCCATCGTCATCCCCGCCGACTTCAGCAAGAACCTGCTCAGCGTCACCACCCCCGACTTCGTTCGCCCGAAGCTCCAGTACTACGTCAACGAGAAGGCGAATCCGATCGCCCCCAAGATCACCGGTGTCGGTGCCACCACACTCCAGACGCAGGTCAACGCGACCTTCGTCTCGACGGTCGCCGAGAAGGTGGCGGAACAGGCCTCCCAGGCGGGGAAGGCCGCCGGGGACCGCTTGCTCGCCACGCGGAATAGCACGGTGAGCGCGCTCGACGGGGCGATCGACCGGGTCGGGTCCGCGCGTGCGGGGCTCGACGACGTTCGGGCCGGCATCCAGAGCGGCCGGTCAGCGCTGGGCGATACGCGGCGCGCGCTCTCCGACGCCCAGGGCACCATCGTCTCGGTACGGGCCTCGGTGCGGCAGGTCCAGGAACTCGTTGCGCAGGCGCAGCGGCAGCTCATTCGCTCGACCGACTCGGTGACCAAGGCCTTCGTCACGGGCACGGCGCGGCTTGCCGACATCTCAGAGCAGCTCGACACGAAGGTCGTGGCGGTGACCACGGCGGTCCAGAACGCAAACGGAGCGCTCGGGGACACGATCGCCGATCTCGAAACCGTGGTTGCCGCGAACACCAAAGCCCTGACCAGGCTCGGGGAGCTTCTTGCGGCGGCTCCCGCGGGGCCCATCCAGGAAGGCCTGCAGGAGGCGGTCGCGCAGATGCAGGCGCGCAGCGCGGCCGATGGGCAGCTGCTCCAGACGGTGCGGACGCTCAACACCGACGTCAGCGACGTCGCGACGAACATCGCCGGCGCGGCGGACAGGATCGACGCGGCCCTGCAGAGCAGCTCCCGTTCGGCGGGCGACATCCGGCAGGCGCTGACCGGCACGATCCCCGACGTCAACCGGGCGATGTCGGCGATGTCCGACAGCGCAGCGGCGTTCTCGTCGAGCCTTGATACGCAGAGCGCGTTGGTAGCCGAGGCGGTGAGCCTCGCGGCTGGCCTCCAGCGGCAGATGAACGACACGGAGCAGGCACTTACGGCGCTCGGCGGCAACCTCGGCGGCGTGCAGACGGACCTGCGGAACCTCAGGACGGACGTCGCCGCGCTGTCGAGCGCCGAGATCTGGGAGCAGCTCCGCGCCCTCACCGGGCTGAAGCCGGCGCAGATCGCTGAGTTCATGAGCGCTCCGGTCGGGGTCAAGGAGCGCGACCTGTTTCCGATCAAGACCTATGGCGGTTCGATGGCGCCGCTGTTCACGAACCTCGCGCTGTGGATCGGGGCCTTCATGCTGGTCGTCCTGATCCGGCTGGAAGTCGATACCGAGGAGGTCGACGAGCTGACGGTCCGACAGGCCTACCTTGGCCGCTGGATGCTGCTCGCGTCGTTCAACGTCCTGCAGGCGCTGCTGGTCAGTATCGGCGTCATCGTGATCGGCGTCCAGATGGCGAGCGCGCCGATGTTCGTACTCACGTGCGTGATCACCGGTCTCGTCTACGTGTCGATCATCTACGCACTGACGATGGCGTTCGGATACATCGGCAAGGGCATCGTGATCCTGATCGTGATCATGCAGATCCCGGGCACCTCAGGCATCTATCCGATCCAGATGATGCCCGACTTCTTCCAGGCGATCTTCCCCTTCTTGCCGTTCACGTACGGCATCGACGCGATGCGCGAGACCATCGGCGGCTTCTACGAAGCCGACTACCTGCGGTACCTCGCTGTCCTGCTGCTCTTCGCCGCGCTCTCGTTCGCTCTCGGCATGCTGTTCCGGCAGCGGCTCGGCAACCTCGGCCGGCTCCTCAACCGCGAGCTCGGGGACACCGGGCTGTTCGTGAGCGAGGACGTGCAGGTCCTGGGTTCGCGCCGGCGTCTGGCGCAGATCAGTCAGATGCTCAGCAACCGGGAGCGCTTTCGCGAGAAGACGGCGGAACATGCGCGGTGGTTCGACGAGCATCAGGGGCGGCTCCGCCACGCGAGCCTCGTCGCCTGGGTCTTCGCGACCGTCATGCTGCTGGTCGTCGCGTGGCTGTTCCCCGACGGGAAGGCCACGGTGCTCGGCCTGTGGGGCCTGCTGTGCCTGCTCCTCGTCGGGGTCCTGGTGGCGCTCGAGTACGTGAAGCAGAACGTCCACTACGCGGAGAAGCTGGGGGACAGGCCCGATGCAGCGCTGCGGGAGGACCTGGTCCGCGAGGAGCAGGCCACCCACTCGAACGCGGTCTTGAACGACCTCGCGGCTCAGGGGGAGCAGGCATGAGGAACGTGTTCACGCTGTTCCGCCACGACCTGCGTCGGGCCACCGGCAACGTGATCCCGCTCGTGGTGCTGTTCGGCGTGGTCGTGATCCCGTCGTTCTTCGGCTGGTTCAACGTCCTGGCGAGCTGGAATCCGTTCGACAACGTCAAGAACCTCCAGGTCGCCGTCGCGAGCGCGGACAAGGGGTACCAGAGCGACCTGTTCCCGGTACGGGTGGACCTCGGTGCGCAGGTCACCTCGACGCTCCGCGCGAACTCCGATCTGAACTGGGCGTTCACGTCGGAAGACGAGGCCATTGACGGCACCAAGTCGGGGAAGTACTACGCGGCGCTCGTGCTGCCCCCCGACTTCAGCCGCGACATGATGACGTTCCTGGCCCCGGACGCCAAGCCCGCGGAGATCGCGTACGTCATCAACGAGAAGCTGAACGCGCTGACCCCGAAGATCACGGGGGAAGCCGCGACCGAGGTCTCGACGAAGATCAACGAAACGTTCACCAAGACCTTGAACGAGGTCGGGCTGGCGCTGATCTCGACGCTCGCCGATCATCTGGAGGAACCCAGCACGCAGAGCGGGCTGACCCGGATGTCGGCGAACGCGAGCGCACTCGCGGCGCAGCTCGACTCGGGGGCCGCGACGGCCCAGATGTTCAGTTCGCTGGGCGGGTCCAGCAAGCCGCTGGTCGAGAGCGCGTCGTCGCTCGTGGGCTCGTCCTCCGACGCGTTCCGGAAGACCGCCGGTGCGCTCGCGGGTGGCGTCCAGGCGGCAGCATCGCTGAAGTCGACGCTGGACGCCGCGACCGCCTCGTTGCCGGCGGCGTTCGCTTCGAGCGTCGCCAGCTACGAGGCGCTCTCCACGCAGGTCGACGACCTGTTCTCGTCCTTGGACAAGCAGTCGCAGGACGCCGTAGCGGCGCTGCGCACGGCCGGCGGTGATGTCGGCACGCAGGTCGCCGGGTACCAGCAGATGCGCGACGGCGTGCAGGCAACCGCGGCCGCGACGACAGAGCCGCTGCTGAAGAACGCGCTGAACCTGGTCGTCGACCAGATCGACGGGGTGATCCAACGACAGCAGGCGCTGCAGATCCGGATCGGCGCCGCGGCCGACGAGATCACGTCGAGCGACGCCGAGAGCGAAGCGTCGAGAGCGTCGATCGTGGCGCTGATCGACGACACCAGGAGCGCCATCGAGTCGGCTCGCGAAGCCTACGTCCGGAGCGTCGAGCCGAAGCTGCGGCAGCTGGCGGGCACCCTCAGCTCGATCAACGGTGGGGCGGCGTCGATCGGCCGCAACCTCTCGGGTGCGTCCGCGACGCTCACGGGCGGCACGGGTTCGGTGCTCGCGGCGCTGACGCGCGCGCAGCAGACGACCGACGGCCTGTCCGAGGGGCTCAGCACCACGGCGGGGCAGTTGGACGCGCTGTCCGGCGCCCTGCTCAAGGCGACCGAGACGGGGGACCTGAGCCAGGTCACCGCGATCGTCGGCTCGAACGCCGGCAACGCCGCGATGAGTCTCACGGAACCGGTGGGCCTCGAGACCATCCCGGTGTTCGAGATGAAGGCCTTCGGATCGCAGATGGCGCCGTTCTACACCGTGCTCGGACTCTGGGTCGGGGCCCTCCTGCTGGCGGTGCTGATCCGTACCGACGTGCTGCCGGAGAAGATCCCGTTCCGCCGGCCGCTCCGGGCGGCCGAGGAGTACTTCGGGCGCTACGGACTCTTCGCGCTGCTCGCCGTGTTGCAGAGCACGCTGCTGTACCTGGGATTGATCGTCTTCGTCGGGGTCCCGCCGGTCCACCCGTTCCTGTTGTTGCTGGCGGGTTGGGTGATGTCGCTGGTGTTCTCGTTGATCACCTACACGCTGGTCCTGTCGTTCGGGGAGGCCGGCAAGGCCGCTGCGGTGTTCCTGCTCGTGGTCCAGATCTCCGCCGGTGGCGGGGCCTACCCGCTGGTCGTCCTGCCGGAGTGGTTCCAGAGCATCAGTCCGTTCCTCCCGGTCACGCACGCCACCGACGCGGTGCGCGCGGCGATCGCCGGCGTCTACGACGGTGACTACTGGAGCAGCCTCGGCAAGCTCGCTCTGTTCATCCCGGTCGCGCTGCTGATCGGCCTCGTGCTCCGTCTGCCCCTGCGAACGTTCAACGCCAAGCTCGCCGGGGCCCTCGAGTCGACCAAGCTGATGTGATCGGCCGGAGGCTCCGGTCGGAATGGCCTTCGTCCGGGCGCCCGGGGCGGCGACCAGCAGCGGTCAGGCCTGCTGGACGGTTCCAGCCTGCGTTCCGGGCTCCAGGACGTTCCGGGTGACGGCACGACTGAGCAACAGCGCTCCCACGCCGGGCGATCGTCAACCGCATGCGGGTCACGTCCAGCAACGCGACCAGGCGGACGAGGCAGGCCCGTGTCGTCGTGACTCCGGCTGCTCCGCGACCCGGCGGCGTCACCGGCTGAGCGGGTGCGTCGACACCGGAGCGGGCATCGTGCCGCTTCGGTGGGGCGAGCGGCGTGCCACCACGTCCGAGGAAGCGCGATGAGATCACCGGCCCGGGGCGGTCCTGGGAACGAGGCCTCGCGTCGCGCGGCCTCGAACCCACGACAGGGAGGTCCCCATGCTCCGCCACAGCGCCGCGTTCAGCGGCTACTCCGTCGACGACGCCGACGCGGCGGCCCGGTTCTACCGCGACGTGCTCGGCCTGGAGGTTCGGCCCGACGACGAGATGCCCGGCATCCTGACGGTCGTCGCCGGCGGCCGCGGCGTGCTGCTCTACGCCAAGGACGACCACGTCCCGGCGACCTTCACGGTGCTCAACTTCCCGGTGGCCGACGTCGAGCGGACGGTGCGCGACCTGGCGGACGCCGGCGTGCGGTTCGAGCGTTACCCGGGGTTCGAGCAGGACGAGCTCGGGATCCACCGCGGCGGCGGCCCCTTGATCGCCTGGTTCACGGACCCCGCCGGCAACGTCCTCGCGATCATCGAGGCGTGAAGGCACGTTCCGAGACCGTGCTCGGCGGACACGGGGAGACGCCCGGAGTACCGTGAAGCGATGCCCCTCGACACCGTCGACGACGACACCATCCGCGATCTGATCGTGACCCCGCGAACGTGGGCGGTCGTCGGCTGCTCGCCCCGCCCCGGTCGCGACTCGCACCGGATCGCCGCCCTGCTGCAGTCCCGCGGCCACCGGATCGTGCCGATCCATCCCCAAGCGGACGAGATCCTCGGCGAGCAGGCGTACCCGACCCTGGAGGCGGCGGCCGCGGACCACGCGATCGACGTCGTCGACGTCTTCCGCCGCTCCGACCAGGCCGGCGTCCACGTCGACGAGGCACACGCGATCGGCGCTCGCGCGGCGTGGCTCCAGCTCGGCGTCGTCGACGAGGCGGCGGCGGAGCGCGGCCGCGACGCCGGGCTGGTCGTCGTGATGGACCGCTGCCCGGCGATCGAGTACCGGCGCCTGGCCCTCTGACGTGGCCCATCCGGTCCACCGCCCGGCTCCCGGCGGTGGACCGGCACCGTGGCCAGGGTCAGCGCAGCGCGCCCGTGACCGTGGCGACGCCCAGCGGCAGGCCGGCCGTCAGCGCCGTGGTGCCGAACGCCTGGTTGAGGGCGGTCGCCGCGTCCTGGGTCAGCGTGGCCCGGACGCCCCCGAGCACGACGCGTCGGCCACTCAGGCTGGAGCGCAGGTCGGCCAGATCCAGGTCGACGATTCCGACCCGCTGACCGCCGACGTCGGCGCTCAGCGACGGCGACCCGTCGATCTCGATCCGGAAGTCCCGGAGCGTCACCGCGGTCGCCCCGGCGCTCAGGACCAGCCCGCCGGTGTGCGAGATCTCGCCGGCGAACGTCCGCGACGACAGCCGGCCGCCGGAGATCGGGAACACGATCGACCCGTCCGCGCGAGCGGTGGACCCGGGGGCGGGGGAGACCGACACGCCGAGGCCCGTCAGCGCCTGGGCCGTCCCGGCGTCCAGGGTCAGGGCCGTCTGGCCGCCGCTCAGGCGCACGGTCGCGGGCAGCACCGCGGTGCGGGCGGACGCGATCACCTGGCCGCCGCGGAAGGCATGGGTGCGGAACGTCGCGTTCAGCGCGCTGGCGCCGGTGGCGGTCAGGTGGACCCGCAACCGCGAGACCCGGGTCTCGGCCCCGGACGACGAGATCCTCGCGCGGCTCACGGCGAGCGAGAACACGCTGGCGCGCGATCCGCCGTTGACCTTCGCGGTGATCGTGCTGCGGCTGCCGACGCGGATCCGGAAGTCCGTCAGGCGGATGCGACGGTCGCCCTTGCGCAGCTGCAGCCCGCCGCTGTGGGTCAACGTGCCGGCGGCCGTCTTCGGGTCGATCCGGCCACCGGTCACGGGGAACGACAGCGTGGCGCCGCTGGCCCGTCCGCTGCCGATCGCCGACGGCCGGACGCCGAGTCCGGACAGCGCCTTGGCGGTTGCGGAGGTGAGCGTGATCGACGTCGTGCCCGTGCCGACGGCGGTCGTGGCCGCGGTCGCGGGGACGGCCGCCAGGCCGCTCGCGCCGACCACGGCGGCGATCAGGGTGGTGCGCTTGCTGGGCATCGTGTGCTCCTGGGTTCGGGGTGGGGGTGCCTCCACCCCCTACTCCGCACCCGTCGGGCCGATCGGTTCCCCGATTTTCGCGGCGACCGGTCCGGATCGGCTCCGCGCGAGCGCTGCGGGGCCGCCCGCGGCATCCACGCGACGGCGCGCGGCTCCGGCCTCAGCTGAGCGACGGCGAGCGCAACACCGAGTTGCTCGAGTGCGTCGGATCGCCGTCGTCCCGCTCGATCGACACGTCGAGGAACCGGTAGGAGCTGGGGTCGATCGCCAGCGGGAAGCGCACCCGCGCGGTGCCGTCCGCACCGACCCGGAACGTCCCGATCGTCGTCGTGCGCGTGTCGTCGAGCAGCCACAGCTCGTAGTACTCGCCCGGTCGGCTCGGTGCCGCGCCCTCGACCCGCAGCTCCATCTCGCCGTCGGCCCCGCCGGGCATCGTGGCGATGGCCCGCTGCGTACCGCCGTCGTCGAGCGCGCGGAGGACGACCTGCGGGCCGCTGGGCGCCGGGCCCGTCGGCGTGCCGCCGTCGTCGAGCGCGTTGCCGGCGAGCATCCCGGCGCCGAACAGCAGTACGGCGGCCGACACGGCCAGGGCCGTGATCGGCCCGCGCCCGAGTGCACGGCGCGGACGGAGCCGCGGCCAGCGCGACGTCCGCGCCGGCCGAGCGCGCAGCGCTGCGTCCAGGTCGAGGGTCGGCGGCGCATCGTCCGGCGTCGGCGGCAGCGTGGCCAGCGTCGCTCCGGCCTGGCGCAGGCGGTCGACCTCGGCCCGGAACGCCGGGTCGTCGCGCATCAGGCGCTCCGCCTCGCGACGCTGCTCGTCGGACACGACCCCGAGGGCGACGTCGGCGGGCGTGACCCGCGGGGTGTTGCGACCGAAGGGCGTCATGTGGTCTCCCGCATCGTCGGGATCGTGGTCCCGGCCGCCGTCGTGACGTTCGGGGCCTCGTCGTCGAGCAGCACGCGCAGCCGGTTGAGGCCGCGGACCATCCGCTTCTTCACGGTGCCGAGCGCGACTCCCGTGCGGTCGGCGATCTCGCTCTGGCTGAGGTCCTCGAAGAACCGCATCCGCAGGAGCTCCGCCTCCTCGCGCGGGAGGCGGCCAAGCAGATGCGCGACTCGCCAGCGCTCCGCCAGCGCCTCCGGGTCGTCGTCGGGCGCGGGTTGCGCGGCCAGCCGATCGACCGCCCCGGCGTCGGGCTCCGGCCGCTTGCGGCGCAGCTCGTCGATCGCCCGCGAGCGAGCGATCGCCATCACCCACGCCAGGACGCTGCCGCGGTCGGGGTCGTACTGCTCGCCGTGACGCCAGACCTCGGTCATGACGCGTTGGAAGACGTCCTCCGCGATACCGGCGTCGTTGATCGCGTTGCGCAGGTATCCGAACACGGTGCGGCCGTACTCCGCGTGGAGGGCCTCGAGCGCGCGCGGGTCCGCGCGGCGCAGGCCACGCGCGATCCTCCGGTCGGTCCGCGTGCGGGCCCGGGGCTCGGTCATCGCGCTCCGCGCGCGGCTGCGCGGCCGGGGGACGGCGAGGAGCGGGACGGTTGCGACGGACATCTCCACCAGGTAGTACGGACCGACGCGCCGTCGTGGACGCGCAACCTGCCACGCGGTGCTGGGCTGGCGCGACGTGACCACGTGCGAGCGAGAGCGATCACGGCCCTCCAGCTTAGGACCTGTTGCGAAACCAGTGGTCGGCCTGCCGCGCGACCGCGGCTGATCGGCGGGACGGATGCGGCCGGCGCTGCCGCCGGGCGTCGGGTCGGCACCTACCGCCGCGACGTGAAGTGCCACCCGCCGCAGACCTCGCAGTGGTACGCGCTCGGGCGGGGTCCGGGACCCGGCTGGTGCATCAGCGCGTGGGCGCGGGCCTCGGCCTCGCTGGCGTAGCGGGCCTTGGCCGCGCAGGTCTCGCGCTGGCGGCGCAGCTGCTCGCCGAACCGCAGCTCGCTTGGCCGGTCGGGCGCCGCGCGGCGCCCGCGGCGGCCCGAGTCGGGTGGGGGCTTGCGGCGCGGCACGTTCGTCACGGTACCGTGGACGACCTTGACCGATACCGCTTCGACGACGGGCGCGGCGATCGTCGCGTTCGCAAGCACCAACGTCGACGACATCATCCTGCTCGCCGTGCTGTGGGCGGCGAGTCGCGCCAACGGCCGGCCGCGACCATGGCACATCTGGGGCGGCCAGTACCTGGGCATCGGCGTGCTCGTCGCCGTGTCGCTGGTCGCCGCGCTCGGTCTGACGGTCGTGCCCGACGCGTGGGTCGGCCTGCTCGGCCTGGTGCCGATCGGGCTGGGCCTGCGTGGCCTGGCCCAGACGGTGCGCCGCCACCCCGACGACGGCCGGCCGCAGATCCCGGCCGTCGCCACCGGCCTGCTGTCGATCTCCGCCGTGACGATCGCCAACGGCGCCGACAACCTGGCGGTCTACACCCCGATGCTCCGCAGCCTCGACGCCACGGCCACGGGCGTCACGATCGCGGTCTTCGCCGCGCTGGTCGCCGTGTGGGTCGCGCTCGGGGCGCTGCTCTCGGGGCATCGGCACGTGGTGGCCGCGATCGAGCGGTGGGGGCACTGGATCGTGCCGGTCGCGTTCGTCCTGATCGGCAGCTTCATCGTCGTCGAGTCCGGGGTGATCGGCCACCTGGTCGGGCGGATCTGAGGGCCGGGAGCACCCCGCGCCCGCGCCTCAGCCCAGGCAGCTGGCGCAGACGTGCCGCGCGACGTCGGCGGCGTGGTGCGAGAGTCCCGACCCGAGCGCGGCGGCGGCCCAGGCGGCGGTCAGTGCCGTCAGCGCGGCGGCGCCGGTCAGCGCCGCGATCCGCAGGGTCCGGTCGGACGCGCGGTCCCGCCGGAGCGGGCCCCGCAGCAGCTCCTCGACCCGGTCGCTGGCGCCGGCGCCGGTCAGCAGCGCCAGGGCCGGTGCGGCGGGCCGCGAGAGGGCGCTCTTGCAGATCGCGCTCGCCAGGGCGGCGGGGTCGTGACGCCGGCGCACGGTCCACGCGTCGGCGTCGCGCTCGATCTGGTGGTGGACGTCGGCGACCAGCGCGCGGGTCCCCGGCAGGGGACGAGCGACGGCGCCGCAGAGCTCGGCGAACGCCGCGACGAAGCGGTGGCCGCGGCGGATGTGAGCGCGCTCGTGCTCGATCGCCGCGGCGAGCTCCTCGTCGTCGAGCGTGGTCAGCGCGCCGGCCGACACGACCACCCGGGGACGCAGCATCCCGGCAGCGCCGAGCATCACCTCGCGTCCGCCGAGGATCACCGTGCCGTCGGGCCCCGGACCGACCGCCGACCACGAGAGCAGCTGGCGCACCGTCCGGGCGCCGCGCGCGATGCGCACCGTCATCCAGGCCCCGGAGGCGCAGAGCACGGCGAACGGAAGCAGCGACAGCGCGTCGCCGACCTGGTGCCCGAGCACGCCGACCCGGGACGCCAGCACCGGCAGCGCGACGTTCCAGCACCAGTCGGTGAGCCCGGCGAAGGCGGCCGTCGACGGCAGGGCGATCACCAGGTAGGCGGCGAGGAACAGGCAGCCGGCGGCCCGGACGCCGAGCGCGACGGTCGACAGGACCAGTGACGTGGCCGCCGAGCGCGGTCGGCGGGCGGCCACGCGGGGGAGCAGCGCCAACGCCCCCGCGAGCACCGTCATCGCCACGATCATCGGTGCGGCTCCCGGCCCGTGCGGGCCTGCCGGGCGAGCTCCTGCAGGCGCTCGAGCTCGTCGACCTCGAGGCCGCCGATCAGCTCGGTGAGCGCGACCCGCCGGGCGTCCTGCGAAGCACCGGCCAGCGTCCGCTCGAGCGACCGCGACAGGTACTGGGCCTCGCTGACCTCGGCGGTGTAGATCATCGTCCGCCCGCGGCGGGCTCGACTCACGAGCCCGCGGTCGGCCAGCCGGTTGAGCACGGTCTGCACGGTCGTGTACGCGCTCCGGTGCCGGGACGGCAATCCGTCGCGAACGTGTTCGACGGTCCCCGGGCCGGTGCGCCAGAGGGCGGCCATGATCTGCTCCTGCAGCTCGCCCTGGATCTCGCCGCTCATGTCGCGAGTATCCCACGACGGTCCCCGCCGGGGCGAATCTCGTCGCGATTATTCCTACAGACTGTAGGATGTTGGATGTGCGGTACGACCGACGTGCAGCCGCCTCGTCTGGGGGGAGCAAGACCCGTGGGTCGGCTGATGGTCGCGCGGGCGACGCGTGCGCGCGACGGGTCGTAGGAGATCGGTCCGGGCCCGCGCCGGCGACCACGTGGCGGCGATGAGGCCGTCCGACGTGGAGGCCGCGTGGTGACGACGCTGGCCCACATCGGCGGCTTCCACATCGCGCTCTACCTCTCGCCGGTGCTGCTCGTCGGCGGCGGGCTGTGGGTCGCGGGCCGGCATCTGCCGGACGAGGACGACCCGGAACCGGACGACGACGAGCTCGACCCCACCCCAGGAGGACCCCGATGAGTCGCAACGCCAAGGCACTGCTGGTGGTGGTCGCGCTGTTCGCCGCGATCGTCGTCGCCGTCGCTCTCACCTCGGGCGGTAACGACGACGACGCGGCCGACGCACCGGTCGCCGCGGCGACGACCGCCGCGGACGCCGATGCCGCCCCGTTGCCGCGCGTGGTCAACGACGACCCGCGCCGCCTCGGCGAGCCGGGCCAGGACGGCGTGACCTTCACCGAGTTCCTCGACTTCGAGTGCGAGGCCTGCGGGGCGGCCTACCCGGTGATCGAGCAGCTGCGCGAGCGCTACGCGGGCCGCGTGACGTTCAACCTCCGGTACTTCCCGCTGCCCGGTCATCGGAACTCGCGACCGGCGGCGCTGGCGGTCGAGGCCGCGGCCCAGCAGGGCCAGCTCGAGCCGATGTACCGGAAGATGTTCGAGACTCAGCGGGAGTGGGGCGAGAAGCAGGACTCCCAGGCGGCCGTCTTCCGCGGCTTCGCCGAGGAGCTGGGCCTGGAGATGGACGCGTTCGACCGGGCGGTCGTGCACCCGAAGACGATCCAGCGGGTCGAGGCGGACTTCCAGGACGCCGTCGCGCTGGGCCTGCAGGGCACGCCGGCGTTCTTCGTCGACGAGCAGCGGATCGAGCCGCAGTCGGTCGACGACCTCAACGACCGGATCGACGCCGCGCTGGGCGCGCGGTGACGCGGCGCTCCGCCGACCAGCTGCCGCGGAGGTCGCCGGGATCCTGAGCCCCGGCCGTGGTTGAGTGCTGGCTTCCGACATATTTTGGCAAGCAGTAATCTTGGTTCATGCCAGGCACAAGCAGCGCGGTCGGGGTGCCGTCGCCGGCCACGATCGACCCGACCGAGGCCGGCGGACCGAGCCCGCTCGAACGGACGCGATCGCGGGGGCGGGTGCGTGGCCGGATGGCGCTGCTGGGGCCGGCGTTCGTCGCCGCCGTCGCCTACGTCGACCCCGGGAACTTCGCGACCAACATCGAGGCCGGAGCGTCGTTCGGCTACTTGCTGGTCTGGGTCGTCGTGCTGTCGAGCCTGATGGCGATGCTCGTCCAGTACCTGTCGGCCAAGTGCGGGCTGGCCACCGGCCGCAACCTGCCGGAGATCGCGCGCGGCGAGCTGGGCCGGCGGACCCGCTTCGGTCTCTGGCTGCAGGCCGAGGCGGTGGCGATCGCGACCGACCTGGCCGAGTTCGTCGGTGCCGCGATCGGCCTCAACCTGCTGTTCGGCATCGGGTTGTTCCCCGCGGGCCTGATCACCGCCGTGGTGGCCTTCGGCGTGCTGGCGCTGCAGCAGCGCGGCTACCGGCGCTTCGAGGTCGCGATCGCCGCCATGCTGGCGCTCGTCGCCCTGGGCTTCCTCTACGACCTGATCGCCGTCGGCCACCAATCCGCGTCGGGCATCGCGCAGGGGCTGGTCCCGCGACTGGAGGGCTCGGAGTCGCTGCTGCTGGTGGTCGGGATCATCGGCGCGACGGTGATGCCGCACGTCGTCTACCTGCACTCGGCGCTGACCCAGAACCGGATCCCGCCCGCGACCGAGGTCGAGCGGCGGCAGCTGCTGCGCTGGCTGCGGATCGACATCGGCTTCGGGCTCGGGGTGGCCGGGCTGATCAACCTGACGATGATGCTCGTGGCGGCGGCGCTGTTCTTCCGGATCGGGGCGACCGGCGTCGACTCGATCGAGGCGGCCCACGCCGGTCTGCTGACCCACGTCGGCGGCGCGGCCGCGCTGGCCTTCGCGGTCGCCCTGCTCGCCTCCGGACTGTCGTCGGCGAGCGTCGGCACCTACGCCGGGCAGGTCGTGATGCAGGGCTTCATGGGCTGGCGGATCCCGCTGTTCGTGCGGCGGTCGGTGACGATGGCGCCCGCGCTGATCGTGCTGGCGCTCGGCCTGCCGACCACGGACACGCTGGTCCTGTCGCAGGTCGTGCTGTCGTTCGGCATCCCGTTCGCGCTGATTCCGCTGATCATCTTCACCCGCCGCGCCGACATCATGGGCGCGCTCGTCAACCGGCGGCTCACGACGGTCGTCGCCAGCCTGATCGCCGCCGTGATCGTCGGGCTCAACGGCTACCTGATCGTCGACACGCTGCTCCTCTGAGCCCGCGCTACGGGCAGCGGTTGATCCGGGCCCGGAACGGGTCGCTGTCCCGCGACCCGCGCGCGTCGCCGTTGGCCCGGCAGACCAGCGTGCGGACCGACGGCGTCGACGCGCGAGCGGCCGCGCCGAGCAGCCGGGGGACGGGGTCGATCGGGGTGCCGTAGCGGCGGACCTCGAAGTGCAGGTGGGGGCCGGTCGAGCGGCCGGTCGACCCCGCCGCGCCGATCAGCGTCCCGCCGGCGACGGCCTGGCCGGGTCGGACCGCGATCGACGAGAGATGCGCGTACCAGCTCTCGAACCCCAGCCGGTGGGTGACCACGACGAGGTTGCCGTAGCCGCCGCGGTTGTAGCCAGCGAACGCGACGGTCCCGCGGCCGGCCGCCGCAACGGCATCGCCGGTCGCGAGGGGGAAGTCGAGGCCGGTGTGCCGTCGTCCGGAGACCCAGCCGAAGCCGTCGGTGTGGGGGACCGCCACCGGCCGCAGGAAGCGCACCGGGTCGCTGGCGGTGGTCGCCGCGGCGTTGACCGTCGTCGGCGCGCTGACCGTCCGGCGACGCAGCGCGGCGAGCGTCCGCCGTCCGGCGACGTCGTCGGCCGGCAGGCCGGCTGCTCGCTGGAACCGCCGGACCGCCGAGCGGGTGCCGGCCCCGAACCCGCCGTCGATCGCTCCGGGACCGAAGCCCCGGTTCCGCAGCAGGAACTGGAGCGCGGCGACGTCCCAGCCGCGGTGGCCGGTCCGCAGCGGCCGGCTGCCCAGCGACGGGGTACCGCGACGGCCCAGGGCACGGCGGGTCCGTGGACCCGCCACGCCGTCGGCCGACAGCCGCGACGACCGCTGGAAGCCGCGCACGGCGCGGCGCGTGAGCGGCCCGGTGACGCCGTCGACCCGGCCGTCGTAGCGCCCGAGCGCCCGCATCGCGACCTGCAGCGCCGCCGTGTTGGCGCTGGCCGCCGAGGCGGCCGGCGCGTGGCCGAGGGAGACCGCCAGGGTCAGGACGACCCCCGCGATGAGCACGTACGAACGCCGCGGGCCCATCGCTCCACCGTGCCCGCCGGGGAGGCCGGCGGGCAACTCTGGTCGGTGCCTTGCAGGCCGCGCCGTTGGGGCCGCGGCCGGTGGGGGCGGGCTACTTGGCCTCCGACAGCGGCGCGCCGTCGGGGAACAGCGTCGCCAGCGTGATCACCACCTCGTCCTTGCCGCGGTTGGCGGCGCGGTGGATCACGTGGGGCTGCTCGGCGATCCACTCGCCGGTCCGGATCGCGCCGGTCTGCCCGGCCTTGATCGTCCGGACCTGCCGCGGCTTGGCGGCGTCGCCGCGCATCACCCGCACCTGGCCGGTCCGGACCGTGTACGTGAGGGTGCCCTGCTCGATGCTCGAGATCTGGGTGCCCGGGTGGTGGTGCCAGGCCAGCTCGGCCCCGGCGGGGACGGTGACGCGGGACAGGCGCATCGTCTGGCCCTTGGCGTTGCGGACGCTCTTCGACACGGCCATCTCGGCGCGCGACGGCGTCGGGACGGCGTCGCCCTGCGAGACCCCGGCGGCGTAGCCGCCGCCGACGAGTGCGACGGCGAGCGTGGGGACGAGGACGAGGCGGACTGGACGGCGCAGCATCGGTACGGGCTCCTTGAGCGGGTGCGGAAACGGAGCCGGCATCGTACGGCGTGCGCCCGTCGTCGGCGGATACGCCCCGGAGATGGGATCGCATCGTCCCGAGTTTGCCGGGACGGCAAGTTCGCTTGCCGCCGCCCGTGGGCGCTGCCACCGTGGGCCC
>CAZMVL010000081.1:0-6799 GCA_964569335.1 uncultured Paraperlucidibaca sp.
GGCGCTGCGGGAGACGGTCCGGGGCCTGACCGTGGGCGCGCCGGAGGAGGAGCCGTTCATGGGGCCCGTGATCTCGCAGGCGCACCGCGAGCGGGTGCTCGGCCTGGTCGACCGGGCCCAGCGCGACGGCGGAACGGTGCTCGAGGGCGGCGCGCCGCTCGACCGGGAGGGGAGCTTCGTCGCGCCCAGCCTGATCGTCGACGTCGACCAGCGCTCGGCGATCGTCCAGCAGGAGGTCTTCGGTCCGGTCGTCACGGTGCAGCGGGCGACGTCGGTCGATCAGGCCCTGACCTGGGCCAACGACGTGCCCTACGGGCTCGCGGCGTCGGTCTGGACCCGGGACGTGGGCCGCGCGATGCGGTTCGCTCGCGACCTCGACTTCGGTGCGGTCTGGGTCAACGACCACGCGGCGACCACGCCGGAGATGCCGCACAGCGGACGGCGGCTGTCGGGCTTCGGCACCGACATGTCGATCGACGCGCTGCACGAGATGACGGAGTCCAAGCACGTGCTCGTCCCGCTCGACTGATCCGCCGACGGGCGTCGCACGTCGCCCGGTGCGGGCGGTCCGCGGGCGCAGCATCAGGCCAGCAGGTGCGGTCCGAGGTCGTCGACCGACGCGCAGCCGAGCAGCATCAGCGTGGTGCGCAGCTCGGCGGTCAGCAGCGCCATCGCGTGGGCCGCGCCGGCCGGGCCGGCGGCTCCGAGCCCGTAGGCCAGCGGCCGGCCGACCAGGCACGCCCGCGCGCCGAGCGCGATCGCGGCGGCCACGTGGGCGCCCCGGCGTACGCCGCCGTCCAGGTAGACCTCGGCCCGGTCTCCGACGGCGTCGACGATCCGCGGCAGCGCGTCGAGGGTGGCGGGGGTCAGGTCGAGCTGCCGCCCGCCGTGGTTGGAGACCACGACCGCGTCGGCTCCGGCGTCGACGGCGCGCCGGGCGTCCTCCGGGCGGAGCAGGCCCTTGACGACGATCGGGCCGGACCACCGTTGCCGCAGCCAGGCGAGGTCGTCCCAGCCGACGGCGGGATCGAACGGCCCGTCGACGATCGTGGTCCGTCCGCCGGGGCGGGCAGGACCGGGCGGGACGAGCGTGTTGCCGGCCTCCAGGCGCGGCCGCTGGAGCAGGCGAGCGGACCACCGGGGGTGCCGCAGCCCGTCGGCCAGCATCCGCGCGCTGATCCGCGGCGGCAGCACGAATCCGTGGCGACGGTCGCGGTCGCGGTCGCCCATCACGGGAACGTCGACGGTCAGCACCAGCGTCCGGATCCCGGCGGCCGACGCGCGGGCCAGCAGCTCGTCGACGAAGCCCCGATCCTGCCACACGTACAGCTGGAACCAGGTCGGTCCCGGAGCGATCCGGAGGGCTTCCTCGAGCGGGTACGACGCGACTGCCGACAGCACGTAGACGGAGCCGGCGGCGTGGACGGCCCGGGCGATTCCCGGCTCGCCGCGGTGGTGGATCACCGCGGTCGCACCGGTCGGCGCCGCCAGGATCGGGACGGCGACCCGCTCGCCGAGCACGGTCGTGGCGAGCTCGACGTCGTCGATCCCGGCGAGCGCCCGCGGCCGCCAGTGGATCGCGTCGAACGCCGCCTGGTTGCGGGCGGCCGTGACCTCGTCGGCGGCCGCGCCCTCGATGTAGTCGAAGACCGACCGGGGCAGCCGTCGGCGGGCCCGGTCGCGCAGGTCGTCGACCGACGCGGCGCGGGCGAGCCGGGCGCGCTGCCGCTGCCGGCGTCCGAGCGCGCTCGGGAGCGACCGCAGGTCCTCGACGACCTGGCGGCCGGCCAGCGCGAGCAGCTCGTTCACCGGGCGGCGGCCGGACGCGTCGCGACGGTCCGGAGTCCGTCCCGGGTCACGCCGGCCCGGGGGAGCAGCCGACCCGCGCCAGCGCGTCGACGAGGGCATCGGCGTCCAGGGCGCCGAGGCGCTGATCGAGCCCGACCGGGGGGTGGTCGCCACGGGTCGGGTCGACGAACCGGCGGACCTTGTCGGCGACGATCTCGTCCCACGCCGGGTCGTCGGGCTCGCCCCGCGCCTCGAACGGCTCGACGGCGACGGTGCGGCCGTCGCGCAGCTCGAGCGTGACCGCGGTCAGCCGGCGGGCGGGGAACTCCGCGGTCAGCGTGGGATCGACCACGACCTCGGTGCGCTCCCACAGGCGCAGCGCCTCGGGATCGTCGAACGGGCCGAGCACCGCGTCGACCCCGTAGTCGCCGTGGGCGAGGGCGTAGGCGACCGGCCAGACGATGTTGTACTGCGCCTGCTCGGTGTCGACCGGCACCGCGTGGGAGAGGCCGTCGGCGGCTTCGAAGGTTCGGATCCGCACGCCGGCGATCTCCGCCGAGGGGACCGCGGCGTCCTCGCGGGCGGCCAGCGCCGCGCGGATCGCGCCCTGCGTCCAGCGGCAGCAGGGGTAGGCCTTGAGGTACGCCTCGCGCAGGCGCCAGCGCTGCCCCAGGTCGTCCCAGGCGGGGTGGCCGGCGACGTGCACGCTGGGCGCGGCGGTGAAGTCGCGGGCGGCCAGCAGCGCGGCCTCCACGCCGAGCCGCGCGCCGACGTCGCAGGCGTCCTTGGTCATCGCCGGGTTGGCGCAGGAGTGCATGATCGGCGCGATCGGACCGTGGTACTCGGCCAGGCCGAGCGCGTGCCGGGTCTGGTCGTCGGAGAGGCCGAGCAGCCGGGCGGCGCCCGCCGCGACGCCGATCGCGCCCCAGGCGCCGGAGGCGTGGTAGGTCGGCTCGCGGTCGTGCATCACGATGCCGGCGCGGACCGCGACCTCGTAGGCGACGGCGACGGCCTCGCCGAGCTCCTGCAGCGTGGCGTCGCGGGCCTGGGCGACGGCGACCAGCGCGGGGACGACCATCGCGCCGGGGTGGCCCTTGGTCAGCCGGTGGCCGTCGTCGAGGTCGAGGACGTTGGCGAGCACGCCGTTGGCCCAGGCCGCGCCGACGACGTTCAACCGGCGCCCGTCCCAGAGCGACACGGCATCGTTGCCCGGGTAGATCTGGGCCGCGTGCTCGGCGGCGATCCGCCCGGCGGGGGCGGGGCGGCCGGCGACGGAGACGGCGACCGCGTCGGCGATCAGCAGGCCGATGTGGGTCCGGGTCTCGGGCGGGACGGCGTCCCAGCGGAGCGTCCGGGTGAAGCTCGCGACGTCCGGGGCGATCGCGGGGGCGCTCATGCGGGCGCTCCCGGGCTCGACGTGGGCCCGCCGGCCCGCTTGAATGCCAACATGGGTTGCCAACTTACCATCTTCGTTCCCACGAACGCCGCTCCGTGCCGTATAACCATCGGGTGTTGGCAATACGCCGACGACCTAACGACCACGGTGCTTCCGGAGACGCTCTGATGACGACCCCATCCACTGAACCCGGCCTGCTCGCCCGCCTCGCGGAAGGCCCGGTGATCTGCGCGGAGGGCTACCTGTTCGAGCTCGAGCGGCGCGGATACCTGCAGGCCGGCGCCTTCGTCCCGGAGGTCGTGCTCGAGCGGCCGGACCTGGTCGAGCAGCTGCACCGCGAGTTCGTCGACGCCGGCTCCGACGTGGTCGAGGCCTTCACCTACTACGGCCACCGCGAGAAGCTGCGGATCATCGGCAAGGAGCACCTGCTCGAGAAGATGAACCGCGACGCGCTGGAGATCGCCAAGGGCGTCGCCCGCGACACCGGCACGCTGCTGGCCGGCAACATCTGCAACACGAACATCTTCGAGCCGAACGACGAGGCCCGCGCCAAGGTCCGCGCGATCTTCGAGGAGCAGGTCGGCTGGGCCGTCGAGGCCGGGGCCGACTTCATCATCGGCGAGACGATCTCCTGGGGCGAGGAGGCGCTGATCGCCCTCGACGTGATCAAGGCCTCCGGCCTGCCGTCGGTCGTGACGCTGTCGATCCACCGCGCTCCCGAGGTCCGCGAGGGCTGGAGCCCGGCCGAGACCTGCAAGCGCCTGGCGGACGCCGGCGCCGACGTCGTCGGCCTGAACTGCATCCGCGGCCCGCAGACGATGCTGCCGCTGCTGCGCGAGATCCGCGAGGCGGTCGACGTCCACGTCGCCGCGCTGCCGGTGCCGTACCGCACGACCGACGCGGAGCCGAGCTTCCAGTCGCTGCGCGACCCGCACTGCGACTGCATCCCCGGCGGGATTCCGTTCCCGACCGCACTCGATCCGTTTACCTGCAACCGTTACGAGATCGCCGAGTTCACGACCGCGGCGCAGGAGATCGGCGTCAACTACCTGGGCGTCTGCTGTGGTGCGGGTCCGCACCACATCCGCAGCATGGCGGAGGCGCTGGGGCGTACCCCGGTGTCGAGCCGGTTCAGCCCGGACATGTCCAAGCACTGGTCGCTCGGCACCGAGTCGACGCTCAAGTCCCACAACCAGGCGTACGCGTCCGAGCTGTGATCTCCGCTCCCGCGCCCGCCGCCGACCGACCCGAGTGAGGTCCGCCACCCGATGACCACGACCACCAGCACGACCGGCGCCGACGTCGTCGCCGACGTCCTCCGCCAGCTGGGGGTCCGGCACGCCTTCGGGCTGCCGGGCATCCACATGCTCTCGTTGTGGCAGGCGCTGCGCGACGGCGACGTGACGACCGTGCCGCTGCGTACCGAGCTCGACGCCGCGTACGCGGCCGACGGCGCGGCGCGGATCGCGGGCGAGCCCGTGGCGCTGCTGCTCTCCAGCGGGCCGGGGGCGCTCAACTCGCTCGCCGGCCTGATGGAGGCCGCCGGCACGCACTCGCCGGTGATCGTGATCGTCGGGCAGGTGGACCGCGAGTTCATCGGCGCGGAGCGCGGGGTGCTGCACGAGCTGCGCGAGCAGATCGCGTCGTTCCGCCCGGTCGTCAAGCAGGCCTGGAGCGTGCGGGGGCCCGAGGACCTCGGTCCGATGGTCCACGCCGCCTGGGAGGCGGCCCGGACCGCGCCGAGCGGTCCGGTCTTCCTCGAGCTGCCGGCCGACGTGCTGGCCGGCGACGCGGCCAGCTGGACGGCGCCGCCGGTGACGCCGCCGGCGCGGGTGGCCCCGCCGGCCGACCAGCTGGAAGCGGCCGTGGCCGCGCTGGCGGCGGCCGAGCGGCCGGTGCTGCTGGCGGGCACCGGCGTCGTGCGTGCCGAGGCGACCGACGCCCTGCGCGCGCTGGCCGAGCACCTCGACGCGCCGGTCGTCGCGACCCCGTCGGCGCGCGACGTGCTGCCGCACGACCACCCGCTCTCGACCGGCGGGGCGGCCCACGAGGCCGCTTCGCTGGCGCTGCTGGCGGGGGCCGACGTGGTCGTCGCCGCGGCGACCCGGCTCGGCGCCGACGCGACCGGCGACTTCGGCCTGAAGCTGTCGGGGACGCTGGTCCAGATCGACGTCGACGCCGCCCGGATCGGCCGCGCCTTCCCCGGCGCGCTGCCGATCGTCGGCGACGTCGGGATCGCCCTGCCGGAGCTGACCGCGCGGCTGCCCGCGCGGTCGGCCGGCGCCGGCGCCGAGCGGGCCCGCGGCGTCCGCGACGCGGTCGCGGCCCGGCTCGCGACCGAGGAGACCGGCCCGGAGCCGGGCCTGGTCGAGGCGCTGCGGGCGGCGCTGCCCGCCGACGCGGTCGACGCCTGGGACTCGACGATCCTCGGCTACTGGGGCGCGGGGTACTTCCCGGCCCGGACGCCGGGCCGGTTCCTCTACCCGTCGGGCTCGGGCACGATCGGATTCGCCTTCCCGGCCGCGCTCGGCGCCGCCGCCGTGCGGCCCGACCTGCCGGTCCTGGCGATCTCCGGCGACGGCGGCTTCCAGTACGGGATCGCCGAGCTCGCGGCCGCCCGCCAGTACGGCCTGGCGGTCAAGCTGGTGCTGGTCGACGACGGCGGCTACGGCATCCTCCGCGAGTACCAGCAGGCCCGCTTCGGCGTGCTGACGGCGACCGACATGGACGAGCCGGACTTCGTCGCGGTCGCCGAAGCGTTCCGGGTGCCGGCCCGCCGGACCAGCGTCGAGACCTTCGCCGACGACACGCGTTGGCTGATCGAGCAGGAAGGACCCGCGGTGCTCGTCCTCGAACGACTGCTTGCGTGCTACGCGTTCGACGAAGGGGGAGACCAGTGAGCATCGGACGGATCGTCCACAGCCGCCAGCAGGTGCGGTCCAAGCGGGGCGTCGTCGCGGCCGGCCACGAGGCCGAGGCCGCCGCCGGGGTGCGGATCCTCGAGCAGGGCGGAAACGCGGTCGACGCGGCCGTGGCCGCGGCCTTCGTCGCGTTCGTGGTCGAGCCGAACAACTGCAGCGTCGGCGGCTACGGCCACCTGGCGTCGTTCCTGCCCGAGCACGGCGGCTTCGTCACCGTCGACCACGGGCCGCGGGTGCCGCTGGCCGGCACGCCGGACATGTTCGACACGGTCGAGGACCCCGACGCCGGGCCCTACGACTGGCCCGACGTGGTCGACGACGCCAACGACGTCGGCGGCCTCTCGGTCGCCACCCCGGGCGCGGTGCCCGGGCTCTGGGCGATCCACCAGCGGGCCGGTCGGCTGCCGTGGAGCGACCTGCTGCAGCCGGCGATCGAGGAGGCCCGCGCGGGCGTCCAGATCAACTACGGCCTGCTGATCGAGATCGTCGCCCGGATGGAACTGATCCGCCGCTACCCGGCCGCCGCCGCGTGGCTGCTGCGCGACGGCGACCCGCCGC
This sequence comes from uncultured Paraperlucidibaca sp., assembly GCA_964569335.1. Lineage (GTDB taxonomy): Bacteria > Pseudomonadota > Gammaproteobacteria > Pseudomonadales > Moraxellaceae > Perlucidibaca. The sequence goes on from CAZMVL010000081.1 coordinate 6,664, forward strand.
CCTTCTACGGGCAGCACGGCCCCGGCGACCGGCTCGACGGCAGCCTGCTGGCGCGGACCCTGGAGCGGATCGCGGATGAGGGGCCCGACGCCCTGCACCGCGGCGAGATCGCCGAGCGGATCGCGGCCGCGGTGCA
>CAZMVL010000081.1:6809-13315 GCA_964569335.1 uncultured Paraperlucidibaca sp.
CGGCAGCGGTGCAGGCCGACGGCGGCATCCTGACGACCGAGGACCTGGCGGCGTACGAGCCGAAGGTCTTCGTCGAGACGCCGGTCGAGTACCGCGGGATGCAGGTCGTCACCGCCAACGACCAGGTCGGCGCCGAGGCGCTGAACATCCTCGAGCGGTTCCCGGTCGGGGAGTACGAGCCCGGCGGGTTCGAGCACCACCACCTGCTGGCCGAGGCGGTCGGGCACGCGTTCGTCGACAACCAGACCTACTACGGCGACCCGGACCACACCGAGAGCCCGGTCGCCGGCCTGGCCTCGGCCGCGTTCGGCGCCGAGCGGGCCAAGCAGATCCGCCTCGACCGCACGGCCCCGCGGCCGATCGCGGCGGCCGACCCGTGGCCCTACGACGCGGGCGCCGCGCCGGTCGCGACCCCGCTGCCGTCGGTCGGCGGGACCCACGGAACGACCCAGATCGTGACGGCCGACGCCGACGGCAACGTCGTCGCGCTGATCACCACGATCGGCGGCGACTACGGCTCGCTGATCGTCGTGCCGGAGACCGGGATCCTGCTCAACAACTCGATGATGAACTGGGACCCGCGTCCGGGCCGGTCGAACTCGATCGCCCCGGGCAAGATGCCGTTCTTCGCGGTGCCGGCGATCGTCGCCGCGCGCGACGGCCAGGGCGTCTTCGGCGCGGCCGGGGCCGGCGGCTACCGGATCCTGGCGTCGGTCATGCACACCACCGTCGGCGTGCTCGACCACGGCCTGCCGGTCCAGGAGGCGGTCGACCTGCCGCGCAGCCACGGCCAGGGCGAGGAGACCTACGTCGACGCGCTCGTTCCCGACGAGGTCGTCGACCGGCTGCGGGCGGCCGGGCACGAGGTCGTGATCGAGGAGACGACCCCGGCGTGGGCGTCGTTCGGGCGGGTCGGGGCGGTCACGATCGACCCCGACAGCGGCGAGCTGGCGGCCGGATCCGGTCCGTTCTGGAGCACCGCGAGCGGGGCCGCGAGCGACGCGTGAGCACCACCGGCCCGCACGCCGTCCGGACGATCGAGGACGTCCGCATCCCGCTCCGCGACGGCCTCGAGCTGGCGGCGCGGATGTGGCTGCCCGACGACCCGGCGGCACTGCCGGTACCGGCGGTGCTGGAGGCCCAGCCGTACCGCAAGGGCGACGTGATGGCGCTCGACGACTCGCGCCGCCATCCGTACGTCGCGGCCCACGGCTACGCCTGCCTGCGCGTCGACCTGCGGGGTGCGGGCGACTCGCAGGGACTGCCGCTGGACGAGTACCACCGGCAGGAGCAGGAGGACCTGCTCGACGTGATCGCCTGGATCGCCGAGCAGCCGTGGTGCACCGGCGCGGTCGGCATGACCGGGATCTCGTGGAGCGGATTCAACAGCCTGCAGCTGGCGGCCCGCCGTCCGCCGGCGCTCAAGGCGATCGTCACCGCCTGCTCGACCGACGACCGCTACGACAACGACGTGCACTACCTGGGCGGCTCGCCGCTCGGCTACTACCTGCTGCCGTGGTCGACGGCGATGCTGGCGTTCGCCTGCCGTCCGCCGGACCCGGCGACGGTCGGCGAGAGCTGGCGCGAGCAGTGGCTGGCCCGGATGCAGGCCGCGCCGCACCTGATCGAGACCTGGCTCCAGCACCAGCGGCGCGACGACTACTGGGCCGGCGGATCGGTCGGCGAGGACTACGCCGCGCTCGACTGCCCGGTGCTGGCCGTCGGCGGCTGGGCCGACGCCTACACCGACGCGATCCTGCGCCTGCTCGAGCGGCTGGACGCGCCGGCCTGGGGCCTGATCGGCCCGTGGGGCCACACCTGGCCGCAGGACGGCGTCCCCGGGCCGGCGGTCGGCTTCCTCCAGGAGTGCGTCCGCTGGTGGGACCGCTGGCTGAAGGACGAGCGCAACGGCGTCGACGACCAGCCGCGGCTGCGCGCCTGGATGCCGCAGCCCGGGACGCGTCCCGAGCAGACGCTCCAGGAGGGTCGCTGGCTGGCGCTCGACGGCTGGCCGGCGACCGGGATGACCCGCGCGTCCTGGCCGTTCGCCGCCGACGGCGCGCTCCGCGAGCCGACCGCCCCTGCGGGACCCGCCCTCGAGCCGCGCTCGATCTGCAGCCCGCCGACGGTCGGGATCGACGCGGGCGCCTGGTGCGGCTACGGCCTGCCCGGCGACGCCGCCGGCGACCAGCGGCGCGACGACGCCCGCTCGCTCTGCTGGGACTCGCCGCCGCTCGACGCGCCGGTCGAGATGGTCGGTCCGGTGAACGTCCGCCTGCGCGTCGCCGTCGACCGTCCGGTCGCGTTCCTGGCGGTGCGCCTGGTCGACGTGGCGCCCGACGGCCACGCGGCGATGATCGCCCGCGGCATCCTCAACCTCTGCCACCGCGGCGGGCACGACGCGCCGCGGACCCTGGAGCCGGGCGTCCCGGTCGACGTCACCGTCCCGCTCAAGGCGGTCGCCCACGCCTTCGCGGTCGGCCACCGCCTGCGGGTCGCGGTCTCCACCAGCTTCTGGCCGTGGATCTGGCCGTCGCCGGAGCCGGTCACCGCGACCGTCCTCGACGGCGCGCTCGAGCTGCCGACCTGGACCCGCCCGGCGGCCGAGGACCCGCCGGTCCGCTTCGACCCGCCGGAGACCGCTCCGCCGCTCGACGTCGAGCTGGTGCGGCCGCCGTCGCCGCACGTGCGGGTCGTCGAGGACCAGATCAGCGGCCGGACGCGCTACGAGATGGCGCGCGACTTCGTCGGCGTCAAGCGCTTCCCGAACGGCCTCCGCTACGAGGACGCCGACCCCGTCCGGCTGACCGTCGACCGCGACGACCCGACCCACGCGACCGTCGAGGCCGACCGCACCGTGCGGATGAGCCGGGGAGACTGGGAGGTGCGGATCGAGGTCCGCTCCCGGATGACGTCCGACGCCGAGAACTTCCACGCCACCAGCACCGTCACGGCCTTCGAGGCCGACGAGCAGGTGTTCACCACGACGCACGACTGCAGGGTCCCGCGCGACCACTGCTGACCACGAGGAACGAATGAAGCTCAAGCGGATCGACAACATCGACGTGCTCTGCCGCGACCTGGAGCCGATGGTCGCCTTCTACCGCGACGTGCTCGGACTCGAGTTCTGCCTGCCCTACGAACGGTCCGAGGGCTGGGCCGGCTTCAGCGCGGGCAACCTCGACATCATGATCATCGAGAGCTCCAACGGCACCCATCCCGGCCCCCGCAGCGCGGCCAACGAGGATGCGCCGGCCGGCTTCGACAGCTTCGCCTTCGAGGTCGACGACCTGGACGAGGCGATCAGCTATTTCGACGGCCTGGGCGTGTCCTGGGCGGCTGACGTCGTGAGCTCCGATTGGTACAGCTATCGCGGGATGCACGACCCCGAGGGCAACCTCGTGTACGTCTGCGTGCCGAAGCACAAGCGGTAGCCGTCGTGAGCGCGCCGGCCCCGGAGATCGTCGACGTCGACGTCCACGCGATCGTCCCCTCGATCGACGCCCTGCTGCCGTACATGGCGCCGCAGTGGCGGGAGTACGCGACGACGTCGCAGTTCCGCGGGCCGACGGACGGCACCTACCCCGCCAACGCCGCGACCTCGCGCGATCCGTCGCTGGAGCCGGTCGACGGGGCGGCGCCCGCCACGACCGTCGAGGCGCTGCGCCAGCACGTCCTCGACCCGTGGGGGACGTCGGTCGCGATCGTCAACTGCGTCTACGGGATCGACGGCGTCCGCAACCCGGACGTCGCGGTCGCGCTGGCGACGGCGGTCAACGACTGGCTGACCGAGCACTGGCTGGACCGCGAGCCGCGGCTGCGGGCCTCGATCGTGGTCCCCAGCCAGCTGGTGACCGAGGCGGTCGCCGAGATCGAGCGCCGGGCCGCCGACCCGCGGTTCGTCCAGGTGCTGCTGCCGGTCCGCACGGCGGTGCCGTGGGGCAACCGCAACGCGCTGCCGATCTTCGAGGCCGCGGCGCGCCACGGCCTGCCGGTCGCGTTGCACTTCGGCGGCAACCCCGGGCTGGCCCCGACGGCCTCCGGCTGGCCGACCTCGTACACCGAGGACTACGTCGACATGGCCAGCTCGTTCCAGGCGCAGCTGACCAGCCTGGTCGCGGAGGGCGTCTTCGATCGACTGCCGGAGCTGAAGATCGTGCTGCTCGAGTCGGGGTTCGGCTGGCTGCCGGGCTTCGCGTGGCGGTTCGACAAGGTCTGGCGGGGCCTGCGGCGGGAGATCCCGTGGACGACCAAGGCGCCGTCCGAGTACTTCCGCGATCACGTCCGGATCGGCGTGCAGCCGATCGACGGTCCCGAGAGCACCGAGCGGATGCGCGAGCTGATCCGCCAGATCGGCGGGCCTGAGATGCTGATGTTCAGCACCGATTACCCCCACCTGCACTTCGAGGACCGCGAGCACGCGGTTCCCGCCGGCCTCGACGACGCCGAGCTCGCCGCCGTGATGGCCGGCAACGCCCGATCGCTCTACCGCCTCTGATGACCGATTCCCCGACAGGAGCCACCGTGTCCCAGACCGCCACCCACCCGCCGCTGCGCAAGGACCCGACCCGTCCGGCGGTGATCGACTGCGACATCCACAACTCGCCGGTCTCCGACGTCCACCTGCACCGGTACCTGCCCGCCAAGTGGCAGGCCCTGCGCAGCAGCGGCACCTACCTGGACGCGTCGTTCGAGCAGACCCGCGAGGTGCTCGGCGACCGCGCCTACATCGGCGGCGAGTACCCGCGGCCGACCCCGCGCGCCGCCCGCGTCGACTCGTGGCCGCCGAGCGGGAAGCCGCCGGGCTCCGACCTGGAGTTCCTGCAGGAGCAGCTGCTCGACCGCTGGAACATGGAGTACGGGGTGCTGACCCCGCTGCTCGGCCAGGGCGAGCAGCTCGACATCGAGATGGGCGCCGCGATGGCGAGCGCCGTCAACCAGTGGCAGATCGCCGAGTGGCTGGAGCCGGAGCCGCGGCTGCGGGCGTCGGTCGTCGTGCCCCACGAGGACGGCGACCTGGCGGCCCAGGAGATCCACCGGATCGGCGACGACCCGCGCTTCGTCCAGGTGCTGATGCTGATCCGCACCGCCGAGCCGATGGGCCGCCGCAAGTACTGGAAGATCTACGAGGCCGCGGTCGAGCACGGCCTGCCGGTCGGCGTGCACTTCGGCGGCTGGGGCCGCGGGCCGATCACCGGCGTCGGCTTCCCCTCGTACTACATCGAGGACTCGGTCGGGATGGTCGGGGCGTTCCAGGACCAGATCGCCAGCCTCGTCTTCGAGGGCGTCTTCGACCGTCTGCCGGAGCTCAAGATCGTGATGATCGAGGGCGGGTTCGCGTGGCTGCCCGGCCTGCTGTGGCGGATGGATCGGGCCTGGCGCCTGCACCGGCGCGACCTGCCGCACGTCAAGCGGCCGCCGTCGGAGATCGTCCGCGAGCACCTGTGGCTGACGACCCAGCCGATGGACGAGCCGCCGACCCGCGCCGACTTCGACGAGATGCTGCTGCAGATGGGGATGAACGACCGGCTGATGTTCGCCACCGACTACCCGCACTGGGACTTCGACGCGCCGGACCTGGCGCTGCCGCCGCGGATGGATCCGGACCTGCGGCAGTCGATCATGGCCGGCAACGCGCTGTCGCTCTACCGCTTCGACGCGGCCCGATGACCCGTCACGTCGTCGGGACCGTCTCCGAGGTGCCGGCGGACGGCTGCCTGATCGTCGAGGTCGCGGGGCGGTCGATCGGGATCTACCGGATCGGCGACGAGTACTTCGGCCTGCGCAACCGCTGCCCGCACCAGGGCGGCCCGCTCTGCGCGGGCAAGCGCTTCGGGTCGCTGCGCGCGTCGCAGCCGGGCGAGTACGAGTTCAGCCGCGAGGGCGAGTTCGCCCGCTGCCCGTGGCACGGCTGGGAGTTCGACATCCGCACCGGACAGTCGTGGTTCGATCCGCAGCGCACGCGGGTCAAGGCCTACGCGGTGGAGGTCGAGTCCGCGCCGGAGCCGACGGGCGGGGGAGACACGTCGACCGTCGCCCGGGTCCGGCCCGGCACGGTCGGGGCCGACGGGCGCACCGCCGGTCCGTACGTCGCCGAGACGATCCCGGTGACCGTCGACGACGAGGACCGGCTCGTGATCGAGTTCGGCGGCGGCCGCCGCGGGTGACCCCCGGTCGGGAGCAGCCCGGACGGCCGCGGCGTCGTCGCGGGCCGTCAGGCGACCCGGTTGGGGACGGCGGTGCCGTCGAGCACGGCGCGGAGCGCGGCGATCCCCTCTGCGATGTACGCCGCGTCGGCGGCGTCGGAGGCCCAGCCGGCGTGCGGCGTCAGCAGCAGCTCGGGTCGCTGCCAGCGCGGATCGTCGGCCCGCGGCGGCTCGCTCTCCCAGACGTCGAACATCGCGGCGGAGAGCCGGCCGGAGTCGAGCGCGGCGGTCATCGCGTCCAGGTCGACGAGCGCCGTGCGGGCGGTGTTGACCAGGACCGTCCGGGGTCGCATCGCGGCG
>CAZMVL010000081.1:13325-17319 GCA_964569335.1 uncultured Paraperlucidibaca sp.
GCGGCGGCGTCCAGCAGCGGCCGGTCGCCGGGCGTCGGCGGGGCGTGCAGCGAGATCGCGTCGGCCCGCGCGAGCAGCTCGTCGAGCGTGACGATCTGGACGCCGGCGGGGACCAGCTCCGCGGGGATCGCCGGATCGACGGCGACCACGTCCATGCCCAGCGCGACGGCCTTGCCGGCGACCGACCGGCCGATCCGCCCGAGCCCGACGAGGCCCAGGCAGGAGTGGTCGAAGCGCCGCAGCATGCCGGTCGCGTTCCAGTCCCAGCCGCCGGCGCGGACGTCGGCCGCCAGGCCGGGGAACCCGCGCAGCAGTGCGAGCACGCCTGCCAGCGCATGGTCGGCCACCTCATGCGTACAGTAGGTGGGCGTGTGGCCGACCGCGAGACCGCGGTCGGCGAGCCCGGCGACGTCCAGATGGTCGACGCCGATGCTGCAGGTCAGGACCAGCTCGAGCCCCGGCAGGTCGACCACGTCGGACGCCCGGACGCGCTCTGCGCCGGTCACGATGACGCGGACGGTCGGGTCCGCGGGCCACGGCCCCGGAGAGGCGTCGACGCGCACGTTCGCGTGCCCGGAAAGCGCCTCGGCAAAGGGCTCGGCGGGGAATGCAGCGTCGACGAAGAGCACGGTCGGCAGGTCGGTGTTCGGCATCGCCGGAGTCTACAACGAGCCACATTGCCAATCATCGTTGGATATATGTCCAAAATAGACGGCTCGAGTGGTTACACTCGGGCGGGTGCACGAGCTTCGTCGCTGAGAGAGAGTTGGAGAAGCCGTCTCCGGGTCCCTCGAGGTCCGGTGGCTGCACCCATCGGGCCCGGAGCCCGATCGACCATCGGAAAACACAAGGGAGCGACAACATGGGCCGAGATCACCATCTCTTCGAAGCCGGACCGCACTCGCGGCGTCAGTTCCTGCGTCGAGGCTCGGCCTTCGCGGCGCTCGCCGCGATGCCAGGCGTGGTCCTCGCCGCCTGCGGCTCGGACGACGAGCCGGCGGCGTCCGGCGGGACGACCACCGCGGCCGGAGCCGGCGCGGTGACCGGGACCATCACGATGGTCAACTACGAGGGCTGGATCGGCAAGGACCAGGTCGCGAACTTCAAGAAGCAGTTCCCCGACGCTGACGTCAAGCAGGTCTACGGGATCAACCTCGACTCGCCGACCACGATCCAGCAGATCAAGCAGGACCCGGGTCAGTGGGACCTGGCGCTGATGGGCACCCTGCCCGGCGGTCAGCTGACCGAGGCCGGCGTGATGGGCGAGTTCGACCCCGAGCGCGTCCCGAACCTCAAGAACATGCCGGACGTCGCCAAGACCGCGTTCCCGTGGGGCATCCCGATCGACTACGGCCGGACGGCCTTCGGGTACCGCTCCGACCTGGTCTCGGAGAAGCCCGAGTCCTGGGCCGACCTCTGGGAGCTGGCGCCCAAGTACTCGAAGAAGATCGTGATGCTGAACAGCGACACCGCGATGTTCGGTGCGGCGCTCAAGCTCAACAACCAGGACGGCACGTCGACCGACGACGGGCACCTGAAGCAGGCGCTGGCCTCGTTGAAGGAGATCAAGCCGCACGTCCGGGCGCTGCTCGAGACCGACTCCGCCAAGCCGTTGATCGACGGCAGCGCGGCCTTCGCGGTGACCTACGACTACGAGGTCGCCAACGCCCAGAGCAGCAACAAGGACATCGTCTGGGTCGAGCCGAAGGAGGGCACCCGCGCCTACATGGACGGCTGGGCGCCGCTGCTGGGCACCGAGAACATGGACGCGGTCTACGCCTTCATGAACCACATGCTCGAGCCGGAGATCCACGCGGACTTCGTCAACACGACGGGCACGGCCTACTTCATGGAGGCGGCCAACCCGTACATCAAGGATTCGATCAAGAACAACCCGGCGCTCGCGTTCAACGAGGAGGCGGTCGCCGCGCTCGACATCCCGAAGTGGGGCGATCCGGAGGGCGCGAAGCGCCGTGACCGGTACTGGCAGGAGTTCCTGGCGGCCTGAGGGCCGAACGCGAGCTCGCGGTGACCACCCTGACTCGACTGCGACGCCGCGTGGCGGCGTCGCGGTTCCGCCCGACGGGGCGCACCGCGCTTGCGGCGCCCGGCATCCTGTTGCTGCTCGGCCTCTTTGCGGGGCCGTTGGCGCTGCTGATCCTCTATTCGTTCGGTACGGCCGACTACACCAACGTCAGCGTGACGTTCGGCTGGACGCTGGAGAACTTCTCCCGGGTCTTCGACGGCCTGTACCTGGACGCCCTGACCCGCTCGCTGCTGGTCGCGCTCGGCGCGACCGTCGGCTGCTTCCTGCTGGGACTGCCCGTCGCCTACGGCATCAGCCGGATGAGCGGTCGCACCCAGATGCTGCTGCTGATCGCGGTGATGGTGCCCTTCTGGACGAGCTTCGTCGTCCGCACCTACTCGATCGTCAACCTGCTCGGCGACCGCGGTCCGCTGGCCGACCTGCTCACCTGGCTCGGCCTGGTCGACGGCGAGATCCAGCTGCTCTACACGACGCCGGGAATCCTGATCGGCATGATCTACACCTACCTGCCGCTGATGATCCTGCCGCTGTTCATCGCGTTCACGCGGGCGGACGGCACCCTGCGAGCGGCGGCCTCCGACCTCGGCTCGACGCCGTCCCGCTTCTTCTTCCGGGTGGCGATGCCGCTGGCGCGTCCCGGCATCGTCGCCGGCTGCCTGCTGGTCGCGATCCCGGCGGCCGGTGAGTTCGTCGTCCCGGCGATCCTCGGCGGCGAGAAGTCGCTGATGCTCGGCAACGTGATCTCCAGCCAGTTCGAGACCGTCGGCGACTACCCGTTCGGCTCTGCGCTGTCGGTCACGCTGATGGTGATCCTGACGATCGTGCTGGTGACCGCCCGGTCGCGGGCGATGCGCGGGACGGGGGTGGCGTGATGCGCCTCCGTCCGCCCCGGTTCACCACGTACATCGTGGTCGCGGTCCTGCTCTGCCTGTACGCGCCGATCGTGCTGGTGGTCGTCAACTCGTTCAACGCCGACGAGACGCTCGTCGGCTGGGGCGGGTTCACCACCGAGTGGTACACGGAGGTCTTCCAGAACGAGCGCGTCTGGGAGGACGCCTGGACGAGCATCAAGGTCGCGGTGGTCGCGACCGCGATCGCCCTGATCGTCGCGCTCTCCACCGTGCTGTGGATGCGCGGCGCGTCGCCGCGGGGTCGCAAGGTCATGGACGGTGCGACCTACCTGCGGCTGATCCTGCCGGAGGTCGTGATGGCCTTCGCGCTGTTCATCGTGCTGCGCGCGCTGAACGTCCGGCTCGGCTTCTGGCCGGTCGTGGCCGGCCACGCGGTCGTCTACTCGGCCTACGCGACCCTGATCCTGCAGGCGCGGCTGGGCAGCCTCGACAAGACGCGTGAGGAAGCGGCGGCCGACCTCGGCGCACCGCCCCGCCGCGTCTTCCGCCGCGTGACGCTCGTCCAGCTGATGCCGGGCATCGCCGTCGCCGGCCTGCTCACGTTCACGTTCTCGTTCGACAACGTGGTGATGTCGCGGTTCCTCGGCGGCTCGCAGGTCGAGACGCTGCCGGTGCTGATCGTCAGCCTGATCCGGCGCTCCGTCAGTCCCGAGGTCAACGCGCTCGGCGTGCTGATCATGCTCGTCATGCTCGTCACCGTCGTGGTGGCGGCGATGATCACCTACTTCCGCCCGGGCGGTGGCTCCAACCGGCTGCTCGTGGATCCGACCCAGAAGGACGAATCGCCTCGATGACTGTCAAGAGCACGTCGCAGACCGTCCCCGTCGAGGACCGCGGCGCCGGCCAGCCGTCGTTGCGGCTCCGTGCGCTGCGGCGCACCTACGACGAGTTCGTCGCCGTCGACTCGATCGACCTGGAGATCGCCGAGGGCGAGTTCTTCTCGCTGCTCGGCCCCTCGGGCTGCGGCAAGACCACGACCCTGCGGATGATCGCCGGGCTCGAGGAACCCAGCTCGGGTTCGATCGAGCTCGAGGGC
>CAZMVL010000082.1:0-17076 GCA_964569335.1 uncultured Paraperlucidibaca sp.
AGGTCTTCAGGTGGCCGACGTGCGGCTCGCCGCTCGGGTACGGCAACATCTCGAGCACGTAGACCGGGTCGGCCGCGGGGTCCTCGAGCGCGCTGTTGGGGACCTCCCAGGTGCGCTCGTCCGCCCACACCTGCTGCCAGCGGGGCTCGATCTGCTGAGGGTCGTACCGGCTGTCGTCCATGAGCGACCGCCCAGTCTACGAGGCGGGCGGCGCGGTCGTCCCAACGATCGCCGCGGGTCCGCGCGACGCGCCACAGCGGAACCCACCCGGGCCCGGATCCCACCGCGGAGCGATCGCACGCCCGTGGCCTGGAAGCCGTGCGGATCATCCGGTAACTTACCAATTGGTCAAGTAACTGACGGTGGGACGGCCCGCCGCGAAGAGGAACACGATGGAGACTTCCCCCCGCCGCTGGCTGGTGCTCGTGACCGTCTCGGTCGCGCTGCTGGTGATCGTCGTCGACAACACCGTGCTGTTCACGGCCCTGCCCGTACTCACCCGCGAGCTCGGCGCGAGCACGAGCGAGAAGCTGTGGATCGTCAACGCCTACCCGCTGGTGATGGCCGGCCTGCTGCTCGGAGCGGGGACGCTCGGCGACCGCGTCGGGCACCGCCGGATGTTCCTGATCGGCCTGGTGGTGCTCGGCGTCGGGTCGCTGGCGGCGGCGTTCTCGCCCACGCCGGCGGCCCTGATCGCCGCGCTGGCCGTGCTCGGCCTGGGCGCCGCGACGATGATGCCCGCGACGCTGGCGCTGATCCGCATGGCCTTCACCGACGAGCGCGAGCTGGGGATGGCGATCGGCGTCTGGGGCGCGGTCGCCGTCGGCGGGATGGCCGCCGGGCCACTCGTCGGCGGACTGCTGCTGGAAGCCTTCTGGTGGGGCTCCGTGTTCCTGATCAACGTGCCGATCGTGCTGGTCGCGCTGGCCGCCACCTGGTGGCTCACGCCCCGCGACCGGCCCAGCGCCGACGCCGCCCCGTGGGACCTCCGCTCGTCGGCGCAGGCGATGGTCGCGCTCGCGTCGCTGGTCGCCGCGATCAAGGAGCTGGTACGTCCGGAACCCGCGTGGCCCGTCGGGATCGCGCTGCTCGCGGTCGGCGTCTTCGCGGGCTGGCGGTTCCTCGCCCGCCAGCGACGGCTGGAGGTGCCCCTGCTCGACATGGCGATCTTCCGGCGCGCTCCGGTGATCGCCGGCGTCGTCGCGGCGATGGTGACGCTGTTCGCCGCCGCCGGCATCGAGCTGGCCACCACCCAGCGGCTGCAGCTGGGGTTCGACTACAGCCCGCTGCACGCCGGCCTGTTCGTCGCCGCGGTCGCCGTCGGCGCTCTGCCGTCGTCGTTGCTGGCCGGGGCCTGGCTGCACCGGATCGGCCTGCGAGCGCTGCTGGGTGGCGGCCTCGGCGTGGCTGCCGTCGGCGTCCTGATCATGCTCGCCGGCCTGGAGGTCGGGCTGGGGCTGACCACCGCGGGGCTGCTCGTGCTCGGCGTCGGCGCCGGCACGGTCTTCGGCGTTGCCTCGGTGGCGATCGTCGGCTACGTGCCGCGTCACCGCGCCGGCATGGCGTCGTCGGTCGAGGAGGTCAGCTACGAGGGCGGCGGCCTGGCCGCCGTCGCGATCCTGGGCAGCGTGATGTCGGCGGTCTACTCCGCGACAGTCGACCTGCCGGCCGGCAGCCCAGCCGCTGCGGCGGACGGGATCGACCAAGCGCACGCGCTCGCCACCGGACCGGGCGGCGCGGCGCTGCTCGACGCCGCGGCCAGCGCCTTCGACCGCAGCTACGGGGCGGTGCTCGTGATCGTGCTGGTGGCGCTGACCGCGGCGGCGACCTTCGTCAGCTGGCGGCTGCGGGGCTTCACCGCCGCACCCGACGAGGTCACGCCGGCCGCCGGACCCGTTCCGGACGCCCACCCGCCGTCCGCCGCACGGCCCGCGCCGCCCGCGGTCAGCGTCGCCCGCGTCCGGAAGGACGGCTGAGATGGCGCGCCCCAGCAACCGCCCGGCGATCCTCGACGCCGCGATCCGCGTGGCCGATCGCGACCCGATCACCACCGTGACCGTCGACGCGGTCGCCGCCGAGGCCGGCATGACCAAGGCCGGGGTGCTCTACCACTTCCCCAGCAAGGAGGAGCTGCTGGTGGCTGTCCAGGAGCACCTGGCGGCCGAGTGGGAGGCCCGGCTGACCGCCGCCGCCGGCGGGCCCGCCGAGCGGACGCCGCTCCCCCAGCGGGTCGCCGCCTACGCCCAGGTCGCCGCCGCGTCGGCCTCCCGCGCCGAGCTGGTGCTGCTGCTCGAGGCGTCGTTGAACCCGGAGATCGCCGCGCCGATGCACACGGTGATCGAGCGCTGGGTCCCGTCCTTCGACGCCGCGATCGAGGATCCGACGCTGTGGCCGTACGTGATGGCGCGGATGGCCGCCGACGGGCTCTGGCTGGAGTGCTCGGCGGAGAGCCTGCCGGACGAGAAGCGGGCCCGGATCGCCGCCGCGATCGCCGCCGCCGCCACGGCGATCGGGTCCGACGGGGCCTGACGCACCGCGCCTACCGCCGGTCGCGAGCCGCGGGGCTCAGCCCCTATGCTGGCGGCGATGGCCGGCGATCCGACTCCACCGCGTCCGTCCGCCTCCGAGGCCGACGTGGCCGCTCGCGTGGCGGGGATCGTCGACGCCGCCGAGCAGACCGCCGAGCGCCTGCGCCGGGAGGCCGAGCGCCAGGCCGCCTCCCTGGTGACCGCCGCCGAGCAGCGCGCGCTCGAGCTGACCCGTCAGGCGGAGCGCCGCGCCGACGACCGGATCGCCGAAGCCGACCGCGCGGCGCGGATGCGCGTCGAGGCCGCCGAGCAGGACGTGGCGGAGCTGGTCGCCGAGGCCCGCGATCGGGTCGACGGCGCGCGCGAGCAGGCCGAGCGGATCGGGACCGCGGCGCGCGATCAGGCGGCCGACGTCGTCGACCGGGCTCGCGCGGAGGCGGAGCGGACGCTGACCGCCGCCCGGGAGGACGCCGCCACCCGCGGCGAGCGCGCACGCTCCGAGCTGCAGGCGTGGCTGGTGGCGCAGCGGACCGCCGCCGAGCAGGCCGCGGCGCAGGTCCGCCGTGACGCGGAGATCCACGCCACGCGGATGACCGAGGCCGCCGAGGGACGCGGCGCGTCGACCGTCGACGATGCCGAGGCGCGGGCCGCCGAGATCGTTCGCGAGGCACAGGCGACCGCCGAGCGGATGGTCGCCGAGGCCGCTACCGCCCGGACCGCGGCGCAGCGGGCCGCCGCCGACGCCCGCGCCAGCGCCGAGCAGGATGCCGAGCAGGCGGGCGACGAGGCTCGTCGGCGGGCCCAGGTCCAGCTGACCGCCGCGCGCGAGACCGCGATGCAGGTGCTGCACGAGGGCGAGACGCTCGCCCGCAACCTGCACGAGCTCGGGCAGTCGCTGGAGGCCAACGCCCGGAACGTCCTGCAGGACGTGCGGGCCAGCCACGCCGCCCTGATCGCCACGCTCGACCGGGTTGCGGTCGAGCGGCAGACCAGCGCCCCGCGCCTGCTCGGCGCCGGAGCCCCGGGGTCGTCCCGCGGGCCGGCCGCCGGTCGCCGTGCGCGGTCGGAGCGCGCCGAGCCCCCGCTCGAACCGCCGGAGTTCCTGCGGTAGCGGAGCGCCGGGCGCAGACCACGGCCCGCTTCCGGCGGCGCATCGCCCGCGGTCGGGCGAACGCCGGAAGCGACTACTTCGCCGCGGTCCTGCCGACCTTCAGCCGGTACCACGCACTGAAGTTGCCGGCGCGATCCCGAGCGCGGATGAACCGCGGAGCTGCCCCCGCGAGGCTGACCGTCAACCGGCTGCGGTGCTTGAGCAGCCGGCCGGGCTTGCGCTTGTTCGCGGTCACCTGGACGTGCCCGACACCCGACGTCCGGTCCTGGGCCCGGACGGCGATGCGGTAGGTCCGTGCACGGCGCGCCGGCGCCGTCTTGCCAGAAGCCCGCGAGGTCGCCCGTCCCGCCCCTGAGGTCACCGTCGCGCTGGTCACGCGCGGGGCGGTCTGGTCGAGGATGATGTCGTCCTGGAAGGTCTGCGTGCTGCCGTCGAACCGCGCGTAGATCGTCTTCGGCAGACGCTCCGGGCCTGACGAGTCGAGCCGCCAGGTCACCGTGCGTGCGACCGCGAAGGTGCTGCGCCGGACGAAGCCGCCGTCGTTCGAGATCAGCAGGCTCGACGCCCCGGCCGGCCAGACCACGTTGACCCGCACCCGCGGGCTGTTGGTGTACTGCGCGCCACCGTTGATCGACACGCCGACGAGCCGGTCAAGCGGGGCGGGCGGACCGCCGGGACCCGGCGGTTCCGGGACGACAGGACCGGGGCCCGGGCCGGGGCCGGGACCGGGGCCCAGACCGGGACCCGGCGCATCCCACCCCGGCCCGTCCGCCTCGGTGGTCGTTCCGATGTACGTCAAGGCACCCGTAGCCGCTTCGCGCGCGAACGCCACGACCCCGCCGCCGCTGCCCGGGGATCCGACGTAGACGTTCCGGCCGTCCGCCGAGATCACCAAGCTCATGGCCCGGTCCAGACCGACGATGCCGTGCTCGCCGTCGCGCCAGACCCCGGCGAAGGTGAGGCGACCGTCGGCGGCGCGCGTGAACGCCGTGACCGCGTTCTCGACCGCCGCAGAGGTGTAGACGTGCCTGCCGTCCGGTGAGACGACCACGCTGCCCAGCCCGTCGAGTCCAGCGGTCCCGCCCCCGACGCCACCGGTCAGGGTCTGCACCGTCGTTGGTTCCCCCGTCACGGAGTCGAGGTCCGACGCGAGCAGCCGGTTGGGGGTCGCGACGCTGTAGAGCGTCCGGTCGTCGGGGGCCAGGGCGATGCCTGAGATCTGCTGCCCGGCCGGCGCGACCGAGAAGGCGGTCAGGCTCACCGCGCACGTGGCATCGTCGCGACCGAACACGCCGATGCCGTTCCCGCCCGCCGCGTACATCCTCGTGCCGTCCGCCGAGAAGGCCATCTCGCCCCAGACCGCGTACGCGTGGTCCTCCGGGGTGAGGGCATCGACGAACGAGAGGTCTCCGCCCGCGTGACGACGGAACGTCACGATCGACATCGGGTAGCCGCTGATCGCGGTCACGTAGACGCACTGACCGTCGGGCGATACCGCGACCTGTCCTGGGCCGACCAGCCCGACGACGCCGCCGGCGTAGTTGGCGTAGCTGCCCCCGAACAGCACGGTGCCGCCGACGGCACGCATGTGGCGCAGGGCGTTGACGCCGTTCAGACTGTCGTAGACGTCCTGGCTGTCCGGGCTGACGGCGATCGTCCGCCTGAAGTTTCCCCCGGCGCCGACGGCCGGACCCGGAAAGGTCGGGCGCGCCAGGTAGCGGAGCCGACCGTCGGACGGGTCACGGCTCAGGACCGCGTACGGAGATCCGAGCCCCTGTCCTGCGTAGACGGTGGCCCCATCGGGAGCGATCGCCAGGGAATGTACGTCGAAGAGGCTTCCTGGACGGTCCGCGCCCGCGTTCGCTGGAACTATGCCCCCGAATATTCCGACGCACGCGGTGACGGTGAGCGAGGCGACAGCTTGGCGAATCATGGAGGCCTTGGTAGGTGGGACGGGACGACCGAGCGCAGCGGCAGGGCTGGACTTTCACCGGCGAAACCGCCGTTGGGACGCGCGATCCAGCGTACACCATGACCGCACCGGATTCCCTCCATCCGAACGCATCTACCGCGTCAGCCCCATCAGAAACACTACCCGCGAGACCACAGATACTGCGGGGCGCCGCGGTCCGTGCGGGACGGGCGCCTCCCAGCACCGTCGTCAGCGGCGAACCTCCAGATCCGGGCGACGCCGTGCGGGCCCCGGCGGCGCCTACCCCCGCCGCGCCGGGGCCAGCCGGCGGATGCCGTCCAGCGCCAGGTCGCTGCGGTGGTCGCCGAGCACCTGCAGGCAGACGTGATCGGCACCGGCGGCCCGGTGCTCGGCGACGCGCGCGTAGATGGCGTCCTCGTCGCCCCAGGCGATCAGCGCCTCGACCAGGCGGTCGCTGAGGTCGCCGGCCAGGTCGTCCTCGGTGAAGCCCAGCCGCAGCCAGCTGTTGCGGTAGTTCGGCAGGCCCTGGTAGATCTCCAGGTGGGTCCGAGCGCGACGCAACGCGACCTCGCGGTCGTCGGTGACGACGACGCCCTGCTCGACCGCGACGAGCCGGTCGGGACCGACGGCCTCGCGCGCGATCCGCGTGTGCTCCGGGGTCACCAGGTACGGGTGCGCACCGTGGGTCCGGTCGCGGGCGAGCTCGAGCATCTTCGGGCCGAGCGCGGCCAGCACGACCGGGGGTCCCGGCTCGTCGCCCTCGGGGGTCCGCAGCGGCGTCGCCTCGATCCCGTCGAGGTAGGCGCGCATGGCGGCCAGCGGCCGACCGTACTCGCGCTGGGTGAAGCGGTCGATCAGCGGCCCGTGGCTGGCGCCGAGCCCGAGCACGAAGCGCCCCGGGTGCAGCGCGGCGATCGTCCGCGCCCCGGCCGCGGCGATCGAGGCGTCGCGCAGGTAGATGTTGGCGATCCCCGTCGCCACCACCAGCCGCTCGGTGGCGCCGAGCAGCATCAGCGCCTGGGTGAAGGTGTCACGGCCGCTCGGTGCCTCGCCGTACCAGAGCGTCGAATAGCCGAGCTGCTCGATCTCGCGCGCGGCGTCCTGCACCTGCGCGACCGGCGTGCCGTTGAGCGCGCCCGACCAGATCCCGATCGGGCCGAGGTCGACGGACTGGATCTCGGGGAAGACGGAGGCGGCGGACGACATCGGTTGGCTCCCACACGGGTCGGGTCGCCGCCCACGCTAGCGGAGCGCGAACGCGCCCCCGGCGCCGCGCGGCGTGGGCTACGGCCGTGGTTCCTGCTCGTCGACGTCCGGGGTCGCGGGGCCGTCCGCGGCCAGCGCGGCCGTGATCGCGATGTGCCGGCCGAGGAAGGTCCGCTCGTCGAGACGCTTGCGCCGGATCCAGCCGGTGACCTCGCCGTTGCCCTTGCTGGTGTTGCAGGCGTTGCAGGCCGGGACCACGTTGGCCAGCGTGTACCGGCCACCGCGGGAGATCGGGAGCACGCAGTCACGCTCGAGCCGCCCGTCGACGGTGCCGCAGTAGGCGCATCCTCCCCACTCCCGCTGGAGCGCGGCCCACTGCTCGGGCGTGAGGTCGTGGTCCACGCGGTCCATGCGCCGCTTCCGGCGACGGGCAGCGCGGACCTTTCGGCTGTGGGCCACGGGCCAACCCTAGAAGGATCCGCCCGCGTCGCGCGACCCGATCGGCCCCGTCCCGCCGGTCGCTCCAGTGCGTCGCCGGCGGCCGACGCGACCCCGAGCCAGCCCGCCTCCCGCGAACCGTTCGTGCTACCTTGCAGATCGCTCTGGGGCTATAGCTCAGCTGGAAGAGCGCCTGCATGGCATGCAGGAGGTCGCCGGTTCGAGCCCGGCTAGCTCCACCTAGAGAAGCAGTATTGAAACCCCCGCGTTTGCGGGGGTTTCTTGGTTCTTGGGGTGGGTCGCAGGTGGACGCTCGTAGCCGCTGGCACGTGTCATACGCTGCGGTGAGCCATGCGTAAGAAGACTTCGCCGCGATCCGAGACGTTGCCGCGGCTCGAGCTGCGAGTCGATTCCGAACGGGCAGCAGAGATCACCGCAGCCGCGGCGATCACACATCAGAGCGTCGCGGCGTTCGTGCTCGACGCTGCCAGCGCCCACGCGCGGCAAGTGCTCGACCGCAGCTCTGCCACCGAGCTGGACGCCCAGCGCTTGATCGGGTCTTGGAGGCGCTCGACGCGTCCTACGAGCCCAGCCCCGTGTTGCAGCGCGCAGCGACCCCGGCGACCATCGTCGAGCTGCTCGGCACCGATGAGGGTCGGGAGATCGAGTTCGAGCCTGGGCGCCTCGGGTTGACCGGGCGAACCCCTGATCTGTGAGCCGCTCGCCGGGTGGCGATTCCGGTGTGCCGAGCACTGCGAACGTTCGTCGAGCTCGCCCGACGAACGCCTACCCCTCGCCGTCGACCGGCAGGTCTCCGAACGTCGCCGACGCGAACGTCGAGCTTCTTGACCTCAGCTGCCATGAACCGCACCGTACCGCTCCCGGGTACGCCACCCGAGCGTCTGGCGAGCGCGGTCCTTCAATCGGCGGCGTATCTCCCGTGCCGGCTTCCCAGGCTCGGCTACCGGCCCGCTATCGATCCTGGCGGTCAGCGGGTGCCGCGATGTCGGCGACGAGGTTGCGAAGCGGCTGGAGGTCTCCGCGGAACGAGGCACTTGAGGTCGCGACGTTGCGTTCGGGAGTCATGCGGGACCAGTCGAGCGTGACGCCACCTTGGGCAGCCCACTGCGTGAAGAACGCGCGCTGGGCTCGTCCGTTGCCCTCGCGGAAGGGGTGCAACGCGTTGACGTCGGCGAGGTGGCGGGGAAGCCGGTCGATCACATCGTCCGGGGTCAACTTGGCGAGCGCCGGCCCGTGCTCGATCCGGCGGAAGACTTCGCGGGCGTAGCCGGTGATTCTGTGGGCGGGGCAGAAGAAGGCTCCGGGCTTGGCGATGTCGACGGTGCGCAGCTCGCCGGCCCAGGCGTAGACCCCGTTGAACAGACGGTGATGGATGCGCTGCAGGTGCGCCAGGTCGAAGGAGCCTGGTGCTGGCTTGAGCGCCAGGAGGTAGAGCCGCGTGGCGGTGATGTCCGCTTCGGCGCGATCGAGCGTTGCCTGGTCGGTTGCGCCGAGGAGGTTGCGGAGGATCCCGGTCGCGGGATCGAGGTACGGGTCCGCGGCGACGGGCACCGATGGCTAGCGCGTGACGGCTGCCTGCGCGCGAGCGCGGTGCTGCGCCAGCAGCTGCTGCTCGTAGGCCTTGAGGTCTTGCGTCGACAGCTGTCCAGCGGCGTGGGCTCCGAGCTGGGCGACGACCTCCGGGGAGGGCTCGAGGCCTTCGGCCCGGACCGAGCCGACGGCACTGCGGGCAGCGAGGGGACGATCGGCCATGCACCGAATCCTACCGGGCTTCGCGGCGCTGCAGGTGAGGATCCGCAGGCCTTCGATCAGGCGCAGGCGCGGTCAATTCGACATCCGGCGTGCCGGACCGATGATCGGAGCGAACGCCTGGGGCCCTCGTACGTCAGGCACTGTTCGCAAGAAGTGCCTGAATCCCCCGGCATCGCCGAGGATCGGCCCCGATCCGCCCTCGAACGCCCGCGGCCCCGAACCGAAGAAACCCCGCGAACCCCCTGGAGATCGCAACATCCAGGCCGCCAGCCATGCCCCGGAGCGCCTGCATGGCATGCAGGAGGTCGTCGGTTCGATCCCGGCGAGCTCCGACGTGCACGGATCGCGATTCCCACCAACGCGTCGCTCGCTCGCTGAGGCATGCGTCCCGCCGAGCCCGCGCCTTCCAGCCGCTCCACATCCTGACGCGCGAGCTCGGCCACCGCCACGACCGGATCACGAGCAAGCGGCGGGGGCGCAGCGGTGCGCGACGACCGCCATCTCCGGGTCCGTTGGCAAACGTACGATTACCGACCTGAAGTTAAAAGCTAGACATTTAGGCCAGGCTCGCTATGCTGCCCGGCAAGCAAGGTCGGAGTCAGCGGCGTGGTGCCGCGCTTCGACGATCCTGGGGAGGAAGAATGTCGGTCAATTGGAAGCGCGCCGCCGCGAGCGTCGCCGCGACGGCGCTGATGCTCGTCGCTGTCGGATGCGGATCTGACGACGAAGCGGCGGGAGACCCGAAGTCGGACGCGCCGGTCCGCGTCGCCTGGATCGGGCCGCAGAGCGGGCCAGCCGGTCCGCTCGGCACAGCCCAACTCGAAGGCATGAAGCTCGCCGCCGAGGACATCAACGCCGACGGCGGCATTCTGGGTCGGCAGATCCAGGTCACCGCGGAAGACGCGGGCATCGATCCGGCCAAGGCCGTGTCCCTGCTCCAGAAGACGCTCGCCGGAGAGGCGCCCGACCTGGTGTACCCGGGCCTGTCCAGCAGCACCGCCAACGCGCTGCTGCCGCTGACCACCCAACGGAAGATCCTGACCTTCAGCCCGGCGTCGGCCGCGAGCCTGACGGACCCGAAGAAGTACCCGCTTCACCACTCCCTCGGAGCCAACTTCGAGGAGACCTTCGTCACCCGGCTCGCCGACCAGATGGCGCAAGCCGGCGTGAAGACCGTCGCCGCGCTCTTCGCCGAGGACGAGGCAGGGCAGTCGTACCAGGCGGCCTGGGAGAAGCAGCTCGAGCGGGTCGGAATCGAGATCGCAGCGCAGACGACGTTCGCTCCGGATGCCGTCGACCTCAGCGCCCCGGTGGCCCGCCTGCGCAAGTCCGGCGCCGACGCGCTCGTGTTCGAGGCCATCGGCCGCCCCGCCTTCGGTGTGCTCGGCGCGGTACAGGCCAGCAAGTGGGACGTCCCGATCTACACGATCTCGACCGGCAACCTCACCTACGACGGCCAGATCAGCGACGCGGTGTTGGACAACGTGACGCTGGGCTACTACTCGATCGCCTCCGAGGACTTCGGCAGCGCGGATCCGGAGCAGGCGGAGGCCTTCCGCAAGCGCCTGGCCGCCACGGGCGTCGACCTCGCGACCACCGACATGTGGCTGGCCGCGACCGGGTGGGACCTGCTGTGGATCTACAAGGCCGCGGTCGAGGCCGCGGACAGCTTCGAGGGGGCCAAGGTCGACGAGGTCCTCCGCTCCAAGAAATTCCCGAAGAGCGACGGCCCGTGGCTGGCCTTCGACTACGCCTGGTCGACGGCGACCAACGAGGTCATCCCCGGTGAGGCCGACGTCGACATCACCAGCATCAAGAAGAACAAGGACGGCCTGCACGTGGCCCCGGCGGGGTCCTGAGCACCGCTCCCCCGCGGCTCGGAGTCGATACGGATGCTCGACGTCCTGTGGACCGGGATCGCCACCGGCTGCCTGTATGCGCTGGTGGCGGTCGGGGTCAACCTGGTGTTCCTGCCGACGAGGACCTTCAACTTCGCGCAGGCCCAGTTCGTCACCCTCGGAGCGCTCATCGCGTACACGGCGGTCGTGACGCTGGGGCTGCCGTGGATCGTCGGCCTCCTCGCGGCGGCCGGGATCCCGGCGGTCCTCGCGCTGATCGAGGAGCGGGTCGTCCTGCGGGTCGGCGAGCGCCGTGGAGCCTCGCCGCATCTCCTGCTCGTCGCGACCCTCGGCGTGGGAATCGCCCTGCAGGGAGCAGCCTCGAGCCTGTGGGGCGAGGATCCCGTGCGGGTGCCGTTCGTCGGGGCCAACGACACGTTCTCGATCGGGTCGGTCCAGATGCAACCGTCGCAGCTGACCATCGTCGTCGTCGCCCTGGCGGTGACCGCGGCGTACGAGCTGTACGTCCGCCGGACGCGATCCGGGCTGCGCTACCAGGCGGTCGCGGAGGACCGGGTCGCCGTGGAGCTGCTCGGCGTGCCCTCCCAGCGGGTGATCGGTGGCGCGTTCGTCGTCGCGGGCGCCCTCGGCGGCGCGGTCGGCATCCTCGCGGCCCCGCAGACCTTCGCCTATCCCGAGCTCGGGTCGGCGCTCCTGGTGAGCAGCTTCGCCGCGCTCGCGATCGGCGGCTTCGGCAGTCAGCTGGGCGCGTTGATCGGCGGGCTGGTGCTCGGTATCACCGAGACGCAGGCCGCCTACCACCTGGAGGGCTCCTACTCCACCGTCGTCGCGTTCGTGCTGCTGCTGGCGGTGCTCACGGTCCGACCGGGCGGGCTCCTGGGACAACGGGGAAGGCGGGTGATCTGACATGCCGATCGAACCTCCCGGCCGTCTGCGGCTGGCCGTCGGCCTCGCGGCCATCGTCGCCCTGTTCCTCGCACCGCTCGTCGTCGACGCCGGCTGGCAGTCGCGCCTGGTGTCCATCCTGCTGCTCGCGATGGTCGGGTCCGGCCTGAACCTGTCGTTCGGGGTCGCCGGCGAGCTCAACCTCGGCCAGGCGGCCGTCTACGCCCTGGGCGCGTACGTCGGCGTGATCCTGCTCAACGACGGCGTCCCCCTGCCGGTCGTGCTCGGCGCGGTCGTCGTCGCGGCGGTGCTCGTCGGGCTCCTCACCGGGCTCCCGGGGCTGCGGCTGACCGGCTGGCCGTTGGCGCTCCTGACCCTCTTCATGGTGTTCCTCGTCCCCGACCTGATCGACATCCTCGAGCCGTACACCGGCGGGTACGCCGGGCTGAGCCTCGCGACCATCTGGGACCCCCAGGACGTCTTCTACGTGGCCGCGATCCTGGCCGTGGCGTGGTTCCTGTTCACCCGCAACCTGCTGCGGTCGCCGTTCGGCCAGGCCTTCCGCGTCCTGCACGACAGCCCCGAGCTGGCCGCGGCCAGCGGGAACGACGTCCGCCGCCTGAAGCTCCTCGCGTACGTGCTGAGCGTCGTGCCGGCCAGCCTGGCGGGGGTCGTCCTGGCGTTGCAGCAGAACTTCCTCAGCAGCACGTCCTTCTCGTTCGAGCTCGTCGTGACCTTCCTCGCCATCTGCATCCTGGGCGGCCTGGGCAGCGTCTACGGCGCGCTGGTGGGAGCGAGCATCGTGGTCCTGCTCCCGTACTACCTCACGACGTTCGAGGAGTACAGCACCGTCGCCTACGGGCTGGCGATCGTGATCGTCACCCTCCTGCTGCCGGGCGGGGTGGCCGGGATCGGCCGGGCCGTGACGCGGCTGCTGCCGCTGACCGCCCGCCGGACCGCGCGGGAGCTCCCGCCCGAGCCCCCGGTCGCGGAGGCCGGCCCCGCCACGACCGACCGCGTCCGCCGCGAGGGGTGGTTGGACGCCCGAGGCGTGACGAAGAGCTTCGACGGGGTGCTCGCGCTCGACCAGGTGGACTTCGTCGCGCGGCCCGGGGAGGTCACCGCGCTGGTCGGCCCCAACGGCTCCGGCAAGACGACGCTGCTCAACAGCATCAACGGGTTCGTCGTCGCCGAGCGGGGAGAGATCCAGCTGTTCGGCGAGCAAGTGCCGCGGGGCCGGCCGCACGTCGTCGCGCAACTGGGCGTCGGGCGGACGTTCCAGACCCCGCGCATCGCGCCGGGCATGTCCGTCGCGGACGCCACGGCGGCGGCGCTCTTCTCCCGGCGGGGCTGGCGGCTCTGGCAGTGCGTCCTGCGCACGCCGGGCTACCGGCGAGCGGAGGCGGCGACGGCGACCGCCGTGCGCGAGGCGTTGACCCTCGTCGGCCTCGAGGGGCGCGCGCGGGACGAGGCCGTCACCCTGCCGCTGGGCGAGAAGCGCCTGCTGGAGATCGCACGAGCAGCGGCGACGACCCCGTCGTTGGTGCTGCTGGACGAGCCCGCCTCCGGCCTGGGCGACATCGAGCTCCACCAGCTCGCGGCGGCGCTGGACCGTCTGCGGGGCACGGGAGCAGCGATCGTGCTCGTCGAGCACAACATGGACTTCGTCGCCACCACCGCGCAGACCGTCTACTGCCTGGCGCAAGGAGCGGTGATCGCGACCGGCCCGCCGGCCGAGGTGCTCGCCGACGAATCGGTCCTCGCCGCGTGGATCGGCGAGGCCCGATCGACGGCCGTCGGAGCCTGGGGGTGAGCTGATGCTGCAGATCGAACGACTCAGCAGTGGCTACGGCGAGCTTCGCGCGCTCGACGAGCTCTCGATCGAGGTTGCTCCGGGCGAGATCGTGGCGCTGCTCGGACAGAACGGTGCCGGGAAGTCCACGGCCGCCCACGCGGCCGCCGGGATCCTGCCCGCCTGGTCGGGCCGGGTCCGACTGGGGGCTGACGACCTCTCGACGCTCCCGGCGCACGCCCGCGCCCGGAAGGGACTGGGCTGCGTCCTGGAAGGCAAGCGGATCTTCCACGGTCAGGCCGTCGCGCAGAACCTGCTGGTGTGCCGACCGCGCAAGGGCGGGGCCGCGTTCGATCCGCGCGAGACCTTTCCGGCACTGGCCGGGCACTGGACGCGCCGCGCTGGATCGCTGTCCGGCGGGCAGCAGCAGATGCTGGCGGTGGCCCAGGCGTTGTCGATGGGGCCGCGCGCGCTGATCCTCGACGAACCGTCGGCGGGGCTCGCGCCGGCGATCGTCCGCGACCTGTTCGACGTGCTCCGCTCGCTCGCCGACCAGGGTCTGGCGATCCTCATCGTCGAGCAGCTGCTCCAGGAGACCCTGCGGATCGCGGACCGCGCGGTCGTGCTGCGGCTCGGCCGGACCGTCGGCGCCTGGGAGCCGGGCCCAGGGTCCCTCGCGGAGATCCGCGACGCGCTGCGAATGATCGACGAACCACCAACGACCGGAGTCGCACCATGACGTCCAACGAGCACCTGATCGCCCGCTACCTGGAGGAGGTGTACACCGGGCGGGATCCCGAGGCGGCCCGCCGCTACCTCGCCGACCCGTGCGTGCGGCACGGACACGGCGTCGTCCTCACGCTCAGCCTCGACGACAACGTGGCACGGATTCGCCAGTTCCACGAGGAGCACCCGGACTTCGTGTGCACGGCGAGCCGGATCTTCGCCGGGCCGGAGCATACGGTCCTCTGCTACGACCTGGACCTCGGTGACGGGAATCTGCTCTCGGCCGTGGAGGTCTTCCGCATCGTCGACGGCACGGTGACCGAGAACTGGAACACGGTGCCGACATCGGGAGCCTGGACCTGATGCCGACGATCGCGTTCCCGCGGACGCCCCGCGACCTCGAGCGCGGCTGGCTCACGGAGACGCTGCGTGCCGCGGGGTTGGTCGACGCGAGCGCCGTCGTATCGGACTTCACGCTCGAGCCGCTCGGGGCCGGGGTCGGGATGGCCGGCGAGCTGGCGCGGGTGCGGGTCGAGCTGCTCGGTCCGGCGCCCGCTCCGGCGGCGTTCGTCGCCAAGTTCTCGACGACCAACCCCGAGAACCTGCGCGTGATGCTCCGCTACGGGCTGTACGCGCGCGAGGTCCACTTCTACCGCCACGTGGCGGCGTCCGTCCCCGTTCGCGTGCCGCACTGCTACCACACGGAGCTGAACGACACCGGCAGCGCCTGCCTGCTGCTCCTGGAGGACCTCGGCGCGCTGCGGGTCGGCGATCAGGTCGTCGGATGCACCGCGGACGACGCGCACGCCGTGGTCGTCGCGATGGCGCGCTTGCATGCCGCCTGTCGTGACGACCAGCGGCTGGCTGAGGGTCTCTGGCGAGCCGACGGTGCGCAGGCGACGGCCAAGGCGTCGAGCTTCGCCGCGAGCTGGGAACGCACGCGAGCGAACCTCGGCGAGCGCCTTCCGGCGCAGCTCACGCGAGCGATTCCGGCGTACGTCGACGCGCTGCCGGGGCTCATGCAGTGGGCCGCCGAGGGCGTCTGCACGCTCGTCCACGGGGACCTGCGCCTGGACAACGTCCTGTTCGCGGACACCGCCGAGCGGCCGGAGGTCGCGCTCATCGACTGGCAGAACTGCCAATGGGGCAACGGAGCCCTCGACCTCGGGTACTTCCTGACGCAGAGCCTGCCGCCGGAGCTCCGACGCGCGCAGCAGGAGCGGCTGCTGGAGGCCTACCGGGCGGAGCTCGGGCGTGGCGGCGTCGCGGTCTCGGCGGACGATCTGTCGGTCGACTACCGACGCGGGGCGTTGTGCGCCCTCAGCACGGCGATCACCCTGGCGGGCCTCTCGCTGAGCACCGGGCGCGGCACAGCGCTCGCGGACGCCGTGATCGCGCGTGCCGCGGCCGCCGCCGACGACCTGGACCTGCTGGCGCTGCTGTAGCGCCGCGCCGGCGCCGGGGCCGCGAGCGACGCCGGCGGCGTACGAGGGACGGCGCCTTCCCCGACCCGCGGAGGACCTCGAGGACCAGGGCGGAGGCTCGAGCCCGAGCAGTCGCCCTACGCCCCCCGCGCCCGCCGCGGCCCCCAGGCGGTCATCGCCGCCACCAGGCCCTCGTCGTCGAGCGGCTCGGCCGGCATCGGGGTGCGGGCGTCGGGGCACGCCCGCAGGCCGTCGATCACGAGGGTGAACATCCGGCGCCAGACCTCGGGGTCGACCTCGCGGGTGTAGTCGACCGACGCGCCGACCATCACCTGGATCATCGGCATGTCGGTCACGTCGACGTCCGCGCGGAGGCTGCCGTCGGCCTGGGCACGTTCCACGAGCCTCCGGACGAGCGGCTCGATCCGCTCCCGCCCGTCGACGGTGCACCCTCTCGGCTGGCCCATCCGCGCCCCGAGCAGCAGTTCCTTCAGGCCGCGGTTCTTGACCTGGCGCTCCTGGGCCGCCCGCAGGAAGTAGACCAACCCCTCCCACGGATCATCGATCTCCAGCCCCGCCTCGGCGATCGCGACGATCCCGTCGAGCTGATCGTCGAAGAGCGCGTCGATCAGCTCCTCCTTGTTCGGGAAGCGGCGGTAGACCGTGCCGACCCCGACCTCCGCGTGGGCCGCGACCTCGTCCAGGCTGGCGCCCAGCCCCTGCTCGGCGAAGACCGCCGCCGCGGCGTCGAGGATCCGTCGGCGGTTGCGCTCCGCGTCGCGTCGTAGCGGTCGGGCCGGGGAGGTGTCGGCCGAGATCTCCATGGTCAGAGACTAGACGACCGCCGTATGCGGAGGATCACACTCCATATGGAGAGCATTCCTCCACTTACGTGCTACGGTGCTTCAGAACTCCGGGGCCCGCGGGTTGCCGCGCACCCCGAACCTCGTCCGAAGGACCTCCATGTCTTCCTCCCCGACCGAGACCGCGGTCGACCCGCATCACGCGCGACGCTGGCTGATCCTCGGCGTCCTCGGGATCGCCCAGCTGATGGTGATCCTCGACGCGACGATCGTGAACATCGCGCTCCCCTCGTCCCAGGCGGACCTCGGCTTCTCCGACGACAACCGCCAGTGGGTGATCACCGCCTACGCGCTGGCGTTCGGCTCGCTGCTGCTGCTCGGCGGCAAGATCGGCGACCTGATCGGCCGCAAGTACGTCTTCATCGTCGGCCTGCTCGGCTTCGCCGCGGCCTCGGCGCTCGGCGGTGCCGCCGGCAGCTTCGGCGTGCTGGTCGTGGCCCGCGCCCTCCAGGGCGTGTTCGGCGCGCTGCTCGCCCCGGCCGCGCTGTCGCTGTTGACCACCACCTTCACCGACCCGTCGGAGCGCAACAAGGCGTTC
>CAZMVL010000083.1:0-2326 GCA_964569335.1 uncultured Paraperlucidibaca sp.
GGCGCGCGCGATCGTCGAGGAGGGGATCACCGTCGTCGAGACCGCGGGCTCCAACCCGCGCGAGCACGTCGAGGACCTCAAGAGCCACGGCATCAAGGTGCTGCACAAGTGCACCGCGGTCCGCCACGCGGTCAAGGCTCAGGCGCTCGGCGTCGACGGGATCTCGATCGACGGCTTCGAATGCGCCGGCCACCCCGGCGAGGACGACGTTCCGGGCCTGATCCTGATCCCGGCCGCCGCCGACAAGGTCGATATCCCGATCATCGCCTCCGGCGGGCTCGCCGACGGCCGCGGCCTGGTCGCCGCCCTGGCGCTCGGCGCCGACGGCATCAACATGGGCACCCGCTTCATGTGCACCGTCGAGGCGCCGATCCACGACGCCGTCAAGCAGCGGATCGTCGCTCACAGCGAGCGCGACACCGCGCTGCTCTTCCGCACGATGGGCAACACCGCGCGCGTGGCCCGCAACGCGATCACCAGCGAGGTGCTGGAGATCGAGGCCCGTGGCGGGAGCTTCGACGACATCCGCCACCTGGTCAACGGCGCCCGCGGCCGCGAGGTCTACGCGACCGGCGACACCGACCACGGCGTCTGGTGGGCCGGCATGACCCAGGGCCTGATCCACGACATCCCGACCGTCTCCGACCTGGTCCACCGCATCATGAGCGACGCACGAGCCACGATCGACCACGTCCACGGGCTCGTCGCCGCGCCCGGGGAGGCGGTCCGATGAGCGGCGCCCCGGCCACGCTCGGCGCCGTGCTCGAGCATCACGCGAGCGTTCGCGGCGACGCTCGCTTCGTCGTGCGGGTCGACGACGAGCGCGGTGACGCCGCGCTGACCTACGCCGAGACCGCGGCGCGGGGCCGCGCCCTCGCCGGCTGGCTCGAGCAGGAGGCCGGCCTGGGGCCGGGCGATCGCGTCGCGCTGCTGGTCGAGAACACCGCGGTCCTGGAGTTCTTCACCACCCTCGCGGCCTGCTGGATCGGCGGCTACGTGGCCGTCCCGGTGAACGCCCGCAACGCGCCGCCGGAGATCGCCTACATCCTCGAGCACGCGGGGGCCCGCGTCGCCGTCACCGAGTCCCACCTGCGCGAGCGGCTGGCCGCGGCGGGCGTCCCGCTCGACCGGGTGCTCGTCGATCGCGCCGCGCCCGGATCGGCCGACACCACGATCGACGCGGCGGTCGCGGCGGCGCGACCGCTGACGCACCCCGCCCCGGAACCGGAGGACCGCTGCGCGATCCTCTACACGTCCGGCACCACCGGCCGCCCGAAGGGCGCGGTCTTCCGCCACGGATCGGCGGTCGCCAACGCCGAGATCCTGCGCTCCGCGTTCGGCACGACCGCCGACTCGCGGCTGATGCTCTCGGTGCCGGTCTTCACGAGCACCGGCACCCACACCTTCCCGCTGCCGTACCTGGCCGCGGGCGCGACGCTGCTCTTCGAGACGACCTTCGACCCCGCCGCCTGGGGCGGCCGGGCCGAGCGCACGCAGCCGACGGCGTACTTCGGCGTCCCGGCGATGCTGGCGCTGCTGCTCGATCACGGCGGGGAGCGCGCCCGGGCCTCCGGCATCCGCGAGATCATGTTCGGCGGATCGCAGATGATGCTGCCGCTCGCCGAGCGGCTGCTCGCGACGTTCCCGGGCGCCGGGCTGCGGAACATCTACGGGATGACCGAGGCCGGTCCGTCCGGCACGACGCTCGCCCCCGGGGACGCGATCCGCAAGCTGGCGACCGTCGGCCGGCCGATGCCGGGGGTCGAGGTCCGGGTGCTCGACCCCGAGGGGAACGACGTCGCGGTCGGGACACCGGGCGAGATCACGCTCCGCACCGCCGGCCTGATGGAGCGCTACCTGGACAACCCGGAGGCCACCGAGCGGGTGATCGACGACGAGCGCTGGTTCCGGACGGGCGACGTCGGCACGCTCGACGACGAGGGCTTCCTGAGCGTCGTCGACCGCACCAACGACATGGTCGTGCGGGGCGGGTTCAACGTCTACCCGGCCGAGGTCGAGTCCGCGGTGCTGCGGCACGACGGCGTCGCCGAGGTGGCGGTGACCGGGCGCCCGCACCCGGTGCTGGGCGAGGACCTGGTCGCCTGGGTCGTGGTCCGCGACGGCGCCGAGGTCACCGCCGAGCAGCTGCGCGCGACCTGCGCGGCGCAGGTCGCCGACTACAAGTGCCCGCGGGACTTCCGGTTCGTCGACGAGCTGCCCCGCAACGCGATGGGCAAGCTGCTGCGGCGCGAGCTGCGCGCGCGGCTGGCCGCCGACGCCGCCTCCGCCTGAGCCCGAGCCGACGACGAGGCCGGGGCCGCGCGCG
>CAZMVL010000083.1:2336-16314 GCA_964569335.1 uncultured Paraperlucidibaca sp.
GCGCGCGGCCCCGGTCCACCGGCGGCGCCGTCACTCGTCGCCGATCACCGCCAGCAGCGACGTCGCGACGCAGACGGGCCGCGCGTGGTCCTCGCGCTCGAAGGTCTGCTCGATCCGGCAGAGCACGCCCTGCCGGGCCGGCTCCACGGCCTCCAGCCGCGCCCGCATCCGGACCCGCGATCCGACCGGCAGCGGCGCCGGGAAGCGGACCCGCTCGAAGCCGTAGTTGAGGACCACGTCGACGTCCTCGATCACGTAGATCTCGTAGCTGCAGCGGGGCCCGAGCGACAGCGTGTAGAGCCCGTGGGCGATCGTCGACCCCAGCTCGCTGGACGCGGCCCGCGCAGGGTCGACGTGCATCCAGGCGTCGTCGCCGGTCGCGCCGGCGAAGCGGTCGATCTCCGGCTGGGTCACGTCGATCCAGCGGGCGACGCCCAGCTCCTCGCCGACCAGGCGGCGGAGCTCGGCGATCCCGGCGATCGTGCGGGGCGAGGCGGAGCGGCTCATGCCGTCAGCGTGGCGTCTGGCCCGTCGGCTGTCGACGGACCACCGGCCCCGCCCTTGGCCGACGTTCCAAGGTTCCGCCCCGATCGGGCGGGCGCCGGCCGGAGCAGCCCCGGGACCCGGGGCTGCTCGTCCGCGCTCAGGCCTTGCTGACCGCCCCGCGCGCGTCGTAGTCCTTCTGCGCGTTCTCGATGCCACGGACCCAGTTGCCCATCAGCATCTCGACGTTGTCCTGGTGGTACTGGAGGCTGGCCTCGCGCTGGACGTTGCTGCGCTTGAAGTGGGGGATCACCTCGTTGGCGAACAGCTCGTAGCTGCGCTTGGTCTCGTCCCAGCCGGCCATGTCGTAGTGGATCAGCAGCAGCGTGCCGAAGCCGCCGGTCTTCTCGATCAGCGCCTCGATCTGCTGGATCGCGTCCTCGGGCGTGCCGATCACGACCTTGCCCCACTCGCCCAGGGTGTCGGTCCGCCACTGCTCGAGGATGCCCTCGACGCTGCTGGCCCACTCGGGCGGGTTGGCGGTCACGCCCTCGAGCCCGAGCACGTAGCGGACCAGCTCGGGCAGCCGGTGACTGACGGCCCGCTCGGCCTCCTCGCGGGTCTCGGCCAGGAAGATCGGCGTGAGCACGCGCCAGTTCGCCCGGTCGGCGATGTGGCCGTTCTCGGCCGAGACCTGCTCGTAGATCTCCCAGTTGCGGTCCAGTGCCTCGAAGCCGGCGTCGGACGCGGCCGCCAGCGACAGCAGCGAGAGCCCGTTGGTGCCGGCCAGGACCGAGCCCGACGGCGAGATCGTCGACGCCGCGGAGACCTCGATCCCCTCGTGCGAGTACGGACGCAGCTGCATCCGCGCGTCGCGCAGCGTGAACCAGTCGGTCTCCATGCTCACGGTCTCGCCGCGCAGCAGGCGGATGATCGCGTCGAGCGCCTCGCCCTGCATCCGGCGCTGCTGGTCGGTGTCGATGCCCTGCATGTAGGCGTCGAGCGGCAGCTTGCCGGGGCCGGTGCCGAGGATCAGGCGACCGTGCGACTGGTGGTCGAGCTGGAGGACCTTGTCGGCCGTGATCAGCGGGTGGTGGTAGGGCAGCGAG
This sequence comes from uncultured Paraperlucidibaca sp., assembly GCA_964569335.1. Lineage (GTDB taxonomy): Bacteria > Pseudomonadota > Gammaproteobacteria > Pseudomonadales > Moraxellaceae > Perlucidibaca. The sequence goes on from CAZMVL010000083.1 coordinate 3,929, forward strand.
ACCACGCCGGTGCCGAAGCGGATCCGCTTGGTCCGCTCGGCGGCCGCGGCGATGAACAGCGTGGGATCGGCGACGATCTCCGAGCCGGTCGAGTGGTGCTCGCCCATCCACGCCTCGTCGTACCCGATGTGATCGAGGAACTCCATCAGGTCGAGGTTGCGCCGCAGCTGCAACGTCGGGTTCCCGCTCAGCGGGTGGAACGGCGCGAGGAACGCGCCGAACCGCAACGACTCAGGACTCCACATCGATTGACTCCTCAATTCGGGTTCGCGTGCAACAACCCACACGGACTGCTGTGCTCGGTGGCGAGCCTAGGCCCGGTGCGGCGGCCCAATGCGCCCGCGTCGATCACCGGGTGGTGCGTTTTTCCAAGCCACGGAGGCCCCAGGTGGACGCTCGTGCACCGCGCCGAGGGGTCGAGCGGCGGGCCGTCCGAGCCCACGCCCGGTGGGGCGTACGCCCCGTGCGCCCGGGGCGGTGCGGGCGGTCCCCGGGGCACGACCGGACGCCGCCGTGCGCGCGGCGGCCGTCGGCCGACCCGCGACGGAGGTTGTGCGATCTCCCAAGCGCGCGGCCAGATCGCGCGTTCGCCGTCGCACCGCCGAGGCACAGTCGCCGCATGATCAACACGCAATCGGGAGCGACGGTCACCGCTGACGTCCCGGACGCCGCGCACGCGGACGCCCGGACGTCGGTCGTCGATACCGTCGAGGCGTTCGGCCGCGTCGGCCTCGCGATCTCCGAGGGGTGGGAGAGCGAGCGGGTGCTGCGACTGATCGCCGCCCTCGCCCGCCGGATGGCGTCCAGCGCCCGCTGCAGCATGTACCTGCGCGAAGGCTCGACCGAGCGGTTCCGCGGTCGGCTCGCCGAGTTCCCCGGATCCGGGGCCGCCGACGACATCCGCGTCCAGCGCCTGGTCTGCGGCGGCGCCGCCGACCTGTTCACCCGCGAGATCCTCACCAGCCGCGCGCCGGTGCTGATCGCCAACGCGCGCACCGACCGCCGGCCGATCCAGTCCGCGATGCGGGCCTGGGACGTCGAGACGATCGTCGGCGTGCCGATGCTGGTCGGCGACCGCGTCACCGGCCTGCTGTTCCTCGACGAGCTCACCCAGTCGGGCCAGGTCGACGCCGACCGGCTCGACGCGGTGGCCGCGATCGGACGCTTCGCCGGCGTCGCCGTCGCCCAGGTCGACGCGGTCACCGCGCTGCGCGGCGACCTCTCCGCGCTCGGCCGTCAGAACCGGCTGCTGCGGCAGAGCAGCGCCGTCGAGGACCGCTTCGCCAAGCTCGCGCTGGTCGGTCCCGAGCTGGAGCGGATCTGCACGCTGGCCGGCGAGCTGAGCCACAAGCCGTGCGTGATCCTCGACGCCGGGATGCGCCAGCTGGCGGCCGACGACGGGGCCGTCCGCGGCGCCTTCCTGGAGTCGTGCCGCGACAGCGCCGAGCTGGCGGACGCCGCCGCCGCGATCCCCGAGGGCCGCGCGAGCGTCGTCGGCCCGCTGCCCGCCGCCCGCCTGGCGACGCGCGCGCTGCTCGTGCCGATCGTCGTCGGCGAGGAGCGCTGGGGCTACGTCGCGCTCGGCGAGGTCGGCGACAACCTGACGCCGCTCGACGGGGTGATCGCCCGCCGCGCCGCGGCCACGACCGGCGTCAGCCTGGCCGCCGAGCGGCGAGCGGCGGCCGCCGACGCCCACGCCCGTCAGGCGGTGGTGCGCGAGCTCGCGCTCGGGTCGACCGACGACCAGTTCGTGGTCCGGCGGGCCGAGGCGCTCGGACTCAACTTCGCCGAGCCGCAGGTGGTCTGCGTCCTGAGCGCGGCCGACGGGTCCCTGCTGCGCCGGCTGGCGTCGTCGCACCGCCCGGACGCGAGCCAGGTCGGCCGCTGGTCGGCGCCGATCGGCGACGGGGCCGTGCTGCTGATCGGGACCGGCGACCGGCCGGTGCGGGACGCGGTCCGCTGGGTCGCCGACGAGGTCGCCTCGCGGCTCGACGAGCACGGCTTCGGCGACGTCCGGATCGCCGTCTCCCGACCGTGCCGCGGCCCGGAGCAGATCGCCCGCGGCTTCGCCGACGCCCAGCAGCTGCTGGCCTGCCAGCGCCGGCTGGCGGCCGGCAGCGGCGCCCCCAAGGTGCTGACGGCCTTCGACCTGGGCGCGATGCAGCTGTTCCTGGCGGCGGCCACCACCGACGAGGTCGAGCGCTACGCCGAGGACACGATCGGCAGCCTGCTCGACGGCGCCCACCACGAGCTGCTGCGCACGATGCGCACGTACTTCGACACCGGCCGCAGCATCCGGGCCACCGCCGCCCGACTGGGCGTCCACGGCAACACGATCCGCTACCGGCTCTCGCGCGTGCAGCAGCTGACCGGGCTGGACGTGGCGTTCAACGCCCACGACCAGCTGGCGATCCAGGTCGCGCTGCAGGCGCTCTGGCTGCGCGGGGCGCTGCCGGAGATCGACGACGCCCTGGACGCGGCCGGCGAGCACACCGACCACGCGCCGGACGAGCTCGACGACCCGAGCGCCGAGCACCAGCCCCAGCACCCGGTCGCGGCCTGACGCCCGCGCCTCTTCGCGCCGGTCCCGGGAGAGATACGGGAACCGGCGCGAAGCGCGACGCGTCGTCTCGTCAGGGCGCAGCGATCACCTTGATCAGGTCGTTGCCGGGCTCGAGCAGGGCGTCGAAGCCCTGCTCGATCACGTCGTCGAGCGCGACCCGGCGGGAGATCATCCACGACACGTCGATCTGCTTGTCGGCGAGCAGCTGCAGCGCCCGCGGGAAGTCCCCCGCCTGGTAGGCGAGCGTCCCGGTGATCGTGATCTCCTTGAAGATCAGCGTCATCGGGTCGAACGGCGTCGGCTTCTCCCAGGCGGCGACGTTGACCACCCGCCCGTGCACCCGCACGCACCGCTGGGCCTCGGCGAACGACTGGTCGGCGCCGGCCGCGTCGAGCGCCGCGTCGGCGCCACGCCCGTCGGTCAGCTCCAGCACGGCCGCCGTGACGTCGGCCTCGCGCGGGTCGAGCACCAGGTCCGCGCCGGCCCGCCGCGCCGACTCGGCCCGAGCCGCGAACGGCTCGACGGAGACGATCCGCTCGGCCCCGGCCGCCCGCAGCACCGCGACGATCAGCAGCCCGATCGGTCCGGCGCCGAAGACGACCGCGGTCTCCCCCGCCACGACTCCGGCCCGCTCGACGGCCCGCAGCGCGACCGCCAGCGGCTCGGCGAAGCTGGCCTCCTCGGCCGAGACCCCGTCGGGCACGCGGTGGCAGATCGCCGCGGGAACGACCTCGCGCTCGGCGAAGCCGCCGGTCGGCGTGGCGTAGCCGTGGATCGTCAGCGTGCTGCACATGTTGTACTCGCCGGCCCGGCAGCGCTCGCAGCTGTCGCACGGCACGATCGACTCCGGGACCACCAGGTCGCCGACGGCGAAGCCCTCGACCCCCTCGCCGACCTCGAGCACCCGCTCGGCGACCTCGTGGCCGAGCGTCACCGGCACCCGGACGCCGGTCCGCGGGTGCGGCGCGTCGAGCGGGATCGAGATCGGCCCGCCGGTGTACTCGTGCAGGTCCGACCCGCAGATCCCGCACCACTCGACCTGGGTCCTGAGCATCCCGGGTCCGACCTCGGGCTCCGGCACGTCGTCGATCCGCAGGTCCTTGACGGCGTGGAAGCGCAGCGCCCGCATCAGCGATCCTCGAGCTGGTCGTGGCCGATCGCGGCGGCGAGCTTGGCCATGTGCGGCCGCAGGTCGGGGTAGCCGGCGGTGGCCCAGCCCCCGTCGACCAGCAGGTTGGTGCCGGTGATGTAGGCCGCGTCGTCGCTGCCCAGGAACGCGGCTGCGGCGGCCATGTCGGACGGCATGCCGTGCTTGCGCAGCGGGATGCTCGCCAGGAACTCCTCGTAGACCTCGGTGGTGTCGATCAGCGGCCGCGCGAGCGGCGTGTCCGTCAGGCCGGGCGAGACCGCGTTGACGCGGATTCCGTGCTCGCCCAGCTCGAGCGCGCCGACCTGGCCGAGCATCGCGATCGCGGCCTTCGACGAGCAGTAGGCGGCGGACCCGTGGTTGGGCATCACCGCGTTGAGCGAGGCGATGTTGACGATCGCGCCGCCGCGGCCCTGGGCGACCATCTGGCGTGCCTGCTGCTGCATGCCCAGGAAGGTGCCCTTGAGGCAGACGTCGACCGTCACGTCCCAGTCGCTCTCCTCCTGCTCGAGGATCGAGCCCAGGCGGTTGGTCCCGGCCACGTTGAAGGCCGCGTCGAGCCCGCCGAACTCGGCGACCGCCCGCTCGACCATCTCCACGTTGGTCGCCCGCTGCGAGACGTCGCCGACCACGCCGACCACGGCGCCGTCGTGCTCGGCGATCGAGCGCTCGACCGCCTCCGCGTTCAGGTCCGTCACGACGACGCGGGCGCCCTCGGCGACCAGGCGCCGGACGATCCCCTCGCCGATCCCGGAGGCGCCGCCGGTGACGACTGCCACCTTGCCGTGGTACCGCTGCTGCTGGTTCGTCATCTGCTGCTCCTGCTGGTTCGCTGTGTCTGCGGGCGCGTCGTGGCGGACGCGCTCTCCGGGGGGGGGTCGACGGAACGTGTCGACCCCCGCCCGGGACGCCGGGCGGGGAGCGGTCGCCCGACCCCGCCCGCTCGGCACGACGGCCGGGCTACTGGGCCGCGTCCTGGCCCTCGAACGGGTTGATGAAGCCGTCCGACGCCGGAACGACCTTGCCGCCCTTGTACTGCACGATCTGCACGTTCGGCTGGATGATCTGCGGGGCGTCCTTGGGGGCGCTGGAGACCGACAGCTCGCCGCCCATGTAGACCGGGAAGCCCTCGACGCTCTTGAGGAACTCGAGCAGCTCCGCGGCCCCGAAGCCCTCGCCACCGACCTGCTTGGCGATGTTGTAGATCGTCATGACGTTCGAGAAGCCCCACTGGAAGAAGCCCGAGCGTCCGTCGACGTCGCTGTAGGCGCTCATCGCCTTGCGGAAGTTGGCGACGTCCTCGTCCTGCTCGTCGTCGTAGCTGTCCCAGACGTACGAGAAGTACGTGCCCTCGACCGCGCTCGCGTCGACCTTGCTGAAGAACGCCTCGTGGTCGACCGCAGCGCCGGTGTTGACCAGCTTGTCGGCCGGGAAGCCCTGCTGCTGGAAGGCGCGGTAGACGGCGACCGCGGCGCTGCCGGCGGCGGCCATCGTGACCAGGTCCGGCTTGAGGCCCACGACGCGGGCGACCGACGGGGTCGGGTCGGCCCCGATCTTCAGCGGCACCACGTCCAGCTTGACGCCGTAGCGCTCAGCCTCCTTGCGGACGATCTCCGCCTGGACCTGGCCCTGCGGGTTGTCGTCGGCCAGCATCACCATGCTCTTCACGCCCTTCTCGGTCGCGAAGAACTTGACCTGCGCCGGGAACTCGGAGGTCGAGCCGCCGCCGAGCGGGAAGCTGGTCGGGCTGACGGCGTCGGAGTTGGTGACCGGCGCGTTGAGGCTCGGGATGCCGGCGCGCGCGAAGATCTTGTTGCCGTTGTCCCACAGGACCGACAGGCCGACCTTGGCGGTCGCGTTGGCCTTGACCGCCTCGTTGGCGCAGGCGGTGGTCGCGGCCGGATCGGCCTTGGAGTCGCAGCGGACCAGCTCGAACGGCCGCCCGTCGACCCCGCCGAGCTCGTTGTTGATGTACTCGACGGCGGCTTCCTCGCCGACCGGGAACTGCTCGATCACGGCGCTGACCGAGCCCGCGCCCGTGGTGTCGCCGATCGAGTAGAGGACGATCGGCTCGCCGGTCGGCTTGGCCGCGGCGGTGGTCGCTGATCCCTGGTCGGCGGCGGGCTCGGACGTCTCGTCGTCGCTACCGCAGCCCGCGATCGTCGCGGCCAGCAGGACCGCCAGCGCCGAAGCGCCCACGCGTGTGGTTCTGAACCTCATCTGATGCCTCTCCTTCGTGCTTGAAACTCTGGGAACGGCGACCGGGAACCGGAGGCCGTGGGGGCCGCCGGGCGCTTCCGCCGAAGCACCCGGCTGCGGGTCGTGCCGGCGCTAGCCGGCCTTGGCCGATCTGGTCTCCGGTGCCGGCGGGCGTCCGCCGGAGCCCGACGGCCGCAGCCGCGCCCGGACCGCCCGGATCTGCTGTCCGAGCGCGACGGTGGCGCCGTCGGGCTGGGTGACCGCGGTCAGCAGCAACGCCACGCCGGAGATCACGATCCACCAGCCGGCGATCCCGCCGACGTTGCTGAGCGCGACGTAGAGGACGCCGCCGTTGATGATCACCCCGGCGAAGATCGCGCCGGAGACGGTCGCGATCCCGCCGATGTAGACGATCGCCAGCAGCATGATCGAGGCCATCGGCGAGAACCGCTCCGGCACGACCGCCCCCAGCTGGTACGCCAGCAGACCGCCGCCGATTGCCGCGATGAACGCACTCAGCGCGAACGCCTGCAGCTTGGTCCCGGCGACGTCGATGCCGACCATCGCGGCGGCCCGCTCGTTGCCGCGGACCGCCAGCATCCGGCGGCCGGCCGAGCCGCGCCGCAGGTTGACGACCGCGGCGACGGCGACCATCGCCACGATCAGCGCGAAGACGCCGAACCGCACGGGATGGCTGATCGAGTCCAGCGAGAAGCCCCAGAGCGTCGGCGACGGCACGTCGCTGCCGCTCTTGCCGCCGGTCCAGGCGGTGTTCTGGAAGACCACCGAGCTGACCGCGACCGCGGCGCCCAGGGTCACCACCGCCAGGCTGATCCCGCGCACGCGGACCGCCGGCAGGCCGAGCAGCACCCCGATCGGGACCGTCACCAGCGCGGCGAGCAGGATCGGGAAGGGGAACGGGATCCCGGCGTTGACCGCCAGCTTGGAGACCAGGAAGCCCGCGATCCCGGCGAACGCCATCTGCATCAGCGAGATCTGGCCGACGAAGCCGGTGACGACGACCACCGAGAGCGCGATCACGATCGCGATCAGGGTGGTGCTGATCGCCGCCTGGTAGGTGCTGTCGAGCACCACCAGGCCGAGCACGGCCAGCCCCGGCAGCAGCACCATCGTGGCGGGCTTGAAGCGGGTCGCCACCGCCAGCGGCGGCCGGACCAGCGAGAGCGTGCCGCGCGCCGGGATCCGGGCGGCGCCGAAGACCAGCGTCGCCAGCACGATCACGAACGGCACCGCGTCCACGACGCCCTGCTGGGTCCAGTAGCGGACCAGCAGCGACTGCGCGACGCCGATCGCGACCGCGGCCGCGACGGTGATCCCGAAGAACGTGAAGCGGCCGACCAGCGCGGCGGCCAGGGCCGGCAGCACGAGCAGCGTCAGGGCGGCGATGTCGAGCGTCGTCAGCGGCGCGATCAGCACGCCGGCGAGCGCCGCGAGCATGCAGCCGAGGGCCCAGTTGGCGGCCGCGATCAGGTCCGGCGAGAAGCCGAGCAGGCTGGCCGCCCGCTCGCTCTCGGCGACCGCCCGGGTCGCCAGGCCGAACCGCGTGTAGCGGTAGACCACGGCCAGGATCAGCGCCAGCACCACGGCGGTCGCCAGCAGGTACAGCCGGTCGACGCCGAAGGCCAGCCCGAAGACGCTCAGCGAGTTGGTCGGGAAGAGGCTGGGCGCGACCACGCCGACCTGGCCCCAGACCTTCGCGGCGAGCGCGGAGAGCGCCACCATCAGGCCGAGCGTGCTGACGATCCGCGCCAGCAGCGGGGCCTTGCGCAGCGGCCGCATGATCAGCAGGTGGATCAGGACGCCGAGCACCGCGGCGACCGCGAGCGCGATCACCAGCGCGGTCCACTTCGACATCCCGTCGTCGGTCGCGGTGGCGTAGAAGATCGCCGCGCAACCGGCGATCGCCCCGTGCGCGAAGTTGACCGACCCCGAACCCTTCTGGATCAGGACGATGCCCAGCGCCAGCAGCGCGTAGGCCGCGCCGGCACCGAGGCCGAGGATCGCGAACAGCAGAACGTCCTTCATCACGCCATCCCCAGGTAGCTGGATTCGAGCAGGTGCCGGTCCTTCAGCAGCGTCTCCGCCGTCCCCTCGGTGGCCACGCTGCCGTGGCTGAGCACGTAGGCGCGGTCCGCGGCGCCGAGCGCCAGGTCGACGTGCTGCTCGACGAGCAGCACGCCGGTGCCCATCTCGGTGGCGATCCGGCGGACGATCGGCAGCATGCTCTTGACGATCAGCGGGGCCAGGCCCAGGCTCATCTCGTCGATCATCAGCGCCTTCGGCCGTCCCGCGAGCGCGCGACCGACGGCCAGCATCTGCTGCTCGCCGCCGGACAGCAGCCCGGCGCGGCGGTCGAGCTTGGACGACAGCTCCGGGAAGTACTCGAGCACCAGATCGACCGTCTCGCTGGTCTTGCGCTTGCCGGAGCCGAGCTTGAGGTTCTCGCGCGCGGTCAGCCCGAACAGCAGCGAGCGGTCGTCGGGCACGAACGCCAGGCCCTTGCGGGCCATCAGGTGGGGACGGCCGGCGGTCACCGGACCGTCGATCGCCCGCGCCTCGCCGTCGACCGCGGAGATGATCCCCGCGAGCGCCAGCAGCGTCGTCGTCTTGCCCGCGCCGTTGGCGCCGAGCAGCGCCACCACCTCGCCGGCGTCGACGTGCAGATCGAGGTCGCGGACGACCGGCACGCCGGCGTAGCCCGCCGTCAGGCCGCGGGCCTCCAGGACCGGGCTCATCGCGCCACCTCCTCGGACTCGTGCTCGTCGTCGACGCCCAGGTATGCCTCGATCACCCGCGGATCGTTGCGGATCTCGCTCGGCGTGCCGTGGGCGATGATCCGGCCGAACTCGAGGACGTAGATGTAGTCGCAGACCCCGAGCACCAGGCCCATGTCGTGGTCGATCATCAGCTGCGTGAGCCCCTGGTCGACCAGGCGGCGCAGGTCGCGGCCGAGCGCCTCGCTCTCCGACGAGTCGAGCCCGGCGGCGGGCTCGTCGAGCAGCAGCAGGCGCGGGCCGGCCGCCAGCGAGCGGGCGACCGTCACGAGCTTGCGCTGACCGAGCGAGAGGTCGGGCGGGAACGCCTCGGCGACGTCGTGCAGCTCCAGCGCGGCGAGCGCCTGCTCGACCGCGTCGTCCGCGCCGCCCGCCGGCCGCGGCCGCACCAGGTCGGTGATCGTCGACCACCACGGCGGGCTCTCGGCGCTGACGAGCAGGTTCTCGCGGATCGTCAGGTCCTCGAACAGCTCGAGGCTCTGGAAGGTGCGGCCGATCCCGGAGCGAACCCGGGCGTGCGGCGCCAGGCGGTCGATCCGCTCGCCCTGGAACGTGATCTGGCCGGTCGCCTTGACCAGCCCGGTGATCGCGTCAACGGCGGTCGTCTTGCCGGCGCCGTTCGGCCCGATCAGGCCCACGAGCTTGCCCTCCGGAACGTCGAGGCTCACGCCGTCGACGGCGGTCACGCCACCGAAGCGCACGGTGAGGTCCCGAACCTCCAGGATTGCCTGTGTCATCTCGCTCCTTCGCTCTCCGGGCCTGCGACGCGGGCTGCGCGACAAGCCGAACTCGGGCGAGCATCTCCGGTAGGCCGCTCGCCGCTCGACCGGATCGGCGACGGGGCCTTGGCGCTGTTCACAATGCGCTCCCGCCGGCCGGTGGGCGGGGGCCGCCGCGGAACCGGCCGTCGGACGGCCGGACCCACCCGCGGACCGCCCGGACCGGGCCGATCGGGCCCGGAAGCGCGCGTCCGCCGGGGATCGCGACGACCGTCACGGCGGGCGTCGGCTCCGGAACCGGCCCGCGTCTGTGCGGGATTCCAACGCGCGCGGCCGCCGCTCCGGCCACCGGCCGACCCGACCGCCGGGGGCGACGCTCCGCGTCGGCCGGGCCGACGCGGAGCGGACGGTCAGCGTCCGGTCCAGACGGGCGGACGGCGCTCGGCGAAGGCGATCGCCCCCTCGCGCGCGTCCTGCGAGTCGAAGACCGGGCGCACCAGCTCCTCCTGGCGCGCCCAGAACTCGGCGTCCGGCCAGTCCCGCTGGCGGTCGAGCACCGCCTTGGAGACCTGCACGGCGAGCGGCGCGCAGGCCGCGATCTCCGTCGCCAGCGCGATCGCGGCGGCCTCCGCGTCACCGTCGTCGACCAGCCGGTCGACCAGTCCGGTCGCCTGCGCCCGGTCCGCCTCGAGCGTCGCTCCGGTGAACAGCATCTGGCGGGCCACGCCGATCGGCACGCGGTCCGGCAGCCGCCGGATCCCGCCGCCCGCCGCGACCAGCCCGCGCTGGACCTCCGGCACGCCGAAGATCGCGCTCCGCCCGGCCACGATCAGGTCGCAGGCCAGGGCGATCTCCAGTCCGCCGGCCAGCGCGAACCGCTCGACGGCGGCGACCAGCGGCTTGGCGCTCGGCCGCTCGACGATCCCCGCGAAGCCGCGCGTGTCGGTGAACGGCATCGGCTCGCCGGCCGCGAACGCCTTCAGGTCCATTCCGGCGGAGAAGCCCGCCGCGGACCCGGTGATCACCCCCACCCGCAGCTCCGGATCGCGGTCCAGCCGGTCGAGCGCCGCGTCGATCAGCTGCGCCGTGCGGTGGTCGATCGCGTTGCGCCGAGACGGACGGGCGATCCGCATCAGCAGCAGGCCCTCGCGGACCTCCAGCTGCAGGCCTTCCTCGTTCTCGGTCATCGTTCCCTCCTGTCCGTTCCGGCCCGCTACAGCTGGGCCACGGCCTTGCCGACGATCTGCCCGCGACCGAGCCGGTCGAGCGCGGCGGGAACGTCGGCGAAGTCGAGCACGTCACCGACCGGCGGACGCACGATCCCCGCCTCGAACATCCGCTCGAGCGCCTCGGCCGCGGTGCTCATCACCGACGGATCGACGTCGAGGAAGGCACCCCAGGCGACGCCGACGACGGACACGTTGCGCAGCAGCAGCCGGTTGACCTTGATCGTCGGGATCGCGCCCGCCGCGAAGCCGACCACCAGGATCCGCCCCTCGGGGGCGAGCGCCCGGACCGCCTCCTTGAACAGCCAGTCGCCCAGCGGATCGAGCACGACGTCGACGCCGCGCCCCTCGTTCAGCTCGCGGACCGACGCCGCGAAGTCCTCGCGCAGCACGATCACGTCGTCCGCTCCCGCGGCGCGGGCGGTCGCGACCTGCTCGTCGCTGGCGACGCCCGCGATCACCCGGGCCCCGAGGCCCTTCGCGACCTGGACCGCGGCCGATCCGATCCCGCCGCCGGCGCCGAGCGCCAGCACCGTCTCGCCCGCCCGCAGCTGCCCGCGGCGGGCCAGCGCGAAGTGCACCGTGTGGTAGTTGACGACGGTCGCGGCGCCGTCGGCGAAGGTCGCCGACGCGGGCAGTCGGGCGAGCGCACCGGGCGGGGCGGCGACGTACTCGGCGTAGCCGCCCTCCCAGACGAACCCGGACACCCGGTCGCCGGTGTTCCATCGCGAGTCGGCGGGAGCCTCGGCGACGACGCCGGCGATCTCGCAGCCGGGAACGAACGGCGGCACCGGGCGGTACTGGTACTCGCCCCGCACGCTCAGCAGGTCGGGGAAGTTGATCCCGACGGCCTTGACCTCCACCAGCACCTGGTCCTCGGAGGGGACCGGGGCCGGCAGCTCGACGAGCTCCAGGTTCTCCGGACCGCCGAACTCCCGCAGCCGCAGCGCGCGCATCAGCCGCACCGCTCCGTGGGGGCTGCCGCTCGATTGGGACGGTTCACGTGGTCTCCTCCGGTCAGGTCGCGGCGCGGGTCGCACCGCCTCTCGACCGCCATCGTGTCGCCCGACGCCGCGGACATCCAGCGATCTGCGGTTCCGACCTTGGCCCGCTGTCCAAGGTTCGGGGCGTGCGGACCGGCGACCGCTAGCCGCGGATCGCGCCGGCGGCGGCCAGCGCGGAGACCCGCTCGGCGGCGATCCCCCACGCCCGCAGGCCGGCGTCGGTGTCCGACGCCGGGACCGGCGACGGCGACGGGATCGCCGTCGGGGTTCCCGAGAACCGCGGCGCCGGGCGCGGCTGGACCACGCCGCCGACATCGGCGAAGACCTCGCGGGCGACGTTGGCCGGGTGCGTCGGCGCCTCGGCGACCTCGAGCACCGGCGCGAAGCAGGCGTCGCTGCCCTCCAGCTCCGCGCACCACTCGTCGCGCGTGCGCTCACGGAACCGCGCCGTCAGGGCCGCGCGCATCGCCGGCCAGGCCGACCGGTCGTGCTGGTCCGCCATCGCGGGCTCGTCGGCCAGCCCGATCCGGCGCACCAGCTCGGCGTAGAACTGCGGCTCGAGCGCGCCGACGGAGACCCAGCGGTCGTCCGCCGTGCGATACACGGCGTAGAACGGGGCCCCGCCGTCGAGCAGGTTGGTCCCGCGCGGACCGTGCTGGCCGGCCGCGTGCAGGCCGTGGAACGCGGTCATCAGGTGCGACGCGCCGTCGACCATCGCCGCGTCGACGACCTG
>CAZMVL010000084.1:0-16050 GCA_964569335.1 uncultured Paraperlucidibaca sp.
TTATATTAACGGTGGACTCTAGTGCCCAGTGCTACTGAAAGCGGGGGGACGTCGAGTCGGTTGGTTAACAGATCACAAATACCTAGAGGTCAGATCAAGTCTGTTAAAGAGGTGTTATTTCTGGGATATGTAGTTCGAGAGCTGGAAACTGGCACTATTGAAGTAGAGAAAGATGGTATTACGCTACAGCCAGTAAAACCTATATTGAGAGAGTTGGCAGTGCCACTTAACATCAGCCTCATTGGTAGTAGTGGAAATACACTCACCACACGCCAACTCGGTAGTCAGATTTTGAAGAGTGTGCAGGCACTGACCCAATAAGCATTAGCCTGATTGAAATCAATCAGGCCGTATAGAAGCTCAGCGAACGCGGTAAGTAATACGACCTTTCGTCAAATCGTAAGGGGTCATTTCGACCTTCACGTTGTCGCCAGTCAGGATGCGGATGTAGTGCTTGCGCATTTTGCCGGAAATATGAGCCGTCACAATGTGACCGTTTTCCAGCTTGACGCGGAACATGGTGTTAGGGAGGGTTTCAACAACCACACCATCAAATTCAATCTGTTCTTCTTTCGACATTCAGCGTGAGCCTCGGGGGCGAAAATTCTGTGGGACGGGAGGATACCCGAAAACCGGCGCATTGTGCCTGAAAATTCGCAATCTGGCAAAAATCAGCGTGCCAGCAGCCACTCACCCTTGACCAGCAGCTGTAAAGGCCGGAAACGCGTTTTGTAGCTCATGCGGGGAGACTGTTTGACCCAATAGCCCAGATATAAATAGCGCAGGCCTCTGAGTTGGCTTAATTTGATCTGACTGAGGATGGCAAACGTGCCCAGGCTGCGTGCTTCCAAGTCCGGCTCATAGAAGGTATAGACCGCCGACAGGCCATCATCCAGCTCATCGGTGACAGCAACCGCTACCAGGCGCTCCTGCCAGTAAAATTCGATAAAAAAGCTGTCAGACCAATCGCTGGTCAGGAACTCGCGATATTGACGAGGCGAGGGCGGATACATATCACCTGTCTGATGCCGTGCTTCGATATAACGGGCATACAGTGCGTAATGAGACTCTGACCATTCGGCATTGACAATACGGGTGCTGATGTCCTGACTCAGGCGTTCGCAACGACGCTGACTGCGGTCAGGCTTGAATTGCGCAACTGGTACGCGTACCGAAATACAGGCCTGACAATGCATGCAGTGAGGGCGATAGACATAGTTGCCGCTGCGACGAAACCCCAACACGGACAGTTGACTGAAAATAGCCGGTGACATGTCGGCTTCGGGATCGGCAAACAAGGTAATGGCATCCGACTCCGGCAAATAGCTGCAGGGATGCGCTGCCGTTGTGAAAAAACGAAGATGGGCGCCACTGGTCATGACTTACTCCGTTAGTGAGCGGATTTGAAAGCCTTGTGTTGTCAAAATTGATTCTGCTTGCCGCCAATCCGCCAGGGCAAATGTCGAGGCTTTCTTCAGCGTAACGAGATAGTCCGCTCGCGGCAACAGCTGAGCACCCAGTTGCATCAAATGTGTGTTTTCCATTTGTGCATCAACCAGCGACCACTGCCATTGCCGGCCCAGTGTCATCAATGCCCATATCGCCACTTTCGAGGCATTACTGCATCGGGAGAACATGGATTCGGCACAAAACACACGACCTATGGCGATACCATACAATCCGCCCACCAACTGATTATCCAGCCAGACCTCAATGCTGTGCGCCCGGCCCAGTCGGTGCAGTGCCAAATAGGCGGCCTGCATATCGGGCGTAATCCAGGTGCTGTCGGCATAGTCTCTGGGAGCTGCACAGCCAGCGATGATGCCTTTGAAGCAGCGATTGACGCTGATAGCCCAGTTTAAGCGGCGATGGGCTTTCACCAGGCTGCGTGCTGGTCGGTAATTTTCGGGACGAAAAACACAACGTGGATCAGGGCTCCACCACAGCAGCGGCGAATCATCCATGAACCAGGGGAAAATACCTTGCTGGTAAGCGCTCAGCAGTCGCTGTGGGGATAGATCCGCGCCAACGGCCAGCAGGCCGGGGGGATCATCCAGCGCCTGTGTGGGCGCTGGAAAGGGAGAGTGAGCACTGAGCCAGGTCAGCGACATACCAACGGCTTATTTGCTTAACGCATCGAGATACTTTTCAGCGTCCAGCGCTGCCATACAGCCTGCGCCAGCAGAAGTAATGGCCTGACGATAAACATGATCGGCCACATCACCAGCAGCAAAGACACCGGCAATATTGGTAGCCGTGGCATTGCCTTCGGTTCCGCTCTTGATGGTCAGATAGCCATCTTTCATGTTCAGCTGACCGGCAAAAATGTCGGTATTTGGCTTGTGACCAATCGCGATGAAAACACCGGCCACATCAACTTGCTGCTCTGAACCATCTTGAGTGGATGTCAGCAGGGTGCCCGTCACGCCAGAGTCATCACCCAAGACTTCTTTTAGCTGATGATTCCAGATGATGCTGATTTTTCCGGCCTTCTCTTTTTCAAACAGATGGTCTTGCAGGATTTTTTCAGAGCGCAGGCTGTCACGACGGTGAACCAGGGTCACATGCTCGGCAATATTGGACAGATACAACGCTTCTTCCACTGCGGTATTGCCACCACCGACTACCATGACGCGTTGACCGCGATAGAAGAAGCCGTCACAGGTAGCACAAGCGCTGATACCACGTCCCATGAAAGCAGTTTCAGAGGGCAGTCCCAGGTATTGAGCAGAAGCGCCTGTGGCAATAATCAGGGCATCACAGGTGTATTCAGCCGAGTCGCCGGTTAATACAAAAGGACGTTCATTGAGCTGAACCTTGTTGATGTGATCAAAAACTACCTGTGTGCCAAAGCGCTCGGCATGACGCTGCATACGCTCCATCAATGCCGGACCAGTCAAGCCTTCGACATCACCAGGCCAGTTATCTACTTCGGTGGTGGTGGTTAATTGACCACCAGACTGCATGCCGGTAATGACAACGGGGCTTAAATTAGCGCGTGCTGCGTATACAGCAGCACTGTAACCGGCAGGTCCTGAACCCAAAATAATAAGGCGATGATGCACAGTAGCCATGACAACTCCAAGTAATTGATGTAAACACAAGCAATCAGTATATCAGGGTGCATGTCTTCTGCTGCGCACCTAGTTACAATGTCTCAACATTCATTGTGCCGGAATCTGCTTGTGTCATCGCCTGAACAAAAAAAACTGCCTTTAGTGACAGCCAGTAAAAAACGTTATCTCCGTGCGGTAGCCTGGTTTGTGCTTGCGCTTTTCACGGTCATTGCGCTGTATACCGCTCATCCTGACGATAGCTCCTGGATTCAGGCGGGTGCAGGGGTGAAACATAACGCTGCCGGTATTGTGGGCAGTCATCTGGCGGCTTTTCTGGCGTTATTGCTGGGACCATTAAAGTGGCTGGTTCCCGTCATCATGTTCTGGCGTATTCGCCTATTGTGGAATAACACCGGGCATGTTCAAGGCCCCATGCAGGTACTGGCTACCATGACTGCCTTGCTGGCCGGAGCTGCATTGGTCAGCCTGCACGTTAATTCTCCCGGTACGGTATTGCCCAATGAGTCTGGTGGTTTGCTGGGAGCTACGTTTAGTGCAGGCATGTGGCGAGCGTTGGGAACAGCAGGTAGTACATTGGTGTTGTTGGCTATTTTTATCGTCAGCGTAACAGCCGCGTTGGGCATTAACTGGCTGGTGGTTTTTGATCGCGTTGGCCAGGTGGCTGATTATGTATGGCGGCAAATCCAAAAGCTGCCCTCACTATTGTGGGCGATCAAGCAGCGCTTGATGGGAGGTGATGCAGCCAGCAACGCGCCTCAACCCGTCGTGAACAGACCACGTCAGGCCCCTGTTTTATCCACTCAGCCAAAAGCGCCAGAGTCACAGGCAACTTATGTGGCACCTGCCAAGCCACGACACGAGATCAGTATTGCCGCAGTAGCAGAAGTGAAGCCTGCCAAGAAGCCGGACAGTCAGGGGCAGCTGTTTGGTACGCCGATTGGGGAAGGGTTACTGCCTGCCATGAATCTGCTGGATCAACCGGCTCCCAGAGGCAACAAGGGCTTTAGTCCGGAAACGCTGGAGGCCATGTCCAGACTGCTGGAAATCAAACTGAAGGAATTCAATGTAGATGCCGAAGTAGTCGCAGTACAGCCTGGTCCGGTCATTACCCGCTTTGAAATTCAACCGGCACCTGGCATTAAAGTGGCCAGAATCACCAATATTGCCAAAGATCTGGCGCGTGCCATGGCGATGATTTCTGTGCGTGTGGTGGAAGTGATTCCGGGCAAGTCGGTGGTCGGTATTGAAGTGCCTAATCAGGATCGCGAAATGGTGCGGCTGTCCGAAATTCTGAGCTCACAGGCCTTCCAGAGCAAAAGCAGTCCCTTATCCCTGGCTTTGGGTAAAGACATTGCCGGTCATCCGGTGGTGGCTGATCTGGCGCGTATGCCGCATTTGCTGGTGGCAGGTACTACCGGCTCAGGTAAGTCGGTGGGTGTTAATGCGATGATTCTGTCGATGCTGTTCAAGGCGGGGCCTGCCGATCTGCGCCTGATCATGATCGACCCGAAAATGCTGGAATTGTCGGTATACGACAAGATTCCTCATTTGCTGACGCCTGTTGTGACCGACATGAAAGACGCCGCCAATGCCTTGCGCTGGTGTGTGGCCGAGATGGAGCGTCGTTACAAGATGATGTCCAAGCTGGGTGTACGTAACCTGGATGGTTGTAACAAGAAGATTATCGATGCCATCAATGCCGGTACTCCGATTTTGGACCCGCTCTGGAAACCCGGCGAGAATGTGTTGGAAGAAACCGCGCCAGAGCTGACAAAACTTCCATATATAGTTGTTATTATTGACGAATTTGCCGACATGATGATGATTGTCGGGAAAAAGGTGGAAGAGCTGATTGCGCGTATCGCCCAAAAGGCACGGGCAGCGGGCATTCACCTGATTCTTGCCACCCAGCGACCATCGGTGGATGTCATTACCGGCCTGATCAAGGCCAATATTCCGACCCGCATGGCGTTTCAGGTATCCAGCAAGATCGACTCCCGAACCATTCTGGATCAGGGTGGAGCAGAAATGCTGCTGGGACATGGCGACATGCTGTTTTTACCGCCGGGCACCAGCCTTTCTGAGCGAGTTCACGGAGCGTTTGTCAGCGACGAAGAGGTACACCGCGTTTGTGATGACTGGAGAGCAAGAGGCGAACCGATTTATGTCGATGAAATTCTGGAAGGCAGTCTGGACGCCAATGAAGGCGGAAAAGGCAGCTTTGGTGGATTTGACGACGTAGGCGGCGATCCTGAGCAAGATGCACTCTACGATGAAGCGGTGGCATTTGTGCTGGAAACGCGGCGTCCGTCAATCTCGTTCGTACAACGCAAGTTCAAGATTGGTTATAACCGTGCAGCACGACTTATTGAAGCTATGGAAAACGCCGGGGTGGTGTCGTCCATGAGCAGTAATGGCCAGCGTGAAATCATCGTTCCCAGACACGATTAAGGAGTTTTTCATGCCGGTTTTACGTTCGTTATGGTCAGTGGCGGTATTAGTGCTGGCAGTTTTTGCTGCACCGGCTCAGGCCAATACGGCACTACAGGATTTGAGTCAGCGCCTGCAGGCCATGCAATCCATGCAGGCCAGCTTTACCCAGATTACAGCGCAGGCGGGCAAACGTCCTGATGTGGGCCTGACCGGTGTGTTGTCGGCACAGCGCCCGGGACAATTTCGGTGGGAAGTCACACAGCCGTATCAACAGATCATTGCATCTGATGGCAACGATCTGCGTATTTATGATCCTGATCTGATGCAGATGACCGTGCGTGCCATTGGTGATGATGTCAGCCAGACACCGGCATTGCTGTTTACCGGCGATCACAGCGCCATTGCCGAACAATTTAAAGTAGAGCGGTTGCAACAGAGTCAGAACACGCGCTTTGTGTTAACACCCAAGTCCAATGAGTCGATCTTTGAATCATTAACTCTGAGCTTCAAGGGTCAGGAACCAATTGGCATGTTGCTGTCGGATGGCGTCGGGCAAACTACGGAAGTGACCTTCTTTAACGTCAAAATGAACCCTAAACTGGCACCCAGTCTGTTCAAACTTAATCCACCCAAAGGCACCGACATCATTGAAGAGTAGCGACGACAGCTATCAGCCTTTAGCGGCCAAATTACGCCCACGCGCCTTGTCTGACTACATTGGACAGTCACAGGTGCTGGCGCGTGGCAAACCGCTGCGAGAAGCGCTGGAGAGCGGTCAGCTGCATTCAATGATTTTATGGGGGCCACCTGGCGTCGGCAAAACATCGCTGGCACGGCTGATGGCCAGCACCTGCGATGCGCGATTTTTATCGGTGTCTGCGGTGCTGTCCGGCGTCAAGGAAATTCGTGCCGCCATTGAAGAAGCACAGTTTTATCGACAGCAGGGTCAGCGCACGGTGTTGTTTGTTGATGAAGTGCATCGTTTCAACAAGTCACAGCAGGATGCTTTTCTACCTTATGTGGAAGACGGCACACTGATCTTTATTGGTGCCACCACCGAAAACCCTTCGTTTGAGCTGAATAAGGCATTGTTGTCTCGTGCACGGGTTTATGTCCTGAAAAGTCTGCAAATTGATGAGCTTTTGCAACTGCTGGAGCAGGGCTTGCAGGCATTGAATGAACAGCAACCTTTGTTACTGGATGAAAATACCCTGAAAGCCATCGCGCATGCTGCCGATGGTGATGGTCGCCGTGCGCTGAATTTACTGGAGCTGGCTGCTGACCTGAGCAACGAAGCAGGAGAGCTGGCCGAGTCTGCGCTCAATGACATCTTGCAGGGCAGTGTGCGGCGCTTTGATAAGCAGGGTGATGATTTTTACGATCAGATATCCGCGTTACACAAAAGTGTGCGTGGCTCAGATCCGGATGCTGCACTGTACTGGCTGGCGCGCATGATTGATGGCGGCTGTGATCCGCTCTATATCGCACGTCGTGTACTGCGCATGGCCTCTGAAGATATTGGTCTGGCTGACCCGCGAGCACACACGCTGGCGCTGGAAGCCTGGCAGACGGTAGAGCGACTAGGTCAGCCCGAAGGCGAGCTGGCACTGGCTCAAGCCGTTGTGTTTATGGCCGTTGCTGCCAAAAGCAATGCGGTATACAGCGCCTGGAAACTGGCCCGAAAAAGTGTGCAGGAAACCGGTTCATTGGCAGTGCCCAAACATTTACGTAACGCACCCACTACATTAATGAAGCAACAAGGGCACGGACTCGACTATCATTACGCTCACGACTACCCGGAAGCCTATGTGGCCGGCGAACGCTATCTGCCCGAAGCGTTGGCCAAGATGCGTTTTTATCAGCCAACTGAGCGTGGACTGGAGCAGCGTATTGCCCAAAAGCTTGAGCGATTACAAAAACTGACGCGCGATAGTGATTGGCAACGTGGCGCTGATGACCCTGAATAAATTTGTTAAGAGATGCTTTTATATGCTTGATCCGAAACTGTTACGCAATGATTTCACCACCGTACAAGCGGCATTGGCCAAGCGTTATGTCTATCTGGATGCTGAACTGTGGGCAGCCCTGGAGCAACGCCGACGTGAACTGCAAATTGAAACGGAACGACTGCAATCCGAGCGTAACAGCGGCTCCAAGCAAATTGGTCAGGCACGTAAAAATGGTGAAAACACTGATGCCCTGATGGCGGCCATGAGCGACATCAATAATCGCCTGGTGGATGTGGAAAGAGCCTCCAATGCCATTCAGCAGGAATGGCACAATCTGGCGATGGGCATACCCAATCTGCCAGATGACAGCGTGCCTGAAGGCAAAGGTGAAGACGATAATGTGGAAGTTCGCCGTATAGGACAGGTAACTGAGCTGGATTTTACCGCCAAGGATCATGTCGAGCTGGGTGAATCACTGGGTATCAGCTTTGATCGTGCCAGCCGCATGAGCGGTGCGCGTTTTACTGTGTTAAGCGGCCAGATGGCCAGGCTGCACCGCGCCTTGACACAATTCATGCTGAATCTGCATGGCCAGGAACATGGTTATGAAGAAGTGTATGTGCCTTATCTGGTTGGCCCGGAAACGCTGCAAGGCACCGGCCAGCTACCCAAATTTGAAGAAGACCTGTTTAAAGTTCGTGGTGATCGGGAGCTGTATCTGATTCCAACCGCGGAAGTACCTATTACCAACCTGCATCGTGAAGAAATTCTGTCGGCTGATGCTTTGCCCAAGCGCTATATGGCACACACGCCTTGTTTCCGCAGTGAGGCTGGTGCCTATGGTCGCGATACTCGCGGCATGATTCGCCAACATCAGTTTGACAAGGTTGAGCTGGTACATCTGGTGTGCCCAGAGCAGTCTAATGCCGCACTGGAAACCCTGACTCAACATGCTGAAACCGTGCTGCAACGTCTGGGACTACCTTATCGCGTGATGCTGTTATGCGGTGGTGACATGGGCTTTTCTGCCACCAAGACCTATGACATCGAAGTCTGGTTGCCAGGTCAGGCCAAATATCGTGAAATCTCGTCTTGCTCCAATTGCGGCAGCTTTCAGGCTCGACGCATGCAGGCCCGCTACCGTCATCCGGAAACTGGCAAAACTGATCTGTTGCATACATTGAATGGCTCGGCGCTGGCCGTAGGACGCACGCTGGTGGCCGTTCTGGAGAACTATCAGCAGGCTGATGGTTCGGTGCTGATTCCGGAAGTGCTGCGACCCTATATGGGTGGGCAAGAACGTCTGCTGCCTGTCGCGTGATGTAATGGAAACGCTGCCACTGGGATTCAGACTGCGCTCACGTTCCTGCCTGATTGTCGGAGGCGGGGAAGTGGCCCACCGCAAGGCTGATCTGGTTTTGCGCGCTGGCGCAGTAGTCACCTTGGTGGCGCCTGAAATTGCTGATGATGTGGCGGCACTGGTACTAAAACATCAGGGCCAGCTAGTACCGCGCAAATGGCAGCCCGACGATATTAACAATCATGATCTGGTGATTGCGGCCACCGATGATACGCAGCTTAACGAAGCCATTTCAGCAGCCTGTTTTGCACGGCATATTCCGGTCAATGTGGTTGATTCGCCAGCGCTGTGCTCTGTGATTTTCCCTGCCATTGTGGATCGTTCACCACTGATGATCAGTGTATCCAGCAATGGCGCGGCTCCTGTATTGGCACGCCAGCTGCGCGCTCGTCTTGAAACACTGATTCCCGAAGGTTATGGCCGCTTGGCTGCCTTTATGCGCGAAGGCAGAGCGCTGGCCAAGCAACAGTTGATTGATACACGTACCCGTCGACTGTTTTGGGAGTCGGTGCTGGCAGGCCCCATTCCACAGATGATTTATGCTGGTCAGCAGGATCAAGCCAAAGCTGCCCTGATTGACAGCATGAAGGGTTTTGCCGCTTCAGCCATGGGCGAGGTCTATCTGGTGGGCGCTGGCCCTGGCGATCCTGACTTGCTCACCTTCAAGGCACTTCGATTGATGCAGCAAGCCGACGTGGTGGTATACGACCGCCTGGTGTCAGCACCCATTCTGGATATGTGTCGTCGTGATGCCGAGCGTATTTATGTCGGCAAGGCGAGGGCGAATCATGCCTTGCCACAAGAAGGCATCAATGCGCTGTTGGTACGTCTGGCTCAGGAAGGCAAGCGTGTTTGTCGCCTGAAGGGCGGCGATCCGTTTATTTTTGGTCGCGGCGGTGAAGAAATTGAAGAGCTGGCCGAAGCAGGGGTGCCATTTCAGGTGGTACCCGGTATTACCGCTGCCAGTGGCTGTGCCGCTTATGCAGGCATTCCGCTGACGCATCGTGACTACGCTCAATCTGTCCGTTTTGTCACCGGACACCTGAAAGATGGAACACCTGACTTGCCATGGGAAGAGCTGGTGCATCCGCAGCAAACACTGGTGTTATACATGGGGTTGGTCAGTCTGGCGCCGATACGTGAGCAACTGCTGGCACATGGCCTGCCAGAGCAAACGCCGGTGGCCATGATCTCGAAAGGCACCACGCAGGATCAGCAGGTTTTAACCGGCACGCTGGCCAATATTGTTGATGTCTTGGCACAACATACCTTGCCTGCACCAACCTTGATCATTATTGGTGAAGTGGTCAGCCTGCGTCACAAGCTCCAGTGGTTTGGCTCATAAATCAATCAGTCGTTAATCTGCAATAAGCGAGCCTTGGAATACACATAACGAAGCTTTTCGTATTCAAATGGCGAGTTCATCTGGCCGTATTGGTAGTCAGTGATATAGCGCTCGTTAACGATCCTGACACCCAAAAGCACGGGATACCGCCGTGTCGTATCAGCCACATCCAGGTAATTAATGATTTCATCACCGACAAAGTCAACGACAAGCCCGCTGGCATCACGAAAATTGGCAGGCCCCAGGACAGGCAGCATCAGATAGGGGCCCGCTGGTACGCCGTAAAACCCCAATGTCTGACCAAAATCCTCCACCTGCTTATGCAGTCCCATACGACTGGCAGGATCAAATAGTCCTGCTAACCCCAACGTCGTATTGATCACCACACGCCCGGTAATATGGGCAGAGCGCTTGAGTTTGAACTGCAAAATACTATTGGCCAGGCTGTTCACATCCCTCAAGTTGCCAAAAAAGTGGCTGACACTTTGTCGTACAGGAGTTGGCAGAATGAATCGATAACCTTTCATGACGGGCTGGAAGATGTTTTCATCAAAACGCTGATTGAAGTGATAAACCCGACGGTTCCAGAATTCGAATGGATCAAATATATCCAGTGCAGCTAGCGAGGACTGTTCAAACAGCTCCAGATATTCATGCTCATCAATGACAATGCTAGCCAGAGGATTCTTGAAGCCATCATCATCGATGGTTTCATCGGCATAGGCTGGAAAAGCCAATGCCGCCATAAAAAGCAGGGCCAGTGTATTGGGTTTAATCACGGAAAAACTCCACCATTGCGTCGGTATTTACGTGGAAATTCATGTTGCCGAGATGGCCTCCATGCGGAAAAACCACCAAACGGTTACCCAGCGTTTCACGCAGGAAATTCAGATCTCCCTTGGATAAAATCAGGTCATCTGCATTGGTAAATGCAGCAATATGGCTGGAGTTTCGCAAATGATCTTCTATGGCATGCAAACTGACGTCAAACACCAACTGATCCAGGCTTTCTCCCTTGAAATGACGACGCCAATACGGCAATAACTGTTCTTGTATATAACACTCGAAGTTGCAGAACAGTGCTTCACGCAGATAGGGCGTAAGGCTGGAGCCTTCATAAATCGTGATGTTAATAGGCACCACCTGGCCACGCCGGTTAACCAGATCTGACGTAAATACAATGTCGGCCGCTGCAAAACGAAAAACCGTGCCGATCAGTACAGCCAGTTCTTCATTGCTTAGTTTTTGCTCTGACTGCTGGAACTCAAAGAGCATGGCATCGTTGATCTGGATGTTGCCTTTGGCTCTGAAATACTCCGCCATACGTCCCAATACAGCGTCAAAAAAGCTTTCATTCGTACCAACATCCCTGACTCGTGCATTAACCAGGCTGTCCAGATTACTGATGGCGCTATACACACTGACCGGTGGATTAATCATCAGCACTTTTTTGAAATTAAAGACCTTTTCCTGACTATCCAGAGCACTGACAAAGGCAGCCTGCAAACCACCCAGACTGTATCCCATCAGATGAAAGTCAGTGATTTCAACACCGGGGTTTTGTTCTTTAACCGCCATCATGACCTGATACAGGTCCAGCGCATCTTCGGGGCTGTAACCGGGCGTAGCGTAACGCGAGGCCGCGGCCATAAAGTCATAAC
Organism: uncultured Paraperlucidibaca sp.; assembly: GCA_964569335.1. Lineage (GTDB taxonomy): Bacteria > Pseudomonadota > Gammaproteobacteria > Pseudomonadales > Moraxellaceae > Perlucidibaca. The sequence goes on from CAZMVL010000084.1 coordinate 11,826, forward strand.
TGGTGGGTGAAGACAGTTGCACCACGTGAAAGCCTGCCTTGTACAAGACACGCTTCAGGAAATCCATGGAAGCTGCGGCGTAATGCGAGCCAGTACCGGCAATGATAAAAATCAGTGGTGCAGGGTGAGGCTGTTTGGCAAAACGATACTTGAGTTTTTTCACCGCCCAGAAGTTGGGCGGCAAATTGAACTCACGTTCTGGCCTTAGCGTCAGCGTGTAATCATCCTGATCAATGTAGCGATCGTCTGGAAGGTTTTGTGGTTGCAGCATTTTGGGTGTTGTGGCGATAGTGGCTTCAAACGGATTCAGTAATGGAAAGCCGTAATCTCGTGCATCCACATCAATGGGCTGCGCATAACTGACAGAACACAGGCTGCAAAGGGCTGCCAGCACAGCCGTGGCGAATGGATGTATCCCCATTGTTTATACCTTATTTAACATAATATAAATTATACGCACTTAATAATGGGCGCAAATATTACATGTCAGGGCCCTGTAACTTCAGTACAATCCGCGCCATGACAGTCGACGTTAAAGCCTCATCTTTACCAACAGCACTCGCTGAGCTCTGCCTGCACGTCGATGATGACTGCATTGTGATGATTAAGCCATCAGGTTTGCACTCAGTACCAGGTATTGGCGCTGACAAGGCAGACAGCCTGTTATCTCGCTTACAAGCCTGGGATAACAATATCTACGCAGTTCACCGACTCGATCGCGACACATCAGGTGTCATGGTGTTTGGCAGACATCCAGCGGCGATCAGCCATCTGGGTAAACAGTTTCAGGCTCGCAGCGTTGACAAGCGCTACCGCGCCAGAATATTTGGCGAACCCGTCGATAATGCCGGTCAAGTTGAGCTGCGCATGCGCTATGACCCTGATAACAAGCCTCGACAAACCATTGATCCTGTTAATGGAAAGCCTTCATTAACGCAATGGACCGTGATTAGCCGACATGGCAGCTGGTCTTTGCTTGAATTAGAGCCAATCACCGGCCGAACACATCAGTTAAGACTGCATATGAGCAGTATGGGCCATCCCATTTTAGGCGACTCGTTATATGCCCACGAACAGGCGCTTAATATGAGCCCTCGTCTTTGTTTGCATGCCTATAGCCTGACATTTGAGCATCCTGCCGGCTTGGTCAGACTGACTTTCAGTCAAGTCGAAAATTTTAATCAACTTTAATTAAGCAATATAAATACATGATAAATAGTACATTATCAATTGGTCAACGTTGGTTGTCAGATGCCGAGCCAGAGCTTGGTTTAGGGGTTGTTGTTGAAACCGATACCCGCTCAATGACCGTTCTGTTTCCTGTTAGCGATGAGTCACGGGTTTATGCAAAAGCCAATGCCCCGCTCACCCGGATTCAGTTCAGTGTGGGTGACGAAATTGAAGATATTGATGGTGAGCGCTGGTTAGTTTTGGCCGTTACCGAACAGCGTGGCCTGCTGAAATATCAGGCACGCAGTCTGAGCCATCCTGAAGAGACGGAAAAAGAGGTGATGGAGACACGCATCTCCCCTGTTTTACAGCTCTCTCGCCCCAAAGAACGCATGCTGGCCGCTCAGATCGAGCCATCTATCTGGTTTCGCTTACGGTTGGCTGCCAGCCGACATCGCCTGAGACTGGAACGCAGTCCTGTACGTGGCTTGTTAGGCTCCAGAATCAGCCTGATTCCACATCAACTATCTGTGGCTTCCAGTGTATCGGGCCGTTTGCAACCTCGTGTTCTGCTGGCTGATGAAGTCGGTTTGGGCAAAACCATCGAAGCTGGCCTGATTTTGCATGCACAATATCTGCAAGGCCATGCGCAACGTATTCTGGTTCTGGTGCCGGACAGCCTTATTCACCAATGGCTGGTTGAAATGCGTCGCCGCTTTAATCTTGCCTTCAGCCTGTTCGACCTGACCCGTTGTGCCGCCTTTAATGCCGCTGGCGAAAACCCGTTTGCCAGCGAACAGCTAGTGCTTGCCCCGCTATCACTGATGGTTGACCACCCTGACCTGCTGAATGCTGCCATGGCCAATCCATGGGATATTCTGGTGGTAGATGAAGCGCATCATCTGGCCTGGTCGCCAGAGTTCTCCAGTCCTGATTACGACACGGTTGAATTACTGGCCGAGAAAATTCCGGGCTTGCTGCTGCTGACTGCAACTCCCGAACAACTAGGTCTGGAAAGCCATTTTGCCCGTTTACGTTTGCTGGATCCGGCACGTTACCCGTCTCTGGAAGCATTTGTGGCTGAGCATGATCAGTGGGATTTGATTCGTGAACTGGCAGACAGCCTGCTTGAAAACTCGCTAAATCCAGCGCAAATAGATGATTTAAAGGCTATTTTGCAGCGTAATGAGCTAGCCATCAGCACCTCGGCCGAACGCGAACTGATTCTGCAGGAGCTGCTTGATCGTCATGGTCTGGGTCGTGTTCTGTTCCGCAACACCCGCGCCGCCGTCGGTGGTTTTCCTGATCGTCACTGTCAGCCGGTGACGCTGCCCGCCCCTGAAGCCTATGAGCCTTTACTGGCCAAGGGAGCCATCTGGCCAGAAACTCGCGTGGATGAAGCGACATGGCTGGCATCAGACCCACGAATCCCCTGGCTAATCAGTTGGTTAAAGCAATATCGTCGAGAAAAGGTACTACTGATTACACGCACCGGGCCACTCACTGAAGCATTGGAAAATCATTTGCGGATGCGTGAAGGCATTCGGACTGCGGTTTTTCACGAAGGTATGTCGTTACTTGAGCGTGATCGTGCTGCCGCCTATTTTGCGGACATGGAAACCGGTGCCCAGATTCTGTTGTGCTCTGAAATTGGTTCGGAAGGACGCAATTTCCAGTTTGCCCATCATCTGATTTTGCTGGATTTGCCGGATAACCCGGATCAGCTGGAACAACGCATTGGCCGTTTGGATCGCATTGGTCAGACGCAAACCATTCAAATTCATGTCCCGATTATTGAAGGTAGCGCGCAAGCCCGACTATTCCGCTGGTATGACGAAGCGCTGGATGTGTTTTCACGCTGCTCACCTGCGGCATCTGCCGTGCATGAGCATCATCTGGGCGACCTGAAAACCTTGCTGAAACCAAGCACTGACAATGAGCAATTAACCCAGCTGATTGACTCTGCCCAAATGCTGCGTCAGGCCTTTGAAGAAGACCTGGCTGGTGGACGTGATCGACTGCTGGAGCTGCAATCCTGCCGTCGAGAAGTGGCCGATCAACTGGTCAATATCCTGGCCGCTGAAGATGCAGACACACGTCTTGATCAATTCATGTTGGCAGCCTGGGAGGCTTTTGGTGTACACGTCGAGGATCATGGCGCTGCCAGAACCTGGATTTTGCAACCTGGTGAACACCAGCTGATTGAGCATTTTCCGGGGCTTGACCCGGAAAGCATGACCGTATGTGCCGACCGTAGCTTGGCGCTTGCACACGAAGATTGGCACTTTTTAACCTGGGAACATCCCATGGTGACTGGCCTGCTGGAGTGGTTGGCCGCTTCGGGCAGTGGTTGTGTGCAGGTGGCTGTGCTCAAGAAAACAGCGGTGAAAGCAGGCACTTTACTGCTCGAAGCATGGTACGAACCATCGGTACAGGCTCCTAAAAATCTGGCTATGGCACGTACTCTACCCAATGAACCTATCCGAATTCTGATAGATGCCAGAGGCCAGAATCTGGCTGATAAAGTGGCCGCAGACGGTTTGGCTCGTCAACTGGAAGTGCTGGATCTGAAACTGTCACGACAGGTGATCAAGGCGCATCGAGATGCCATTGAACCACTGATTGCGGCAGCCGATAAAACGGCAAAGGCTCAGGAGCCGGAAATACAGGCTACTGCACTTCAGCGCTGGCAGGCACTGGAAGGCCCCGAACTGAAGCGTTTGCAAGTGCTACAAGCGGTAAACCCAAGCATTCGGGAGAGTGAAATCAACGCACAGGCCGCCCGCCTGGAGCAAGGGCATCAGGCATTGCAACAATTAAACCTGAAGCTCACTGCGCTGCGTCTGATTATTGCGGCCTGATTAATAGTGTCCGATGACGAACTGCTGGCCAGCACTTTCAATGGCCAGTTCAGTTCGTCCATCAGGCCCAGTGCGCTCCTGTCCCCACTCAATTAACTGATAATAGGCGTTGCGCCCGATCAGCCCTGGCAGGCCCTCACGAACCATGACATATGGCGCAGGCTCGCTACCGCGATACTCCAGAGTCAATGGAT
>CAZMVL010000085.1:0-9700 GCA_964569335.1 uncultured Paraperlucidibaca sp.
AGCGGCGTTGGAATTTCGTTTGGGCTTGACCGGATTTACCTAGTTATTGAAGAATTAGGCTTGTTCCCTGAAGCGGTTGCGAACAATATAAAAGCGTTGTTTCTTAATTATGGCGATAAAGAAGCATTATATGTCATGAAAGCCATCGATAAACTTCGGAAAGCCGGAATCAAATGTGAGTTATATCCCGACAAGGCTAAAATAGGAAAACAATTTCAGCATGCTGATAAACGCGGAATTCCGTTTGCTGTAATTGCAGGGGAAACTGAAATGATTAATGAAAAGTTTGCATTAAAAAACCTTGTTTCAGGGGAGCAAATTTTGATGGGTTTTGATGAGTTGAAAATTAAGTTGGCTTAAAAGCATAACCAAGTTCCTGTATAAAAGGAATTATTTAACCACAAATTTTTTGCTGATATTTCCTTCCGAAGTCTGCAGTTTTGCAATATAAGTTCCAGGACTCAGGTTTTTTACTTTAACCATAACCGGGTTTTGGTTTTCGTTTTGTAATTCGTGTGACTGTATGCGCTGGCCGATAATATTGAATAGAGTTACTGACTCTATATTCGCTTTGCTATTCCTATTATAAATGTTGAGGACATTGTCGTTAGTAGTGAAAACAATTTCTACATTCCTGTCCGTACCAAAATTATCAATTCCCAAAGCCCCGTTTGTAAACCGTAAGGAAAACCGATTTTCGTATGTGCCAGACGAAAGGCTGATTTCAAAATCCCCGCCGTTCAGGCTATGGTATTCACCTGTTTCCGAATCATGGATAAATGCAGGCTGGCCTTCATCAAAATGTATCATTTCATCCAATCTGAATTTTACAATGCCTTCTTCCCTGATTTTTACTCCTAAAGGATAGATTGCCATATCGTTAAAATAACCTTCGCCCTGGATTACTAACTTTGAATCCCCGTTGATAAAATACATGTCATTCGGAAAATCGTCAAAAAGCAATGCATCATAGCCGGGATCGATCTGGCTGGTTGCATTTTCATTCATAAATCCCATTAAGATCTGGCGATGGTATTGATTTGCAGATGTGAATCCGAGTCGGATTTTTGAGAAATCAGGCGGAGTTACATAATCATCTTCATTGATGTTCTCATCATTATCAGATGTCAGGATTGTGTTTTGATTTCTAAACATCACATTTGAAAAGGCATTGGTTTCTCTTACAAAAAGCCGTTGGTTATTATTAAAAACGATATTTCCTCCTGCTTCGCTTCCGGTCACAAAAAAACCTTGTCCGACAGGAATGAACTGATTTGGGATTCGTGCGCTGGATCCAAGATCGCTTATGAGCGGAGGAGCAACAGGAGGCGTTCCGCCAACAAGTGTTAACGCTGCATATCCGCCCTGGTAATCGGCAAGGTTATGCGTAGCATTTGTCGAATAATGTTCCCAGAAATACAGTGTCCCGTCTAACGAATCTAAATTGTCCTGAATGAATTTTTGGGAATCGAGTGCCGATGGATATGGATTTCCGCATAGATTTAAGAATCCCGGGCCAATAGGAAGCGAAATCAGGCCGTTGTTAGGTTTGCCGATAAAAGTATAATTTTGGGTTTCCTGCAAAGATCCGCTGCCTTTTAAAGTAAAACCTTCGCCCGGTAGCAAAGATCCGTGCGGCCCAATATAACTCCAGTTTGCATAGTCATTCCCGACATTCTGGAATTTATATATCCAGGCTTTGGAAAGGTTAATCGGAATTCCCTCAGAACCGTTTTCTTGATTCACCCAGTTTATATCCGCAATGTTTGCAGGATCGGTACCGTCTTTAAAAACATCATTAATGGTATAAGCGTTATTGTTAGTCGATGAACTGTCTTCACCAACAGGCGAAGACCAATAATTATAATTATATATGTTTGAAGTTCCCTGTTGGTCTCTTTCAATGGTTCCGCTGCTTGTTGGATCTAAATCGCTCCCGGCAGATTGTATCAGTTGTGATCGGCCTTCAAGGTCAATTTTTCCGTTAAGTTTAAGATAATGCGAGATTTCAATCTTGGCATGGTTCGCTGTGGTGATTTTATTGCTTTGGATGTCTAACGAGAGCAAAGTCCTGTTTTTGGCACTGACAATGTCGTGGCTTGTTTTAACGATATTCCAATTAATCCGGGTTGTGCCATCAATAAAGGAAACGCCGTTAGGCAAGTCCTGAACGGTATTGTTTTGCCAGGTTTCAGGTGTAGCCCAGTCTCCGGATGTTGCAGAAACATAAGGCATGGGAGCAGTTTGATAATCAACGGTGGTTAAATTCCGAAGTGCGGCCGTATATCCATTGCCGGACAAATCTTTTGCATTTGTAAAAGTATAGGTCGACATCGGATAATATGCTTTAAGATTACTCCATCGAATGGATTTTGCTTCGTTCAAAGTAATCGTTTGGGGAATAATGGTTCCGTTGACGGTTTCGTCTGAATGCTTGATTATTTCCTGATTCATCATATAGCGAAGCTGATCCTGGGTAAGAGCAACACTCCAAACCCTGACTTCATCGATTGTTCCAGCAAAGAAAGAAGTTGGTGTAGCTGCATCGGCGGCGGCAATCAGGAAGGATTGTGAATTAACTGGAACGGGTAAAAGTGTTTTGGCCACGTTTAATACGCCGTCAATGTACAATCGTGCTTCTGTTCCGTTGAATGAAACGGCAACATTATGCCATTTATCAAGAGGCATTGCGACCGTTGAGGTTATGGTTTGTTTTGACCCGTTTATCCAGCTCATTTCTATATTTCCGGCGTTGGTAAGACCAAGATTATAGCCGGTTGAAAATATGCTGTTTCTTTTTGAAAGAATCGTTTTATTTGCGGCTGAAGGCTTAATCCATGCAGAAACAGTGAAAGAGCCATTTAAATCGAGAACGTTTCCAGAGTCAAGATAGTCGTCTATTCCATCAAAATTTATTGATCTTTCAAATGTATTTTCGGGTGCATAACCAAATGTGATGTATTTAGTGCCATCGAAATCAAAATCTGTTTCAAGATTTGCCCCGTTCGCTTTCATGACGCGGTATTCAGAAGACGGATTAAAGATGCCAGTGTCCGAAATAAACATTAAATAATCTCCCGGCGGGGTTATCGTAGCTGTTAACATTGTAGCCGGAATTGAAATTTTTACAGTCGGGATGTTGCCACCGGTTTCAACTACTTTCCAAACTCTTCCTATAGAAATGAAATCGACATTTGATGTCAGGCCCTGAATCCCGGCACTTATATTTACAACAACTGGAGGCTGTGCGGCTAATGAAGCGTTATTGTTTCCCCAAACCAGGAAATTCCGGTTATTTGCAAAAGTATTGGTGTTGTCAGAATTTTTGTCGGATATATTTCCCAGACCAATCGTAATATCATTAGCAGTATGGACTGATTTTGATTGTTTCTGATTGAGTTGAGAACTGTCGTCCCGGCCAATTCCGGTAATGTTGTAACAATAGGTATTGCCGGAGATGTCCCAGATTGTTGAGCCGTTAGAATCCTGATAATTCATGGAAACACCGTTTGTGCCTAAGGTAATTCCGTATTTGATTGCCAGATAACTCTCAATCCTCCGTCTTTCAGTAGCATCGTTTTTTCTGCTTGAATAGGTGATGACCTCGGCAATCCTGCCGTTAAAGCTCCCGTTAAAAACCTGACTTCTTCCAAGCCAGTATCTACGGTTTGAATAATTTGCGAATTGCGGCGTTCCAACTTCAGTATTATCGATTCGTGAGGCATTTAAGAATAATTCCTGCCCGTTAATTGTACTTGAATTTCGCGAACTCAATATTCCGGTCAGATTTGCATACGAAGCTGAACCTGTTTGCGCCACGCCATAACCTCTTGAATTTACAGCGGTTCCTGAGGAAGTAGGCGTGCTTCCATGGCAATAACTAATGACTTCATTGTCAAATCTAAGCGTATATTGCCCAAATCCGAATCCGGTGCCGTCACGATCGAAAGGTTGGGTTAATGCTCCTTGCGCGCAAAATACATCAATGCTTAATGCCGAGCTGTTTATTGTTGCCGGATTGTCATTTATGATAACGATGTATTGTTCGTTTGAAAAATAACCGCTAGTTCCATTTAGTTCAGCTCTGTTGTTCAATCCTGTATAATCGACTTCAGAAGTAGCCGGATTGTTGTTAAAGGCTACAACCGGATTAAAATTAATATTGCTTAAATTATTGTTTTTATATACGGGTTTGTTTGTCAATGAAGCATTTGTTGCATCAATAACAGTAGCATTGTTTCCTTTGCCAGTATCATTCCATTTATTTACGGGTGCGTTATCGGGATCTATGCCGCTGCCATTTATTTTGTCGGCTCTCAGCCACATTTCGAGATGTGATGTTACACCGCCCGGGCCATTATTAATGGTATTAAATTTAGTTCCTGTGATACTTACTTTATCTACATAAAAATACCTGCTGGTAGATCCAATGCTTGCTGAAAAACGAAATTGGCCTGTAGTTGAAAAAGTATAATCTGTCGAGAATAACGTGCCATATAAAGCATGATAGCCTGAAGAGTTTATGTCTTTTGGCGCGCTGGAAGTTCCCATGGTAAATATTCTTACGCTTGTCCATGCCGCACTTCCGGCTGCCCGGTATTGCAATGTAATGGTTTCACCTGAGTTTGCGGTAGATCTGATAAAAAACTTTACATCCACTTTATTATAGGACGATAAATTTAATGCTGAAGTTGTAAGTGTCGAATTTGAATTGCTTCTGAAACGGACACTTTGTGAACCTTCGTATGGAGTTGTACTGTTCAGAACCACATTGCTTCCGCCTAAAGACCAGATGCCCGTGCTACCATTGAAATTTTCTTCGCTAATTAATGTTTGTGATTGGTTAAAATAAGGAATTAATAAAAGCGTCAAAATTATGAACAGCCTTTTCGTAGGTGTAAAGTTTTTCATAAGCATTGGGGAAGCTTTTGAATTATGTTTTATTTTAAACCAAATATAAATATTATTCCATCGAGAAAAAAAACTTTTTACCGATAAAATACATATTTAATCGATGAAATACAGTTTTTTGTTGAATATATAAGTTTTTTCTTATAATTATGATGGTTTGTAGTTCCTAAACCAGAATAAAAAAAGCCCAGACATAATGCCTGGGCTTTTTATAGTAGCGAGGACGGGAGTTGAACCCGTGACCTCAGGGTTATGAATCGTGAGGTCTATATTTTCCATCAATAAACAATGGGATTCGCAATTTTAAAAAAGATATAATTTAACAGAAAACGTGTACTGGATTGTGTACCGTAAATTAATCAATTACCACTTATCACTATCAGCATTTTTGCCAGTAATGTAGTCTTTTAAACTTTGATTAAGATCGTTGAACATAGCTTCTAACTGGCCAACAAATTCAGCCATATTCTTTTTCAAATCACCTTTAGAATCGTAGTAAATTGAAGTGTCATTGAAATTCAACTTAAAACTGTTCGCCCCTGAAATGTTTGTTAATTCAATTGGGTCTAATTTATATTTTCCATCACGAAATGATATTTCAACAATATAATCAGAATTCGCACATACGGTTTTACCCATTGCTTTAGAGCAAAAGGAATTTTCTTTAAAACCGTTTATGCGGATTTTCTCGTTTTCCATTGTCATCGTAATTGCCTTTTCAGGATTTTTATAATTCTCCTTTATCCAATTAATAGTTTTAGAGTATATAGCATCTTTTGATAGGCCTGGGGTTTCAGTTACAACATAATCTGTGAAACCCTCTTTTGTAAGTGTAAATTTTTCTTGTGCTTGTGATGCTCCAGCGATCAGGAGCATAAGTAATAGTTTTTTCATGTTTTAAATTTTAATATGATCTTTTAATAACTTTCCATATTTCAACAACATCATCAAGATTAATTGTGAAATCAGGATGATTCGGCAAACCGCTTCTTGAATGACAAATAATATTTCCCGTTTTATTGTCAAATTCTGTTATGTCCTTAAACACAACTGTTTCTTTGTGAACAATTACCCAGCCATATTTGCATTCTCTGAACCCATCTTTCCAGTGATGTCTTAATAATTCTCTGCAAAACAAATCCGCTTCGCCCGGGGTGTCATCTATGCTTCCTCCGTTCATGGATTCGCCTTCAGATTCAAATGTTGCATAACGGCCCTTAGGATAGTGATCTACAACCCATGAAATATCTTCCAGGCTTTCAACAAAATCAGCATTTCTGAATTCACTTAAATATGATGCAAAAGCTTTTACGGGAAGTTTTTTTGTCCAGATGCGATATTTTCCATTAGGCAACTCTTCAATGACATTGCCGGCTTTGTTTGGTAACAATTCATTGCTTTCTTTTACATCTAAGTTTGCTAAACTTTCATCAAGTTTTGCATAACTGTTTTGCAGATATCCTTCGAGTATGTCAAGTGTTCTTCTTCTCGGATTTTTAGAAGAGCCATTAATGATTTTATTTATTCCAACCTCAGTCAGTGCAAATGCTTTTGGTAATTCTTCAGCGATTTTGTATGCCGTTAGTTTTCTGTTTTTTATTTCTTCTATTATCTCATTTAACTCCATGATTTTCAATGTCAAAAAAATATTTACATAATAATTATGCAAAAAGTTAGAAAATTGTTTGGTTGTTACATAACAGTTATGTATTTTTGTCCTGTCTGAATGTTACAACAGAACAAATATAGACAAAAGCATAACAATTTAGCAAAACCTTTTAGAAAAATAGTGTTTTTATGGAACGTAGAAATCAATTACTTAAAAAAATTAATGAGTTAGAAACCTTAAAAAAAAGAGTATGGGCAAAGCTTGCATCTTACGACGTTGCTAACAACAAAGGGTTAAAGTCCCTGTTAAGTTTTCTACATGAAAGCACTTCTAAAAAGCTTGAAAAGTTATATGCTGAATACAATCCTATCGAGAAAAAAAGACTTGAAGAATACAAAAACAGTCCTGAGCATAAAATGCTAATGGCTTCAGCTGGTCTTTCTGGTTTTCAAATTCTAACCTACAAAAACAATTAATCATGAAACCAAACTGCAATGGAACGTGTGAAATATGTGAGTGCTCTTTAAAGATGCTTATCAACCAGGTTAAGGCAAAGAGTAAAAAAGTGCATGAAACTGAAATGTCAATTAAGGTTACAGAATCTTCCAATTACTATGAAAAATTCGGAACTGAAGCTGAAAGGCGCCGCGACTTGAAAATGCAATACGAAGAATTAAAAACAAATCTGACGCTTGAATTTACTGCTTTGGAAAATCTTCAAAGAGGCATTGAAAATCAAAAGCAGATCATATCTAAAAAGCAAATGACAATAACAATTAATGCAAATAAAATTATTGAATCCTAAAACCAAAAACAATGGGAATTGAAGTAGGAAAACCACTACCAGAAGATTTAAAGGCTGCCTTAAATGAAAACACCAATATGAGTGATTGGGCGGTTGCTGCTAATGATGAAAGTAAAGTTTCACCATATACAGTAAGAGATATTATCAAAGGATTTTCGGTAAGTGAAAAAAGCATTTCAACGGTTTACAAGCTGATCGAAATTGCAAAAAAGAAGATTGCACAATCTGAAGAAAACTTAAATCAACACAAATCCATTTTTGACGCTTATGCACTTACTGAATCAGAATAATGCTTGCTGAAACTGCTAAAAATGTTGTTGATGTTTTAAGCGAAAAGGAACGGAAAAGATTGTTTAAGATGCTTGGAGTTCCTGAACCGGTTAAGGTAAAAACAAAAAAAAGGTTGTTCCCGGATTTTACAGAATCAGTAGCAACGGAATACCTCCTGAATTTATATAAAAAGAAACATTAAATATTTATTAATCAATTTTTTCAAATTATGAGTCTTATTAGAAAATCGAATGAATTAAACATTCAAAGCAAAATCAAAGGTCTGATTTACGGACAACCCGGTATGGGGAAAACCACACTTGCAATATCAGCTCCAAAGCCTTTATTGTTTGATTTCGACAACGGTGTTCACCGCGTAAACTTTGCTCATCTTGACGGTGTAGATACTGTACAGATTGAATCATATCAAAACTTTCTTGATGTTTTGAATAATGAGGATTTAACACCATACGAAACATTTGTAATTGACACTGGTGGTAAAGCGCTTGATTTCATGGCTGATTACATTATTGGGAAAAACCCAAAAATGGGAAAGGCTAATGGTACACTTACACTTCAAGGTTATGGAGAAAGAAAAGCTGAATTTCAGGCTTTAGTTCGTAAAGTTTCTGGAATGAATAAGCATATCTTATTTGTTGCACACCGCGACACTAGAACCGAGGGCGATGAAACTCGATATGTTCCACAATTTGGGGGTTCAAATTATGATAGCCTTGTAACTGAACTTGATTTAGTTGGTTACATGGAAGCAAATGGACGTGAAAGAACTATCACATTTGACCCAACAAGCCGGAATGATGGAAAGAATACATGCAGCTTACCATCGTTAATCAAAATACCGGTAAAAGTGGACGATAAAGGTGTTGCAATGGGCCAGAATGATTTTTTTACTAAGCACATAATCAATGCTTATGAAGCACGCCTTGTTGCGCGTCGTGAAGCTGGTGAAAAATACAATTCTCTGATGGATGATTTGAAGCTGCAAATCGAACAGATCACTGATGTTAAATCAGCTAATGAATTCATCAAACGTATTGACAAGTTTGAGCACATTGGAAACTCAAAGCTTGTTGCCAGTAAATTGTTGTCTGAAAAAGGTAAAGCACTCGGTTTGACTTTAAATGAAAAAAAGCAATATGAAGCAGATAAAACCACAGTTTAAGTTTTATGCCACTCTATTGGACAAATTTCAGGGTTACTTAAGTAGCTCTGAAATTTACCAGGAGTACTGGGGGTTTTCAGAAAACCCATCTAAAACAGAAGAAGAATTTGAGTTTGAGCAATTCCAAGGTCTTATTGATTCTATTAACCGTGTGCCTTTCGAAAGTGAGGCTGCTGACAAAGGAACGGCCTTTAACGAATTAGTTGACTGCTTGATTGAACATCGTAAATCTGATAAAATGGAAATGAAATCAATCGGGGAACCCGGAGCAATCCCTGTTAGTATTGAAGTAAAATTCAAAAATCATGTTTTTTATTTTCCCTATGCTTTGACCATGGAGTTCGCAAAATATTTTAAAGGAGCTATTACTCAACAATTTGTCGAAGCAATAATTGAAACAAAATATGGTCCAGTATTGCTTTACGGATATCTGGATGAATTATTACCATTCAAAATTGCAGACATTAAAACAACTTCAAAATACAGCGCCTTCAAGTTCAAAAACAACTGGCAGCATATTGTTTACCCATATTGCTTAAACGAATGCGGAACACCAATCAATGATTTTGAATATACTGTTACCGATTTTAAAAACACCTGGACAGAAAATTACACATTCAGGCCCGAAATAGACACTTTAAAACTTGTGCAACATTGTGAAAGATTTATTGAGTTTTTACAGCAAAATCGGAAATTAATTACCGACACCAAAATTTTTGCATTGGACAATATTAAATATTAGACAAAAAAATAAAGATCATGAAAATTAAAAATAAAGTCTTAATGTCTATCGATGGGGTGGATATTATTAATGGACATTTTGAAGTGCCTAAAGGCGTAACGCATATTGGTGATTGGGCGTTTCGAGGAAACCAACTGACAAGCATTGACCTTAAAGGCGTAACGCATATTGGTGCAGGGG
>CAZMVL010000085.1:9800-15709 GCA_964569335.1 uncultured Paraperlucidibaca sp.
TTTGACGGAAACCAACTGACAAGCATTGACCTTAAAGGCGTAACGCATATTGGTGATTGGGCGTTTGACGGAAACCAACTGACAAGCATTGACCTTAAAGGCGTAACGCATGAAGTTAAGATCATAGACGATACAGTTTTTATTGTAAAATCTTCCAGAACAACCAAAGGAATTTCACTTTATACGGGATTTGTTTTTCACTCTATTAGAAACGGAATTGTAAACAAAACCGATTGTTACGTTGCTCAAAAAGAAGGTTTTTATGCTCATGGAGAAACAGTTAAAAAAGCTATTTCTGACGTTCAATTTAAAATTGTTTCCGAAAGATTAAAAAAAGAACCAATATATGCAGACACAATTATTAATGTAAACTACTACAGGCTAATTACTGGCGCATGTGAATTAGGAGTTAAAAATTGGATGGAACAAAACCATATAAAAGAATCAGAAATAAAAGCATCAGATCTTCTTCCATTACTTCAACAAACAAATGCTTACGGATTGGAAAAATTTAAAAGCATGATAACTTTTTAAAGAAACACCTTTAAATATCTACAATGAAAAAAGGTAAAAAAAGTAAGCAACATGCCAGTTACAACCAAAAGTCTTTTCTGGCCCCAAATAGTATTAATTCAATGGCGGCAATGTTTACAAAGATTTACAAAACAGGAATCGCAATAATAAGAGTTTCTGATTGTAACCGAACTATAAAGATTTGGAATGATCTGAATAGCAAAGATGAGGTTCACGAAATGCTTGGTAAAATTGACACCATGATTTCAATGCTTCAGTCCTTTAGAGAGCAAGTAAAAATTAAAGATCAGTATTTATTATGATTTTCAATGGTGCATCAGAATTGGACCGTAAACGTGCAATTCAAAGGATTGAATTTTTCTTTTTGAAAGGTAAAACATTTGAACTTACTGAAAGGAAAGAGAGAAGATCTATTCGCCAAAACAGATATCTGCATTTAATATTAGGGTGGTTTGCTTTAGAATACGGAGAGCGTATTGATTATGTAAAGCTTGAAATTTTTAAAAAGCAAATCAACCCCGATATTTTCAAAACCACTCATGCAAATCATCAAACTGGCGAAATTCGGGAAGATTGGAAAAGTACAGCGGATTTAGATACCGGTCAAACTACAATTGCCATCGATCGCTTCAGGAACTATTCCGCAAAGGAAGCTGGAATTTATTTACCCGAACCAAAAGACCTGGCACAACTCCAGGAAATAGAAAATCAACTTGAAAATAATAAACAATATTTATAGCCATGCAAATAGTAAAAGGAACAATTACGAGTGTTGAAAATTTAGAAATAGGCGTACACGTGAAAGCCGTTGTTGATGTTAAATGCCTAGGCCGCGAAAGAGGATTTATCGAATTCAGAGGTAAAAATATGATGGAACTGCTAAAGCCTTTTAAAGTAGGCGACCGCGTTCAAATTGTTGCATCCCTTGAAGCTGCTGTTTCCAAAGCCGGTGTAAGGTTCAATAACCTGATAGCATATTCTATCGAAAAATTTTAATTCAAAATGGCCAGACCAAAGAAAACAGGTTTAGATTATTTCAGCTTAGATGTTGATTTCTTCTCGAATTTAAAAGTTCGTAAGATTATCAAGTCCTGCGGTTCTCAGGCTCCAACCATTTTGATAAAATTATTGTGTGATATCTATAAAGATAAAGGATATTACATTGAAATGGATGAAGATTGGTCTTTTCTTATTGCTGCAGAGATTGGAGTTTCTGAGGTTTTTGTTAAAGAAGTAATTCAAAAAGCAATTGAAGTGAACTTTTTTAATAAGATCATGGCAAACAAAAATATTCTGACATCAAATGAAATTCAATCAAGATGGCTGAAAGTATGCAAGGATGCAAAGCGCTCTGGATGTGAAGTTAATCCTGAATATGATTTAATAATTCAGGAAGAAACTAAATTAACTACTGAAAAAACACAGTTAATTCAGGAAGAAACTAAGTTATCAACGGAAGAAAGTACACAAAGTAAAGTAAAAGAAAGTAAAGAAGAAGAAAGCACTTTGACTGAAAATGAATTCATTGAAATTTGGAAACGAGCAAGACTTTATTATGATAAACTTCCTTGTGGATTTGATAGTTTACTCGCATTCGAAAGGCAAAATTTCAAATCATTATTAAATGACTTCACCAAAAAGCAATTTGAATATGCGGTTGCAGGCCTCTTTTTTCAAGAAACCGTTCCGGCGGTTCGGGTTCGTCCGGACTGGATTCTTAAACGGGAAAACTTTGTAAAGATGCTTGATTGTTGGATGAACCAGATAAAATTGTTTGAGAAGAAAAAGCAGCCATTGGAAACCCAAAAATTCAGCAAAGGTGATATTTAAAATTGAAAAGGAAATGGAGATTAACCAGGCTGTAAAGCACCTTACATGGCGTTTGCAGCAAAACAGAATCAACCCAAATGAAAAGGACATTGAAGCTTTTAACTGCATCCTTAATACGCTGAACAAAAACTATGATGAATCATTAATACAGGATGTGTTATTTGCAAAACTTTTAATCGAACGTCTTATGCTATTAACAATGGATGGAAAGAGAAGTATGCAAAATGCAATTGGGGTAATGAAAGAATCATTAGAAACACCTTTATTGAGTTGGCTTAAATATTTTCAATCACAAGTACCGATGATCCGATTAATGCGAGCATTTGAAGTTGAATTTATAAAACTTGAATTAGGGCCGGATGATATGAAAAATGCTTTAAAAGTCAGAGAAGCAAAATTGAAACTTATATCTGAAAATCAAAAGAAATTAGTTGATGAATTTACAAAGCCATACACAGAAGAAGAATTACATTCTTTTATCAAACGTTTGGTTTTTGAGTTAAAAAAAGAATTTCAAAACAAACCATAAAAATGAGTGTATTTCCGAGCATTGATTTAGCAAATAAAGATGGCCCGCCAATGGATTTTGAAGGCTTGATTAAAAAAACGTTCGTTGACTTAACTGTAAAAATTGATAGACCTGAAACTTTAATTTCCATCGGAGAACATCAATACAAAGACAAATCTTATCCTACATCAGTAATGACTTCTGGGGAATTCAGCTGCATAGTTGCACCATCAAAAACAAAGAAATCTTTTTTGAAATCGGCAATTTGTGCAAGTTACATAGGCGGCAATTCCAACCAACACTTCGATAATATCAAAGGCCATAGGAATGAGGATTATTTTATTTTGGATATCGATACTGAGCAATCAAGTTACTACGCTCAAAAAACGTTTCAAAGGGTAACTGAAATAACCGGTATAGAATACAAAAACCACATTCCTTTCAAATTACGTGCATTATCAGTATATGAAAGATTGGCTTTAATCGAACATTTGATTTATAAATCTGAGTACTCAGAAAAGTTAAAACTTGTTTTCATAGATGGAATTGCTGATTTGATGATGGATGTTAATGATATGGAAAAAAGTAACGAGATAGCAAACTATCTTTTGAAATGGACCGAAGAAAAGAATATTCATATATGCGTAATTATTCATAGCGCTTTCGGAACAAAAAAAGCCACCGGAAACTTGGGAAGTACTTTGATAAAGAAAGCAGAAAGCGTGTTGATGCTCGATCCTACTGATGGCACAAAAAAAGTGATAAAAACAATTCATCAATATTCACGAGGATATGGCTTTGACGATTTCTATTTCAGTATAAAAGATACAGATGCGCTGCCTTACAAGGTTGATGAAAACAGCTATCAATTTCCAGACAACGAAAAAACATCAAACATCGATGTTGAAACTAACTCCTTTTTGACGCCGTTCACCCCGGTTACACCCAGTGAAGCTTTTAACCTGGATTCGGATATAGATGTACCATTCTAATTGAACAAAGAAACCTTTCGAAAAATAAAATTCTGCTGGGAAAATGGTTTCAGAATTTACCCTCAGCCGGCAGGACTTAACCATTATCAAATAGTTATTGCAAAAGCCACAAAGTATAATTGGAAGGATATTCCTATTGAAAAAGTGAAACAATTTGAAAAGGTTGACGGAATCGTTTACAGCTTAAAAATAGGAACGGAGTATTACAAAACCAATCCGACAATGAAAGATGTAAAATGGCATGAAAAAATTAATGAACTCTATAAAATCCTTTTTGACAAATTGAATATTAAACAATGAAAAAAAATGAATTCTTAAAAGAACTCGAACAAATTTCAGATGAATTTGTTAACGAATCATGGGCTAACCAATTATATGAAAAAGCTGAAGCCGTTTTTGAAGATTTAGAAGATACAATTGAAAACTTTAAGTCTGATTTAAAAGACAAAGAGCAAGAAATTGAATCACTAAACTCTGACCTTGAAGAATCACAAATTGAACTTAACAGAAAAAGTACACACGGATTTGAAGTTTCTGGCATACATGACAACATTGTAACGGTTGGTGTGCTTGAATCTCTTTTCAGAAACATCGAATACATTCCGATTCAGAAGCTTGAAGAATTCATAAACCAATACAAAGCAAAATGAAAATCACAGTAAACAGCAAAGAAATTTTAAAGTCGATTACGGCAGTCGGCTCAGTCATCAAGGCACAAAACACGATGCCGATTTTAGATAACATATTGTTCAAGTCGGAGAATGGAAAGTTGACATTGACGGCGGACAATCTTGAAGCAAGATCTACTGAAGAAACAAACACTGAAGTGAAAGAATCGTTTGCACACTGCATCGGTTATGACTTTCTTACTAAAGTGCTAAAAGGATTGCCGGACACTTCAATTGATCTCGAATTTAAAAAGTCAACCCTGGTTATTTCATATCCGAATGGCCAATATGATTTGCCGATTTTTGGAGCAGCTGAATTTCCGGAAAAGGTTGTTGAAGATTCGATAGCATCAATAAAAATTGGAGGGTTAAAGTTTGCAAACTCATTGAAGAGCGTGAGTCAGTTTGTTGATGAAAAGCATTTGAATACTTCTCTTTCAGGAATTTTGATTAAAGTTGACAACACAGGAACAAAAGTTGTAGGCGGTAACGGTCATGTATTCTTTGAATCTAGCCTTGATGCTAAAGCTGATGAAGAAAGAACAACTATCATATCAAAACCGGTTGCGGCTTATTTCATTTCATTATTGGATTCTGATGATGAAATTGAATTGAAGTTTAGCAGTAATAACGTGTTTCTTTCAGTAGGTTGCAAAACCGTTTCTGCAAAACTTATCGATGCAACTTACCCGGATTACAAACGTCTTTTCGATTCTCTGAAATCAGATAAAGTTCTGGATGTGGAAAAGGATGCTATCATGCCAGCTTTGAAAAGAATGTTGAATGTTGTGGATAAAAATTGGTCCACTATAAAAATGAATTTTTCAGCAAATAAACTCAAGCTTTCTTTCAACAACAAAGATTTAGCATTTGCAGCAACTGAAAGCCTTGATTGCCATTTTGAGGGCGATGATTTGCAAATTGGATTCAATGCCAATTACCTGAACACTGCTTTGCAATATTCTCCTGGTAATCCTAAAATGAAATTTTTGGAAAGCAAATCTCCATGTATGATTGAATCTGATGGATGCAGATCTATTATCGGACCAATCGGATTAAAGTAACCACTTCTTGACCTCAAACCATCTAACAATGAGTGAGTATGAGGATTTCTTAAAGTCAAAAATTAAAATTGAAAAAGCGCAAGGAATCGAATTTGATTCCAGTATCATAAGTGGTAAATTAAAGCCTCACAATCAGCTAATGGTAAAATGGTTGGTTGAAGGCGGTAAGCGGGCCTTATTTGCGTCATTCGGACTGCATAAGACCGTTACCCAATTGGAAGCTTTGCGATGTGTTTTACATCACACGGGCGGAATGGGTTTAATAGTTTGCCCTTTGAATGTTCGAGGTGAATTTAAAAGAGATTCAATTGAG
>CAZMVL010000086.1:0-1270 GCA_964569335.1 uncultured Paraperlucidibaca sp.
CCACGGCGCGCTTGCCGGAGAGGTCGAAGCTGCGGTCGGCGGCGTCGGGGTGGCCGTTGTACCAGGCGACGAACTCGGTCGCGGCGTGCGATCCGGGCAGGTCCTCGCCGGGGATGCCGAGGCGACGGTCGTGGGCGGCGCCGGTGGTGTAGATCACGGCGTCGAAGCGGGCGGTCAGCTCGTCGTGGGTGATGTCCTGGCCGACCTCGACGTTGCCGAAGAACCGGAACCCGGGCTTCTGGGCGGTCTTCTCGTAGACCCGGATCACCGACTTGATCTTCGGGTGGTCGGGGGCGACGCCGAAGCGGACCAGGCCGTACGGCGTGGGAAGGCGGTCGAAGAGGGTGACCTCGACCTCCGCGTCCTTGGCGGCCAGCAACTGCCCGGTGGCGTAGAAGCCGGAGGGCCCGGCGCCGATGATCGCGACGCGCAGCGGGCGGGTGGACGAATCGGACGGGACGCTCACGCGTTGCATGTTAGGGCCAACTACCGCTCCGGCGGCGTCCGCTCCCGCGGCGCTTCGGCGCGGCGGCGGCCGCGGTCCCGTCGGGGAAAACGCGTACCCATCAGGGAGCCGAACGGTCGATCAGCCGCAGCCAGGTCTCGCTGCGGGTCGGGAACGCGGGCGTCGCCAGGTCGAGCAGGTCGAGCGGGACCCGGCCGACGACGGCGATCGTCGCGGCCTGCAGCTGCTCGGCCACGGCGGCGCCGACGAAGGTCGCGCCGACCAGGCGGTCGTGCTCGCGGTCGACCACGAACCGGGTGGTGCCGCCCGCGCCCTTGCCGATGAAGCTGGCTCCGGCCGTGCCGTCCGATGGCGCGTCGATCGCGATCGCGTCGATCCCCTGCTCGCGCGCGGCCTCCAACGTCGGGCCGACGGCGGCGACCTGCGGGTCGGTGAACGTCACGCGCGGGCTCTCCAGCCCGTCCGGCTCGTGGTCGCGCAGCGCCGCCCCGGGCCGGCCCAGCAGGTGTGCCGCGGCGACCCGCGCCTGGCGCTTGCCCTGGTGGGTCAGCAGCGCGCGGCCGTTGACGTCGCCGAGCGCGTAGAGCCAGTCGCGCCCGCCGACCCGCAGCTGGGCGTCGGTCGTCAGGAACCCGTGGTCGTCGGTCTCGACCCCGACGCGCTCCAGTCCCAGTTCGTCGCTGTTGGGCGTGCGGCCGGCGGCGACCAGCAGCTCGTCGGCCGCCAGCTGCTCGCCGCCCTCGAGCGTCACCGTGACCTCGCCGTGCTCACGGGCGGCGGCGGCGACCATCACCCCGACCCGCA
>CAZMVL010000086.1:1280-15479 GCA_964569335.1 uncultured Paraperlucidibaca sp.
CGACCCGCACGTCGATGCCGTCGGCGCGCAGCCGCTCGGCGACCTGCGCGGCGGCGAACGGCTCCTCCTTGGCGAGGATCCGCGGGCCGCCCTCGAGCACCGTCACGCGCGCGCCGAGCGCGGCCCAGGCCTGGGCCAGCTCGCAGCCGATCGGGCCGCCGCCGAGCACCAGCAGGCGGCCCGGGACCTGGTCGGCGGTGGTGCCCTCGCGGTTGGTCCAGCCCCCGACCTCGGCGAGCCCGGGGACCGGCGGCAGCGACGGCCGGCTGCCGGTGGCGACGAACACCGCCCGGCGTGCGGTCAGCCGCTCGCGGGCACGCCCGTCGTCGCCGTGGATCTCGACCGCGCGCTCGCCGACCAGCCGTCCGCGGCCCCGGACCAGGCGGATCCCGCGCTCCTCGAGCCACGGCAGCTGGGCCGCGTCGTCGAGCTCGTGGACGACCTCGTCGCGGCGGTCGAGCACGAGCTGCGGGTCGAGCGGGCCGTCGACCAGCTCGCGGACGCCGGGGACGCGGGCGACCTCGGCCAGCAGCTCGACGGGGCGCAGCAGCGCCTTCGACGGCATGCAGCCGTAGAAGGAGCACTCGCCGCCGACCAGTCGCGGCTCGACGATCGTCACGTCGAGCCCGGCGTCGGCCAGCAGGCCGGCGACGACCTCGCCGGCCGGACCGGCTCCCAGGACGACGACGTCGGCTTCGGTTTCGTGCATCGGTGCGCTCCGGTGGGGGTGGTCGGCAGGAGGTGGTGGGCGTGAGCCACGAGGTGGGTGGCCCTGGGTTCCACGGTACCCGTCCGGCGCGCGTCGCTCGACGGCTGTGGCGTCCTCCCCGCCCGGTGTGCTCGCTCGGTTTACTTGACGTACGTACAGGAGGCGGCGTACCGTGGTGCAATGCCGACTGCACACGTAGCGGGGATCCCCGTCGAGGAGACGCTGTTGATGCTGGCGCCCGCGGTCGTGGCGGGCTGTACTGCGCTGGTGCTGACGGCGCGGCACCGACTGGCGCAGTTGCGCCGGGCAGTCCGGCGCGCGGGTGGACCGCCCAGGTCGTCCGCGCGGTAGGCGGCGTTAGGGCGCCGGGTGCTCGGCGAGAACGTGGAGCATCCGCTGCAGCGAGGCGACGCCGGCGCGGGTCGCGTCGCTGTCGCCGTAGATCAGGTACTGCAGGCAGAGGCCATCGACCGCGGCGAACACGACGTTGGCGAGCACCGGGTCGCCGGCCAGGCCGAAGCGCTCCAGGGAGCCGCGGACGGCGTCGATGAAGACGTCGTAGCTGCGCTGCACGTCGGGCGACAGCTCGGGGCGGCGGGCGGCGGCGAGGATCAGCTCGTAGGAGAACAGCGAGTCCTCCGCGTGCTCGCTCATCATCTCCGGCAGCGTCGACGCGAAGGCCGAGATGTCGTCGACGTCCGGGGAGATCCGCGAGGTGCTGGTCGAGTGCTGGGCGGCCCACTGGAGCGCCTCGCGAACCATCGTGTCGCGGTCGGCGAAGTGGTACGAGGCGAGCCCCGCGGTGACCCCGGCCTCGCGGGCCACGGAGCGGAACGTGACGCCGTCCAGGCCGTCGCGGGCGACCACGGCCACGAGCGCGCGGCAGAGCGCCTCGCGTCCGCCCCCGCGCTTCACGGTCGAACGCGACTTCGGGTCGTTCGGCGGTGGGCTCATCGGGCCCAACCGTAGCGCCCGGGGGGCGGTCCAGTCGGCTCCCGACGGCGAGTTGCTTGACATGCGTACAGCAGCGTGGTGGGATGCCGCCACTCAGTTCGCGCTCCGTTCTCCGCGGATCGCCCTCCAATCCGGCTCGTTCGCGAGTCCCGCCACGACGTTCCGTGCCCCTCGCCTCATCCACTCCCCAGGCCGCTCGCCCGCTCGGCGGCGACGAGATCCGGCGGGCCACTGAGCTCGTTTGTCGGCACCCTTCCGTGGTCGGTCGTCGCCTGCGCCTCGTCTCCGTCGCGTTGCGCGAGCCGAGCAAGGAGCAGCTCGCGGCAGGAGCGGGGAGCGGCAGGCCGAGGTGGTCGCGCTGGCCCCCGACGAGGAAACCGGTTACGTGGCACTCATCTCGCTCGACGCCGTCGAGGGCGTCTCGCTGGCCTCGATCGACCCCGCTCCTCGCCGGGGCGTGAGGCGACCGCGGCTACCCGGGCATCCGCCTAGCGCGCGGGTTCACGCTGCTGCGCTCCGAGCCGGACGGCAATCCGTACGCGCGGCCGGTCGGGTGGCTCGTCGACCGCGCCCGGCCGCGGACGTCGATTGCGTCCACGCGAGAAGATATTGCACTTGATCTCGGTTCCATGCCTACTGTACGTTTGTCCTAAGTGCCCGCTTGGCCCGCTCAACGCCCGCGAGGTCGCGTCGGCGATCGAGCTCTTCCGCAAGTAAAGAGAGAGACGAAGGAGAGCAGGATGACGAACATGCGCAGAATCGCCGGCGCCGCGGCACTGGCCGCGGGCTTCGCGGTCGCCGGGTGCGGAGGCAGTGACGATGAGGCCGACAGTGCGTCGGCGGAAGGCGGCGGCAAGAAGGTCGCCTATCTGAGCCCGGTGGCGGCGCAACCGGACCAGCAGGAGATCGCGGACGGCATGAAGCGTGGCGCGGAGCACCTGGGCTGGACGTTCAGGGTGCTCGACGCGAACCTGTCCCCGGACCGTCAGGTCGCGAACGTCGACACCGCGATCGCGCAGAAAACGGACGCCCTCGGGACCTGGACGCTCGATCCGGGCGCGACCGCCGGCTCGTACCAGCGGGCCGTCGCTGCGGGAATCCCCGTGATCGGTGTCAACTCGGAGGGCGAGGGGGTGACCGGCACGGTCTGGGAGGCGGTCTACACCTGCAATCCAGGCGGTCCGATGGAGCAGGTGGTCGACGCGATCAGCAGGCAGAACCCCAAGGCCAGCATCGTGGTGATGGGCGGCCCGCCGGTGCCGTCGATCGACAACATGACGAAGTGCTTCACGGCAGCGGCGCGCAAGGCCGGACTGAACGTCGCGGCCGAGGTCAAGAACACGGCCGACTCGAGCGCCGGCGCCCGCAAGCTGATGGAAGACCTGCTGACCAAGAACCCGGAGATTGACGCGGCCTGGACCTACAACGATGCCTCCGCGCTCGGGATGTCGGCGGCGCTTGAGGCCCGCGGCAAGAAGATCGCGGGGCTCGAGGGCCCCGGGGCCTTCGTGATCGGCAGCGGCGCCAACGCCGAGGGCCTGGCGGCGATTAAGGCCGGCAAGCTGACGGCCACCTGGGACTACAACACCCGGGCGGTCGGCATGGCGGTCATCCAGCAGATGCAGAAAGGGATCGAGCAGGGCGCCGACAAGCAGCTCGACCCGATCACGATCGCCGCGACGCTGGTCTCCAAGGAGAACGTCGACGGAGCCGCCGATCCCGACAAGTACGGCTTCGACGACCTGCCGCTCGTCGAGTAGTGACGCGGAGCATGCCGGATCTCGCCTACCTCTCGGCCGGTGAGGCGCTCGCCGCCTTCGCCGCGCGGGAGCTGGTGCCGTCGGAGCTGCTGGAGGCTCTGATCGCGCGCGCGGCCGACGTCGAGCAGCGGGTCAACGCCTTCGCGGAGACCCGCTTCGACGTCGCGCGGGCCGTTGCACGTGAGGCGGATCGGCGGTACTTCGGGCGGGGCCCCGTGCCGCGCCCGCTCGAGGGCATCCCCGTAGCCGTCAAGGAATCGCAGTCATTGGCCGGCCACGTTGTCACCGACGGCGTGGTCGGCGCGCCTGGCCCGCCGGCGTCGCGAAGCGCGTGGGTGGTCGAACGGATCATGGCCGCAGGCGGCATCGTCCACGCCCGGACGACGACCTCCGAGTACTGCTGCATGCCGATCTCGCACGCGACGCGCTGGGGGGTCACGCGTAACCCCTGGAACCTCGACGTGAGCGTCGGCGGGTCATCGGGCGGGTCGGCCGCGGCGCTCGCCGCGGGTACGGCGACGCTCGCCACCGGAGCCGACGTCGGCGGGTCGATCCGTGTCCCGGCCGGGTTCAGCGGGGTCGTCGGCTACAAGCCGCCGCACGGCCGGGTGCCGCTGGAGCCACCGGAGAACCTTGATTGGTGGATGCACTCCGGGCCGATGGCGCGTACGCCAGCCGACGTACGGCTGCTGGCCGGGGTGATGAGCGGCCCGCACCCCGGGGACGTGACGTCGCTCCCCGACCCGGATCGGTCGCGCGTGACGGCGGGGAGTCCGTGCAAGCTGCGGGTAGGCTGCTGCCCCCGTCCCGGGGACCTGCCGGTCAGCGACGAGGTCGCTCAGCTGCTGGCGGCGGCCGGCCGGCGGTGGGCCGGCGACGGCGTGTGGGTCGAGGACGTCGAGATCGATTGGGCCCTGGACGACGTCAAACGTGCGATGTGGGGTCGCTCAGGCGGCGAGCTGGCTAGCCTGACGCTCGAGCGCGAGCGCGAGCATCCCGGCACGATCTCGCCGTACGCCCGGGTCTGCTTCGAGCAGACCCTCGCCTACGCCGCGGAGGTCCCGGCGTCCGAGCGCCGGATTCTCGAGCGCCGGATCGACGCCGCGCTGATGACGGTCCTGGCGTCGGTCGACGCGGTGGTGATGCCGGTCGCGGGGGTCACGGCGCTGGACGCCGGCGAGGACTACGCCGAGCGGCCGCTGTGCGTCGACGGACGGCCGCTGCGGCACTTCTGCGACGCGATGCTGACGCCGATGCTGAACATCTCGAGCGCGTGTCCCGTGCTGGTCGTCCCGATCGGCATCTCGCGGTGCGGCGTGCCGGTCGGGGCACAGATCGTCGGCCGCCCCTACGACGAGGCGACGGTCCTGCGGCTCGGCGAGCGGCTCGCCGAGCCGATGGACTGGGACGCGGTGCTCCCCCGCGGCGGGGCGTCGCGATCCGTCGCGACCCGCTCGCGACCGAGGAGTTGACGGTGCCTGGGTGCCGGCTCGATGCGTTATCGAGCTGGCGCCCGCTGTTCCGACCTCGGGAGACTGGATGGAGCCGGGTGACGAGCTGTGGGCGCGCGGGCTCACGGTCGTCGGCCGGACCGCAGCGATCGATCCGACGCGGGCGTCGACTGCGTCCGTGCGAGAAGATATTGCACTTGATCGGGGAGGGGTGCTTACTGTACGTTTGTCCTATGACCGACCGGCACCCGCTCGACCCGCTCACCGCCAGCGAGATCGCGGCGGCGATCGCCGTGGCTCGTCGCGAGCAGTGGCTCGGCGACCGGGTCCGGTTCGTCACCGTCTCCCTGCGCGAGCCCGCCAAGTCTGCGCTGGCGGCCTGGAGCCCAGGCGACCCGATCGAGCGCGAGGCCGAGCTGGTGGTGCTCGATCCCGCGGAGGAGGCGGCCTACGAGGGCCTCGTCTCGCTGACCGCGGAGGCCGTCGTCGCGTGGGCCCGGGTCGACGGCGTCCAGCCGGCGATCATGGTCGAGGAGTACGAGGAGTGCGAGCAGCTGGTGCTGGCCCACCCGGAGTTCCTGGCCGCGCTCCGCGCGCGCGGGCTCGAGGACCAGCTCGACCTGGTCTGCGTCGACCCGGTGCCGCCGGCCAACTGGGAGCGCAGCGACCGACGGATCTGCCGGGCGCTGGCCTGGATGCGCCCCTACCCCGGCGGCAACACCTACGCGCGTCCGATCGAGGGCGTGGTCGCGACGATCGACCTGCACCGCGGCGAGGTGATCTCGTTCGTTGACCACGGTGCGGTCGCGGTGCCGACCGCCGACGACGGCGAGTACCGCCACGGCCACGTGCCGGAGCGCGAGGCGCCGAAGCCGCTGGAGATCGTCCAGCCCGAGGGCCCGAGCTTCACCGTCGACGGCTGGCAGGTCCGCTGGCAGAAGTGGCAGCTGCGCGTGGGCTTCAACGCCCGCGAGGGCCTGACCCTGCACGAGGTCGGCTACGAGGACGGAGACGAGGTCCGATCGATCCTCCACCGGGCGTCGATCTGCGAGATGGCGGTGCCCTACGCCGACCCGTCGCCGACGCGCCACTTCCAGGGCCCGCTCGACATCGGCGAGAACCTGATCGGAACCCTCGTCAACTCGCTGACGCTGGGCTGCGACTGCCTCGGGGTGATCCACTACTTCGACGTCGACGTCAACAACTCGCGCGGCGAGGTCGTCCGGCACCAGAACGCGATCTGCCTCCACGAGGAGGACTACGGCGTGCTCTGGAAGCACTGGGACTTCCGCACCGGCGACACCGAGGTCCGCCGCTCGCGGCGGCTGGTGGTCTCGTCGATGTCGACGATCGGCAACTACGAGTACGGATTCTTCTGGTACCTGTACCAGGACGGGACGATCGAGCACGAGGTCAAGCTGACCGGGATCGTCTCGACCGGGGCGGTCGCGCCCGGTGACACACCGCAGCACGGGACGCTCGTCGCCCCCGGGCTGCAGGCGATGTACCACCAGCACTTCTTCAGCGCGCGACTGGACTTCGACCTGGACGGGACCGACAACGCGGTGGTCCAGCTGGACAGCGTCCCGACCACCGAGGACGAGGACCCGTACGGCAACGGCTTCAAGGTCGTCCGCACCGTCTACGCGACCGAGCGGGACTCGCCGTCCGACCTGGACCTGTCGACCGTGCGGTCGTGGGCGGTCGTCAACCGCAACCGTCGCAACGGCGTCGGCCAGCCGGTCGGCTACAAGCTGATGCCGGGGGAGAACGCCCGGCTGTTCTCGCGCCCCGGATCGCCCCAGCACCGGCGGGCCGGCTTCGCCCATCACCACGTCTGGGTCACCCGCTTCGACCCCGCCGAGCGCTACGCCGCGGGCGAGTACCCCAACCAGCACGACGGCATGGACGGCCTGCCGGCGTGGGTCGCCCAGGACCGGCCGATCGCCGACCAGGACGTGGTGCTCTGGTACTCGTTCGGCCACCACCACGTGCCGCGCCCGGAGGACTGGCCGGTGATGCCGACCGCCTACATCGGCTTCGCGCTCAAGCCGAGCGGCTTCTTCGACCGCAGCCCCGCGCTGGACGTCCCGCCGTCGCCGCGGGCGCACTGCCACTGACGACACCCCGACACCCGAGAGAGAGCACCGCATGAGCCAGACCGCCGTGGAGACCGTCCGCGAGCTGTACGAGCAGTTCAACGTGGGGAACGTCGAACGCGTCCGCGAGCTGATGAGCGACGACATCGAGTGGGTCGAGCCGCAGGGGTACTTCGTCCCGGAGGCCGCCGGATCGACGCGCGGGATCGACGCCGTCTTCGCGGTCTTCGCCCGCTACCCCGAGTACTGGGCGCGCTTCGCCCCGACGCCCGAGAAGTTCTTCGACGCGGGCGACGGCGTGGTCTTCGTGACCGGCACCCAGCACGCCGAGACCCACGGCGGCCACGCCGTCGCGGGCGCGTTCATCAACCAGTGGCAGGTGGTCGACGGCGAGGTCACGCTGCACCTCTCCTGGTCGGACACCAAGACCATCGCCGAGACCCTGGCCCAGGGCTGACCGTGTCCGGCCCGGCAACCGACGAGGTCCGCGCCGCGATCCTGCGGGCGGTCGACGCCCGTGCGGAGGACCTGGTCGGCCTGGCCGAGGCGCTGATCCGGGTCGACAGCACCAACGCCTCGTACCTGGTCGACGGGCCCGCGGGCGGCGAGACCCGCGCCGGCGACGTGCTGGCCGCGTGGTGCGCGCGGCTCGACCTGCGGGTCGAGCGGGTCGGCCCCGACCCGGACCGCATGAACGTCGTCGCGATCGGCGGCGGCGCCGAGCCCGGTGGGCGCTCGCTGCTGCTCAACGGCCACATGGACACGGTGCCGGCGGCCGACCCGCCTTCGTGGTCGATCGACGACCCGCGCGATCCGGTCCGCCGCGACGGCACGCTGATCGGGCTCGGGTCCGCCGACATGAAGGGCCCGCTCGCCGCCGGTTGGGCCGCGCTCGCCGCGCTGCGCGACGCCGGCGTCGCGCTGGCCGGCGAGGTCCAGCTGCACGGCGTGGTGGGGGAGGAGGCGATGGAGCACGAGGTCGGGACCTCCGCGGTGCTGCGCGCCGGCTTCGTCGCCGACGCCGCGATCAACCTGGAGCCGACCGGCAGCCGCCTGGCCGCGGCCTCGCTGGGCTACCGCTCGGTGGCGATCCGCGTCGAGGGGCGCAGCACGCACCACGGCAACCGGCTGCTGGCCCAGGCCCCCGGCGGCGACGCGATCGGCGTCAACGCCCTGGAGAAGGCGGTGCTGGTCGTCCGCGCGCTCCAGGAGCTCGAGCGCCGGTGGGCGTCGGAGTCGCTGCACCCGTACTTCCCGCCGGGCGCGTTCACGATCCACCCGGGGACGTTCCGGGCGGTCGGGGCGCCCGGCCTGCCGGCGCCGGTCTACTTCCCGGCGGAAGCGCTATTGGAGTACGGCATCTGGTACCCGCCGGGCTGGACCGGGAGCGAGGTCGAACGGCGGGTCGAGGAGTTCGTGCGCGAGTGGTGCGCCGACGATCCCTGGCTCGTCGCGCGCCCGCCGCGCTTCGCCTGGGGCTACGACTGGCCGCCGTTCGAGACGGCCTGGTCGGCACCGATCGTCGGGACCGTCGCCCGCGCGGTGGAGGCGGTGACCGGCGCCCCGGTCCCGCCGGCCTCGCCGCGGCACCCGGCGATGGTCGGCGCGTCGGTCGACTCGACCTGGATCGAGCAGGCGGGGATCCCCGTCGTGACGCTGGGCCCGGGGCAGATGGGGGTGGCCCACAGCCCCGACGAGCACGTCGCGATCGACGACCTGGTGCGCGCGGCGAAGATCCTCGCGCTGGCGATCGCCGACTGGTGCGGCACGGCGTGACGCCGCGCCACCACCGGTGGGATCCGCGGATCCCACCGGCGCTCACGGTCGCCTCCGGCGAGACGGTCGTGCTCGACGTGCGCGACAGCGTCGACGGGCAGATCACCCGCGCCAGTACGGTCGACGCCCTGGCGGCGCTCGACGACGACCGGTCGCTGCCGATGTCGGGGCCGGTCGCGGTCGCCGGAGCGGAGCCGGGGGACCTGCTGGAGGTCGAGCTGCTGGAGCTGTCCGCGGGCGACTTCGGCTGGTCGGCGGTCGTCCCCGCGTTCTCGGCGCTGCCGGGCCGGTTCGCGCCGTTCCTGGTGCGCTGGGAGCTGCGCGACGGGATCGCGCGCTCCCCGGACCTGCCCGGCGTCGCGATCCCGGGGCGGCCGCTGCTGGGCCTGATCGGCGTGGCCCCGTCGCCCGAGGGCGTGCGGCGCTACGCGGAGCGCGAGCGGCGCCTGGCCGCGCGGACCGCCCCCGGCCGGTCGGAGACCCCGGACACCGGTGCGGACACCGGGGGTGGGCTCTCCCCGGGCCCCCCGCGCGAGAACGGCGGCAACATGGACCTGGCGTCGCTGACGGTCGGCAGCCGCCTGACGCTGCCGGTCCAGGTGCCGGGCGCGCTGCTGTCGGTCGGCGACCCGCACTTCCGCCAGGGCGAGGGCGAGGCCCTCAGCAGCGGGATCGAGACGAGCTGCCGCGCGCGCCTGCGGCTGACGGTCGTCAAGGCGCGCGACGCGGCCTGGATCCCGACGTTCCCGACGCTGACGTACGACGCGACCGGGCACGACCGGGGCGAGCGCTTCGCGACCACCGGCATCCCGGTCGACCCGGCCGGCGAGAACCACGCGCTCGACGTCGGTGTCGCGATCCGCCGGGCGCTGGAGGAGATGGTCGGCTACCTGACCCGGGTCCGCGGCTTCACGGACGAGCAGGCGGCGATCATCGTCGGCGTCGCCGCCGACGTGCGGATCGGGCAGATCGTCAACCGTCCGAACGCGACCGTGATGATCGCGCTGCCGACGGAGATCTTCGCGGCCTGACCGCGTCCGCTCCGGGACGAGCGGGCGCGGTCGGCGTCGCGGATCCCTCAGCGCAGGCCGCGGAACGCGGTCCAGGTGACGCGGCTGCCGCCGCTGCGCGTCTGCAGGCCCGACTGCCAGGTCTCGCTGCTCGACTGCGGGTCGCGCAGCTGGTACCAGACGAAGCTCTTGACCTTCTCCCGCTTGGCGATCGCCCACGCCCGCTGCAGGTAGATCCGGGCCCGGCTGGTCGGGATCTGGTCGCTGCCGCGGGTCTTGTACGCGAACTCCGTGATGTGGAGGTTGGAGACCGCGCGCGACGGCAGCCGCTTGGTTCGCGCGGCCTTGCGCAGGTCGGCCTTGGCGACGGCCAGGTTGGCCTGCGTCCACTGGTCGCGGTTGCTGCGCCGCTTGCGCGGGTCGGCCTTGAAGTCGTAGGTGTGCAGCGACACGCCGTCGGCCTTGATCGTGAAGGTCCGGTTGCTGCCGCGGGCCTTCCAGTTCCTGTCCAGGCCGAGCACCTCGCGGACGAACGCCCCCGGGTTGGCGGACTGCCCGTGCGGGTAGTTCCGCGACAGCGGGCGGGCGTACGGGGCGAGCTCGCCGAACAGGACCTTGGCGTCGGAGTCGATCTTCTTGATCTCGTCGTAGGCCAGGTTGTGCAGGCGCCGGTACATCGCGGCGCCGCCGCGCTTGGGCAGGTGGCGGTACCAGTTGGGCTCGTTGAGCGGTGCGTAGAGCACCTCGATCCCGGGGATGTCCTGGAGCGACGTCGCCACCGCGCGGATGTACTGGCGGTAGCCGTTGACCGAGATCTTCGAGGAGGCGGTCGGGCCGCGCTTCCGGCCGCGCGGGTTGAACGACGCTCCGCCGGTCACGGTCGGAACGATCAGGATCTGCTTCACGCCGCGGTCGGCGGCGAGGGTCGCGGTCACCCGGATCTCGGCCAGCTGGCCGATGTCCGGCACCGACGAGCGGCCGTTCCAGCGCGTGTTGAACCGCAGCATCGAGACCTTCGCGGCCCGCACGTCGGACAGGAACGCGTTCCGCAGGTGCGGGTGGTTGATCGTCATCTCCTGGTCCTGCAGGCCCTTCGCGGGGGCGGCGACGGACGGCGAGGCGGGGATCAGGACCGCGGCGGTCGCGGCGGCGGTGGCCAGGGCGAGGCCGGCTCGGGTTCGAGTCATGACCTACAAGAACACGGCGAACCGCGAAAGGGATCGGTGCCCGCGATCACGAACGCGGCGTGACGACGTTCGTGTCGCGGGCCCCGGGCGCGGATCCTCAGCGCAGGCCGCGGAACGCGGTCCAGGTGGCGCGGCTGCCGCCGGTCCGCGTCTGCAAGCCGGATTGCCACAGCTCGCTGCTGGACTGCGGGTCGCGCAGCTGGTACCAGAGGAAGCTCTTGGCCTTCTGCTTCTTGGCGATCGTCCAGGCGCTGCGCAGGTACGACGCGGCGCGGCCGACCGGGATCCGGTCGCTGCCGCTGGTCTTGTAGGCGAACTCGGTCAGGTACAGGTTGGAGACGGCCCTCGACGGCAGCCGCTTGGTCTTCACGGCCTTGCGCAGGTCGGCCTTGGCGACCGACAGGTTGGCGTGGGTCCACTCGTCGCGGTTCTTGCGCGGCTTGCGCGGATCGCCCTTGAAGTCGTAGGTGTGCAGCGAGACCCCGTCGGCCTTGACGGTGAAGGTCGCGTTGCTGCCCTTGGCCTTCCAGTTCTTGTCCAGGCCGAGCACCTCGCGGACGAACGCCCCGGGGTTCGCCGACTGGCCGTTGGGGTAGTTCTTCGACAGCGGCCGGGCGTACGGCAGCAGCTCGCCGAACAGCACCTTGGCCTGGGGGTCGATCCGCTTGATCTGGGTGTAGGCGGTGTTGTGCAGCCGGCGGTACAGCGCGGCGCCCCCGCGCTTGGGAACGTGGCGGAACCAGTTGGGCTCGTTGACCGCCGAGTAGAAGCGGTCGACCGGCAGGTCGCGCAGCGTGTTCGCGACGACCTGGATGTAGGCCGAGTAGGCGGTCGCGGAGATCTTCGACGCCGCGGTCGGGCCGGGGCGCTTGCCCTTCGGGTTGAACGAGTCGCCCCCGGCGATGTTCGGCACGACCTCGATCGCGCGGACCCCGCTGCCGCTGGCCTGCGCCTGGTCGACGAACTGGCGGATCGCCGCGAGCTGGTTCAGGTCGGGGACCGACGACCGGCCGTCCCAGCGCAGGTTGAACCGGACCATCTGGACCTTGGCCTGGTCGGCGGCGGTCAGGAACTCCGGGACCAGGTGCGGGAAGTTGACCGTCATCTCCTGGTCCTGCAGGCCCTTCAGCAGCGAGGCGTTGGCGCTGGTGGCGGGCAGGGCGGCGGCGGTGC
Organism: uncultured Paraperlucidibaca sp.; assembly: GCA_964569335.1. Classification (GTDB taxonomy): domain Bacteria; phylum Pseudomonadota; class Gammaproteobacteria; order Pseudomonadales; family Moraxellaceae; genus Perlucidibaca. The sequence goes on from CAZMVL010000086.1 coordinate 13,400, forward strand.
CGGCGGTCGCGGCGAGCGCGAGCAGGGCGCGGTTTCGGGGCATCGTGGGAGACATCGTACGGCCGTCTTCGGCGTCGGCCGCGTGCCCCCTGCCGTCGGCACCGACCACCCGGTCGTCCGTTTCCGCCGGTCGCGCCGGCCCGCCGCTCCCCGTGCCCGTAGGCTTGGTGGATGTCCTCCGACCCCTCTGCGCAGCCGCACCAGTCGGCGGCGGTGCTCGCGGCGGACGCGCTGGGGGTGTTCGTCCAGGCGATGGCCGGCCTCGAGGAGGCCACCCCGGACAGCGCGTCCTTCTACGACCGGCTGTGCGGTGCGGTCTGCGGCGCGATCGGCGTCAACCGCGCGGTGATGTTCCTCTACGACGAGGGCCGTCGCCGGGTCCGTCCGGTTGGCGCCTACCGGATCGATCCGGACGAGTTCCCCCCTGAGGGCGTCGGGATCGAGGACGCGCCGCTGTCGCGGGTCGCGCTCGAGGAGGACCGCGTGATCGACGCGCTCGACATCCCCGATCACGGCGTCCAGCGTCCCGACCTGCTGCAGCTGCCGGAGGGCGACCTGGCGTACGTGCCGATCGCCGCCGGGGGCACGTGGTACGGGGTGATGGTCGTCGAGCGGACCACCGGCGTCCCGCTCGGCGCGGCCGAGCGCGACGCGCTGTGGATCGCCGGCAAGGTCGTCGCGTTCGCCTCCGTCGCCCGCCGCGCGACCCGCCACCAGGAGCAGGCGCGGCAGATGACCCGCCACCTGACGCTGGTCCGCGAGGTCCACGAGCAGGTGATCCAGCGAATGTTCGGCGTCGGGCTGGTGCTGGCGTCGGACGCGCCGCTCGAGGGCGAGGCGCGCGAGCGCGCGCGCAACGAGGTCGAGGCGACCCAGGCCGAGCTGCGGCAGCTGCTGCACGGGCCGGGGATCGGCGCCGCCCCGCCGACCGCGCTGACGCTGGCCGAGGAGATCGAGCGGCTGCGGCGGGCCCACGAGCGGGTCGAGCTGCGGGCCGAGCTGGAGCCCGGGGTGACGGTGCCGCCGGACCTCGAGCCGCTCGCCCAGTCGGTGCTCGGCGAGGCGGTCCGGAACGCGATCAAGCACGGCGCCCCGACCGTGCTGCAGATCGCGCTCGAGCGGGTCGACGGCGCGCTGTCGATGACGATCGTCTCCGACGGCGCGCGCCGCGCGCAGTCGTCGGGTCGCGGCGGGCTCGGGCTGCGCCTGGCCGCCGTCGAAGCGCTCCAGGCCGGCGGTCTGCTGGAGTTCGGGGCCCACGGAGAATCCGGTTGGCGGGTGCGGCTGCTGCTCCCCGTGACCGACGGACAGGAGCATGCTGCGTGACGCGTGAAGTCGGACGGACGACGGTGCTGCTGGTGGACGACCACGACGTCGTCCACTGGGGGCTGCGCTCGTTGCTGTCGAGCCAGACCTGGGTGGCGCGCTGCCTGAGCGCGCACAACGGGCAGGAGGCGGTCGACCTGGCGACGCGGTACTCGCCGCACGTCGCGCTCGTCGACCTGTTCCTGGGAACCGAGTCGGGCGCGGAGCTCTGCGAGCGGCTGCGCAAGGCCGAGCCGCGGACCCGGGTGCTGCTGCTCTCTGGCGCCGGCCGGATCTCGGCCGCCGCCGCCCGCGCCGCCGGGGCGTCGGGGTTCGTGCCGAAGGACTGGCCGGCGGCCGACGTCTGCCGCGCCGTCCAGGCGGTCGCCGCCGGCCGGACGATCTTCGAGGCCAGTGCCGGTCCCGCCACCCCGGCCGGGCTGAGCGCGCGCGAGCGCGAGATCCTCGGCCTGATCGCGACCGGGGCGACCAACCCGGAGATCGCCAAGACGCTGCACCTCTCGCCGCACACGGTCAAGGAGCACACCAGCGCGCTCTACCGCAAGCTCGAGGTCCGCAACCGCGCCGAGGCGGTCCGGATCGCCGACCAGCGCGGGCTGCTCTAGCCGTCTCCGCCGATCGCCCGCGGCGGCGGCCGGTCCGCCGTTCGGGCGACCCCCGGGCAGGGGGTCTGGCCCCGGCCCGCGGGCACGCCCTTCGGCGCGCGTGCAAGGCTCTTCGGTCGTGAACGTCCCTACCGCGATCCTCTTCCCCG
>CAZMVL010000087.1:0-8784 GCA_964569335.1 uncultured Paraperlucidibaca sp.
CGTGAAGGCGGCCGTACTGTTGGTGCGGGTGTTGTTTCTAAAATTTACGCTTAAGTAGATGTGTTGATTGTCTCGGCTCCTGTGAGCCGAGGCGCTCTAGGCCAGTAGTTCAATTGGTAGAGCACCGGTCTCCAAAACCGGGTGTTGGGGGTTCGAGTCCCTCCTGGCCTGCCATTTTCAAGCGCGGAAACGCGTTTTTGTCGTGTCTGAGAGTCTGATTTATGTCGACATCGGAAGAAACAGTTCGGGACCCAGCAAATATTGCTAAATGGGTTGTTGCAATTGCGCTGCTGATCGCAGCAACCATGGTCGGTCGGGTGTTTCCCGATATGGCCACGGCGTTCCGTGGCCTCATTATGGTGGGGCTGGGGATTATTGCGCTGACGCTGGTGTTGATCACTGCTCAGGGTCGTTCATTCCTGGATTTGTTTGGCGCTTCGCGTATTGAATTGCGCAAAGTGGTTTGGCCGACCAAAGATGAAACCTGGCAGACCACGCTGATTGTGCTGGTTGTGGTGGTTATTACTTCCCTGATCTTGTGGGCAATGGATTCGCTGTTTGGCTTTGCCATTTCGGCCGTCATCGGATAACGGAGGCGATATGAGCAAGCGTTGGTATGTAGTACACGCCTATTCAGGCTTTGAGAAGCAGGTCATGCGTTCATTGATTGAGCGCGTGCGTCTGGCTGGCATGGAAGATTTGTTTGGTGAAATTCTGGTGCCAACCGAAGAAGTGGTTGAAATGAAAAATGGCGCCAAGCGTAAAACTGAGCGCAAGTTTTTCCCCGGCTATGTGCTGGTGCAAATGGAAATGAATGACGCCAGCTGGCACTTGGTTAAAGAGTGTCCGAAAGTGATGGGCTTTATTGGTGGTAAGGCGGATAATCCTGCACCAATTTCGGATCGTGAAGCAGAAACCATTCTGAATCGTCTGCGTACACCGCAAGATGCGCCACGTCCGAAGACCTTGTTTGAGCCAGGTGAGATGGTGCGTGTTAATGATGGTCCGTTTGCGGACTTCAATGGCACGGTGGAAGAAGTGAATTACGACAAGAATCGTCTGCGCGTAGCGGTAATGATTTTTGGTCGTTCTACGCCGGTTGAGCTTGAGTTCAGTCAGGTAGAAAAAGTTTAAGTTTCGATGCATCAGCATCATTTTAGCGGGGAGCTGAAAGGCGCTTGTACCCATGGAGTAGAAAATGGCAAAGAAGATTGATGCCTATATCAAACTGCAGGTTCCTGCAGGCAAGGCAAATCCATCGCCACCCATTGGTCCAGCACTGGGTCAAAAGGGTGTGAACATTATGGAATTCTGTAAGGCATTTAATGCTGCCACACAGAAAATGGAAGTAGGTCAACCTATTCCAGTTGTGATCACCGTGTATTCGGATCGCTCATTCACTTTCGTGATGAAGACTCCTCCTGCCAGCTATTTGCTGAAAAAGGCTGCTGGTTTGAAGAGTGGTTCACCACGTCCGAACACTCAAAAAGTGGGCAAGGTAACTCGCGCTCAGCTGGAAGAGATTGCAACCACCAAGAAGCCTGACTTGACAGCTTCAGATATGGAAGCCGCTGTGCGCACCATCGCTGGATCTGCCCGCTCAATGGGCCTTGACGTAGAGGGAGTCTGATCATGGCTAAGTTAAGTAAGCGTCAAGCCGCTATCAAGGCAAAGCTGGTTCCAGGCAAGCTCTATACTGTTGCTGAAGCAGTTGCTTTGCTGGGCGAGTTGCCACCAGCCAAGTTCAAAGAATCTATCGATGTTGCCGTGAACCTGGGTATTGATCCACGTAAATCTGATCAGGTTGTACGTGGCGCGTCGGTATTGCCAGCAGGCACAGGCAAGACAGTTCGCGTTGCCGTATTTGCTCAAGGTGCCAACGCAGAAGCAGCAAAAGCTGCTGGTGCTGACGTAGTTGGTTTTGATGATCTGGCTGAGTCAATTCAAGCCGGTAATCTGGACTTTGACGTAGTGATTGCTTCACCAGACGCCATGCGTGTTGTGGGTAAGCTCGGTACGATTCTGGGTCCACGTGGCTTAATGCCTAACCCTAAAGTGGGCACAGTGACACCAGATGTTGCAACTGCAGTCAAGAATGCAAAAGGTGGTCAGGTTCGCTATCGCGTAGACAAGGGCGGCATCATTCACACGCCAGTGGGCCAAATGGGTTTCACTGCCGAAGCAATTCAGCAAAACGTTGAAGCTTTGGTTGCTGATCTGAAGAAAGCCAAGCCTGCCACCAGTAAAGGTGTGTACTTAAAGAAGGTGACGCTGTCGACCACTATGGGTCCTGGCTTAACCATCGATTTGTCGACACTGGCTGTATAATTTTGGCCGGATTTATCCGGCACACAGGACTTTGAAGTCGTCGTAAGACGAGCGTCAAAGACCACAGGCGCCAAACGATTGTTTGGCTTAAAACATCAGCCTGGGCAGACGCGGTGTGGTTTCGAGTGTTTAGGCACTGTGACCCCCGCGAGCAGCGCAAGCTGCAAATGGGGTCGGCGTTATTAACGCCGGTCATTCATAGGTAAGGAGGTTACAGTGACTCTGCGACTCGAAGATAAGAAAGAGATCGTTGGAGCAGTCAACAAGGCTGCTTCAGGTGCTTTCGCAGCAGTTGTTGCCGACTATCGCGGCCTGACCGTGGGACAGCTGACTCAGCTGCGCACCAAGGCTCGCGAACAAGACGTATACCTGCGTGTGGTTCGTAACACGCTGGCTCGTCGTGCATTTGAAGGTACTCAGTTTGCAGTACTGAATGATGCATTGGTTGGTCCAACAATTATTGCCCTGTCGTTGTCCGAAAATGATATGGGTGCAGCTGCCCGTATTTTCCAGGACTTCCTCAAGGACAATGCAAAGGCGCCACTATCGGTTAAGGCACTTTCAATTGACGGCAAACTCTACGGCGCATCGGATATCGATGTGGTGGCGAAGCTGCCAAACCGCGAACAGGCTCTGACCATGTTGGCCTCTGTGCTACAGGCTCCGATCTCCAAGTTCGCCCGACTGATGACGTCGGTCAAGGAACAGAAAGAAGCTGCCTAATCGCTGCTTGAAATCACACACGTTGAAACCCATTGGGAGTTTTGAAAATGGCATTGTCCAAAGATGATATTCTGAACGCCGTTGCTGAGATGACAGTAATGGAACTGGTTGACCTGATTTCTGCTATCGAAGAGAAGTTTGGTGTTTCCGCTGCTGCTGTTGCCGTTGCTGCCGCTCCTGGCGCAGGCGCTGCTGCTGCTGAAGAGCAAACCGAGTTTAACGTTGTTCTCGCCAGCTTTGGTGCTAACAAGGTTGCTGTTATTAAGGCAGTTCGTGAGCTCACAGGTCTTGGCCTGAAAGAAGCGAAAGACCTCGTTGAAGCTGCACCTAAGGCTGTTAAAGAAGCCGTAAGCAAAGACGAAGCTGAAACGATGAAGAAGAAGCTGGAAGAAGCTGGCGCAACCGTCGAAGTCAAGTAAGACATTACTTGACGATGCGGCACTGCATTTAGCCAGTTCGCAGCATGGCTGGAGGCTGAAAAAGCCTCCGGCCTTTTTCCGTTATGACAAACCGATATCGGTTTGGCAGAGCGCCGGCCTCAGGGGAGCCAAACAGACTCCTGAGGCCGTCGCTTTGATTTTAAGAAGCGGCGCCTTATTAACGAGGCACAAGCATAGTTGAGGACCCAGATGGCATACTCATATACAGAGAAGAAACGCATCCGGAAGAATTTCGGTAAGCTCCCGGCACTGATGGATGTTCCTTACCTTCTGGCCATTCAGGTGGACTCGTATCGGAGTTTCCTGCAAGACGGCAAGCTGCCCAAGCAGCGTGAAGATCTCGGTTTGCAAGCCGCTTTCCGTTCGGTGTTCCCGATCGTAAGTTATTCAGGCAATGCAGCGCTCGAGTTTGTTGAATACAACCTCGGTACTCCCATGTTTGACACACGCGAATGTACGTTGCGTGGTGTTACCTATGCGGCGCCATTGCGCGTCAAGATTCGTCTGATCATTTATGATCGTGAATCATCTGTAAAAACCATCAAAGATATTCGTGAACAAGAAGTCTATATGGGCGAAATGCCCCTGATGACTGAAAACGGTACCTTCATTATCAATGGTACCGAGCGCGTTATCGTGTCTCAGCTGCATCGTTCGCCAGGCGTGTTCTTCGATCACGACAAGGGTAAAACTCACTCTTCCGGCAAGCTGCTGTATAACGCTCGCATCATTCCTTACCGTGGTTCATGGCTGGATTTTGAGTTTGATCCTAAGGACTTGGTATTCGCACGTATTGACCGTCGTCGTAAGTTGCCGGCCACTATTTTGTTGCGTGCTTTGGGTTATAACGCAGAAGAAATCATCGATATGTTCTACGAGACAACCAATGTCTATGTAGAGAACGATGGCTTCAAGATGGATCTGGTGGCTGAGCGTCTGCGTGGTGAAACCGCTGGTTTTGATATCACTGTCAAGAATAAGGTGATTGTTGAAGCGGGCCGTCGTATTACTGCACGTCATATTCGCGATATTGAAAAAGCCGGCCTGACGCACCTGGATATTCCGGCTGAATACCTGTTTGGCAAAGTGATCAGCCGTGACCTGATCAACGCCGATACGGGCGAAGTGATTGCCGAGTGCAACAGCATCATCACTGATGATGTGATGAAGAAAGTTGTGCAGGCTGGTATCAAATCGTTTGCCGTGCTGTACACCAATGACTTGGATCGTGGTCCATTTGTTTCCGACACTCTGCGCTCAGACTCCACGCGTTCGGAGCTGGAAGCATTGGTTGAAATCTATCGCATGATGCGTCCTGGTGAGCCACCGACCAAGGATGCCGCCGAGAACCTGTTCAAGAACCTGTTCTTTTCACCTGAGCGTTACGACTTGTCGGCAGTTGGCCGCATGAAGTTTAACCGTCGCTTGGGCCATGTTGGTGATGATGGCGCAGGCGTGTTGTCGCGTGAAGATATTGTCGATGTCCTGAAGGGACTGATTGATATTCGCAACGGCAAGGGTGAAGTGGATGATATCGATCACCTCGGCAACCGTCGTATTCGTTGCGTTGGTGAAATGACTGAAAACCAATTCCGTGTCGGTTTGGTGCGTGTTGAGCGTGCAGTCAAAGAGCGTTTGTCGATGGCGGAATCAGATAACCTGATGCCTCAGGATCTGATTAACGCAAAGCCTGTTTCTGCTGCGATCAAAGAGTTCTTTGGTTCGTCTCAGCTGTCACAGTTCATGGACCAAAACAACCCGCTGTCGGAAATCACCCACAAGCGTCGTGTTTCTGCTTTGGGCCCAGGTGGTCTGACACGTGAGCGTGCTGGTTTTGAAGTGCGTGACGTTCACCCGACTCATTACGGTCGTGTGTGTCCAATTGAGACGCCAGAAGGTCCAAACATTGGTCTGATCAACTCGTTGGCCAGTTTTGCGCGTACCAATGACTATGGTTTCCTCGAGTCTCCTTACCGCAAGGTAGTTGATGGCAAGGTGACGGATGACTATGTCTATCTGTCTGCTATCGAAGAGTCGGAAGAAGTCATTGCTCAGGCTGACTCGGCCGTTGATGAAAATGGCCGCCTGGTTGATGACCTGGTCGCTATTCGTCACAAGAACGAGTTCACTGTAATTGCGCCCGAGAAAGTCACCTATATGGACGTTTCACCACGTCAGGTAGTTTCGGTTGCGGCCTCGTTGATTCCGTTTCTTGAACACGATGACGCTAACCGTGCGCTCATGGGCTCCAACATGCAACGTCAGGCTGTGCCTACGCTGCGTGCTGACAAGCCTCTGGTGGGTACTGGCATGGAGCGTTATGTCGCACGTGATTCGGGCGTCTGTATCGTGGCTAAGCGCGGTGGTGTGATCGATTATGTTGACGCCAGCCGTATCGTGGTTCGCGTCAAAAATGATGAAGTGGTTATTGGTGAGGCCGGTGCTGATATCTATAACCTGACCAAGTACACCCGTTCCAACCAGAACACCTGTATTAACCAGCGTGCGCTGGTGAAAGTGGGTGATGTGATTGAGCGTGGTGACACGCTGGCCGATGGTCCTTCAGTGGATCTGGGTGAGCTGGCGCTGGGTCAGAATATGCGCGTCGCGTTTATGCCGTGGAATGGCTACAACTTCGAAGACTCGATTTTGTTGTCCGAGCGCGTGGTGCAGGAAGATCGCTTCACGTCGATTCACATTCAGGAACTGTCCTGTATTGCTCGTGACACCAAGTTGGGTGCTGAAGAAATTACAGCGGATATCCCGAATGTAGGTGAGGCTGCACTGTCCAAGCTCGATGAGTCGGGCATTGTGTATATCGGTGCTGAAGTTAATGCCGGTGACATTCTGGTTGGTAAAGTGACACCAAAAGGCGAGACACAGTTGTCGCCAGAAGAGAAACTGTTGCGCGCCATCTTTGGTGAAAAGGCGTCTGACGTAAAAGATTCGTCGCTTCGTGTTCCATCAGGCACAAAGGGTACGGTTATTGACGTGCAGGTCTTTACTCGTGATGGCATCGAGAAAGATCCGCGTGCCAAGGCTATTGAAAAGCAGCAGCTTGATGCCTACCGCAAGGACTTGAAAGAAGAGCTGCGCATTTTCAGTGAAGCAACGACTTCACGTTTGCGTGATGCCCTGTTGGGTCAGAAAGTGAATGGTGGTGCTGGCCTGAAGAAGGGTGCCGAGGTTACGGAAGCCGTGTTGGCCGAGCTGAGCCTGGACAAGTGGTTTGAATTGCGTCCAGCCGATGAAGCTGTGGCTGATCAGCTGGAAAAGGCCCAGGCCTTCCTGGCTGAGCGTGAAGCTGAAATTGAAGCCAAGTTTGAAGACAAAAAGCGCAAGCTGAGCACGGGCGATGACCTGGCACATGGTGTGCAGAAAGTGGTCAAGGTCTACCTGGCCGTCAAGCGTCGTATGCAGCCTGGTGACAAGATGGCTGGTCGTCATGGTAACAAGGGTGTTGTTTCTATCATCATGCCAATTGAAGACATGCCGCATGATGAAAATGGCGAGCCCGTTGATATCGTATTGAATCCGTTGGGTGTTCCTTCACGTATGAACGTGGGTCAAATTCTGGAAACTCACCTGGGTTGGGCGGCTAAAGGCCTGGGTATTCGCATCGGCGAAATGCTTGATGAACAGCGCAAAGTGGCCGACATCCGTAAGTATCTGGATCAGATCTATAACGGAGTGGGTGGTCAACAGGAAGAGCTGTCCTCGTTAAGTGATGACGAAGTGCTGGCCATGTCACGCAACCTGCGTGGTGGTGTGCCGATTGCGACCCCTGTTTTTGACGGTGCGCATGAAAATGAGATCAAGGCACTGCTGAAGCTGGCAGGGCTGAATGAGAACGGTCAGCAATGGCTGTTTGATGGTCGTACCGGTGAGCGCTTTGATCGTCCAGTAACCGTTGGCTACATGTATATGCTCAAGCTCAACCACTTGGTGGATGACAAGATGCATGCGCGCTCTACCGGTTCTTATTCCTTGGTTACTCAGCAGCCGCTGGGTGGTAAGGCGCAGTTTGGTGGTCAGCGTTTCGGTGAGATGGAATGTTGGGCACTGCAAGCTTATGGCGCAGCTTACACCTTGCAGGAAATGCTGACGGTGAAGTCTGACGATGTGAATGGCCGTACTCGCGTCTATAAAAACATCGTCGATGGTGATCATCGTATGGATCCAGGCATGCCGGAGTCTTTCAACGTATTGGTGAAAGAAATCCGCTCGCTCGGTATCAACATGGAATTGGACAACGAATAAGCCTGACATGCGGCGGGATGGGCATAGTGCCCTCCCGCCCCGATTTGTTGCTTTGGGAGAAATGCCTTGAAAGATCTGCTCAGCCAACTGCGCAACCAGGGTCAGGTGGTCGAAGAATTCGATCGCATCCGTATCGGCCTGGCCTCGCCGGACATGATTCGTTCGTGGTCTTTTGGTGAAGTCAAAAAGCCAGAAACCATTAACTACCGTACCTTCAAGCCAGAGCGCGAAGGTCTGTTCTGTGCCAAGATTTTTGGCCCGATCAAAGATTACGAATGCTTGTGCGGCAAGTACAAGCGCATGAAGTTCCGTGGTGTGATCTGTGAGAAGTGTGGTGTTGAAGTCACTATGGCCAAAGTGCGTCGTGAGCGCATGGGCCATATCGAGCTGGCATCACCAACTGCACACATCTGGTTCTTGAAATCACTGCCATCGCGCATTGGTTTGCTGCTGGACATGACACTGCGTGATATCGAACGCGTGCTTTATTTCGAAAGCTTCATCGTGATTGATCCAGGCATGACTACGCTGGAAAAAGGTCAGCTGCTCAATGATGAAGAGTATTACACCGCGCTGGAAGACTTCGGTGACGAGTTTGATGCCCGTATGGGTGCCGAAGCAGTACAAGCTTTGTTGGCCGACATTGACCTGGCTGCCGAAGTGGTGCGCCTGCGTGAAGAAATTCCGGCAACGACATCAGAAACCAAACTGAAGAAGCTGTCCAAGCGTCTGAAGCTGGTTGAGTCTTTCCTGAACTCGGGCAACAAGCCAGAGTGGATGGTATTGACCGTTCTGCCAGTGCTGCCACCTGATCTGCGTCCACTGGTTCCTCTGGATGGTGGCCGTTTTGCGACTTCGGATCTGAACGATCTGTACCGTCGTGTGATCAACCGTAACAATCGTTTGAAGCGTCTGCTGGATCTCAGTGCGCCTGACATCATCGTGCGTAACGAAAAGCGCATGTTGCAGGAAGCCGTTGATGCGCTGCTCGACAATGGTCGTCGTGGTCGTGCCATTACGGGTACCAACAAGC
>CAZMVL010000087.1:8794-15313 GCA_964569335.1 uncultured Paraperlucidibaca sp.
CCTGGCTGACATGATCAAGGGTAAGCAAGGTCGTTTCCGTCAGAACCTGCTCGGCAAGCGCGTGGACTACTCTGGTCGTTCGGTAATCACCGTGGGTCCAACTCTGCGTCTGCATCAATGTGGTCTGCCCAAGAAAATGGCACTTGAGCTATTCAAGCCATTCATTTTCGGCAAACTGCAAGCTCAAGGTCTGGCTACGACGATCAAAGCCGCCAAGAAAATGGTTGAGCGTGAAACATCCGAGGTCTGGGATATTCTCGCCGACGTTATCCGCGAACATCCAGTGATGCTGAACCGTGCGCCAACACTTCACCGTCTTGGTTTGCAGGCATTTGAACCGGTGTTGATTGAAGGTAAGGCGATCCAGTTGCATCCGCTCGTGTGTACGGCATTTAACGCCGACTTCGACGGTGACCAAATGGCTGTCCACGTACCTCTGACGATTGAAGCTCAGCTGGAAGCGCGCGCGCTGATGATGTCTACCAACAACATCCTGTCTCCTGCCAACGGTGAGCCTATCATCGTGCCATCGCAGGACGTGGTGTTGGGTCTGTACTACATCAGCCGTGACCGTATCAATGGCAAAGGTGAGGGCATGCGCTTCGCTGACTTTGAAGAAGTCACCCGTGCTCTCGGTAATAAAGCGGTTGAAGTGCATAGCCGTATTCAGGTGCGTATTCGCGAAGTCACCATCAATGACGAAGGCGAGCGTATTGAGCGCAAGTTCCTGGCCGACACCACACCGGGTCGCTGCTTGTTGTGGAACATCGTGCCTGAGGGTCTGCCGTTTGACCTGATTAACCAGGTCATGACCAAAAAGAATATTTCGCGTTTGCTGAACAGCTGCTACCGCATCCTGGGTCTGAAGGACACGGTGATTTTTGCTGACCAGCTGATGTATCTGGGTTTTGCGCAAGCAACTTACTCTGGTGTATCGGTCGGCATGGAAGACATGGTGATTCCAGCCGAGAAGCAGACCATTATTAATGGCGCTGAAGAAGAAGTGCGTGAAATTGAAGCGCAGTTCGGCTCTGGTCTGGTGACCAAGGGCGAGCGTTATAACAAGGTCGTTGACATCTGGTCGCGTACCAACGAGTTGGTCGCCAAGGCGATGATGGACAACCTGTCGACTGAGAAAGTGATTGCCAAAGATGGCAGCACGCAAGATCAGAAGTCGTTCAATTCGATCTATATCATGGCTGATTCAGGTGCTCGTGGTTCGGCAGCACAGATTCGTCAGCTGGCCGGTATGCGTGGTCTGATGGCCAAGCCGGATGGCTCCATCATTGAAACGCCGATCAAGGCGAACTTCCGTGAAGGTCTGACGGTTTTGCAGTACTTCATCTCCACCCACGGTGCTCGTAAAGGTCTGGCCGATACCGCGTTGAAAACAGCTAACTCCGGTTATCTGACCCGTCGTCTGGTTGATGTGGCACAGGATTTGGTGGTTACAGAAAACGACTGTGGCACTACCAATGGTGTGGTGATGACACCACTGATTGAAGGTGGTGACATCGTTGAGCCACTGCGTGAGCGTGTACTGGGTCGTGTATTGGCACTGGATGTATTCCTGCCAGGTACAGATACCCTGTTTGCATCAGCGGGCACATTGCTTGATGAGCGTTGGGTTGATCGTCTGGAAATGGCCGGCATTGATGAAGTCAATGTGCGTTCGGTGATTACCTGTGACACACGTTTTGGTGTGTGCTCAATGTGTTATGGCCGTGATCTGGCTCGTGGTCATCGTGTCAATATTGGTGAAGCCATTGGTGTTATGGCGGCGCAATCAATCGGTGAGCCTGGCACTCAGTTGACCATGCGTACCTTCCACATCGGTGGTGCGGCCAGCCGTGCATCCGCAGTATCCAGCGTGCAAGTGCGCAATGATGGTGTGGTGCGTTTCCACAACATCAAGCTGGTACAGCAGGCCGGTGGTAATCTGGTTGCAGTATCTCGCTCGGGTGAAATCGGTATTGCCGATAGCCATGGTCGTGAGCGTGAGCGTTATAAGCTGCCTTACGGTGCCATTATTTCGGTAGCCGACCGCGAAGCCGTGAAGGGTGGCCAGGTTGTGGCGACATGGGATCCACATACCCATCCCATCATCACCGAGCAAGCGGGTCGTGTGAAGTTCGTCGATATGGAAGACGGCATCACTGTACGTCACCAGACTGATGAACTGACCGGTCTGACCAACATCGAAGTGCTTGATCCCAAAGATCGCCCAGCCGCAGGCAAAGAGCTGCGCCCAGCTATTCGCTTGTTGAACGAACAGGGTCAGATCATCAATATCGAAGGCACTGATCAGCCAGCACAATACTTCCTGCCACCGGGTTCGGTGACTGCGTTGCAAGATGCTGCTTTGATCGGTATCGGTGAAGTGATTGGTCGTATTCCTCAGGAATCGTCAAAAACTCGTGACATTACCGGTGGTCTGCCGCGTGTGGCTGACTTGTTTGAAGCACGTCGTCCGAAGGAGCCAGCTATCCTGGCTGAAATTTCGGGTATCGTCAGCTTCGGCAAAGAGACCAAGGGCAAGAATCGTCTGATCATTACGCCAGATGACGGCAGTGATGTGTACGAAGAGCTGATTCCGAAGTGGCGTCAGATCAACGTGTTCGAAGGTGAGCGCGTATCACGTGGTGAAGTGATTTCTGATGGTCCACAAAACCCGCATGACATTCTGCGTCTGAAAGGCGAAACCGCGTTGGCAACCTATATTGTCAACGAAGTACAGGATGTGTATCGCTTGCAGGGTGTGAAGATCAACGATAAGCACATCGAAGTCATTATTCGTCAGATGTTGCGTAAGGTTGAAATCATTGAAGGCGGTGATACTTCCTTCATCAAGGGTGAGTTGATTGATTTGTCACGTGTTCTCGATGAAAACGAAGTGACTAATCAGCAAGACAAGTTCCCTGCACGCTTCCAGCGTACATTGATGGGTATTACCAAGGCATCGTTGTCGACCGAGTCGTTTATTTCGGCGGCATCGTTCCAGGAAACTACCCGGGTACTGACGGAAGCGGCAGTAACAGGTAAAGAAGATGATCTGCGTGGTCTGAAAGAAAACGTGGTCGTCGGTCGTTTGATTCCTGCTGGTACAGGCTTTGCCTACCATGCCCAACGTCGTAAAGACCGTCTGGATGCATTGGTAGTCGATAAAGGCCCAAGTGCTGCAGATATTGAACAAGCCCTGACGGAAGCATTGAATTCCGAGGGTTAAACACTGTGAGTTATGACGCTTCCTTGACGGGAGGCGTCTCTGCTCATAGAATGCGCAACCCCGAAAACCACTTGCTGGTTTTCGGTTGCTTTTTTTTACGGGAGAGTGAAGCCAACATGGCAACAACTAATCAATTGATCCGCAAGGGTCGTGAATCTTTGGTCGAAAAGTCCAAAGTGCCGGCACTGAAGGCTTGTCCTCAGCGCCGTGGTGTATGTACACGTGTTTACACCACTACACCTAAGAAGCCTAACTCAGCGCTTCGTAAGGTATGTCGTGTACGTCTGACTTCTGGTTTTGAAGTGAGCTCGTACATCGGTGGTGAAGGCCATAACCTGCAAGAGCACAGTGTTGTTCTGATTCGTGGCGGTCGTGTTAAAGACTTGCCGGGTGTGCGTTATCACACCGTTCGTGGTTCGTTGGACTGTGCCGGCGTAAAAGGCCGTGAGCAAGGTCGTTCGAAATACGGTGCAAAGCGTCCTAAGAAGTAATTTAGGTCGAGTAAGGCTGGGCAATAGTCCCAGATTTCCCTGAAGTTTAATTAAAGGTTCATAGTGTCATGCCAAGAAGAAGAGTCGTCGCAGCCCGTGAAATTCTCCCGGATCCCAAGTTCGGTAGCCAAACGCTGGCCAAGTTCATTAACCAGGTCATGGAATCTGGTAAGAAATCAACCGCTGAGCACATTGTTTATCGTGCGCTTGAGCGTGTGGCCGAAAAAAACAAGGGCGATCCCGTTGAGTTTTTCGAAGCGACATTGGAAAAGCTTCGCCCGATGGTGGAAGTAAAAGCACGTCGCGTTGGCGGTGCTACCTATCAGGTTCCCATGGAAGTACGTCCCTCCCGTCGTACAGCCTTGGCAATGCGCTGGTTGGTAGACTGTGCACGCAAGCGCTCCGAAAAAACCATGGCGTTGCGTTTGGCAGGTGAGCTGCTGGATGCCGCAGAAGGCAAGGGTGCTGCAGTGAAGAAGCGTGAAGACGTGCACCGCATGGCCGAAGCTAACAAAGCATTCGCGCACTACCGTTTCTAATCTTGGCCTGAGGACAAATCAGTGGCTAGAGTTACCCCGCTTGACCGATATCGCAATATCGGCATTTCGGCGCATATTGACGCCGGTAAAACAACGACGACAGAACGTATTCTCTATTACACCGGTGTAAACCATAAGATCGGTGAAGTCCATGACGGCGCCGCCACCATGGACTGGATGGAGCAGGAGCAGGAGCGTGGTATTACCATTACTTCTGCGGCAACTACCTGTTTCTGGTCGGGCATGGCTAATCAGTTCGATAAGCACCAGATCAACATTATTGATACCCCCGGCCACGTTGACTTCACCATTGAAGTTGAGCGTTCCATGCGTGTGCTTGACGGCGCTTGCATGGTTTATTGTGCGGTGGGTGGTGTGCAGCCTCAGTCCGAGACTGTATGGCGTCAGGCCAACAAATACAAAGTGCCACGTTTGGCCTTTGTGAACAAAATGGACCGTACCGGTGCCAACTTCTTCCGCGTAGTTGAGCAGATGAAAGTGCGTCTGGGCGGTAATCCGGTGCCTCTGGTTGTGCCTATTGGTGCTGAAGAAAACTTCGAAGGTGTGGTTGACCTGGTCACCATGAAGGCCATCTATTGGGATGAAGCCTCTCAGGGTATGAAGTTTGAAGAGCGTGACATTCCTGCTGACCTGCTTGATGTGTGTCAGAAGTGGCGTGAAAACCTGGTTGAAGCCGCCGCTGAAGCCTCTGAAGAGCTGATGAACGAATATCTGGAGAATGGTGATCTGAGTGAAGACCAGATTCATTCGGCTATTCGTATTCGTACACTGGCTGGTGAAATTCACCCAATGCTCTGTGGTACGGCCTTCAAGAACAAGGGCGTGCAGAAGATGCTGGATGCAGTGATCCGTTATCTGCCAGCACCAAGCGATGTGGCCGACGTTGAAGGTATTTTGGACGACAAGGCAGAGTCCGTGGGTTATCGCAAGGCTTCGGATGAAGAAGCTTTTTCTGCGCTCGCCTTTAAAATCATGAATGACAAGTTTGTTGGTAACTTGACCTTTGTGCGTTGCTACTCTGGTGTTCTGAAGTCGGGTGAAGCAGTTTGGAACCCGGTTAAGGGCAAAAAGGAGCGTATTGGTCGTATCCTGCAGATGCATGCTAACCAGCGTGAGGAAATCTCGGAAATCCGTGCTGGTGATATTGCTGCTCTGGTTGGTATGAAAGACGTGACAACGGGCGATACGCTTTGTAATGAAGATAAAGTCATTACGCTGGAGCGTATGGAGTTCCCTGAGCCTGTTATTTCGGTTGCTGTTGAGCCAAAAACAAAGGCTGACCAGGAAAAGATGTCGATTGCGCTGGGTCGTCTGGCCAAGGAAGATCCTTCTTTCCGTGTGCGTACTGACGAAGAGTCTGGTCAAACCATTATTTCTGGTATGGGCGAGCTTCACCTGGATATTCTCGTAGACCGTATGCGTCGCGAGTTTAACGTTGAAGCCAATATCGGTAAGCCACAGGTGGCTTACCGTGAAACCATCCGTAAGGCTGTCGAGACCGAAGGCAAGTTCGTGCGTCAGTCCGGTGGTCGTGGTCAGTATGGTCACGTGTTGCTGCGTCTTGAGCCAATTTATGGTCTGGAAGCAGACAAAGACTACGAGTTCGTTGAAGAGGTTGTCGGCGGTACGGTTCCGAAAGAGTATTTCGGTGCGGTGGACAAGGGTATTCAAGAGCAAATGGCTAACGGCGTATTGGCCGGTTATCCAGTCGTGGGTATCAAAGCGACGCTTTACGACGGCTCTTACCATGACGTTGACTCCAACGAAATGGCCTTCAAAATCGCTGCGAGCATGGGTTTCAAGAAAGGCTTTAATGCTGCTGACCCTGTGCTGCTTGAGCCAATCATGAAAGTTGAGGTGGAAACACCTGAAGACTACATGGGCGATATCATGGGTGACTTGAACCGCCGTCGTGGCATGGTTCAGGGCATGGATGATCTGCCTGGCGGTGGCAAGGCGATTCGTGCGGAAGTTCCGCTGGCAGATATGTTTGGCTACGCTACTGACATGCGCTCCATGTCACAAGGTCGTGCCACATTCTCCATGGAATTCTCCAAGTACGCAGAGACTCCGAAGAATGTTGCCGAAGCGATTATCAGCAAATATGCTGCCAAGCGCGCATCGGGCGAATGATTAATGGGGCTGCTTGCAGCCCCTGACAAACTTCTCAAATAGAGGATATTAAAAATGGCAAAGGCAAAGTTTGAACGTAACAAGCCGCACGTGAACGTGGGCACGATTG
>CAZMVL010000088.1:0-795 GCA_964569335.1 uncultured Paraperlucidibaca sp.
TTACTCTCGCTGTCTAAGGGAGGCGCTGAGCTAAAATTTTCCAGTCCACCAGGTGAAGCGGCTGCGACATTTGCTCGATGGCACCCGCCTCGAAGGCGCTAACTTTTTCGCTATGCGTTGTCCAGTCCCTGGTGTCGAGGATTCGCAAGCCAACCTTACGTGGCAAGCGCCGTGGAGGTATGAACATGTCTTGTCGCCGATCCCTCCAAACGTCCTCATCGTCAGCGCATTGCTTTCGAAGCACGACAAACCCTCGACATCCGAGCGGTCTCACAGCGTAGATGGCGCATGCGTTTTCGATTAGGAACGGGCATTCCCGGCGTTCTCTGTGTTGCTCAAGGCGTTGCTTGATCTGTTCACGCAGGTCGCGACCGACCTCCTCGCTCAGAAACCAAGAGATTGTCGCTACCTCGGTCTGAAGAATCGGTACGGTTGCATTTCGACAACACGCCGCACACCCTTTCGCGCATGCTGGCGTCGCTTTTTCGGCCTCAAGTTCCTTCTTCATCTCGGCATCGTGGATGCTGTATGCATCGAGGATCGGAGTGAGCCAGCTGAGTCGGGTTTCACCTGCGTACCGGCGCCGCTTGTTCATATGCCTTCTTTTCGACCCTACGAGAGCCCCTGGCCTGACAGCGTTGATTTACACACCCAAGCCGATGCTGAGGATAGCAAGGCGAGAGTAAACCGTCAGTCCTATCTGGTGGGGTACCAGAAAACGGCCTGTAAGAGGCCCGTACCAATGGCAGAGGGGTCATCCTCCTCTCGGAGGTAGCGATGCCCAGCTGCTCAGCA
>CAZMVL010000088.1:805-15037 GCA_964569335.1 uncultured Paraperlucidibaca sp.
ATGGTTTTAACAGGTTGGGTTGAGAGACTCTGGGTCGCAATCGCTCACACCGATGTTCGCAAATACCTGCGGTGTACGACAGCCTCAGAGATGGCCTTCACTATGTCATCCACAACGAGCAGAACAGCCTGCTCAAGCGACGCGTATTCCTTCTCATCGATTCCAGATTTCGCTGTACCGTGCGCGACATCGTTGCGGCGATTAAGGAGCTGATGAATCACACTCTCCCATGGCTGGGCAAGCTTGGGATCGAGACCGACTCTATATAGGACTTTCTTCAGAACCGCGGAGCGGGCGCCCTCGACGGGCGGCTGTCCTGCCTACGCCAGTCAGTTTGGAACTTGGCGGACGCAGGAACGAGGCGGCACGGAGGAGCTGTGGACAGCTGCCCGGGCTGATGGACAGCACCGCTGCCCCCAGCTCCTCGGACAACGCTTCACGGTGCCCACACCTACGGCGCTGTGAAATAGGGCGCGTTCGCTCCCCGGTGGGCGCGTTACCGAGCAGCCATCGCGCTAGTGAACCGTGGGTTTCCCTTCGTTAGCGCGTCTTCAATGAAGCGGACGCGAGGATGGTGGACCCGGCTCCCCCTAACGCAGGCGCCGTTATGACTTCGAGCAGACAGCGGGCGGTCTAGCCCGCCAGCCATTCCAGACGACCACGCAAGTCATCGTAGGCGCCACGCTTGCGGCCCATCGTTGAGACGTCGCTGCGTGCGTTGTTCGTGAAGTAAGTTGTTGCGTTGACAATCAACTTGGCTTCCTGTTCACCAGTAAGGTTTCTGATTTTAGTCATCTGCAGGCGTTCGCGGTACGCGTAGATGATCGGAAACAAGATTGCATCAGATGCCGACTCGAAATTGCCTTCCCCATCGCGTGTCACACCGCCTGCTTTCGCATGAAGCCCGCAGTTGTGAAACGAAGGATGCCGGACGAACCGCTTGTACAGGGCCCACCCCACGGGCGCGAGCGCATGCAAGCGGCTCTTGCGTTCGCTTGTCGCATTCACGTACCGGCTGAGTACACCTTGCTTCGAGCAATACGTGCTCCAAGGCTTATTCCAGCTGTCGTCCAACAATTCGGCAATCTGCAGGAGCTTGAGTGGGTCTTCGCCTTCGTCGGTTTCCCGCAAAGCGAATTTGTCGTCAACGTCCGCAACTAATTCTTCGAACGCCCCTTGGTAGCCAAGGATACTGGTGACGCTGACCTTGTGCGTGCTGTTGCGGGCGACCGACACGTCCCGGTCCAATTCTTCGTCGCTGAGAATCAGAATCTCAAACTGCACTAGTGGCTTGTTTTCCGAGTCTCCATGGTGCTCACTCCACCATTCAATACATGCTTGAGTCTGCGCACCGTTGATAATGGAAGGACGGACCAAGGTCGCCGTACGCCGTGCATCGTCGATCTCGATGGATTTAGCGATTACTGTGATCCCGCCATTCTTGACGACGAACTGGGTTGGATCGTTGGCAATGCTGTCGCGCATCTCTCGACGAAGCTTGGTCGAGGTCTGAATTGCGTCACGTACATTCTGGTCGGTCGGGATGCCGAGAAGGTTGGGACCGATGCAAATGCCCCGGTATATCAGGGTTTCCAGGCCCTTCGGGGTCAGATTTCGAATAGTCGTGTACTGAAAATTGAACTTTTTCACGGCTGTCTCCCTGCATCGACCGTTAAGCCCGCCGGCAGTCCTGCCGAGGGCGAAGTCGCATGCTGGGGCGGACTATAACGTGATTTCGTGCAGTCAATCTACCAGCGGAGTCCAATCGAATGCTGGTTAAAGGTGCGCCGCCTCGCTAATCTTTGGGCGCGACGGCTCCGTCACGATGGCGGGCTCGGAAGATGGAGGCGGCACGACTGTTCGAACGAGGTCGTGCAGACGATCCACAGCTGAAAGGTGAGGAGCTCCCTAGCTGGCACTGCGCTACCGGGCTATTCTGGGGCGCCTGACACGCGGCCTCAGACACAGCGCGCACAGAAGGCGCTGAGGGGCTCGAGGAGTTCGTGCGACGCAGCTAGGCCGACCAGGAAGGCGAACGCCTCACGAAGGTGATCGTAAGACCTCACCGTGCATCGTGTTGATGCCCGGATGGTCTCAGACTGTGCAAAGCGAGAGCTCAGGTTTTCACGACTTCATGCGGAAGCGGAATGCGCTGCCCGCGCACTTCGGTGCGTGAGGCAGCGGGCAAATACGCATCTGACTCCATGCCGGCGAGCTTCGCGCTCTCCAATCAAGCTGTAGAATAGGACAACAACCTCGGTTCCGCGTTCGGAGCGTGAACCGTAGTGATTTTTGCGCCCAAGCACGATGCCGCGCAGTGCGCGCTCGCAAGCATTGTTGTCTAGCGCGAGTCGTCGCTCATCGATGAATCTCACGAGGCCCGGCCAAAGATCGCCCATGTACGCGATTGCCTTGCCGAGCGGGTTTTGCGGCAAGGCCCGTTGTTGAAGCACCCAATCTTGGATGTTTTTCAGCCGTTCGCGCGAACGTGTGCTTCGAACCTCGGCGCGCGGTTCATTTGTTTCGCAAGCTCGCTCAAGCGCGTAAAGCTGGCTGATCAAGTCGAGCACTTCGCGACACGGCTCAGGTGAGACTGCCCCGTTTTCCTGGACAAGGAGGATGAGCAAAGATGGGTCGAGGAAGATGGCGGAGAAGGAACAAGGCAAGCGGAGGAGTTACACCGCGAAGTACAAGGCCGAGGTAGTTCAACTGGTGAAGACATCTGGGAAGTCCGCTCATGCGGTCGCTCGTGACCTAGGTTTGACACCGAGTTCGGTGAAGCATCTGGGTCCGCCAGGCGACGGTAGATGCTGGCTCGGGAGGCGTAGGACCACTGACAAGCTCAGAGCGAGAGGAGCTCGCAGCCCTTCGCAAGGAAAACCGGGTGCTGCGGAGCGCGGCAGCATGGCAGCATCCCCCGCCCGTTTATCACGTCGCAGTGCTCGCCACCGCAAACGGGTAGTTCCTCGCCATGCTCGCCCTTCGGGCTGCGCGTGGCTCCGGTGCCGGGCTTCGCCCGACGTTTGCAGCGGCTCCGCCCCGCGATCAGTTTAAGCCAACAAGGGGGAGGGCCGAAGCCTGAGCAGCCGGAGAGCCCCAGCAGACCGCCACCCTTTCGTCGCCGCCGCCTTCGTCTCCCGCCACGCCGACGACATCTGCCTTTGCTGGAGCCGGGTGCTGCCCTCGTGAAGGTCCGCATGGAGCTGCGTGCGCGTCGTTACCGCGTCTCCCGCACCTCAATGCCTTCCTAGTTCCATCATGAGATTGTCTAGGTTGGATGACACCTGATGGGAAACATCAACTAGTGACATTCTCCACTGCGCCGCCAGCCATGACATAACCCGTTCAACATCCGCAGGAACAGCCGGGCGGCGTCCGATCTTCACGAACGGACCATCAGTCTCAGTCAGGACCGATGATCGTGGGACGTAGCTGACTAACTCGGCCCATTTTGCAGTGGAACTCATGGCCGTGTTCACGGAAATGCTGTGGCCGGCATCCAACAGGCTGGCAAGCTGTCGTTTCGAGCCAGAAAACCAGTGAAAAACGACGGGTCCGCCGCCGCCCACACGTAGCATATCGAGCACGGTGTCCTCCGCCCCCCGTGAATGGACAGTAACGAGCTTCTGCGATTTCTTGATGTGCTCGACTACCATCTCAAACGACTTCTTCTGAGCCACCATCAAGCTCCTATTCTGGCCCGAAAAATCTAGGCCGACCTCCCCAATGAACTCCGCAGACGGGACACATTTGGCGAACAACGCGAGCTCTGCCTCGTGGTCCTTGACCGCCAGCGGATGCAGACCAAGCGAGGGGCGTACATGTCTAAAGCCTGCAAGGTGCTCAGAAGCGAGAAGAAAGTGGCTCGGTAAATAGGTGACGGCCACGGTCTTTATGGCGAGCTTCTCTGCTGCTGTCGCGACCTCGAGCGGATTGTCATAGAGATCAATGTGGCAATGCGTATCGATCATGCGGTCGGACGCCTCACCCCCGCCAACCTGCAGGCCTTCGCCGAGCCTTTGCTTCCAACCCATGCGGTAACCTCTTCAATCATCCGCCGGACCACATTCGCGTCTTCGGCTAGTTCTGAAAACGATATCCGTCCGTTTGCCATCAGCCGCTTCTTGATCTCATAGGAGCTTAGCTTCGCGTGGACCAACCCCATGAGAGCATGCACGTCGACGTGCCTGTCCGGGTCACCCGAGAACGCGTCGTTCCCATACTGCTCATCATCCAAGCTCGCCGAATGCAAGGCAGCCCGGCGCAACAAACAGGGGACACACACACCGCAGGCGCGTGCGCGCCTATTCGCCCAATGCGTCTTCCGGCCTGCTTTGCCGCAGGAATTGGTCAACGGGATGCCAAGCTTCAGCACCTCCTGGTCGAGGCACTCCTTCACCATCTCGCCCTTGGTCTTAAACCTGTACGGGTTGTCTACAACGTGCGGGATACCAACGGCCTTGAGAACCTTGTTGATGGATGAAATGAAGAACGGGTGCACGGTGCGCGTGCTGCAGGCGCCGCGCCTACTCGGATTGAGCGGGATATTCAGAGAGATGGGCCCATTTTCCGGGATCAAGACAGGCATCTCATCACCAACTTTCAGCGCCGCATACACAGCGAGGCCGAGAAAAATCAGCGAGCGGCTTCGGAATGAAGTTTCAAACGCGTACTTGCCTTCCGTGGAGTCCTCGACCACCACGCCTGTTCTCACTTGCAGGTGCCAAAACCGCAGCCCGTACCTCTGCAGCAACAGCTTGCGCACGTTCTCCTGGTCGGTCGCAGGGCCGCTGACGTGACCGTCATAGTGGCTGACGAAAAGCAGCTTTGCCTGATCATCCTCATAGAGTCGGTCGACAGCGCCGATGAAGGAGTCGAGACCTCCAGAGAGGAGGCTGACGACGGAGCCTTTGGGAAAGCCGGGGGCACGGCGGCGGCGGTTCGGCCGACGCTGTGAAAAGTTCTTCGCGGCCTCCGTAAACTCGAAGGACCAGCTATCACCGGTCAGGAAGGAAACCGCTTCACCCAGAGCTTCGGCGTTCGCTGTCCACGTATCGCGATGGCGAACCGGGATGCTGACATCCAATGTCCGTGTCCAACGGTCGGGGCTACTGGCTCGAGGCACAATTTTGTCGACTGCGTAGACGCACGCGCAGATGACCAAGAAATCGAGGCCAAGCGCATCGGCCTTCCAGGAGAAATTAAGGATGGCGCTAAAATCCAGATCCAGCCGGAAGGTTCTCTCAATGCTCTCGGCATGAATGCGCAGAAGCGAGAGCTCATGAAAGTTTTCGCGCTGATCTTGTTCGACGGTGATCCTCATGATGCGCCCTAGCCTGTGTACACTGCGATGGTGCGTTCCAATATTGCGTCTACGATCTTGGCCCCCTCGGGACCAGTCCAGTCCACGGCGGTCAAGTCATGCTTGTCAGCGCGCTGAAGGTCCATCTCCGTAGAGATGAACTCGCGCGCCTCATGCAATATCCGATCGGCGGCTTCATACCCGTGCTTTGCCGATTGGTGTTCGCAGAAGAACGTCTTAAACCGTTCCATGATGTAACACTCGAAAAGGCGCTGGACGACGGACTCCAGTCTTCCTGCGGAGTCCGCTATTCGTTGTTCAGCGTCTTCAAAAGACTGAGGACTATCGCACAACTCTTCAATGACCGTCGACACGGCGTCACGCAACTCGGTCATGATCAGCTGGCTCGCGTCGTTCACGAGCACATCAGCCACAGCCAGGGCGATTTCGTCTGGCGCGAGCTTTCCAACATCTGGCAAGCCCGCGTTGGTCAGCGCCTGCCGCAAACCGAGTTTCGGAACCTGGCTGATGAAATCTGCGAGCCGTTGCGCGGCGGGCCGGACGCTCCCGCCGCCCGTTGATCGGGCCCTCGCTTTCGTGCCACCGCGTGAACCGCCAGATCGTCGAGCCTTGGAACTCGCCGTTGCTCCGCCACTACCTTCTACTGCGGTAGTGCTTCCCGCAGCTCGTCGCGAAGCGGAGGATGCTGTGGGCCGCAATGGAAGCGTCTGCAACAGTGCATCCAACTGCTTCGCTGCTTGATCGGGTCGCGCGCTCCCGAAGCCGGATGGCACCTTGCCAAATCCGTCATCAGGGTCCGTGGCCAGCTGCTGAACAAACCCTCCTACAAGGTCTTTCGCCTCCTGGCCCACAGGCGTTCCATCGTTTAGGGCGCGACTTACGTCCGTCTTGGTTCCAGACCACTTTGGGGATGGTGTGTACGGTCCAGATGTTCCCATATTACGGCCTACGCAGTTGCTGAGCGGCCTTGCCCGCGCGACCCGGGCCAGTCTTGAGGTACGCGAGCACGTCATCCACCTGGCTCTTTAGAGACGCATGCTGCTTTACCAGTAGTTCAAGCTTTCCGACAATCCAGGCTGGCAAGGTCTCGGCGGGTAGGTTGTTTAAGAGCGCACCGAACAGGGTGAATGTCGCAGGAAGCGTCTCGACCACCTTCAGGAATGCGTTGTACGCTTCGGCATTCTGGGGGTCACGGTGAAGCGCTTTGGACAGGAGGGCTGTCAGCGCATCCAGCTCCCCTTCCCTCAGCCCTCTCAGCAAACCTGGGGCTAGCTTACGACCTACTTCGGAGAGCAAAGCGGCATAGCACGCCTTCACCGCAGGCGGTGTGAGCGACAAGCCGATTTGCGAAGAAGCCAGCCGATCGCGAACCACCCAGAAATAGTCAGACAGATCTACGGATGAGAGTTTTGGCTCCATGTTAACCCAGCGACGAAGCGCTTCCTTCTGTTCCCACTCCGCCGGCCAGCCCTTGTCCGCCTCCATGTCATGAATTTGTTTCGGCGTCTCATGCTGTTCCTCATGCCAGCGTGCGAGCTCCCTGAAGCGGGCTTCATTGGAGTACTCGAGCAGCATGAGCTTGAGCAGCACGTCGTCACGCAGCGTGTCCATCTTCGCGACCTTCGCCAGCTTGCGCCGGAGCACGAAGGCGTTCAGGAGCCGTTTTACCTGGCGTGGATTGCCTTTCAGATTTTCAGTGATCAGATGGGCGGCTCCCGCCGTGAACGAGAGCGCATCCTTGAGCACGGTAGGCAGGTCGGCCCTGCCTTTGAGGGCCTGCTGAATGTCAGACAGGCCAAACGGTCCAAAACGATTTCTCGTGCGAAGGCTCTCACACTGATCAAGGCAGACCTTAAAATCCTCAGCAGGCAAGTCGCGTTTCGCAAAAAGCAGACTGAGGTATGTCTCGATTTCAGCGGGAGAAAGCCGTGGAAGATGATATGGAACCTGGATCAACTTCTCGACATAGTCGCTTACCAGCTGCTCCGCTGCTTCCCCTGGATTCTCTCCCACGGATGGAGAGGTGCGAGCTGCGCTTAGCGCTTGGTGGTAGCGAACCGCGATACCGTGCCGGACGATGCGAGGATCAGCACCGATAATGAATGCCGTTTTATCGACATTGAGGAACAGGCGGATCGCTTCAAGGTTTTCGACAATGCGATCCGGAGAGCAGCGATCCAGGTCGTCGATCAGCACCACCAAAGACTTGAACTTGGAGTCGCGCAGCAGTTCGCCGAACTTTTCGCGGAAGTCTTTGACTTCGGCAATTTCGCCCTCTTCCTCCGCATCGTTGAGAAGTTTCTCCGCCGCCTCTGTTTTGAGAGCATCTTCATTCTTACTGAAGAGCGCCTTGAGGCCGGCGATCACACCAGGCACGGCAGTCGCGCCACCGGTCGCGTAGGCCAAGACAGCGGGCAGTGCGACGTTGTCCCAGCCCATCTTCGTCAAACGCATCCAGTTAACACGCTTGACCAACGCTAGAGCCTTGCTTTTGAGTTCGGCTGGGAACCGCTTGTTGTCCATCAACTGCTTCAAGATGGACGAAATCAACGCGCTTTTGGCGTCATCGTAGCCTTCGAACAGCCAGGCATCGAAATACACCACGGCAATTTGCTGGTTCTTGGCAAGCTCAGCTTGGAGCATCTTCATGATGCTGGTCTTGCCGCTGCCCCAGTCGCCAAATACTCCGATCGTCACAGGCAGGACGGTGTCATCCTCCACGACGTCGCGTATGAGCTCCGCGTGGACGCGAAAGCCGATCAGGTCCTCTGCCGTGTCATTGTCAGACCACATTCGGAAGCTCCCCTACGAAACCGCTACACCTGGACACGCTCGACCTCATCGCGGTCAAGATCTTTGGACCTTCGAGCGCTATAGGTAGCGACCACTGTCGGCCCGGTGTCGGAAGAGATCAGGGTAGAAGCTGCGTCGCCGCTCACGCTTCTTGCCCCACCTCGTAAGGCTGGACGGCATCCGAGGCGACCGAAGACGCGCCAGAAGGACTCTCGTTCCTCGGGTGGCAGCCCGTCCGCAAACTCCTCGGCGCTGTGGGCCGCGACATCACCCGACGCCTTCGTGATGTGTCTCAGTAGTCGCTCCGTCCGCCCCGACCTTCCCATACCATCCTTTATGAGCGGCCAACCTAGCCCCATTCGGTCACGCTGGTCAAGCGTTCAGACACACGCCATCGTGCCGGTTCCAAGTTTGGGGAGGATCGATGGGCCTCGGCGAATGGTTCAGCGAGTTCTGCGGCAAGCTCCAAGTCCGGGACGGCAGCACCATTTCTGGACGGTACAAGGCGGTCACCCGACGCCTCAACGCGGATTTCTGGAACACGACATCTGAGACCGCGCATAGCCTTTATGTCGGGTCCTACGGCCGCAACACGGCCATCGACGGGTTCAGTGACCTCGACATGGTCATGGAGCTGCCGTCTTCCGTGTACACGCAATACAACAACTATTCTGGTAACGGGCAGTCCGCGCTGCTTCAGGCCGTGAAGCGGTCCGTCGAAAAGACGTACAGCACCACGAACATCCGCGCCGACGGGCAGGTGATTCAGATTCCGTTCAAAGACGGGGTCGTCTTCGAGCTCGTGCCGGTGTTCACGAATACGGCGGGCAGCTACACGTTCCCGAACGCGAACGATGGAGGGAGCTGGGATACGACGAACTCGCGCCCGGAGATCGACGCGATCCGTACGCGCAATAATGCCTGCAACGGCAACCTCGTGCAGCTCTGCCGCATGGCACGCGCCTGGAAGAACGAGTGGAACGTGCCGATCGGCGGGTTGCTCATCGACACGCTCGCCTACCAGTTCATCGAGCGCTGGCAGTACCGCGAGAAGTCCTTTTTTTTACTACGACTACATGAGCCGGGACTTTTTCGAGTGGATGAAGGACCAGGACGAAAATCAGGAATTTTGGCGAGCGCCTGGCAGCGGCCAGTACGTCTACGGGAAAGGGCTTTTCCAATATAAGGCCAAGCGCTGTTACAACATCGCGCTCGAAGCGATCGCCCACGAAACGGCCACGCCAAAGCAGGAATGGTCGGCCAAGAGCAAGTGGAGAGAGATTTATGGCACCGCCTTCCCAAGCTGACCCGCCCAACGCGCATCGCATCCTCGAGGGGCAACTGCGTGAGTGCTACGGCCGCGTCGTCTATTCCCACAAGACGCACGAGAAATGCGCCGACATCCTGATGGCGCGGCACTCGACGATCAAGATTCTGCAAATTGTGCTCTCTGCGCTGACTACGGCGGGCTTTGTCTCAACCTTCTTCCCCAAGACGAGCGCCGTTGGTTCCGCCGTCGGCTTTCTGATGTCGACCGCGCTTCTTGTCCTCAACTCGTACACGAAGGACTACGACTTAGGCGAGCTCGCGCAGAAGCACAAGCAAGCCGCGAGCGACATCTGGCTGCTGCGTGAGCGGTACCTGTCGCTGCTTACGGATCTCGCGGCCGACGCTAGGCCGCTCGAAGCGCTGCGCGAAGATCGAGACAAGCTCACCGATGCCTTGCACACGGTCTATGCGGGCTCGCCCAGCACGACCTACGCCGCCTACCGCAAGGCGCAAGAGGCCTTGCAGAAGCACCAGGACATGACGTTCTCGGACGCCGAGATCGATGCCTTCCTGCCAAGCGAGCTGAAGCGAAGCACCTAGCCCATCGGGGAACGGGAACCAGCCGTAAGTTGCCGTCGGCCCCTCTCAACTGGCCCGACGGCAACGTTTGCGCCGGACTGCTCGCACCTCGCGCCCCCTATCAGTCCACGTTGGCGCCAACTACAAACTACTACAACCTCGTCAGACTCTACTCTCACCTCGACTACGTGTCGCCGATCGAGTTCGAGACCAACGCAGCACGCTGATTCAAGCAGTCAAATCTGTCCGCCAAAACGGGGCAGCTCCACTGCCTCATCGCGCCGTAGAGCGGCGCGTTAGTTGATGTTAATGTGACCTTACCGAAGAGACGGCGACCGGAGGCGAACGTGGAACAGATGTTTTCAGAGAGCGAGCTGCAAGCCATCGCGAAGGCTCTCGCCGATACCGACAAGGGCTGACCGGCACCGAGATCGGCTACCTGCTTTCCTCGATCCCTATCGCGGACACGGACCCCACGTTCACGAAGTGGAAGCGACTGTTCAATGCCTTGGTCGCTCGGCAGAACCACAGCCAGAACCGCCGCTCCACCATGGAATTCATTCGGCGGGCGCTCAAGCCCGAGCGCTACGCGAAGCAACCGCACCGCTTCGAGACGATGCGGGCCAACCTCAATCTGGCCCTCGCGTTCTGCGGCCTGGCCGTGAACTCCACGGGCAAGATACTCAAGACTGAGCGCGCTGCGACGCTCGACGAGGCGTCACGCCGGGCCGATGAGCTGCGGGCGTCGCTCTCGGTGCGCAGCGTGCACGCCGACGTCTTGCGCTTTTGCCGCGCCGAGCTTGTCGCCGACAACTACTTCCACGCCGTGCTCGAGGCCGCCAAGAGCGTCTTCGACAAGGTCCGCGCGAAAACTGGCTTCACCGAGGATGGCGCACCGCTCATCGACCGGGCCTTTGCCGGTGACCCGCCGAAGCTCGCCATCAATGCGCTCGCTACCGAGAGCCAGAAGAGCGAGCAGCGCGGCTTTGCGAACCTACTCAAGGGCACCTATGGCATGTTCCGCAACACGACGGCTCACGAGGCTCGCCTTCACTGGCCTATGGGCAAGGCCGACGCGGAGGATTTGCTTTTCCCTCGCGAGCATGATTCATCGCCGGATCGACGCCGCAACCGTACGCCCATAACGGGGGTTCCCAGCCTCGTCTGCCAAAGGTCGGCAGAACTGATCCACCGCCGATGACTCGCGTCTGCGTGTCGGCGCTTCCCTCATGCCTGCTCCATCAGGGAAGCGCTGCGGGCCACGAATAGTGCAGTACCTCGCGCACGATTCGCACCCATTCCTTCTCGCGCTCGCTTTCGTTCCGTGGGCTCGGAACGTTCGAGGCGCAGCCCCAGAATCCTCCGCCTGGACGCTGCGTCTCCTGCAAGACCACCAGCGCAGAGAGCGCCGGTGCACCAACGGCCGCGAGTCGCTGATTCAGTTCACCAAGCGGTCGATCCCAGGTCCCGTGCGGCTCAAACCAGTCGCCGGTTCGCGCCTGGTACTGCTGCGAAAGCTCGGTGTATGTTCCCGGCTTCCCGCGTGCGCCTGTCCACGTGCGCAGCACGGCATACAGATCGTCGATATCAGGCATCGTCGTCCCTCGTCCAAACCGTATCGGCCCGTCGGGACATGAGTCAAGCGTCCGTCTTGCTCACGATTCCCCGTTCGTAAGGTCCACGCCGCTCCGTGGCTCTTGCTCGCGTTCCTACCCCGGCGTCACTTGCCGTCAATGACGGTTTGCCCTGCGGTTTGGCTCCCCCCGTCGCTTCGCTCTGGTCCCCCCAAAAACCTATGACGGCGCGCTTGTCCGCCGTGCTTGGTGGTCCGCGAAAGCCCCGGAGGACAGGGTGAAACCAACGAAGGAGAACGACCATGAGCAACACAACGACCAACCGCCCCACGCACACCGCCTACACCGTCCGCGACTACGCGAAGAACGGCGAAACGATATCCGACTGGACGCGCATCGGCATCGCCTGGACGCACCGCGACGGCCAGGGCTTCGACATCGTACTCGAGGCGATTCCCGTCAACGACCGGGTCGCCCTCCGCAAGGCCAAGCCGAAGCCCGCCCGCGCCTGACCTGACTAGCGGGAGCGGCTTCCCACACCGCTCTCGCTTTGCTTCCCCATCCCAAGCTTTCTTACATGGAGCTTTCTGCCCGTCGCGCGGCACTTCTGTGCGCCTGCAGCCGATTACCGCAGCGCGTGAAGAACACCCAGCGTCAGCGCCAGGGGCGCCACATACGCCGTTGCCCAGACCACACCCCAGCCGATCGACTTGAGCATACGCCCCCGACAATCGTGTCGATCGTGAGCTGCCCGCTTCAGTGCCGCTGTGGTGGTCGCGTAGAACGCGAGGAAGGCAATCGGCAAGACGACCTCGACGACCACCCACGCAACGAGCAGGGAAACCGCCACAGCCGCGAGCGCAGCGAGTGCCAGTGCGATCAACGCTACGCCGGCGTCGCAGCCGTCGGCATCCGAGCAGCCACTGCTTGGGTCGCAGCCGTCTGCGCAGGACCGCCACTTTAGATCCGGGCCGGCGTTGGTCAGTGGGCCTGGTGCGTAGAACAAGTGGTCGTCGTCGACGTGCAGTCCCCTGTAAAGCACCACCATGAGCCCTACCGCACCCAGAAGCCACCAGACGGCGAGCACGAATTCAAACTCGAGCCAGCGTGGCAGGTGCAAGAGCTTGGGGAACGCACTTGCCGTCAGAGCCATCGCGACCATGGCGGTGTAGGCAGTCAGGCGAGCCGAGAGCGTCGGCCCGAGGGCTGCGACGACCCGGCGTGCGCGCATCTTTCGCGGTCTCTTGTCGCTCTCGGAAGCGGCCTGCTCTGAAGCCGCCTGCTCTGACGCAGCAGGCCCTTCACCCGGTAGGCGACGGCGAACGGAGTCCGCTGCATAGGGGGCAGGTCGCGACCAGACGAGGTACAGGCCGACAGCGACGCCAAACAGTGCGAAGACCACGCTGAAAGGAGCGGCGTATTCGCTCGCGAGACGGATCCAGGTGACCGTGGCGACGCCGACGCTGACCATGAGCGTAAGCACGCCCAAGGCCATGCGGCGCCGATCGCGCGTGCTGAGCTCCACTGCGCAGCGCACGCAGGTGGCCTTCTCATGAACCAAGAAGCGAAAGCAAGCATCGCACATGCGCACGCCGCAGGTCGTGCACTTGGCGACGGCTTCGGTCGCGCCGTGAACGCTACAAAGGAACGGCATGGGAGGCCGAAGGTAGCATCGGACCTGACTTTGCGACCAATTCGAGCACAAATTGCGCAGATCAAGGGTTTACCGACGCGGGCACTCATCGACGGCCGAGCGGACTTCACGATGCGCGCTTCTGGTCGAATCTACGCTCGATGAGGCGCAAGTCTGCCCCTCGACATCACACACTACGCTCCGCTGATCGCTCGCATTCGATCTACCACCAGCACAGCGCGCGCCTGGGATACCGCATCTCCCATCAGATGACCCGGCACGGCGTCCAGAAAGTCCTCATCCTGCAGTAGGTCGGAGAATTCCTGCCGCAGATACGAGCAAGTTGGCTCGCGCGTTCATGCCTTCAGCTCACGGCTCAGCAGTTCTGCAGTCACGCGGCGCTCACGTGCTCCGCCCATGCGGGCCGCATCGGTCAGAGCCAGCAACTTGTAGAGCCGCTCGTCTTCCAAGGCAGCTTGAGGAACCGTACGAAACAGAGGCTTGATGCCTTCACCTCGTGCGGTGCCTTGAGGATCCGGCCACACGAAAGGGATCTCAGGCGCTACCAATGCCGAGCCGAGCCCAGGCGCGGAGTGCGCGGTGGGTACACCTCGACTTATGCCCAAGCGCTCTGCAGCGAACACATAGCGAATGCCGTGGGCAAGGAACTCCAGCAGCGCCGCCCGGTTCGGCTTTCGCTTCGAAGGGAGATAGAGGCCCGCATTCGCAGCCCGAGAAAGCGCGCCGTGCACTTCGGAGGCGCTCATGTGGATGCTCTTGGCCAAGCTCACAATGGTCCACGGCGCGTCCCTAAGGACCACCAGCTTGAGCAGCACGACTATGTCTTGAGGCTTCAGCATTTTCGGGATTCGCGAATTGCGAATTACGAATATATCAGAACATATACATCGATGTTATAGCAGCTAACAACATCAGCATCGAAGTGCAGAACTCGCCATGATTGTGCGGGCTTGGACGCCTGCCACCGGGCCCCCAAGGCAGGGAAACGTGGGCCAACAGCCCCCTCCAGCCCCGCCCCCAGCCCAAATGTCGCCCGCCCC
>CAZMVL010000089.1:0-1505 GCA_964569335.1 uncultured Paraperlucidibaca sp.
GCCGGCCCGTCGTCCTGATCCACGGCTGGCCGGCGCCGTGATCGGTGTAGTGGAGCGTGACGTCGTCGGCGTGCGGCAGGGACAGGAAGGGCATGGGGTCCTCTCGGGGGTTCGTCTGCTCTGTACCCGCCTGCGCCATCGGCGCACGCTCGGGCCCGCTGCGGGGGCGCGCTGCGCGTCACCCGTCGACGGCCGACAACCGGGAATCGAGGTCCCAGCGGGGTTCCGGTGGCGGTCGGGCACGCTGGGTCGATGGAGCTGGAGATCGACGAGCCGCCCCGCGAGCCGGACCGCGCGGGCCCCGCGGACGCCGGGATCGTGCTCGACGGTCTGGCCAAGACCTTCGCGACGCCCGCCGGCCGGGTGCAGGCCGTGCGTGGCCTCGGCCTGGAGATTCCCCGCGGCCAGACCGTGGCGCTGCTCGGCCCGAACGGCGCGGGCAAGTCGACGACGATCGAGATGCTGCTCGGGCTGGTCGACCCGGACGCCGGGGCGATCTCCGTCTTCGGCGGCTCGCCTGCGGAGGCCGTCGCCGCCGGCCGGATCGGGGCGATGCTCCAGACCGGGAACATGATCCGCGAGGTCCGCGTGCGCGAGCTGGTCGCGATGGTCGCCGCGCTCTACCCGGATCCGCTCGACGTCGACGAGGTGATCGAGCGGACGGGGTTGGCCGCCTGCGCCGGTCACTGGACGCACCGGCTGTCCGGCGGGCAGGCGCAGCGCGTGCGCTTTGCGCTGGCGTTGGTCGCCGACCCGGAACTGCTGGTGCTCGACGAGCCGACGGTGGCGATGGACGTCGACGGTCGCCGCGACTTCTGGGCGGCGATGCGCGCGTTCGCGGCGCGTGGACGAACGGTGGTCTTCGCCACCCACTACATGGACGAGGCAGACGCCTTCGCCGACCGGATCGTCGTGCTGGCGCAGGGGCGGATCGTCGCCGACGGGCCGCCGACCGAGATCAAGGCGCTGGTGGGCACCCGGACCCTGCGCGCCACCCTGCCCGGCGTACCGATGGCCGCGCTCCGCGACTTGCCCGGGGTGATCGCCGGAGAGCGCCACGGCGACCTGGTGACGCTGACCTGTGCCGACTCCGACGCGGCGATTCGGGCGCTGCTCGCGGGCTACGCCGACGCGCGCGACATCGAGCTGACCGCGGCGGGGCTCGAACAGGCCTTCGTCCAGCTGACGTCGGACGTCTCCGATCCGCCCGCGGTCGATGGACGACCGGAGGTCCGGCCGTGAGCTACGCGCGCTTCGAGCTGGTGCGCACCCTGCGCAACCGCCGATTGCTGTTCTTCTCGCTCGGGTTTCCGCTGCTGTTCTTCTTCCTGCTCGCCGGCGCCAACCGCGGCGAGGACGATTTCTCGGGCAGCGGGATCTCGGCGCCGCTCTACTACATGGTCGGCATGGCGGCCTTCGGCACGATGATGGCGATGGTCTCGTCGGGCGCTCGGATCGCGGGCGAACGCGCCGTCGGCTGGAACCGGCAGCTGCGGATCACGCCG
>CAZMVL010000089.1:1515-2241 GCA_964569335.1 uncultured Paraperlucidibaca sp.
CCGCTGCGCGCGCGGACGTACCTGGCGACAAAGATCGTCGCCGGCTACGCGATGGCGGTCCTGACGATGGCGGTGCTCTACCTGGCCGGCCTGACGTTGGGCGTCTCGATTCCCGGCGGGCGCTGGCTCGCGATGTCGGCGCTGATCCTGGCCGGCCTGGTGCCGTTCGCGGCGCTCGGCGTGCTGGTCGGGCACCTGCTGACGACCGATGCGATCGGCCCGGCGATGGGCGGCGGGGTCTCGCTGCTGGCCTTCCTCGGCGGCGTCTGGTTCCCGCTCGGGGACGACGGCGTGCTCTACGAGGTCGGGCGCGAGCTGCCCTCGTACTGGCTGGTGCAGGCGGCGCACGTCGGCGCCGGTGGCCAGGCGTGGGGCGTCCACGGGTGGCTGGTGGTCGCCGGCTGGACCGTGGTGCTCGGACTCGCGGCGGCGTGGGCCTACCGTCGCGACACCGGTCGGGGGTGACACTGAGCCCGGGGCGCCGCCGGCCCGGTGAGACCCGGGCCGGCGACGATCGCGGTCGACGCGTCCGAAGAGCGCGCCGACCGCCGGCGCGGACTACTTCCGCAGCGTCCGCAGCGTGTCGAACGTCCGCTGTTCGACCGGCGTCACGAACGTGGTGCGCAACCGGATCGTGGCCTTCGGCTGCTGGCGGAGCAACGTGCGGCCGCGGCTGTTGACCTTGATCGTCACCGTGAACGCGCCGTCGCGGGTGCGGACGTAGCG
>CAZMVL010000089.1:2251-14782 GCA_964569335.1 uncultured Paraperlucidibaca sp.
GACGCGGACCGTGCGGGTCGGCCAGGCGCGCTACGTCCGCGTCCGCTTGCCGGACCGCACGCGCAGCTCCAGCCGGTAGCTGACCTTGCCGGCCTCCGGCAGCGTCTCGCGGAACGTCACCCGCGAGCGGTTGCGGGCCACGCGGATCCGGGCCGGCTTCTTGCGCAGGGCTGCGCGGG
The DNA here is from genome assembly GCA_964569335.1 of uncultured Paraperlucidibaca sp. Taxonomy (GTDB): domain Bacteria; phylum Pseudomonadota; class Gammaproteobacteria; order Pseudomonadales; family Moraxellaceae; genus Perlucidibaca. The sequence continues at coordinate 2,431 of CAZMVL010000089.1, forward strand.
CCGTCGTCCACGGGACCGGATCCTTCGGAGCGACCGGGACCGGCGGGTTCGGCTGGACCGGCGGCGTCGGCGGGGTGGGCGGCGTCGGCGGGGCGGGCGGCACGGGCTCGGCCGGCCGCGGCACGTCGCGCGCCAGCGTGTAGCCGTCCGGCAGCAGCTTGTCGGCCGGCGCGGCGATCAGGCCGCCCGCGGCTCCGGGGACGTCGGCCGTCGGCAGCCGCAGCTCCAGGTTCTCGACTCCGACCGGGTTCTGGCCGGTCGACTTGCGGACGAACGGCGTGTCCTCGGCCAGCAGCTCGAGCTTGACCACGTGGCCGGGTGCGATCCGGTAGGCCTGCGGCGACAGCTGGAAGACCTGCCGCGAGGTGCCGGTGCCGGTCGGCCGGTAGACGCCGCGGGCGATCAGCTTGGCCGTGCCGGCGTCCGGATCGACGTCGTAGAGCCGGCTGATCACCGCGTCGTTGGCGCCCTCCACCGTCAGGTCGGCGATCACGGTCGGCGTGCCGGCGATCGTGTAGCCGCCGGCCGGGGCCGGGCCGGTCTGGTAGACCGCCGCGCCGGGGGTGTCGGCGGCGGGGCCGTTGACGCAGGCGTTGGTCGAGTTGGCGGGGGTGGCGAGGTCGACGACCTGGAAGCTCTCCGCCGGCGGCGTGTTGGCCGCGACGGTCTGCGGTGCGCCGCCGGCGACCCGGATCTCGCCGGCCGACAGCGCGGCCCAGCTCTTGGCCTGGTGCAGCACGCCGTCGAGCGGCACGGTGCCGGCGCACTGCGTGGTCAGCACGTCGACGCCGCCCTTCGGGTCGATCGGCTCGGCGCCCTGGTCACGGACGTAGTAGTTGAACCACGCGTTCTCGGCCGAGTACATCGTCGCCAGCTGGATCGCGTCGGCCGCCAGGTTGCCGCGGCTGCGCGGCGTGTGGCCGATGTTCATGTGCAGCATCTTGATCGGCGTGTCGGGATGCTCGGCCCGGACCTTGTTGTAGAAGCGGACCGACTCGTCGACCGGGAACAGGTCGTCGTTCCAGCCGTTGATCAGCAGCGTCGGGGCCGGGGCGACGGACGAGTCCGTGTAGTAGGCGCCGTTGCGCGGGAACTGCGCGGCCTGCTGGAGCGCCAGCGGATGGCCGTCGTACGGCCCGCCGGTGTCGTTGAAGGCCTTCCAGGCGGTGATGTTGGCGGTCGGATCGGTGTTGACCGGGGCGTAGAAGCCGTTGAGCAGCCCGCCGAAGTAGAGCTGGTCGGTAAACGACCGCTTGGAGATCCCGAAGCGGCGGTCACCGGCCGGGCCCGCGTAGGGGTTCTCGGCGGCGTAGTCGAGCGTGCTGCCGTTGGGCTGGAGCGACGACTGGAGGTCCGACCACGTGTACTCGGGGGCGGCGGCCGCGATCTCGATCGGCGTGCCGTCCGGGCTGGTCCAGGGGATCAGCGTGTCGTCCGGCAGCTGGACGCGGTTGCGCAGCGTCGCCAGCTGCAGCGCCATCCCGCCGCCGTAGCTGCCGCCGTTGACGCCGATCCGCTGCGGGTCGATCACGCCTTCGTCGACCAGCAGGCCCAGCAGGTACTGGGCGTCGCGGACCTCGTAGGCCCGGCTCATCAGCCGGATGTAGCCGTTCTCGCAGGGGCCGGTCTTGACCGGCACGAGCACGCCGCACGAGCCGTGGAAGCCGCGGTCGGTGATCGACAGGACGGCGTAGCCCTGGCGGACCCAGCGCTGGACCTCGCCGCTCGACGGCTGGAAGTTCTGGCCGCCGTAGCCGTGGAAGACGCCGACCACGGGGTAGTTCGCGTCGGGACCGCCGCTCGGGGCGGGCGGCAGGGTGAAGGTGACGTCGATCGGCGTGCCGTCGAAGCTCGGGACGGTCGACATGTACGGGCTGGTGGCGCCCGTGCAGTGACGCTGACCGGCGGTCAGGCCGCTCGGCTGGACCACGCACTCCACGGGATCGGGGGCGTCGACGAAGACCTCGTCGACGGCCGCGGTCGCTGGTGCGGCGGCCGCGAGGGCCACGGTCACGGCCGCAGCCGTGGCCAGGAGGTGGGACGTTCGCATGCTGACTGCCTTCTGGTGAGGTGCGTCGGAGACCGGCCGTCGGGCCGGACGCTCGGGCGCAGCAGGGACAGGGTGGTGTCGGCTGGTTGGGCTCTGGTGGGCGCGAGCGTACGCCTGCGAACGGCGCGTGTCCAGTGGAGTTGTCCAGGCGTGTGGCGGGCTACGCCGACGCCACGGAGCCGGAGGTGCGCGTCGCCCCTGCCGCCGATGGCCCCTGGCCGGCCGCGCGTCCGGGTTTGCGCCCCGCAAGGAGCGCGCGACGCGCCCTTTCGCCCGGGCGGTCCCTGCTATACGGTGCCCGTCGTGCCCCGAGTCGAGGCCGGTTCCCCGGACGCCAACCAGGTCCCCACCGGCTCGGCGCGCCGCGGCTCCGGGGTCGCGGGGCGACTACGCCGCATCCTGCCGGCCGTCGGGGCGGCCCTGATCGCCTTCGCGTGGCTCCTCTCGCCGCCTGCGTTCGCCGCCGACCTGTACCTGGACCCGAGCGGCGTGAACGCCGGGGACTGCCAGACGCCGACCCAGCCGTGCAGCAGCGTCGTCTACGCACAGACCCAGGCGTCGGCCACCGCCGAACCGGACGTCGTGCACCTGCTCGCGGGCGTCTACACGCCCGACACCAACTTCCTGACCGTCCCTGGGATCACCTGGTCGGGTCCGCAGGCCGGCGTCCCCGCCGACGAGCAGACCGGCGACACAGCCAGTCTGCTGGTCGCCCCGGGCGGCTTCGGCTTCCTCGTCCAGGCCGACGACATCGCCTTCGACGGGCTGACCTTCCGGTCCGCGAACTCGGCCGCCGCCGACGGCTCGTTCGGGATCTACAACCTGAATCCGACGACGGTCCGCAACTCCGTCTTCAGCCACATCTCGACCGGGATCTACGGCGGGGCGTCGATCGTCGTGTCGGGGGTCAGCCTGGACACCCGAAACGACGCGATGTACGCGACCGGGGCCCAGACGACCGTCACCCGGACCAGCTTCAACCCGCCGACGGCGTACTCGGGGCTGATCAGCGCCGGCAACGGCCCGATCACGGTCACCGACAGCAGCTTCGAGCGAGGGACGTACGGGTTCCTGACCTACGCCGGGAGCTCCACGGCCATCCTGCAGCGCAACCGGTTCTCGCCGTCGATCCCCAACGGGCTCTACAACGACGGCATGGACGCCGACGCGACCGACAACTGGTGGGGCTGCAACACCGGCCCGAACACGCCGGGCTGCACCACGCTGACCGGCCCCGGAGAGGCAAGGACGACGACGGCCCCGTGGCTGCGGCTGCGCGCGTCGGTCGCGACCGACCCGCTGGAGGTCGGCGACACGGTCACCGCGACCGGCGCGATCGACCGCAACAGCGACGATCAGCCCGTCACGCCATCGTTCCCGCGCAGCACGGTCGTGTTCACCGCCAGCGGCGGCACGCTCGCTAGCGCATGGGCCCCGCTGGTCGCCGGCGTCGCCACCACGGCGTTGACCGCGCCCGCGGCCCCGACGACGGTCACCGTCAGCGCGACGTTGGACGGCCAGACCGCCCAGGCCGCCGTCGAGGTCGTCGACAGTCAGCCGACGATCACCGCAGACGGTGACCCGGTCGCGGCCCGCAGCGGCACCGTGGTCGCGGTCTCCGGCACCGGTCGTCGCGGCTATCCGCTGCAGGTGACCGTCAACGGCGTCGCCGCCGGGCTGCCGGTCACGGTCGGGTCGGACGGCACCTGGACGTCGGGGATCACGCTGGGCGACGGGGACAACGTGCTGGGAGTGGAGCAGGGCCTGTTCACCGCGACCGGCCCGACGATCGTCGGCGTCTTCGCTCCGCCGGTCACCGCTCCGGCCGACGGCGACCGGGTCCGGGGGACTCCGACCGTGACCGGCACCGCGCTGCCGGGGGCCGAGGTGACGGTCACCGACGAGGATGGCACCACGATCGGCACCGAGACGGTCGACGCCTGCGGCTGCTTCTCGATCACCGTCGCCGCGCTCGCCTCGGGGCCGCAGACGCTCCGCGTCACCCAGGCCATCGCGCAGGTCACGAGCGCGGAGACCACCCTCGCCGTCACCGTCACGCCGATCCCCACGATCGACGCCGACCGCCACGAGGCGATGAGCGGCGAATCGGTGACGCTCAGCGGTACCGGCTACCCCGGGTCCGCGCTGCTGATCCGTCGCGGCGGAGCCCCGATCGCCGACGCGACGGTCGACGAGCACGGTGCGTGGACGGCCGACGTCAGCCTGGCCGATGGGACGAACGCCTTCGACGTGGTTCAGGACGGGATCGAGGTCTCGGACCCGGTGGAGGTCGAGGGCCGCACCGCCCCCGGCGTCCTGCGGCCGACGCCGAACGCCGCGGTGCGTCCGACCTTCGCGATCCGCGGCTACGGCTTCGCCGGGGTCGAGCTGACCGTCACCGACGAGCACGGCTCGGAGATCGGCCGGACCACGCCGGATGCCTGCGGCTGCTGGTCGCTGCGGACCACGGTCCCGCTCGCCGACGGACCGCACATGCTGACGGTCCGCCAGACGGTCGGCGGGACCGACCGCACGTCCACGGTGTCCGTGGTCGTCGATCCGCACGCGCTGGAGGTCACGTCCCCCGGCGACCTGGAGCCGGTGCGGGCCAGCGACCTGCGGATCGTGGGTGCCGGGGCGCCGGGGGCCACGATCCGGATCTACGCGGAGCCGGACGACGCCACGCCGGTGGCCTCCGCGGTCGCCGAGCCCGACGGCTCGTTCGAGATCCCGGTGACGTTGCCCGCGGGGCTGACGCGGATCGCGGTCACGCAGACCCCGGTCGGAAGCACCGCGAGCGATCCGGTCGAGCTGGATCTGATCCTGCTGCTGGACCCGCCGACCGTGTCGATCCCGGCGACGACGTTCGCGGCGGGCGCGCCGATCGAGGTCACCGGGACCTCCCGGCCCGACGCGCAGATCGTCGTGCTCGTGAACGGCGAGTCCGCGGGCGAGAGCCAGGCCGACGCGAGCGGGCGCTGGATCCTCACGCTGACCGCCGTCGCCGGCGAAAACGCGATCAGCGCGACGCAGGTCGACCTGTCCGGCAACCCCGCGTTCTCCGGCGCGTCGGAGCCGGTGCTCGCGGTCGGCGTCGGTGCGCCGACGGTGACGTCTCCGGCGGACGCCGAGCACGTCCAGGCGACGTTCGCGCTGACGGGCACCGCGTTGCCCGGGGCGACGGTGACGGTGGTCGACGGGGCCACGACCCTGGCCACCACGACCGCCGACGCGACGACCGGGTCCTGGAGCGCCTCGACGACGACGCCGCTGACCTACGGCGATCGCGCGATCGCCGTCCGTCAGCGGCTCGACGGCGTGACCGGGGCCGACGCGGAGCGGACGGTCACCGTCGTGCCGCCCGCGCCGGACGTGACCCGGCCGACGGGGGACGAGCAGGGCGACGGCGAGATCGTCGTCGCGGGGACCGCCGATCCGTGGGCGACGGTCGATGTCTTCGTCGACGGTGCGTCACTGCCGACGGCGACCACGACCGCGGACGCCACGGGGGCGTTCTCGACGACCGCGGCCACGACGCCGGGGACCCACGTGGTGCGGGTGTCGCAGCGGGTCGGCGGTAGCCTCTCCGGCCCGCTCAGCACGGCGCGCAGCCTGGTCGTCCTGCCGCCCCGGCCGACGCTCCAGCGGGACAGCACCGCGACCGCCGCGGCGGGCGACGCGATCGCGCTCTCCGGCCAGGCGCTGCCCGGCGCGACGGTGCTGATCGACCGCGAGGCCCCCACCGGCGCGGTGACGACGTTCACGACGCAGGCCGACGCCACCACCGGCGCGTGGAGCCGGACGATCCCGGCGGCGTCACGGACCAACACGATCACCGCGCGCCAGCAGGTCGGCGGGGAGATCCCGCCCAGCGGGGCGTCGGCCGCGGTCACCGTGGTGGCGACCCCGCGGCTGGCGCCGCCGTCCGTGACGCTGCCCGGCTACGCCGCGACCGGTGCGCTGACGATCAGCGGCACCGCCCACCCGGGGGCCAGCGTGACCGGCACGTTCGGCGGCCAGCCGGTCGACGCGACCGCCGACGACGGCGGTGCCTGGTCGGCGTCGGTGACCGTCGCCGCGGGCGCGCAGACGGTCACGTTCCGGCAGGCGGCGGAGGTCGACGGCACGGACGAGACCAGCGATCCGACGGCGGCGTTGACGGTGACCGGTGTCGCGGCCCCGACGCTGACCGCGCCCGATCGCGATGCGGTGGTCGGCGCGTCGTTCGCGGTCACCGGCACCGCGCTCCCCGGAGCGACCGTCACGGTGCGCCGCGGCGGCGACGCGGTGGACACGGTGACCGCTGGCGGCGACGGGACGTTCACCGCGTCGGTGACCCTGCCCGCGGTCGGCCAGTACCTCGTCTCGGCGGTCCAGCAGATCGGCAGCGCGACCAGCGTGGCGAGCACGGTGACGGTGCGGTTCCCGCCGGCGGCCCCGACGCTGGAGGTCTCCGCCGCGTTCGTGACCGGACCGGTGCGGATGACCGGCACCGCCCTGGCGGACGCGGCGATCGCGGTCTACGAGGACGCGGGATCGACCCCGGTCGCAACCGGCACCGCCGATGCGGCCGGCGCGTACGCGATCACGCTGACCCGGCCCGCTGGGACCTACCGCTACGCGGTGACCCAGGCGGTCGCCGGCAACGAGAGCGCCCGCAGCGCGACCCGCGACGTCACGGTCTGGGGGACGGCGCTGACGATCGTCGCGGACACGCCGGTGGTCGCCGTCGGCGACACGGCGAGTGTCGCCGGTGACGCCGTGCCGGGCGCCGTGGTGGCGGTCTCCGCGGCGGGGTTGCCGGTCGGGACGGGAACCGCCGACGGCAACGGCCGCTGGAGCGCGAGGGTGACGCTGCCGGGCGGACGACACGCGCTGACCGCCGCTCAGCGGGTCGGAGCGGACGTCGGCGAGCCGGTCGACGGCCCGACGGTGACGGTGCTGCCGGCACCGACGATCGCGACGCCGACGGGTCCGGTCGATCCGACCGTCACGCTGTCGGGCTCGGCGCTGGCGGCCGTGACGATCGTGATCGTGGACGGGACCGGACGGACCCTGGGCAGCACCGTGTCCGACGGCGACGGCGCCTGGTCGCTGACGACGACCGCGCCGCTCGCGCCGGGCGCGCACACGCTCGCTGCCTACGCGCGGCTCGGCGGCGTCGACGGTCCGCGGAGCGCCGACCTGGTGGTCACGGTGCGCGCCGTCCCGGTGCCGCCGGTCGAGGACCCGTCACCGCCGCCGGCCGATGGCGGTTCCCCCGTGGCGCCTCCCACGACCCCGACCCGGACGACCCCGCCGGTCGGCGCGGTCGGTGCCTTCACGATCGCGAAGCCGGTGGTGGCCAGGCGGTCGACGGTTCGGCTGGCGTTGACGCTGCCCAGCGCCGGGCGGGTCGCCGTCACGGTCCGTGCGCGGATCGCGGGCAAGCGGATCGTCTACGCCCGCGCCAAGGTCACCGTTCGCACGCCTGGTGTCCGGCGGATCGTGCTCCAGCCGAGCCGCGCGGCTACGGCGGCCCTCCGGCGGCAGAAGTCGGCGAAGGTCGCGATCACCGTGACCTTCACCGCGCCCGACGGGCGGCAGACGACCCGGAAGGCGACGGCGACGGTGCTCGGCCGGCGGTAGTCGCGGCGCCGACCCGAGGGCTACCCGACGCGCTCCGCCAGGTCGCTCAGCCCGGCGAGATCGAGCGAGACGTCCCAGATCCGCCGGGCGTCGTCGCCGCTGCGCAGCGGCCGGTACAGCTTCTGCGGGCCGGGCGGTCCTCCCAGGTGCCCGATCCCGGTCGGCCCGTAGAGCGCGCCGGGCTCCGCGTCGGGTGAGGTCGCGGCGTGGAGCGCGGGCAGCTGGGCGGTCGCGACCGTCCCGAAGAGGATCCCGCGGGCCGACAGGGCGCGGATCAGCCGGACCTCGCGCGTGTCCTGGCTGCGGCCCATCTCCGGACGCGCGGCGAGCAGGCTGGTCGGCGCGACGCCGGGATGCGACAGGTTGCTGGTGATCCCCCAGCCGTGCTCCCGGCTCCGGCGGTCGAGCTCCAGGCCGAACAGCCCGAAGGCGATCTTCGACTGCCGGTAGGCCGCCATCCCGTCGTAGGAGCGCTCCCAGGCGAGGTCGTCCCAGGTGATCGTGCCGCGGCTGGCGGCGACGCTGATCTGCGACGTCACCCGGGCCCGTCCCGCCCGCAGCAGCGGCAGCAGCCGCGCGACCAGCGCCACGTGCCCCAGGTGGTTGGTGCCGAACTGCAGCTCGAACCCGTCGGCGGTCGTTCGGCGGTCGGGCGGGGTCATCACGCCGGCGTTGTTGATCAGCCGGTGGATCGGCTGGCCCTCGTCGCGCAGCGTCCGGCCGAGCGCCGCCACCGACTCCAGCGAGGAGAGGTCGAGGGCGCGCAGCGAGACGTTCGCCCCGGGGACCCGCTCGCGGATCGCCGTGAGCGCGGCCTCGCCCTTCGTCGGGTTGCGGACCGGCAGCACGACCTCCGCACCGGCGGCCGCCAGCCGCGTGGCGATGCCCAGGCCGATGCCGTCGCTCGCGCCGGTGACGACGGCGCGGGTCCCGGTCAGGTCGGGGATGGTGATCTCGATCGCTCTGCGCGGCATGTCGCTCGTCCTTGGCGGGGGTTGGGCCTTCACCGTTGCGCAGACGGCGGCCCGTATCCAGGGATCGTCGATCCGCGGGTCGCGCCTCCGACCGGCGCGCGCATCGGGGGACCGTCGATCCGTGGATAGGCTGCGGCGGGGGCGGTAGAACTGGACGCGTACCCGAGCGAGGCAGCGATGGTGATCGACCGGACCGGATTGGCGCAGTTCCTGCGGCGGCGTCGGGAGGCGCTGCAACCCGAGGACGTCGGCCTGGCCCGCGGGCGCCGGCGCCGTACGAGCGGCCTGCGCCGCGAGGAGGTGGCGTCGCTCGCCCACATGTCGACCGACTACTACGCGCGGCTGGAGCAGGAGCGCGGCCCGCAGCCGTCGCCGCAGATGGTCGCGTCGGTCGCGCGGGCGCTGCGCCTGTCGCTCGACGAGCGCGACCACCTGTTCCGGCTGGCCGGGCACCATCCGCCGGGCCGGGGCGCGGACGGTGATCACGTCGGTCCGGGCCTGCTGCGGATCCTCGACCGCCTGCACGACACGCCGGCCGAGATCGTCACCGAGCTGGGGGAGACGCTGCTCCAGACGCCGCTCGGCGTGGCGCTGACCGGTGACCTGACCGGCTTCAGCGGGCCGTCCCGCAGCATCGGCTACCGCTGGTTCACCGATCCCGCCACCCGGCGCCGCTACGCGCCGGAGGACCATCCGTTCCTGACCCGGATGTTCGCCTCCGGACTGCGCGGCGTGGTCACGTTGCGGGGCCCGGGTTCGCGCGCGGCGGAGCTCGCGGACCTGCTGCTGGCCCGCAGCGACGAGTTCCGCGCGGCGTGGGACGAGCACGAGATCGGCGTCCGCCCGCGCGAGCTCAAGCGCTTCGTCCACCCGGAGGTCGGGGACCTCGAGCTGACCTGCCAGGTGCTGCTCGACCCCGACCATGCGCACACGCTGCTCGTCTACACCGCGGTGCCCGGGAGCGAGAGCGCCGAGAAGCTGCGGCTGCTGTCGGTGATCGGGACGCAGCAGTTGGGCTGAGCGGCGCGGCGCGGCGCGGCGCGCGTCGTCTAAGACGTCGTCTCACGGGCGCGGGCGGTGGCGGGTGCCCCCGACCTGCCGCGCCGCCCGTGGCGGGCCGAGGCCCGCGTCGGGATGGAGGATCGCGGCCAGGTCCTCGATCCCGTCGATGATCCGCGGCCCCGGGCGGGCGAACGACGCGTTGGCGTCGACCGCCCAGACCGGCACCGTCGGGAAGCGCTCGGTCACGGGGACGGCGAGCGCGCTGGCGGCGTCCAGGTCGAACCCGCAGGGCGCGCAGACGACCAGGTCGGGAGCGCTCGCGATTGCGTCGTCCCAGGTCACGCGGACGGACTTCTCGCCGGTTCGACCGAGCACCGGCAGGGCCCCGGCCCGCTCGACCATCTCGGGGATCCAGTGGCCGGGCGCGTAGGGCGGGTCGGTCCACTCCAGGACCAGGACGCGGGGCGGGCGTCGGCCGGAGACCGCTCGGTGCACGACGGCCAGGCGCGACCGCAGACCCTGGACCAGGTCGTCGGCCGCCCCGCTCCGGTCGCTGCGGACTCCCAGCCGGAGGATCGAGTCCAGCACCTCGCCGACGGTGTGGGGGTCGACGGTCTCGACCTCGGCCTGGCAGCCCAGGTGGGCGAGCGCATCGTCGACCACCGAGACGTCGACCGCGCAGACCGCGCAGAGGTCCTGGGTCACGACCAGGTCGGCGTCCAGCCCGGCGAGCGCGTCGGCCTCCAGCCGGTAGAGGTCGTCGCCCCGGCGCAGGGCCGCGGCGACGAAGTCGTCGATCTCCCGCGGGCCCAGCCCCTCGGGCATCGCCGAGGTCGAGACGATCGGCCGGCGGCGAGCCTCGGCCGGGAAGTCGCACTCGAAGGTCACGCCGACCACGTCGTCGCCCGCCCCGATCGCGAACAGGATCTCGGTCGTGGAGGGCAGCAGCGACACGATGCGCACCGCACGACCATAGGACCTGCTGCGGCAGCAGGCCGCAACCTCGAACGGCTTCACGCTGGTCGATCGGGGAGCAGGATTGCCGGACGGGGTGCAGCCGGCGCCTACAGTCCCCGGTGGGTGAGGCTTCGTGCGCGCCGTCGGACCTGTTGCAGGCGATGGCGTCGCTGCATCCCGGTGGGGTTGCTCTGCGCGCGCGGTAGTTGGCCGATCACGTCGCTGGCGGCGGACGCGACCGGTACTGCTTGGTCGGCGAGTCGCAAGAGGCGGTCTCGAAGCTGGTCGGCGACGCGGTCGGCGCCGACGGGCGCCAGCCACACGCTCGACGACGAGCCGTCCGTGGCCCGACGTTGGTCTTCGATGGCCGCGTCGTCGAGGATCGCGGCGAGCTCTCTCGTCAGGTCCGCAGCGGCGTCGACGAGGCGGGCGGTGCGGGCGCTCAACTCCCGGAGATGCAGGTCGACGCTGGCGCCGGAGGCAAGGGCGTGGACCACGTTGCAGGCCGCCAGCATGCCGCTCCCCTGCGCCAGGCTCACGGCACTGCGGGTCAGCTCCGCCTGTTCGAGCATCGTCGTATCTGTCACAAATCCTCCTCGGCCCTTCGCGGCACGGCGAGCGTTCGCTGGGGTCTGGTTCTCGGTCGAAGCGTACGAACGCCGAGCGCACATGCATTTGTAGACGACGACATCAACGCGCGCCAGACATCACGTTTGCAAACGGTCGATCGCGGTCCCTCTGGGGTCCGCTGCCACAGATCATCGGTCGACCTCGACGCGCCGGAACGCAGCCACGATCCGGGACCGATGCAGGCATCTCGGTGGCGTCGAAGTCGACCACCGGGCGCCGTCGGCCACGGTGCCCGTGTGCCGCTTGGAATCAGGGTGATCGGGCCGCACCCGTACGCGTGGATGCGCGATCGGGCGCGGCGCCGACGGCGCTGGGCAGCCGCGATGCGACGGTGCCCGGGTTGATGACTCGGCGTCGTGGGGACGGCGTGACGAGCGGCAACACGCCAACTTTCGCGGGGTGCGGTGCCCGCCCGACAATTCGTCTAGCCCGCGACGCCGCGGCCGTGAATGGGTAGTCGGGCGCGCGATCGTCCTCTGGGGCATGCCTGTGACGACCGCGACCCGGCCCGGTGTCGCCGAGGCAATTCCCGCGGTTGACCGGCTCCCCGCACGTGGGGGATGCTGCGGGCCGCCGCTGGCCAGCGTGCAGTCCTACAACAGTTCAGAGGGGGTACAGCATGCGACAACACGTCGTTGTCGGGCTGGTCACGTTGGCATGCTTCATCGCACTGCCAGCGACCGCAAATGCGGTGGAATGGTGGTGGAAAGACGGAACGCTCGCGGCCAACGGTGGCCGGGATGCGAGCGGCTCCGTATCGCAGCTTCGCGCTAGCGGCGGACTCGCGGAATCCAGCGCCCGACGCATCCGCGTCGGTGCGCACTTGCCAGGAGGCTGGACGCTCTACGCCAGCTTCGCGGATGGATGGAGTTCCGCATGTCATAGCTATGTGGGCACGATGACGCTCGGTGGGTTGTTGGAGAACCCGCATACGGTGAGTCAGTGGTCGTGGGGTGCGATCCGTTATCCAGGGTGGGAGGTCCCATGTTGAGTTTGTCGTTGCGGCGCGGTGTGGTTGCCGTCGCTGCGGTTGGAGCGTTGCTGGGGGCCGGCGTAGCGCTGGCGGGTGCTGAGGGGCCCGACGAGTCGGCGGTGCAGGCGCGGGCGGCGA
>CAZMVL010000090.1:0-14708 GCA_964569335.1 uncultured Paraperlucidibaca sp.
CGGTGAAGGTCAGCTTGCGCACCTTCTCGTTCTCGGTGAACTCCTTGCCGATCGAGGACGAGTCATTCGAGGTGACGACGTTGAACACGCCGGCAGGCAAGCCGGCCCGCACCGCCAAGACGGCAAGCGACAGCGCCGAAAGCGGCGTCTCGGCCGCCGGCTTCGAGATCATCGCACAGCCCGCCGCCACCGCCGGCGCAAATTTGCGGGCGAGCATGGCGTTCGGGAAGTTCCACGGCGTGATCGCCGCGACCACGCCCACCGGCTGGCGGATGACGATGATTCGCTTGTCAGGCTGATGGCCGGGTATCGTGTCGCCATAGACGCGCTTGGCCTCCTCGCCGAACCACTCGACATAGGAGGCGCCGTAGAGGATCTCGCCCTTGGCCTCGGCAAACGGCTTACCCATCTCCATGGTCAGGATGGTGGCGAGGTCGTCGGCATTTGCCACCATGGGTTCGTAGAGCTTGCGCAGCACCGCTGCGCGATCCTTGCCCGTCTTCCTGGCCCAGACCTTCTGCGCCACATGGGCCGCTTCGATCGCAAGGGACGCCTCGCCCCGGTTCAGGTCGGGCAGCACCGCGATGACATCGCCCGTAGACGGGTTAGTCACCTCGAATGTCTTGCCGGCGTCGCCCGCGGCGATCCAGTCGCCACCGATCATCGCCTTGTCGGTGACCAGCGATGGGTCCTTCAGCTTCGACAGAAGCGCGTTCGAAATGCTCACGGTTCAGACCTCCGCGGCGCAGACGCGCAGCGCGTCTTCGAGAATGTCGAGCGCCTCGCTGAACACCTCGTCCTGGATGGTGATTGGCGCAAGGAAGCGGATGACGTTTCCGTAGACGCCGCAGGTCAGCAGGATAAGCCCCTTCTCGAGGGCTTTCTCGCGGACCTTGTTGGCGAACTCGGCATTCGGCGCCCTGCCGCCGGGGATGTTGAACTCGACGGCGTTCATGAAGCCGGGTCCGCGAATGTCGGCGATCTGCGGCACCGAGTCGGCGAGCGACTGCAGCCGCTGCTTGAGGCGGGCCCCCAGGCGCTCGGCGCGCGCGCACAGGTCCTCGTCCGCGATGATGTCGAGCACGGCATTGCCCGCCGCAACGCCGATCGGGTTGCCGCCATAGGTGCCGCCAAGGCCGCCCGGCCCGGGCGCGTCCATGATGTCGGCACGGCCGGTGACGGCCGCGATCGGGAAGCCGCCGCCGAGCCCCTTCGCCATGGTGGTAATATCGGCCGCCACGCCGTAGTGCTCCATGGCGAACAGCTTGCCGGTCCGGGCGAACCCGGTCTGCACCTCGTCCGCGATCAGCAGGATGCCGTGCTTGTCGGCGAGTTCGCGCAGCTTGACCATCAACGCCTTGGGCACTTCGTAGAAGCCGCCCTCGCCCTGTACCGGCTCTACGATGAAGGCCGCGACACGGTTGGGGTCGACGTCCGCCTTGAATAGCTTATCGAGCACCCTGACCGAATCCTCGATCGAGGTGCCGTGCAGTTCGACCGGGAACGGCACGTGGAAGACGTCCGGCATCATCGAGCCGAAGCCGGCCTTGTAGGGCTGTACCTTGCCCGTCAACGCCATTCCCATGAAGGTGCGGCCGTGAAACGCTCCGGTAAACGCGAGCACCGCCGAGCGACTGGTCGCCGCGCGCGCAATCTTGACAGCGTTTTCGACCGCCTCAGCACCGGTCGTGACAAAGATCGTCTTTTTCTTGAAGTCGCCCGGGACGGCCTTGTTCAGCCGCTCGGCCAGCGTCACGTAGTTCTCGTACGGCACGACCTGATGGCAAGTGTGAGTGAACCGGTCGATCTGTTCCTTGACCGCGGCGACGACCTTCGGGTGCCGATGCCCCGTATTCACGACTGCTATACCCGCGGCGAAGTCTATGTATCGATGACCCTCAACGTCCCAGATCTCGGCGTTTTCTGCGCGCTCGGCATAGATCTGTGTCGTGACTCCTACACCCCGCGAAATGGCTTCTTGCCGACGGAACGAGATAGCGGAATTCGACATTATGCGGTCCTCTAAGGGCGATAGATTATCAACGCGCGGCGTTCAGTGCAGGCGGCTCATAGGCCTTGATGGGAGGAAGGCGCCCCCTCATAGCGGCTCACCGCAACGATGCAGACCTGCCCACTGCACCCTTGCGCTAGTTTTGAAGTGCCGATGTCGCGGCATACCGTATTGGGATTGCCATGCTGGCGTTCACTTCTGTCCGCCTCTTGGGAGGCCGGGCCAAACCATGCGCCCATCGACAGCCCGCATCGTTCACGGACTTCGCCGATCGTGGTGGCGACAAGCGGCAGCACTTCGTCCCCATCCATTTCCACAAATCTATCTAGACGGCGACGCCCCGACATCGGACTGTTTTCGAGCCAGCCCGTGCGGACTGCTGGCGGTAAGATGCGAGCACGATGGCGCAGGACATCGGTCCAATTCCCGAGTATTGGCGAGGGGTCGGGATCGGCGGGGTGAGGGCGGACATCGAGTTTCTCTCCATCCCAGCTCGCCGTGAACGTGCTACAATGTGCCGCATGGGAGACATGGCCAGACACGGGGAATCCTTCGTAGAGCCAACGGGCGATAGCTCCTATTTCGAGAGCCATCGATCACATTCATGGCGCAGCGTAGGAGAGCGCGAGACCATCAACATGTGTTCTAACACGCCGGCCAAATTCTCGCCGCAGGCCAGCCACTCAAGCTATCCAAGTGTCGCGTGACAGTCAGGCTTCCACTGTCATTTGAAGACCAGAAACGCCTGCCGATTTTGTCACCACGGCGCGGAGCATGCCTGTCTGCGCATGACAATTGAAGTAGGCGTATTGCTGGTCTTTTGCCCGCATGACAAACATCTCGTGATAGAGCCTTAGCCGAGCATCAGGCCCAACACGTTGATAGTGCTTCACGCCGATATGGTAGATCGCGAGGTGAGTCTTTTGCCGAACCCAGTTTTCGATCTGCTCGAGCGATTTCCACGCGCTGAGGCTATACGTCTTCTCGATTGCTGTCCCATCGTCTGTGGCAACGGTCATGTAGCGATTGTAGATGCAGCCTTTGTCGAGGCCCTCGTCGCGGATTTCCTTCATCCCCGCATTGAGGATCGGTTCGACGCGTTGGAGATAGAAACTCCGCTCGTCGGCCTCGGTCTCTGACCAGTCCTGGCCCGAGCGCAGCAGGCAAAGATTATTGTGCGGCCATACCGTTACAAGGCGTCCTGCGCTGTCTTCGCCAACTTTCAGATTGGTACTGACTTCGCCAGACGGCTCCAGTGGATCCACCTGCGATCGTGCTATGCGGTCCCTTGCACTGCCCCAGTAATCGTGACTGTCGGTCGGCTCGCTCCAGTGATCGCAGATGTGCGAATAGCCCTCCGCATGAGGGTGCGAAAAAGTCGTCTCCGTGTCCTCGACGCCTGGAGTGTAGGCTTCCCGGAACAACCCGATCGATCCCTTTATGTCGACGGCCGCATGCCACCAATCGGCCGCCCGAGCACGCTCCCATTGGACATAGGTGTCATGGTCGCGCCAGTAGCCGACCAAAATCCAATTGGTATATCCGCGCTCGTCCACATACGCGGCCCGATCCCAGAATTGTGGGCCGTTAGGCTCTTCAAAGCCTTGTCGCAGTTTCGAGAATTGTTCATGTGCCTTGGCCGTATCGCCCTGGTGCTGAACACCAAAGTAGACCATCGGCAACGTCCGCACCAAAGGGCTGAACCTACTCGAGAACGACCGGGTCGCCGGAACGAAATCTTGCGGCGCGCGGAGATCCTGCGTGCGCTCCATCCGCAAATGCGGGGGAATGGCAGCCTCCAGTTTCTGAGCTGGGTTCATGCTGGACCTAACTCCTTTAGCAAGTGCCTGATTGTGGCGATTGTGTTGTTTGCGTTGGCAAAGCATTGTCGCAATCTACGCCGCTAGAATAGACTTAGCCGTCCCCGTCGCTACAGCAACACGCTTTTACAACATGATATGTATGACCCTCATTCATGCAACCGCTGGTGAGGTCCTCCGTTGGCGCCTGTCGAGTATATCGACACGCTGGAGTGGACGCGGGTCAGGCCTTGGGATTGGCATCGCCGTGGGCGAGGCTTTGCATGGCGAGCTTGATGAAAGCCTTCTCCGCAGGCCGCATTTCAGTCGAATCGTTCCACACCAGATGAATGTTGATCGGCCCAATGCCGCTGACGGGCGCCAGTTGCCACAGGCGACCTGAGGCAGTGAGCGAGGCCGCGACGTGCATGGGCAATAGTCCGATTCCGAGCCCGATCTCCACGAGCCGGATTAACTCATCCAAGTTCCATGACGTCGCCGCGACCCGCCCCTGATAACTGTGCTGCTCACGATAGATTGTAAGCGGGGAAAGCACCCCTCCCATTTGATCGCTAGGGAAGGTGACCAGGTCTTCTTCGATGAGGTCGCCGACTTGCACATCGGCCCTGCCGAACAGTCTGTGACCCATACCGCAATAGAGGCCGTAGGTCTGTTCCATGAACAGTTGGGCCTGCAGACCGGGCGGATGACCGCGGAGCAGGCAGAGGCCCGCGCTTGCCAACCCTTGCTGGAGCAGGGCCTGGATTTCATAACTCGGCAATACGTCGATGTGGATTGTCACTCTCGGGCATGTCGCGTTGAAGTCGCGAAGCAGGCGATCGAGCCGGGCAGACTGCAGGCGGCTTGCGAACAGAAGCCTTAGATGACCGAAGATCTCCGTGCTGTCGGTTTGGGAGATGTCTCGGAGGCGTGAGATCTGATTATGGATTTCGACAGCCCGAGCGTAGGTCATCTGCCCCGCATGCGTCACTTCAAAGCGCCGCGCCGTTCTCTCGATGAGCTTGCAGTTCAGCTGTTCTTCGAGGCGCTTTAGGGCGTGACTGACAGCGGACTGCGTCAGGTGGATATGTTCGGCGGCTCGCGAAATCCCTCCATACTGTACGATCGCGATAAAGGTTCGCAGCAGGTTCCAATCCAGCTGTCGAGCTAGCCGCTCGTGCAGATCGACTTCTGGTTCCTGCCGCAATGCCCCGCTCCATGCATAAATGAGATTCATACTAAGTATGGCGGTCTAGCGTTTCAACTCATTTAAGCAGCAAGCTAGCATTAGAAAATCGAGAGGCTGCCTCGGAGCGAACAACTCGATGGGGAACGAACTTGAAACAGCGTATCGCCAGACAGACGGGATGGGTCGTTCACGAGCACTACATGTGGCACGACACCCAGAGGTTCAATTTGCTGGCGGCACCGAGCCTTTCGGTTCAACCCGGCCAGCACGCCGAGAACGAGGAGACCAAGCGTCGGTTCCGCAACCTAGTTGAGGTGTCGGACCTTGACGATCACCTCGTGCGCATCAAGCCTCGCAAGGCAACCGAAAAGGAAATCCTCCGCTTCCACACGCCCGAGCATCTGAAGCTCCTTCAGGAGACCGGCGCTGCAAACGGCACAGTTGGCCCGAAGACGCCGGTCGGTCCTGCCAGCTACGAGATCGCCAGACTGGCGGTCGGTGGCGTCCTGGAGGCCGTGGATGCCGTTCTCGGTGGTGCCGTGGACAATGCTTATGTCCTTTGTCGGCCGCCAGGTCATCACGCCGATGCGCAGAGGGCGCACGGGTTTTGTCTCCTGGCCAACGGCGTGCTCGGCGCGCTGCACGCGAGAGAAATCCATGGCGTCAAGCGGATCGCCATCGTCGACTGGGATGTCCATCACGGAAATAGCGCTGAAACGGCTTTCTACTCCGACCCAGATGTTCTGACGATTTCGATCCACCAGGACAGCCTGTTTCCCGTGGGAAGGGGGAGGGTCGACGAGATCGGCGACGGTGCCGGTCGCGGCGCGAACATCAACATTCCGCTTCCTCCTGGCTCGGGGAGCGGCGCCTACCGGGCTGCATTCGACGACGTCGTCATTCCTGCGCTCCGGCGGCATCGACCGGAATTGATTATGGTCGCCTCGGGGTTTGACGCCTCGGCGATGGATCCGCTCGGCCACATGATGTTGTCCTCCCAAGACTACCGCTACATGGCCAGCCGCATCGTAGACGTCGCCGACGGAGTCTGTGACGGCAGGGTCCTGATGACGCACGAGGGCGGCTACTCCGCAGCCTATGTGCCCTATTGCGGCCTGGCAGTTCTTGAAAGCCTGACTGGCAGGCCGGGCGGGATCGACGATCCCTTTGCGGCGCAGATCTCGCAGTATGTCGGGCAGACGATCGTCCCGCACCAACGCCAGGCGATCGATGCAGCAGCAAAGATCCATCTGGTGACTGAAAACGCATAAACTCAAAACGAAAATGGGGAACCTTGTGATGACACATACGGATGACATGCAGTCGCGTCGTAGTTTCCTGAAGACGGTGGGGCTTGGTGCCGGTTCGACCGCGATAGTCGCCGCCATGAATACGGGTGCAGTCGCTCAGGACTCTGAAGCGATTGTGGTCGGCGCGCCGCTGCCCCTCACGGGCGTTGCCGCTGCCGATGGCATCGAATTCCGCAACGGCCTGGAAATGGCTGTCGAAGAGATCAACGCGCTGGGCGGCATTCTCGGACGTCCGCTCAAGGTCGTCTTCGAAGACACGCAAAGTGGCGGTGACGATCTGATCGCCAGCGCCGGACAGAGGTTGGTTGACCAGGCAGGCGCCAATGTCCTGGTGTCGGGCTACAATTTCGGCTCCCAGACGGTGCTGCAGGGCATCGCCGCCGACGCGTCCATCGTTTACCTCCACTCCGACACGGCGAGCGCACACAACGCGCTGATTCAATCGGATCCGGAGAAGTACTGGCAATCGTTCATGTACGATCCGTCGGAAGAGTTTTACGGCATCGGGTTCCTGAACTTCATCAAGGGCATTGAAGACGGCGGCCAGTTCAAGCCTACGAACAAGAAGATCGCGGTCATCACCGGTCCGATCACCTATTCCGTCAAGATTGCGAACGCGATCAAGGAAAACGCAGCTCAGTACGGCTATGAAATCTCGTTGTTCGAGACGGTTCAGGCGCCGATCTCCGAGTGGGGCCCGACGCTTGCCAAACTGCGCGCCGATCCGCCCGGCATGATCGCCGTCACGCACTTCTTCCCGCAGGACCAGGCTCAGTTCATGCTGCAGTTCATGAACGACCCGACGAACAGCCTGATCTATATGCAGTACGGTGCCTCACTCGGGGCGTTCCGCGACATTGCGGGCGACGCATCGAAGGGCGTGCTGTACGCAACGACAATCGGCGCTCTCCAGGACGAGATCGGATCAGCTTTCTCGGACGCCTATACGAAGCGCTTCGGTGCCAATTCGTCGCCGAACAGCGGTGGCCAGACCTACTCGGCCATGTTCATGTACGCTGCCGCGGCTTCGCTCGCCGGAGGCGTAGGCAAGACCTACGAAGAGGAGCAGAACCGCAAGATTGCAGCGCGGCTATCCACGATGATACATCGTGGTCCGATGGGAACCATCCGTTTCGATCCCAAGACCCGTTCCGCATTTGCCTATCCGAGCCAGACGAACGATCCGTCTCTGGGGATGCCGCACATCTTCAGCCAGATCAAGGACAAGGCGGAGGCGGGCAAGATCATCGCGCCGGCTCCCTACAACGTGGCTGATTTCGAGCTTCCGTCCTGGATAAAGGGGTAGACCGTGTCGTGGCGACATTCGCGCCGCCCATACTCGAAGCAAGAGAAGTAAGGAAAGACTATGGTGCGCTTGCTGCCGTAGACGGCGTCTCGCTTGCGATCTCCCCGGGAGAGACGATCGGCATCGGCGGCCCCAACGGGGCCGGCAAGACCACCTTCTTCGACTTGCTGTCGGGTCTGACCCCCGTTTCCGGGGGTCAGATTCTCTATCAGGGCGAAGCGATAACCGGCCGTCGGCCCCACCAATTGTTCCAAGAGGGTATGGCGCGGACATTTCAAGTGACAAGCGGTTTCACCACCATGACGGTTTACGAGAATCTCATGGCGGCGCTTGTCTACGGATCGGGAAAGCAAAGGCCCGGCCTCTTCTTCGGACGCGAACTGCGCGATCGAACAATGGCGCATCTGGAGGAATTTGGCATCACCGAACTTGCTCACGCTCTGGTCGAGGACATTCCGGCAATTGCGCGCAAGAAACTGATGGTCGCGACGGCGGTCGTCCACAATCCGCGTATTCTGCTTCTCGATGAGCCGGTCGGCGGCCTGATGCCTGGAGAAGTGGACGAATTCATCGACGTCATACTTGCGCTGAAGAACCGCGGGATTTGCATCGTGTTCATCGAACACGTGATGCGCTTCCTGATGAAGGTGGCGGACCGAGCAGTCATCATGCACCAAGGCAAGATTATCTATCAGGGCGAACCGGCTGGCATCGCCAAGGACGAGACCGTCTGTGCGGTCTACCTTGGCGCTGAAGCAGCGACATTGAGGGCAAACTAGGTGGCTCAGGCGCTCCTATCCGTCAGGGACATAACCTCCGGATACGGGCATCTCAAGGTGCTCCACGGTATCTCGTTCGATGTCGCCGCATGCAGCGTTACGGCCGTGATTGGTCCGAACGGCCACGGCAAGACGACGCTCCTGCGGACCATCTCGGGGTTGAACAAGACGTGGTCCGGGTCGGTCGACTTCGAGAACAAGAAGCTGCCCGAAGGTGCTCCTGGACGAGTGCGCGCTGGATTGGTTCTCGTTCCTCAGGGAGATCAGCTGTTCAGCGGCATGACCGTCGAAGAGAACCTTGCGATGGGCGCCTTCACGCGCACGGATGCTGGTGTCTCGGAAGCCCTAGAACAGGTCTACACCCTGTTTCCGCGTCTCAGTGAGCGCCGGAAGCAGACTGCGAGCAGCCTGTCCGGCGGCGAGCGCCGCATGGTCGGCATCGGCAGGGGCATGATGGCCGGATCGAGGATGATGATGATTGACGAGCCATCGCTTGGCCTCGCTCCGCTGGTCATCGAGAAAATCTACGAGGCGCTTGGAAGTCTGGCGTCGTCCGGGAAGACGATCCTCGTGGTGGAGGAAAACCCGAGCCGCGTTGCCGACGTTGCGTCAATGTTTCATTTGATCGACGGCGGTCACCTGACCTGGAGCGGCACTTCTCGCGATCTGAAGAATTCCGGCAGCGTTCTGAAAACGTATCTTGGGGATTAGCAGTTGAACGCGTTCATTCAGATCGTTGTAACGGGCATCACGCTTGGGGCCATGTACGCTCTCGCGTCTGTCGGGCTTGCGTTAACCTACGGCACCATACGCCTGTTCAACATGGCCCACGGCCTGTTTATGACGATCGGAGCCTACGCTGCCTATCTTGCTGTAGCCTATTGGGGAGCGCCGCTTTGGCTGAGCTTCTTTGTAGCGCTCGCGGCGGGCGCGATCGTTGGATCACTGCTCTACTTCCTTGTTGTCCGTTTTATGCTCGGGACCGAGGATTTCGAAATCAACATCATGATTGCGACCGCCGGTGTAGCGATCCTGCTGGAGGATCTCATCCTGAAGAATTTCGGGGCCTACCCGTTCAGGCAACCCATCCAGATTGAAGGTACCTTCCGCATCGGCGGGGTGGCCGTGACGTATCAGTCTCTTGCGATCCTGCTCGTGGCTGTTGCGCTGATCGGTGCAGTCGCCTTGCTCCTGACGAAGACACGTTTCGGTCTGGCGATCCGCGCAACGGCAATGAACCGCGAGGCTGCGATGCTCATGGGCGTAGAAACCGGGCGCACCTACCTGCACGTCTTGATCATCGCCGGTGTGCTCGCAGCTTCTGCCGGCGTGCTGATTTCGTCGCTCGCGACCCTGTCACCGGAGATGGGCGAGAACCCGCTACTGAGAGCATTTGTAATCTGCGTCGTGGCTGGTCTGGGCAGCGTCGCCGGCGCCGGGTTCGCGGCTCTGTTGCTGGGCCTGTTTGAGGCGACGATACAATACTATTTCGGACTGCGATTTGGATTTCCGATCATGCTGGGTCTGGTGATTGTCGTTCTGGTCATCCGGCCATCAGGTCTTTTCGGGCAGGGCGAAGTGGTAAGATCATGACCGGCCTAGGCAATCTCCAACGACATTTCATGATTGCGGCCACCTTTGTGGCTTTGATGGCCGTCGTGCCATTCGTAATCACTGAACGGTACCTTCTCGGCCAGGTAATCGTCTTCATGATCTGGACAGGCGTTGCCTTGCAATGGAACGTTCTCACCGGCCACGCCGGTGTGTTCTCGCTTGCGCAGATGTTGTTCTTCGCGATCGGCGCCTATGGCCTCGCCATGATGGGAACCTATCTCGGCATGTCTGCCTGGGCCGGCATGCCGCTCGCGGCCATTCTTGCCGCCATCGCAGCCTTGTTTATCGGCCTCGCCTGTCTGAGGCTCGCGACGGCCTACATCGCTCTCCTCACATTCGCGATCACCAACATGGTCGCGTCACTGATCATTACCGACTCTGCGTGCTACGCGCAGATCCTCGGATCATGCCAACCCTTCTTCGGCGGCAGCAACGGTTTCTCACAGTTCCCAGAACTTGGCTTCAGGCCGCTGCTCAAGGGTAACTGGATACTCGGGAACTATTATACCGTCCTCACTGTCCTGACGATCTGCCTCGTCGCGTCGATCGCCGTGATCCACGGGCGGCTGGGATTGGCTTTCCGTGCTCTCAGCAACAGCGCCGTATATGCGTCCGCCCGTGGGATAGACCGGACCAAGTTTAGGCTCATCGCCTTCGTAGTGACTGCGTTTTTCACTGGTTTGATGGGCGCCGTTTATGCTGCACACTTCAAGTTTGCAGGGCCAAGCTTGTTCGATTTCTCGACCCTGCTCTTTGTTCTGTCCATCGTTATCGTCGGCGGATTGCGCTCCACATGGGGACCCGTCGTCGGCGCTGCCTTGATGATGATGCTAGATGAGCTCGCCAAGGGATTTGGCGACATACGCAACACCATCATCGGTCTCGCTTTGGTGATATTTGTCGTGTTGTTGCCTAGAGGAATAGCAGGCGCGTCTTCACGGATATTGACGTTGAAGCGCGGACGGCTGGGGTCGCCCTCGAACAGGGGAAACAAGGCGCAGGACAGGGTCCCATCCGTAGGAAATGAAAAGGCCGTTTCCGTCGATGTCCCCTAGAAACCGTCCATACGATTTACGTTTTGTGGAAAGCGGTGCGGGCGAGCTGGTGACGTCTGGGCCGCCTGCTTTGGCTAGTGACTTATCATTGGGAACCGAGCTGGCTTTTGCGGGACTCGATAAGATCGCGGCACTGCTTGACAGCGGACAGATCAGCGCGCGCGAGCTGGCTATATCGGTACTGCAGCGGATCGAGAAGTGGTGCGACGTTGGCGCCTACAGCGATATCGTCGTCGACAACGCGCTGCAGCAAGCCGATGCCGCAGATAACCGTCGCAGGCAAGGCCAATGGCTTGGACCTTTGGATGGCGTGCCCGTTGCGGTCAAAGATTTGATTGATACGACGCCAACGCGGTGCAGCTCCGGCCTGTCGCACCTGCGCGACTATCGTCCCGCTCAGGATGCGAATATCGTGCGACGGCTACGCGTCGCCGGTGCGGTCATTGTGGGTGTGGTCCATACGGATTCCGGCGCCTTCGGCACCAGTACGCGCGAAGTCGTCAACCCGCTCGACCCCGACCGAATTGTCGGCGGATCCAGTGGCGGCTCAGGCGCGGCGCTTGCAGCGGGCTTGGCGTATGCAGCTATTGGCACCGATACGGGCGGCAGCATCCGCATTCCATCAGCCTGCTGTTCGGTCTGTGGCTTCAAACCTAGCTGGGGCCGCTGGCCGCTCGAGGGCATAAGGCCTTTGGCGCCCAGCCTTGATCATGTCGGGCCAATGGCGCGATCCGTTGCCGATCTTGTGGCCCTGCAGGACGCGCTGGCGCCCGATGGTTTAACAGGACCGTTTCCCCGTCGCCAACTAATCGTGGGAATTCCACATCGCTACTTCGCCGATGCCGATCCTTTGGTGGTTTCGGCAATGGCCAAGATCGCTCACAGCCTTGCAAAGAATGGTATGGAGGTGAGACCGGTTGGCTTTCCGTCCGCGGAAGAAGCCATGTCCCTGCATATGGTCACCGCTTTGGCGGAGATCGCCAAATATCACCGCAGCCAATTTGGCGACGTTTGGCAAAGCTATCCCGAGCTAGCGCGACAAACCATTGTGGCAGCCGATTCCATTAGCAGCGAGGCCTATGAGCGTGCACAGCTGGCTCGGATACAGATGCGCAACGAAGTCGAGAAGGCGCTCGAGGGTTTCGATATGCTCGTCGTGCCAACCATGCCCATGGATGTGCCGACACGCGACGCTCGTGACATCACCATAGGCGACAGAGCGTACGCGGTGCTAGAAGCGACCATCCGCTATACCGCCTTGTTCAATCAGACTGGTCACCCAGTTGTCGCGCTGCCAGGCCTTCTGCTTGCAGATGGCCGAGCCGTCGGAATCCAGGCGGTAGGCAAGCTGCATGATGATGCCGCCTTACTTGTTGGGGCACGGCACATTGAACGGACACTTGCCGTGCGGGTTGATTACAATGCTCTGTTGGCTCGCCATGAGACCAAGCTGACCGCGGTGCGGCACCAGATCGACGAGGGAGAAAGGCCATGAGTGGCAATCACGACGACGGCAGCCATCATCACCATGATCACGAAGAGATCGAGATGGGGGCAGCGCTCAGGGTGAGAGCTATCGAGGAGCTCATGATCGCAAAGGGGCTGATTAACCCGCAAACAGTAGATGCCATCGTCGAACATTATGAGCGCAATATCGGGCCGCGCAACGGTGCGCAGGTGGTGGCCAAGGCTTGGACCGACCCCGATTTCCGCGATTGGCTACTGCGCGATGGTACGGCAGCGATCAATTCGCTCGGCTTTAGCGGATTTCAGGGCGAGCACATCCGCGTGCTCGAAAACACCGACAGCGTACATCACGTGGTGGTGTGTACTCTTTGCTCCTGTTATCCGTGGCCGGTGCTGGGTCTGCCGCCAGCCTGGTACAAGAACCCTGCCTACCGTGCCCGCGTCGTACGCGAGCCGCGTGCTGTCATCGCCGAATTCGGTTATTTAGTTCCTGACGAGGTAGAGGTTCGGGTATGGGACAGCACAGCCGAAGTACGCTACCTGGTGATCCCCCAACGGCCTGAAGGCAGCGAGAACGCGTCGTTAGAACAGCTTGCCGAAATGGTGACGCGCGACGGCATGATCGGTACGGCACGGCTCTAGTGCAAGCCTGTTTGAGGAGGTCCAGATGGACGGCATTCATGATCTGGGCGGCATGCATGGCTTCGGGCTAATAGACCGCCATAACGACTACACGTTTCGCGCCGACTGGCAGAGACGGGCCTTTGGGATAGTTGAGGCACTGGCGGGAGTGGTGCCATTTAATGCCGATACCCACAGGCAGGCGCTGGAGCGGATTTCTGCGGATGCATATTTGCGCCACAGCTACTTTGAGAAATGGGTGATGGCGACGGAAACGCTTCTGCTGCAGGCGGGTCTGGTTAACCAGAACGAACTCAAGACGGGAAAGAAGGAATTTGATATCGACTTGACCAATCGGGAACCAATCGGGCCGCAGGCGCTGATTGATTTCTTTATGGCTGGTGCGCAGCTTGAGTTTCCCGCGGACAGCCAACCTGCCAGTTTCGCGGCGGGTCAGATGGTGCAGGTCACGCGAGATGCACCACCAGGGCACACACGTGTGCCTCGCTATCTGCGGGGTCGTACCGGTGTGATTACCGAAGATAACGGCGTATTCCAATTCGCCGACGCCGTCGCCGCTGGCATCGGGCAGTGCCCTCAGCATTGCTATACGGTCGCTTTTTCGGCCGAGGAATTGTGGGGCCGGAGCGCCGAGCCGCGGGAAACCATTAGTGCCGATTTATGGGAGTCCTATCTTGAGCGCCTTTAAGGAACACCGAGAGGTGATCGGCCTTGCCCAATGTACGATGCCGCCACGTCGCGGGGACGCCCCTCTGTTCCGCGAGCCCTGGCATGCCCGCATATTCGCCGTCATGGTGGCATTGGTGCAAGAGCGGCGATGCGAATGGAAAACGTTCCAACGACGTCTGACGGCCGAACTGGCCGAACATCAGGCCGTCGAGGCGAGCCTAAGCCCGGAAGGTATAGACCTGCAGTATTTTGACTGCTGGCTGCACGCCGCAGAAGATACGTTGATAGATGGCGGTTTTCTGGATGAAGCCGACATTAGCGGCCAGATCGAGGTCATCAGGGCAACGATCAAGGAAATCCGCGACATCCAGCTTGGCCACCATCATCATTGACATGCGGTATCGGCGGCCAGCCGGTCGCGGAACGCCATCAGCTGCGGACAGTTGGCCCGGCTGCGTGGCCAAGTAAGCCATTATGCGCCAACTCCCGACGCCGCCCTTTGGAACAGAGGGGCCGGCTTTTTCATCAACTAAGTAAATCACTGCTGAAGTCAGCCGAACTACAGGAAGCTATCATGTCGGCATCGTGCAACTCGTCTCCACAGAACCACGAAAACGGGAAGGTCGGGTTTGATTGGCAGGACCCGCTTTTCCTCGACAGCCAGCTCAGCGAAGAGGAGCGGATGATCCGGGATGGCGCCGCGGCGTTCGCGGCCGACAGGCTCGGCACCCGCGTCGAGAAAGCCTACATGGAGGAGACGACCGACCCGGCGATCTTTCGGGAGATGGGGGAGGCCGGGCTGCTCGGTGTCACCATTCCGGAGGAATATGGTGGGCTCGGCGCCGGCTACGTCACCTACGGTCTGGT
>CAZMVL010000091.1:0-5443 GCA_964569335.1 uncultured Paraperlucidibaca sp.
GCCGCGAGCGTGCCGACGATCGCGGCGGCACGCTCGCGGCGCTGCGCGGCCGCTTCGCGGTACGGCCCTGGGGCGCGCTGGTCCTGGTCCTGGCCGCCGCCGTCGCGCTCTGGACCGGGCTCTCGATCGGCTGGTCGGTGGCACCGGACGTCTCGTGGCTGGAGGCCAACCGCACGTTGACGGCGATGGCGGTGCTGGCCGCCGGCGCCGCGGCCGCCTGGTGGGTGCCCTTCCGCTGGCCGGCCGCACTCGGCGGGGTGCTGCTCGGCACCACCGTGATCACCGTGCTGGCGTTGCTCTCCAAGGTCTTCCCCGGCGCCCTCGATCCCGATCAGCTGTTCGCCCGGCTGCAGCAGCCGCTCGGCTACTGGAACGCGGTCGGCGTGATCGCGGCGTTCACCTTCGTGCTGTCGCTCTGGCTGGGCACCCGCCGCGACGGCTACCGACCGCTCAACGCGATGGCGTACCCGGTCGGCGCACTCGCCGTGGTGGTGCTGCTGCTGACCTACTCGCGCGGGTCGCTGCTGGCCGGCCTGGTGGGCACGGTCGTCTGGTTCGCGTTCTCGTCGCGGCGCCTGCACAGCCTGCTGGTGCTCGCCGTCACCGTGCTGGGCGGCGGCTTCATCGGGATCTGGGCGTTCGCCAACAACGCGCTCTCGACCGACAACGTGCTGCTGGCCGCCCGCGAGTCGTCCGGCACCCAGCTCGGCGTGCTGCTGCTGGCGGCCGTCGTGCTGCTGGCCCTGATCGGCCTGGCGATCGAGTTCGCGACGATCTTCGCCGGGATCCGGTCGACCGACCGTCGCCAGGTCGGGCTGGTCGTGCTGGCGCTGGTCGCGCTGATCCCGATCGCCGGGGTGGGCATGCTGGCCACCAGCGAGCGCGGCCTCGGCGGCAGCATCAGCAACGCCTGGGAGAAGCTGACCGTCCCGACCGAGCTGGCGACCACGGGCGACGCGTCGCGGCTGACGTCCGTCGGATCGCAGCGATCGCTGTACTGGCAGCAGGCCTTCCGGGTCTACCGCGAGGCGCCGACCCGCGGCGTCGGGGCCGGCGGCTTCGGTCCGGTTCAGGCCCGTGCCCGCGAGGAGTCCGACGTCCCGGTCGAGCATGCGCACGGCTGGGTGCCGCAGACGCTGGCCGACCTAGGGCGGGTCGGGCTGCTGCTGCAGCTGCTGCTCGGCCTGGCCTGGCTGGCGGTCGCCGGCCGGGCGATCGGCCTCTACGGCCCGCTGCGCGGCGGAACCCGCGCGCCCCGCGACGGCGCGGTCGCCGCGGTCGCGGTGGTGGCGGTCTTCGCCGTCGCGTCGGTCGTCGACTGGGTCTGGTTCATTCCGGGCGTGACGCTGCCGGTGATGCTGCTGGCGGGCTGGATCGTCGGACGCGGCAGTCGCGAGCCGGAGACCGCCGAGCCGACGATCGGCCGCCGCCCGATCCCCTGGCGGTCTCCGCGTTCCGCGGTCGCCGTGGCGACGCTCGCGGTGGCGATCGCCGCGCTCTTCAGCGTCGCCCAGCCGCTGCGCTCGGAGCACGCCCGGCAGGCCGCGCTCGAGGCGCTCGACGCCGGCGATCCGGCGACCGCCGAGGCCAAGGCCGCGGAGGCCCGGCGGATCAACCCGCTCTCCGAGGACGCGATCTACGCCGCCGCCCAGGTCGAGGTGGTCCGCG
The DNA here is from genome assembly GCA_964569335.1 of uncultured Paraperlucidibaca sp. Taxonomy (GTDB): domain Bacteria; phylum Pseudomonadota; class Gammaproteobacteria; order Pseudomonadales; family Moraxellaceae; genus Perlucidibaca. The sequence goes on from CAZMVL010000091.1 coordinate 1,669, forward strand.
GACGGATCCCCGCCGCCCGTGCGCTGTTCGAGCAGGCCGTGGCGATGCAGCCCGCGGTCCCGCTGAGCTGGCAGCGGCTGGCCGAGTTCGAGCTGACCGCCGCGAACGACCCGAAGCGCGCCCAGCTGGCGGCGGGCGTGGCGCTGAAGATGGCCCCGACGCTGCGCTCCGCGCGGCTGACCGCCGTCGCGGCCAACCGCGAGCTGGCCGCCGCGCAGACCGCGGCCGCCGAAGACCCCGCGGCGCCCGCGGACGACGGCTAGACGGGCCCGACACCGAGGTCGTCGCGCGGAGGTCCAGCGCGTAGAGTCCTCCCGATGCGTACACCGGCTGCCGACTTCCCGCCCGAACCCTGGCAGCTGGGCGGGAGCATGCTCGCCACGGTCTGGCGGGTCGACGCCGACGAGGTCCGGACCCGCGTCGCCCCGCACCTGCCGGCCGGCGTCCGACCGGTGACGGCCGGACGCCACGGGCTGCTGCTGACGGCGTTCGTGCGCTACGAGCCGGGCAGCGTGCTCAGCTACGACGAGTTGCTCGTCGCCGTCGTGGCCCGTCACGGCCGCCGGCCGGTGACGACGATCCCGCAGATCTGGGTCGACAGCCCGGCGTCGGTGGCGGGCGGCCGCGAGTTGTGGGGCATCCCCAAACACCTGGCCGGCTTCCGCCAGAGCTGGGGCAACCGGATCACGGCGGAGGCGACGATCGACGATCGCGTCGCGGCGACCGTCGACGCGACGCAGGGCCGGCGGCTTCCCGGCTGGCGGCGGGTTCCGCTGCCCAACGCGCACCGCCTCGACGGGCGCGAGACCTTTGCCGAGGTCCAGGCGCTCGGCCGGCTCCACCTGGCGTCCGCGTCGTGGTCGTTCGCCGACGACGGCCCGCTGGCGTGGATCGGCCGGGGCCGGCCGGTGCTCAGCCTGGCCCTGCGGGAGATGGCGATCCGCTTCGGGCCGTCCCGCCGCCGACCCGGCTGATCCGCGGCGCACCGGCCGAGCGCCGCCGACCCCCCGTTCGGGGGGTCGTTGCAGACAATTGTATGAATCCGCGAACTATTTCGGCGCGCGCCACGATCTGAAAGTGGATGCAGTCGGACACGCATGACGCGGAGACGCTGGCGAGGTCGGTCGATGAACCCGACCACTTCGCCATCTTCTACCGCCGCCACACCGGAGCGGTCCTCCGGTACCTGCGTGGGCGCCTGAGTCCCGACGTCGCCGAGGACGCCGCGCACGAGGTCTTCCTCCGGGCCTTTCGCCAGCGCGCCAGCTACGAGCCCCGGTTCCCGACCGCCCGCCCCTGGCTGCTCGGGATCGCGGCCAACGTGATCGCCGACCACCACCGCAACGAGGTCCGGCGGCTGCGCGCACTGGAGCGCGAGTCGGTGTCCCGGCCCGCCCCGCGGTCCGAACCAACCGCCGACGTCCCGGAGCTCTCGGCCGAGCTGGCCGCCGCACTGCGTCGCCTGTCGCTCGGCGACCGCGAGGCCCTGCTGCTGACCGTCTGGGGCGAACTGTCCTACGAGGAAACCGCCGCCGCGCTGGGCATCGCCGTCGGCACCGTCCGCTCACGGATCGCCCGAGCGCGCTCGTTCCTCCGCGCCGAGCTGACCAGCTCCGCCGAGCGATCCGGCAAGCCGAAGGGAGGCATCCGTGTCTGAGCGCGATCTCGACGACCTGCTCCTGTTCCTGCGGGAGACCGCCAACCCCGCCGACGAGGCCGCCGCCTCCGAGGCGCGAGTGCTCGACCGGCTCGACCGGACGCTGGCCTCCCGACCGCACGCCCTGCGCGCCGCCTTCCGCTCCACGCGGCGATGTGCCCTGGCCCTGGTCGCCGCCGCTGGCGTCGCCACCGGCGCCGCGGCGACGGCGGGGATCGCCCTGGCGCTCCCCTCCGACCCGCCCCCCAGCGAGGTCACGTTCCCGGTCGACCCGGCCAACCCGACGCGACTGTCGTTGTCCGCCGTCGAACGGAGCACCCAGCGCCCGAGCCGGAGCTTCCGCGCCCTCCTGGAGCGCCTCTCCGCCCGGACGCTCGGCAGCGATCCCGCGGACGCCCGCGGGATCCGCGCCCAGGACGGTACCCAGGCCTGGGTACTCGCCGGCCCCGGCCGGACCTGCTTCAGCGTCGACAACGTCGAGGGCAGCGGGGTCTCCTGCGCGAGCAACGCCAGGGCCGCCCGCGGCGGACTCGCGGCGGCGACGGTCGTCGACGGGATGGTGCAGGCCGTGTACCTCACGCCCGACGACGTCGTGTCGGCCGAAGCCGGCGGACGGACCTTCCGCCCGCACAACAACCTGCTCACCATCACGCACCCCGTCGGCACGCCCGTCACGTTCACGATGAAGTCAGGCGATACCACGGTCCAGCGGAACTAGCACAAATCGTCCCAGCATCACCCTAGTATTACCCGGGCAAATGCCCGACATGATCCCCCCTGCCCAAACGCACGAAACGTCGCATCGTCTCGGACGATCGACACCTAGACATCACCTAGATATTCTGGCTAGGCTCGACGCATGACTACCGATAACCCGCGCCTACCCGTGGGCGCCAAGCGGCTCGTCGCCTTCGTGATCGGCCTGACCGCGGCCGCCCTCCTCGCCTTCGGCGGATCACCACAGAAGGCCAGTGCCTACTGGGTCTGCCCGACCGCCGGGGTCCATGACCGCCCGGCCTTCTTCACCTGCGCGCACGGCACGTACCGACCGACGATCGCGTACATCGAGAAGGACAGCTGGCAGCGCGCCTACGCCGTCTACCGCTCCGCCTCGCCCGGTGGCGGCCCGATCAGCGGCAGCATGTTCTACAGCCCGTCGACCAACTACTTTGCCCAGCTGTTCCACTGCAACGCTGGCTACCCCAACGCCTACAATCGCCATAGCGTTACCGTCCGAGTCCAGTTCACGCTCGCGGGGAGCTGCTGACATGCGTATCGCCATCACCCGGCGCGTCACCCTGGCCGCCGCCACCGCCCTCGTCGCCGTCGGCGCCGGTGCCGCCACCGCGACCGCGCTCAGCGGCTCCGAGCCCAGCGTCGACCGGGCCGTCGCGGTCGACCCGGTCGCCGACGTTCCCGTCGCGCCCGCGCCGTACTACAGCGCCGTCGAGCGCAGCACGCAGAAGCCGACCGCGCGGATCGCCGAGGGCCAGAAGATCCTGGCGGCCCGCTTCCCGGACCTCGCCGGTCGCGACCTGCGCGGCCTCAAGGCGGCCGACGGCACGCAGGCCTGGGTCGTCTCCGGCAGCAAGCACACCTGCCTCGGGGCCGACAACAGCGACGGCACCGGCTTCGCCTGCGCGCCGAACGGCGACGCCAAGCGCGGGATCAGCGTGGCGGAGGTCCGCAAGGACAGCGGCGAGCGATCGGTCACGCTGCTGCCGGACGACATCGGCTCCGTCACCGCCGACGGTCGCGTGAGCAAGGTCTCCGGCAACCTCGTCGTCGTCGAGCACCGCGGCCAAGCGGTGCTGCAGGCCAATCCTTCGGACGGCCGCGCGTCGTTCCGAGTCGGGACGGAGTAGGACTCGTCCCGAGCGACCGTGCCGTCGTCCCGACGGCGCGGGGTCGCCTCCGCGGTGCTTCCGGTGCTCGCCTCTCTCCACCGGAAGCACCACGGCAGGCACCGCGCTCCGCTCGATCCGGTGTCCGCCGATGGTCGGACGCCGGGTCAGCGGGGTGCGGCCCGCTCCGCGGGCGGCGTGGCGGCGCCGCCCGCGGGCTCTCCGTCGGGCACCGCAGCGGACTGTTGAGGATCCGACTGGGGGAAGTCCGGGG
>CAZMVL010000091.1:5453-14692 GCA_964569335.1 uncultured Paraperlucidibaca sp.
GCAGCGGACTCGGCGAGCACCGGGGCCGTCGGCGGCTCCAACCCGAACGGGATCCGCCGGGGCGGCTTGCGCGCCGCGAGCGCGTCGGGACGGGCCCGCAACGCTCGGCGCTGCGCCTGCACCCAGCGCCGCCGCCGGCGCACGCCGGGGCTCATCCGGAACGCGTCCAGGTAGGCGCGCAGCAGCAGCGGCTCGCGCACCGCCGCCGCCGCGAAGGTCGCCGCCTCGGCGGCGAGCGTCCGCGGCAGGCCGCGGACCAGCCCGCCGCGCGTCTCGTTCTTCGCCACCATCAGCAGCCGGTTGCGGAAGCGCAGCCGGCGGTGCGCGCGGTCGGAGGTGTCGGTCCGCGTCGGCGACTCGAACCGCCGGTGCCAGGCGACCGCCCGCGGCTCGTAGCGCGCCTCCCATCCGAACAGCCGGGCGCGCCACGCCAGGTCGACGTCGGTCGCCCACAGATCCATGTCCTCGTCGAAGACCTCCAGGCCGAACGCGCAATCCTCCAAGCAGGCCCGACGGTAGAGCACGCAGGAGCCGTCGCCGCCGAAGACCGGGCCGGTTCGCGAGTACCGCTCCGCCGGAGCGCCGCTGCCGACCAGCACCGGCCGTCGGCGGCGGTCGACGGTCACGCCCGCGGCGTCGACCTCGCCCGTCCGGTGGGCCGGGTCCATCCCCCGGCTGCGCAACAGCCGGGGCACGACCGACCCGAGCGTCGGGCTGTGCAGGTGCGGACGCAGCGCGTCGACGAATCCCTCGTCCAGCACGCAGTCGGCGGTGCAGAGCAGCACCCAGTCGCCGCCGCACGCGGCGAGCCCCGCGTTCAGCGCCGCCGCATGGCCGCGCCGCCGCGACAGCCGCAACCGGCGCGCGCCGAACTGCTCGCACAGCTCCGGCGTCGCGTCCGTGCAGGCGTTGTCGATCACCACGACCTCGTCGGCTCCCTGGGCGCAGGCCGCCGGCAACGACCAGCGCAGCAACGGCGCCTCGTTGACGGACAGGACCAGGATGGCGATCCGGTTCACGGAGACAGGTTAAATCGGCGCGGTCGACGGCGTTCAGCCGGCCGGCCGGCCGGCGTCGCGGCCGATCCGGCGGACGATCACGCCAGCGGCCCGCCAGGCCCCGACGTCGAGCACGCCACGACCGTCGACGACCGCGCGGACCCCCGGCAGCGCCGCCGGGGCGAGCGTCCGGTACGCCGCATGGTCGGCCTGGACGATCGCCCCGGAGACCGGCCCGCCGTCCCAGGCCTCCAGGCCGAGCGCCTCCAGCTCGGCCGCGTCGTACAGCGGATCGACGACCAGCGGCACCGCACCCGCCGCGCGCAACGCCCGATCCAGGCCGAAGACCCCGCTGAACGCGGTCTCCTTGACGTCCCCGCGGTACGCGGCGCCGAGGATCAGCACCCGCGCGCCGGCGAGCGGGGTGGCGCTGCTCTCGGCCGCGACGGCGGCCAGCATCCCGCCGAGCAGCTCGACCGCGTAGCCGGGCATCGCCTCGTTGACGGCGCGGGCCGCCGCGGGCAGCGTGGCGTCCGGGTCGCCCGCCAGGTAGAAGCGCGGGTAGACCGGGATGCAGTGGCCGCCGACGGCCACGCCCGGGCGGTGGATGTGGCTGTAGGGCTGGCTGTTGGCCGCGTCGATCACCGCGTCGACGTCGACGCCGATCCGGTCCGCGTGGCGTGCCAGCTCGTTGGCGTAGGCGATGTTCAGGTCGCGGTAGGTGGTTTCCGCGAGCTTGGTCAGCTCGGCGGCCTCGGCTCCGCCCAGCTCGCGGACCTCGACGTCCTCCCCGAGCAGCGCCCGGTAACGGTCGGCGGTCCGTCGCTCCCCGGCGGCGTCGAGTCCGCCGACCAGCTTCGGGTAGCTCTCGAGGTCACGGAAGATCCGTCCGCTGTAGACCCGCTCCGGGCTGTGGGCCGCGTGGAAGTCGACGCCCTCGCGCAGCCCGGCGGCGCTCGCCAGGCGCGGTCCGATCCGCTGGCGGGTGCTGCCGACCGGCAGCGTCGTCTCGACGACCACGCTCGGCGGCGCGCCGTCCGGGCCGGCGGCGCTGCCGTGCGCCGCGTGCCGACGGCGGAGGCCCTCCGCGACCGCGGCCACCGCCGCGTCGACCGCCCGCCACTCAGGGCGGGCCTGGTCGTCCACCACCAGCGGCGGCACCACCAGGATCAGGTCGGCGCCGTCGGCGACCGCCGCCGCGGTGTCGGTCGTGGCGCGCAGCCGGCCGTCGCCGACCGTCGCGGTCAGCGCGTCGCCCAGGCCGGCTTCGCCGGGGAACGGCTCCTGCGCGGCCGCCACCTGCGCCACCACCCCGGGATCGATGTCGCAGCCGACGACCTCGTGCCCGCGGAGCGCCGCGAAGGCCGCCAGGGGCAGGCCGATCTTGCCGAGTGCGACGACGACGACCTTCACGCCGCGCCTCCGTCGGGGCTCAGGTGGATCGCGTCGCCGCTGGCGGCGCTGCGCAGCACCGCGTCGGCCAGGTCGACCGCGGTCAGGCCCGCCTCGAGCGTCACCACGCCCGGGTCGTCGTCGCCCCGCACCAGCGCGCAGAAGGCCTCCAGCTCGACCAGCAGCGGCTCGCGGCGCGACAGCGCGTAGCGGGTGACGTCGCCCTCGCTGACGCCGCGCAGGGTCCGCGAGGCGTCCCACTCGCTGCTGACTTCTCCGTTGGCGTAGAAGGTCAGGTCGGCGGTCAGGGTGTCGGCGACCAGCATCCCGCGCTCGCCGAGCACCCGGGTCCGGCGGACCTTGGTCGGCGACAGCCAGTCGACCATCGTCGTGAAGGTCGCGCCGCCGGCGAGCCGGCCGACGACGTTGACCAGGTCCTCGTGCTGCCGGCCCATCCGGTGCTGGGTCTGGGCGGCCAGCGTGACCACCGGCCCGCCGCCGAGCCAGCCGACCAGGTCGAGGTCGTGGGTCGCCAGGTCCTTGACCACGCCGACGTCGCGGATCCGGGCGGGGAACGGCCCGATCCGCTCGGTCGCGACGTGGATCACCAGGCCCAGCTGGCCGTCGAGCGTCCGCCGGCGCAGTTCGCGCAGCGCCGGGTTGCAGCGCTCCACGTGCCCGACCGCGCCCAGCACGCCCGCGGCGCGGACCGCCGCGATCAGCTCGCGTGCGCGCTCCGGGCTCTCGGCGAGCGGCTTCTCGACGAGCACGTGGACCCCGGCCGCGACCAGCTCCAGCACCGCGGCCAGGTGCTCCTCGGTCGGCACCGCGACGATCGCGATCTCCGGCAGCGCGTCGGCGCCGCGGGTCGACGCGTCGAGCAGCGCCCCGACGGTCGGGAAGACCAGCGCGGGGTCGCGCACCGCACCGAAGCGGTCGCCGCCGGGGTCGACGGCCCCCGCGAAGGTCGTCACGCCCGCGGTCTGCAGCAGGCGGGCGTGGTGTCGGCCCATCATGCCCAGCCCGACGATCGCGGCACGCAACCGGCGGGGGCCCGTCTCAGCTTCTGCGGTCACTGCCGCACAGCCTACTTCGCACGGGCGGGAGGCCCGGCGCGAGCGCCGGGCCTCCGATCCTCGTGGCCGCCTACCGCGCGACCCGCACCGTCACGGACCGGACGACCGAGCGGCCGCCGATCCGCAGCGTGACCCGCAGCTGATGGGTGCCGACCTTCGCCGCGCGGCCGATCCGCAGCTTCAGGCGCACCGTGCGCTGCTGCCCGGGCTTCAGCGCGGCGACCGCGACCGACCGCGAGCCGCTGATCCGCAGCGCCTTCGGGCCGCGGGCCGTCGCCGTCGAGCGCCCGACGGTCCCCGCGGTGCGGTTACGCACCACGAAGCTGACCGTCGCGGTCCGTCCGCGCCGGACCCGCGACGCCGTCGTGCCCCGGGCGGTGAACGTCACGCTGCCGTCCCGGCCAGCCGGGCCCTGGGGCCCCGCGGGACCGAGCGGGCCGGCCGGACCGACCGGCCCCAGCGGACCGACCGCTCCGTCCTGGCCGTTCGCACCGTCGCGCCCCGCGGCGCCGTCGCTGCCGTCCCGGCCCGCCGGACCGTCGAGCCCGTCACGCCCCGCCGCGCCGTCCTGCCCGTCGGCTCCGTCGTTGCCGTCGGCTCCGTCGGCACCGTCGTTGCCGTCGGCTCCGTCGGCTCCGTCGGCACCGTCGTTGCCGTCGGCACCGTCACGGCCCGGCGTGCCGTCCTGCCCGTCGCTGCCGTCCGCGCCGTCCGCGCCGTCCTGCCCGTCGGCTCCGTCCTGCCCGGGCGCACCGGGCGCACCGGGCGCACCGGGCGTCCCCGGCGCCCCCGGCTCACCCGGAGGGCCCTGCGGCAGCGTCGTGCTCTGGCCGGTCAGCGGCACCCGCAGCTCGCCGTCGGCGATCACCGGCGAGCGCACCACCAGGTCCGCCGTCGACGTCGCGTTCTCCCGCGACGGGGAGAACCGCACCAGCACCCGGAACGATCCGCCCGGCGCGATCACGTCGTCCTCCAGCGTGTCCGCCGCGATCAGGAACTCCCCGGCCGGCGCGTCCCCGGTCGCCCGGATCCGCAGGTCGCGCACCCGCAGCTTCTGCGCCCCGGGGTTGCGCACCGTCACCCACTGCCCCGGACCGGTCGTCCCCGCGGCCTGGCTGGGGAACGTCGGCCGGTCGGCCTCGTCGACGCGGGCGACCGCACCGACGTTCGGGTTCTCGAGCGCAATCCAGTCCACACGCGCCTTCTGCTTGAAGATCGCGTGCTGCAGGCGCTTGTTCTTGGTCGTCGTGTTGTTGTAGGGCGTGTAGAGCCGGGCCTCGCCCTGGTCCAGACCGAGCTGCACCTGGCCGTCCGGCAGCAGCACGTCCGGAATCGCCCCGACCGTCTCCCAGCCGTCGGCGTTGTCGGCGTAGTTCTCCGTGCTCTGCGGCAGTTCCCGCACGAGCACCGGCTGGTCCTCCGGCTCGCCCGACCAGCTCCACAGCGACGAGACGTCCGAGGTGAACCCGGGCCGGTACTGGGCGGCGATGATCAGGTACTGGTCGTTGGCGTTGCGGCGGATCTCGCGGATCGTCGCGGGCTGACCGCCGAAGCTCAGGTCGAAGTGGATCGGCGCGCCGAACTCGGCCTGCTCGCCGTCTCCGTCGTGGAGCTTGTCGAAGTTGGTGACGGGCACGATCGTCGCCTTGCCCGGCTGGACCTGCGCGCGCAGACCCAGGTAGAGGGTCGACGTCGACCCGGGCGCGAACTCGGCGCCTTCGACGTTCAGCTCCGGCGTCGGCGGGAGCATCCCGAGCTCGCCGCCGTGAGCCCGGTCCCACGCCAGCAGGTCGTGCATCAGGTTGGTGTAGGGCGCCCCGACGACCTCCAGCCGGGCCTTCGCGCCGCGACCGATCAGCCGGGTCTTGTAGGCGTGGTACCGGCTGTCGGACTTCAGCTGCGAGCCGAGCCAGTAGATCGTGTTGCCGACGCGCGCCGAGGACTCGAAGTCGACCTCGTTCTCGATGCCCAGCTGCACCGGACCGACCTGGAACCGCGCGACGGGCAAGCCGGACGTCCGCGAGTCGTACAGGCGGATGTCGTTCATCTCGTCGTCGGCGACCAGCAGGTGGCCGTCACCGACGTCGATCGCCGTCGAGAGGTCCGACGTGCTCTGCAGCACGCGACTGGTCGGGGTCGTCGGCTTGGTCGCCCAGTAGTCGAAGGCGAAGGTCCCCGTCTTGCCCCCGAGCCCCGTGACCGTCAGCGTGATCCGCGCGCGGCCGTGGCCGACCGGCGCGAGCGCCACCCGGCGTGCGGGGCCGGAGCCGGTCACCGTGATCCCGCCGTTGGGGACCACCGACGGCGTATCGCTCTGGATGCCCGTGATCCGCAGCTCGTTGCCCGCCACGGGGCCGCCGCCCGTGAACGTCTGGGTCAGCGTGATCGGGAGCGTCGGATTGGTCGGATCGCCGACCACCCCGGTGAAGCCGTCGACGGCGGCCAGGTCGTGGGAGGCCGTGATCGTCGGGGCGGAGACCTCCTCGGGCGCCACCTCCGTCTCCACGATTCCGACCGAGTTCGGCGACGAGCTCGTGGGGATCGTGATGAAGCTCGCCTCCTCGGGGACGAAGAGCGGACCGCCGGTCACGCTCACCGGGATCAGCCGCCTGGTCAGCAGCCCGACGACGTACAACGTCGCGCCCCGCGGACCGAGCGCGGCGGCGCGACCGCCGTGGCGGGCGCTCCCGAGCGTCACCTGCTCGACCTCCGTCCGGGTCTCCAGGTCGATCCGCGACAGGTACGAGTCGTGCGAGTTGTTGGCCTGCGTGACCAGCAGCTCGTCGCCGTCCTCGCTGAGGGCCAGGCCACCCGCCTGGGTACCGGCCCGAAGCGCGATCGGCGCCTGCTCGGTCATCGTCTCCAGGTCGAGCACCTGCAGGAACGAGCTCGTGACCGACGCGGTTCCGGCGTAGAGCGTGTCGCCGTCGGGAGCGACGCTCATCATCGTCGTCGCCTGCGCCAGCCGCACGGTCGTCCCGCGAACGCCGGTCTCGAGGTCGAGCGACGAGACGTCGCGGCCGGTGGCGACGAGCATCGTGCCGTCCGGGGCGAAGGCCAGGGCACTGACGTTGGCGGTCAGCGTGAACGGGGTGCCGACGGTCGGCGTCGGCGTGGTCAGGTCGATCGGCACGATCCGCTGGGCCGCCGCGACGTAGAGCGTCTCGCCGTCGGGGGCGATCTCCGCGGTCGTCGGGTTGGCCAGGCTGGCGTGCTCGATCGGCGTCCCCAGCGTCTCCGTCTCCACGTCGATCGGCGTCACCCGGCCCGACGAGGTAGCGCCGTGCAGCACGTACGCGGCGTCGTTGCTCGGCGTCACGACGATCCGCCGGGTGTTGGCCAGGCTGAGCGTGAGCCGCTTGGGGGCCTGCTGGCCCTCCAGGTCGAACGCGTAGAGGTCGGTGTTGATGGCGCCGACGTAGGCCGTCGAGGCGGACGCCTGCGGCGCCAGCAGCGCCAGCGCGGCGATCGGCGTCGCGAGCAGCGCCGCCCGGCGCCAGCGTCGGGGTGGCCGCGGAACGTGAGCGGCGCGGAACGTGAGCATCTGCAGGAGCCTCTCGTCGGGATCGGGGAACGCGCGACGCCGCCCGACGGGCGACCGACACGCACGACCGTCGATGCTCGGGCGCCGCGGCGCGCAGGTCCGTCACCAACCGGTGACCGACGCGGCCAATCGCGTCTCCGCGACGACAGCCTTGACCGATGCGAACGCCGTGTCGCGATCCTGTGTCCATCGCGTGACGCCACCCATCACGGCGTACATGCGCGACTAGGGTTCCTCGGTCGGCATCTTCCGGACCGGATCGGGCCCATGCAACGACCACACGACTGGAACACCGTCCACGCGTTCCTGCGGGCCGCCGAGCACGCCGACCGTGCCGTCGCCGCTGAGGCCCTGGACGTCTCGCCGCGGACGGTCGCGCGACGGATCGCCCAGCTCGAGCGCGACACCGGCGTCACGCTGACCGTCATGCGCGGCGGCCGCCTGCACCTCACGTCGCGCGGCCGCTGGCTCGCCGATCGGGTCGGCGAGCCGTTCGCCGCGCTGGAGGCGACGATGACGGAGCTCCGCCGGATGGCGAGCGACCGCACACCCCGCGTCGTGCTCAGCAGCGACGTTCCCGCCCGCTGGCTCCCACCCGTGCGACGCTGGCTCGACGGCCGCGGACTCGCCGCCGAGCTGGAGGTGCGGTCCCCGGACGACGTCGGTCCGCTGCTGCGCACCGGCGTCGCCGACCTGGCGCTCGTGGTCGGCGCCGACCCCCGCCTGGGTGGCGTCGTGATCGCGGAGGAGCCCGCCCTGGCCGCGCTGCCCGCCGATCACTGGGCCGCGTCGCAACCCGCGGTCTCGGCGGACGACCTGCGCGAGCTGCCGATCGCGCTGCCCCCGAGCGCCTCCGACGAGCACCGCCGCGGGGTCCTCGGCGCCCTGGCGGCCGACGCCGACCGTCCGACCGTCGACGCGCCCCGCCTGGGCACCACCGCGGCCGGGCTGCTCCGCGCGGTCCGCCACGACCGGGCCGTCGCGATCGTCTTCCCCGACGCCGCGGAGGTCCCGCCGGGGGTGGCGCTGCGCCCGCTCGTCCCGCCGCACCACGCCCCGATCTCGCTCGTGGCGCGACCGGGCACGGTCCCGAGCACGCTCCGCGCCCACGCCGACGAGCTGCGGGCACTCGCCCGGGCGGCCGCCGGGGACGCGCCGGGAGCCGGCCGCCCGGCGTGACCACTACCGCGGTCCGGGGCCTCCGCTACTGGCGCGGCCGCTCGGCGACCGCGAACAGCTGCCGGTAACGCATGTAGCTGCCGAAGACCCGGGCCAGTGCGTCGAACACCCGCCGCGGCAGCCGCGGGAACAGCCAGTCGTTGTAGTAGGGCTGCAGGTAGGTGAAGGCCCGCGCGCTGCGGACCTCGAAGCCCGCCTCCTTGAGGAGGTTGGTCAGCAGCAGCGGGGTCCAGGTGAACAGGTGGTGGTTGGGATCGCTCCCGTGGACCTCCCGCTGGGCCTTCTGGCGCCAGTCGTCGAGCGGAAGGCCGAGCACGAGCTTGCCTCCCGGCCGCACGATCCGGAACAGCTCCTGCAGCTCGGCGTAGGGCGAGAGCGAGTGCTCGAGGGCGTGGTTGGAGATCACGACGTCGGCCCAGCCGTCCTCGACGTCGGCCGGCGACGCGACCGTGTCGATCCCGAGCTTGGCCGCGTACTCCCGCGCGGCGGGGTTCGGCTCGATCCCGAGCTTCTCGCCGGCGTCGGCCAGCTTCAGCAGCCAGCCGGTCCCGCAGCCGAAGTCGACCACCCGGTCGCCCGCCCCGATGTACGGCGCGAACCGCGTGATCGCGATCCGGGCCGCCGTGTCCGCGCCGTCCACCTGGTAGGCGAAGTAGTCGGCTCCGCGCTCGCCGTACTCCTCGGAGACGGTCGCGGCGCCGCCGGCTGGCTGATCGTTGGGCATGTTCTTCCTCACCGTGGGGTAGTTCCCTCACCCACCCTAACCGGCTGACGACGATCGTTCGCCGGTTCCCGGTGGCGCCCTGCAAACGACCGCAGGCGCTCGCGGCGCCCGCCGCCCGTACTCTTCCCGCCATGGCCCGCCGCGCGATCCGTCCGTCGATGCACCCGGACGCCGTCGCCCACCCCAACGCGACGGCGGGCGCCGGCGCGATGATCGGGGCGGGCGCCAACCTGGAGGCCGACGCGCGGATCGCGCCCTACGCGATCGTCGACGCCCGGACCCGGATCGGCGAGCGCACGATCGTCGGCCCGCACGCGGTGGTCAAC
>CAZMVL010000092.1:0-12779 GCA_964569335.1 uncultured Paraperlucidibaca sp.
CGGCCTGCGCGAGCTGCCGCTGCCGGTGATCGCCGCCGTCAACGGCGTCGCGGCCGGCGCCGGCACGGTTCTGGCGCTCGCCAGCGACTTCCGGATCCTCGGCGCCTCGGCGAGCTTCGCCTTCCTCTTCACCCGCGTCGGCCTGGCCGGCGCCGACATGGGCGCGGCCTACCTGCTGCCGCGGATCGTCGGCCTGGGGCGGGCCACCGAGCTGCTGACCCTCGGCGACAAGATCGAGGCCCAGCGCGCCTACGAGATCGGCCTGGCGACCGAGGTCGTCGCCGACGATGAGCTCGACGCACGGGCGACCGCGCTGGCCCGCCGGCTGGCCGACGGCCCGGCCCAGGCCTACGGCGTGACCAAGAGCCTGCTCGTCCGCGAGCAGGACACCGACCTGGCCAGCGCGATCGAGCTCGAGGCCCAGGCCCAGGCCCTGCTGATGCGGTCCGAGGACCACCACGAGTTCCTCGACGCCTGGCGGGCAAAGCGCAAGCCCGAATGGAAGGGACGCTGACCCGTGACCAACGAGATCATCACCGCCCCCGGCCTGGCGCCGCCCGTCGGCTTCGCCCACGCCGTCGTCGCCGGCCCCGGTCGCACCGTCTACCTGGGCGGGCAGACCGCGCTCGATGAGCAGGGCCTGATCGTCGGCGACACGATGGTCGCCCAGTTCGAGCAGGCGGCCTCCAACCTGCTCGCCTCACTGGTCGCGGCCGGTGGCAAGCCCGAGCACATCGTCTCGCTGCAGATCTTCACCACCGACATCGGCGACTACCGGATCCACCTGAAGGAGATCGGCGCGGCCTGGAAGCGGCAGTTCGGCCGGCACTTCCCGGCGATGGGGATGTTCGGGGTCACGCGGCTGTTCGACGACACCGCCCGGATCGAGCTGATGGCGGTCGCCGTGATCCCCGAGGCGGTGGAGCCGTGAGCGTCGACCTGCCGGTGCTCGACGCGCACCTCTCGCCCGCCGAGCGCGAACTGCTGGCCGACTGCCGGCGGCTGGCGGAGCAGACGCTGGAGCCGATCTCCGCCGCCGGCGAGCCCGGCCGCGTCAACGTCCCGCTGCTGCGCGCGCTGGCCGAGCACGGCCTGCTCGGTCGGCTCTACTCGCGCGACGGCGACGACTGGCGACCGGACGTCTCGGCGATCGACCTGTGCCTGATCCGCGAGGGCCTGGCCCGCGGCTGCACCGAGGCGGAGACCGCCTTCGCCGTCCAGGGCCTCGGCTCGTTCCCGCTGCTCCAGTCCGGGACCCCGGCCGCCCGCGCCCGCTGGATTCCCGGCCTGGCCGCCGGCGAGTACGCGGCGGGCTTCGCGCTCAGCGAGCCGCAGGCCGGCAGCGACGTCGCCCAGCTCTCGCTGCGCGCCGAGCGCGACGGCGACGGCTACCGCCTGACCGGCGAGAAGACCTGGATCTCCAACGCCCCCGACGCCGGGGTCTACTCGGTCTTCGCCCGGACCACCGACGGCGCCGGCGCCCGCGGGCTGACCGCCTTCGCGGTGCCCGCCGACAGCCCCGGCCTGAGCGGCGAGCGGCTCGAGCTGGTCGCCCCGCACCCGGTCGGACGGCTGATCTTCGACGGCGTCTTCGTCGCCGACGACCAGGTGCTCGGCGAGGTCGACCGCGGCTTCGCCGTCGCGATGCGCACGCTCGACCTGTTCCGGCCGAGCGTCGGCGCCTTCGCCGTCGGCATGGCCCGCGCGGCGCTCGACGACGCCGTCGCGCACGCCAACGAGCGTCAGGCATTCGGCCGGCCGCTGCGCGACTTCCAGGCGGTGTCCCACCGCCACGCCGACATCGCCGCGCGCGTCCAGGGCGCGCGGCTGCTCGTCCACCACGCGGCGCGCGCCTACGACGACGGCGTGCGCCCGGTGGCGCAGGCCGCGGCGATGGCCAAGCTGGTCGCGACGGAGGTCGCCCAGGAGGCCGTCGACGCCGCGATCCAGACGCTCGGAGCCCGCGGCCTGCAGCGCGGTTGCCGGCTCGAGCACCTGTACCGAGAAGTACGCGCCCCGCGGATCTACGAGGGCGCGTCGGAGATTCAACGCGAGATCATCGCCCGCGGGCTGTTCGCCCCGGACCCGGAGGAGGCACGATGAGGGTCGCCGTCTGCGGTGGAGGGCCGGGAGGCCTCTACTCCGCCATCCTGCTGCGCAAGCTCGGTCACGAGGTCGACGTCTGGGAGCGCAACGCCCCCGACGACACGTTCGGCTTCGGCGTCGTCTTCAGCGACGAGACGATGTCGGCGTTCGAGGTCTCGGACCCGCCGAGCTTCCAGAAGATCATCGATCGGTTCGCCAGCTGGACCGACATCGACGTCCACTACCGCGGAGCCACCCTGCGGTCGGGCGGCCACGGCTTCTCCGCCCTCAGCCGCAAGGTCCTGCTGAGCATCCTGCAGGAGCGGGCGATCGAGCTCGGCGCGACCGTCGCGTTCAGCGCCGAGCACCCGCCGCTCGACCAGCTGCGCCGCGACTACGACCTGGTGATCGCCTCCGACGGCGTCAACAGCGGGGTCCGCAACGCGACCCCGGAGGCGTTCGGCGCCACGCTCGACCCGCGCCTCTGCCGGTTCATGTGGCTCAGCACCGACCTGGTCTTCGACGCCTTCACGTTCCACATCGTGGAGACCGAGCACGGCGTGGTCCAGATCCACGGCTACCCGTACGACGACCAGCACAGCACGTTCATCGTCGAGACCCACGAGGACACCTGGCGCGCGCTCGGCTGGGACGCGGCGGAGCACGCCGACCTGGCGCCCGGCGTCAGCGACGAGGAGAGCATCCAGCGCTTCCGCGAGCTGTTCGCGCCGATCCTCGGCGACCACCAGCTGTTCGCCAACAACTCGAAGTGGCTGCAGTTCAACACCGTCCGCAACGAGCGCTGGCACGACGGCAACGTGGTCCTGCTCGGCGACGCCGCGCACACCGCGCACTTCTCGATCGGCTCCGGTACGAAGCTGGCGATGGAGGACGCGATCGCCCTGGCCTGGGCGATCAACGATCACGGCGCCGAGGGCGTCGACGCCGCGCTGAACGCGTACGAGGCCGACCGGCGCCCCGTCGTCGAGAGCACCCAGCGGGCCGCCCAGGCCAGCCTCGAGTGGTTCGAGGAGATCAGCCGCTACGTCGGCCAGCCGCCGCGGCAGTTCGCCTTCAACCTGCTGACCCGCAGCCGGCGGATCACGTACGACAACCTGCGGCTGCGCGACGAGGGCTTCGTCGACGAGGTCGACGTCGAGTTCGTCCACGGCGGCGAGTCGGCCAACGGCGCGGTCGAACCGGCGGACGACCACCGCCCGCCGATGTTCCTCCCCTACCGGCTGCGCGGCCTGGAGCTCCAGAACCGCGTCGTGGTCGCGCCGATGGACATGTACTCGGCGGTCGACGGCGTCGTCGGCGACTTCCACCTGGTCCACCTCGGCAGCCGCGGCATCGGCGGGGCCGGCCTGGTGATGAGCGAGATGATCTGCGTCTCCGAGCAGGGACGGATCACCCCCGGCTGCGCCGGCCTCTACCGCGACGACCAGATCCCGGGCTGGAAGCGGGTCGGCGCCTGCGTCCACTCCCACGGTCAGGCGAAGATCGGCGCGCAGCTCGGGCACAGCGGACGCAAGGGCTCGACCAAGCTGCTCTGGGAGGGCTCCGACGAGCCGCTCGACCAGGACAACTGGGAGCTGATCGCGCCGTCGCCGATCGCCTGGGCGGAGCGCAACCAGGTTCCCCACCAGATCGACCGCGCCGGCATGGACCAGGTCCGCGACGAGTTCGTCGCCGCGACCGAGCGGGCGATCGAGGCGGGCTTCGACCTGGTCGAGGTCCACCTGGCCCACGGCTACCTGCTGTCGTCGTTCCTCTCGCCGCTGACCAACACGCGGACCGACGAGTACGGCGGGGACCTGGCGTCGCGGGCGCGCTTCCCGCTGGAGGTCGTCGACGCCTGCCGCGCCGCCTGGCCCGCCGACCGGCCGCTGTCGGTGCGCATCTCCGCCACCGACTGGGTCGACGGGGGCTTCACCGGCGACGACGCGGTCGAGCTGGCGCGGTTGCTGCAGCAGCACGACGTCGACATCGTGCACGTGTCGACCGGGCAAGTCTGGGCGGAGCAGGAGCCGGAGTACGGACGCAGCTACCAGACGCCGTTCGCCGACCGGATCCGCCACGAGGTCGGGATCCCGACCGTCGCCGTCGGCGCGATCTCCAGCGCCGAGGACGTCAACACGACGATCCTGGCGGGGCGCGCCGACCTCTGCGCGCTCGGACGGCCCCACCTCTACGACCCGCACTGGACCCTGCACGCCCAGGCCCAGCAGGGCTACCGCGGCGACCCGTGGATCCCCCAGTACCGGTCGGGCCGCAAGCCGCCGAACGACGGCACGATCGCCGTCAAGACCGAGTCGCGCCGCTTCGACGAGCCGGACGCCGCGCCGGCCGCGGGCTGGCGCCCGGTCGTCGCCCGCTGACGTCACCGGGCACCGTCGCCGACCGGCGGCGGTGCCCGCCCGGCAACCGCTCGCGCCGGCTACGGTGCCAGTGCGCAGAGTGGGCTGGTCACGGTTCCGTCGTCGGCGGTGAGGATCGGACCGGTCCCGGTGACCACCAGCCGGAAGGCCGGCTCACCCACGGCGTCGGTGTCGATCTGGTCGACAACGTTGCGCAGCGACTCGACGCCCGCAGCCACCTGCCGACCTCCGAGCTTGACCTCGACCGCTCCCCAACGGCCGTCGGGAAGCGTGATCACCGCGTCGATCTCCTTGCCGTTCGAATCTCGGTAGTGGCGGACCTCTCCGCCGATCGCCGCGGCGAAGACCATCAGGTCGTGGACGACCGCGCTCTCGAACAGCATTCCCAACGTCTCGAGATCGCCCCGCAACTGCGTCGGCCCCGCGCCGAGCACCGCCGCCGCCAGGGCAGGATCGGCCAGGTGGAGCTTGGGTGAGGCGCGCAGACGGGCCCGCGACCGGAGCCGCGGGGCCCAGGCCGGCTGGGTCTCGACGATGAACAACCTCTGCAGCAACGCGATGTAGGACCCGATCGTCTCGACCGTGATCGTCGGTGCCACCGATCGCACGTCGCCGGCGAGCGTTCTGTGCGCCACCTCGGAAGCGACGTTGCGGGACAGCGCAGCGATCAGCTGCCTGATGACGCCCGGGTCGTGGCGCACGTCGGCCAGGCGGCGGATGTCGGCGCGGGCGACGTCGTCGACGTACGCCACGAGCCGATCGGCCGACGACGCGAATCCCAGCGCCGTCATCGCGGGGAAGCCGGGGCGAAGGATCCCTTCGACGACATCGTCCAGTTCCGGGGCCGCGGTCAGGTCAGCCACCGGGCGATCCCCGTCGAAGAGCCCGCTGATGCTCACCGGCCGCGGTGCCCGGTCGAGCTTCTCCCACCACGTCATGGTGCGCTGGCGGAGCCGGAGGAACCGACCGGCTCCCGTGTGCCGGGTGATGTCGTCCGTCGGCAGCGCCGACCCGGTGAGGATGAACCGTCCGGGATCGACGGCAGCGTCCACGGCGCGACGCACCATGTTCCAGAGCTCGGGGGCCACCTGCCACTCGTCCAGCAGCCGCGGTGCATCCCCTTCGAGGACCGCGGTCGGCGCGATCTCCAGGGCGCGCTGGACCCCGGCGTCGTCGATGAACGCGTAGGACCCTGCCGCGTGGAGGGCGGTCATCGTCTTGCCGCTGGCACGAGGCCCCTCGATCACGACCGCGCCGGCCGCATTCAGCGCCCGCGCCAGCTCCCGGTCGATCACTCGCGGTTGGTACGCCCGCCCGAGGATCTCGCCGGTGTCCATGCACCGATAGTACCCTGGACGGACATCTGCAGGACCACTAGGCCGATCTTTGCAGCTTCTCTAGGCCGATCTTTGCAGCTTCTCTAGGCCGATTTTTGCAGGACGCCTAGCCCGATCTCTGCAGATCCTTCCCGGCGATCCGGGCCGGTCTCCCGACGGAAGCCCACTCCTGCGGGCCCGTCGGAATACTGGGGGACATGCCTCCGACGACGATCTCCCCGGCCGAGCGACGGCGGCTGCGGCTCCTGAGCCAGGGGCTCGGCGCCGGGGGCGTCGGCGGCGCGGCCGGTGCCGAGGCCACGCCCGCCGACGCGGTCGCTCGGCTGTTCGCGCTCCAGGGCCAGGACCTCCCCGGGGCGCTCTGGTCGATCGCGCTGCGCGTGCCGGGCACCACCCGCGAGCAGGTGCGGGGCGCCTTCGACGCGGGCGAGCTGGTGCGGACCTGGCCGTTCCGCGGCACGCTGTTCGCGCTCGCCGCGACCGACGTCGACTGGGTGCTCCGGCTGACCGGCGAGCGGGTCTGGCGGAGCGCGGCCAAGCGGCGCGACGCCCTGGGCCTGGACGACGCGACCTTCTCCGCCGCCCGCGACGTCGCCGAGCGGGCGATCGGCGACCGCGGGCTGTCGCGGGCGGCGCTGCTCGAGGCCTTCGCCGACGCCGGGATCGCGGTCGCCGACGGACGCGGCTACCACCTGCTGTTCGGCCTCTCGCTGCAGGGCGTGATCGTGCTCGGCCCGTTCGACGGCGACGACGACCAGCGGTTCGTCCTGCGCGAGGCCTGGATCCCCCGGCCCCGGCGGCTGGAGGGCGACGAGGCGCTCGCGGAGCTGGTCCGCCGCTACCTGGCCGGGCGCGGCCCGACGAGCGACGCCGACCTGGCGTGGTGGACCAAGCTGCCGCTCGGCACCCTGCGGCGGGGGATCGACGCGGTGCGCGACGAGCTGACCGCCTTCGACGTGGACGGGGTCCGGCACTGGGGTCACGCCCAGTCGCTGGAGCGGGTCGGCGACGAATCGGCGCGCAGCACGCTGCTGCTGCCGGGGTTCGACGAGTACGTGCTGGGCCACGGCGACCGCGATCCGGTGATCGCCCCGGAGCACGCCGCGCGGATCGTGCCCGGCAACAACGGCGTGTTCAAGCCGACGGTCGTCCACCGCGGACGGGTCGTGGGACTCTGGTCCCGCCGCGCGACCGCCCGCCGCACCACGATCGCGGCCGAGGGCCTGGACGGCCCCCTGCCGCCCGCCGCCCGCCGCGGCCTGGACCGTCCCGCGCGCGACTACGCCCGCTTCCTCGGGACGCCGGTCGAGCTGCGCGATTGAGGCGCGCGGCGAACGCCGACCCGATTCAGGTCACGATCCGGCCGCAAGCGCGGATAGACCTCCGGGTACACACCGACCCCCGGAGGCCCCCGTGGTTGCCATCACCAAGCTCGACTTCGTCGGGATTCCCACCCAGGACGCCGAGCGCGCCCGCCGGTTCTACGCCGAGACCCTCGGCCTGCGTCCCGACCCCAAGTCCGAGTACGAGTTCTGGGTCGGCGAGACCTGCCTCGCGATCTGGGAGCCGGAGAAGCAGGGCATGCCGTTCCAGCCCCAGAAGAACGCGCACCTGGCGCTCCACGTCGACGACATCGCCGCCGCGCGCGCCGAGCTCGAGGGCCAGGGCGTGACCTTCCTCGGCGACACCTTCGACACCGGGGTCTGCCACATGGCGCTGTTCACGGACCCGGACGGCAACGACCTGATGCTGCACCACCGCCACACCGCGTAGCCCGGATCGCCCGGCCCGGCCGGCGGCGCGTGCTTCCTCACTCCCGCCGACGGCGGTCGGGCCGTTCACGGCGTGACCGCGCGACCGCCGGTCCGCCGCGCGATCTCGCGCCGGAGCTCGTCCTGGGTGGTCCGCGTCACCGCGGTGCCCGCCGGCAGGTCGATCCGCAACCGCGCGCGGGCTTCGTCGTCGAGGGGCAGCGTCTCCCAGCGCAGGAAGTCGAGCTGGGTCGCCCGCAACGCTCCGTCGTGGGTCACCGTCAGCTTGCCGTCGGGTCCACGGTCGACCCGCGGCATGTTGTACGAGGTCACCAGCCGCACCGGGTCGAAGCTCTCCGCGTCGAAGTCGTAGGTCACCCGCGTCATGGCCCCGCTGGGCGGCGTGCCGGTGTCGCCGGTCAGGTGATCGGTCGGCTGAACGCCGGACAGGGTCCGCACCGCGCGACCGTCGATCGTCCGCGTTCCGACCTCGCTCAGGCGCCCGTCCGCGAGCATCCGCTGCAGCTCGGCCACCACCCCCTCCTGGGAGGGCAGGCCGCTGACCATGTACAGGAACGCTCCGGCGGCGTTGCTCTCCGGGCGATAGCCGCTGATCACGTCGGCCAGGCGATTCTCCGGGTGGTACGTGGTCAACGTGCCGTCCGCGTAGGACACGTCGGTCGGGCCGGACACCGCGTTCCCGTGCCGGTCGCTGGTCGAGCCGCAGTGCTCGGGCCGCGGCTCGTCGTACGCCGCGATCACCGCCCGCAGACGCAGCGGCCGCAGCGTCTGCCAGACCTCGTGCGGCGTCGAGGTCGGGCAGGCAGCGCGCGACACCCGGATGTCGACCCCCTCACCTTCGGCCGGCCCCTCCGTGCGGGCGACGCGGTAGTGGATGACCTCGGAGCTGGTCACCGCGGCCAGCGCCCGTCCGACCGTGTCCGTCGGACCACTGCCCGCCGGGCCCAGGCCCGCCAGGATCGCCACCACGGCGACCGCGACCGCCGCCAGCGCCAACGTGATCCGCGTTCGCGACGGCCGGCGACGCCGACCACGCGCGGCCGCCGCCAGCGCCGTTCCGAACTCGTCCAGGTGCTGCTCGTAGCGACTCATGACGACGTTGCCTCTCGGAGGATCTGGGGGTCCAGCAGCCGGGAGAGGGCCTGCAGCCCACGCGAGACCCGGGCCCGAGCCGCCTGCTCGGTGATCTCGAGGCGGCGCGCCACCTCGGGGTAGGGCAGCTCGTGGACGACGCGCAGCTCGACCGCCTTGCGGGTCTCCTCGCCGAGCATCGCCAGCGCATCGGCGAGCGCGCGGCGCAGATCGCCCATACCCGCCTGCAACTCGACCGCCGCCACCAGCGACGGATCGGTCGGTGGTCGCTCCAGGCCGATCCGGCGAATCGCCCGCTGCTCCGCGTAGCCGCGCCGCAGGTACCGCGCGAACTGCCGGCTCGCGATCCCGTAGAGCCAGGCGCTCTCCTGCCCCGCGGTGCGGCCGCGGAAGCGCCGCCGCGACGACACCGCCTCGGCGAACGTCTCCGCCCACAGGTCGAGCGCGACCTCGCCGTCCGCGGTGCGCCGCACGAAGTACGTCAGCAGGTCGTCGCGGTGCCGCGCGTAGAGCGCTTCGATGTCGAGTTCACGGCCCATCCGTGATGTTCAGTTCCACGAGCGGCGATTTTGTGACATGGGACCTGCCCGTACCGGCCCCGCCGACGCCGCCCACCCGTAGATTGCCGGGCGATGGCGGACGACGAAGCGCAGCCGGACGCCGGCCCAGCCCGGTCATCCCCGCGGGGCTTCCCGCCGGCGGTGCTCGACGCCCTGCTGACGTCCACCGCCGACGCGATCTACCTGGTCGACGCAGCCGGAGCGGTGCGCTACGCCAACCCCGCGGCGCTGGCGGTACTCGGCTACGCCGCCGACGAGCTGCTCGGTCGCGACAGCCACGCCACGATCCACCACCATCACCGCGACGGACGCCCCTATCCCGCCGCCGAGTGCCCGCTGCTGCGGCCCCGGGTGACCGGCGAGTCGGTGCGCGTCGAGGAGGACTGGTTCGTCCGCAGCGACGGGACGCTGGTGCCCGTGGCCTACTCCTCGGCGCCGATCCCGATCGACGGTGGCCGCGGCGCGGTCGTGATCTTCCGCGACATCACCGCCCGCCGCGAGGCCGACGCCGCCCGCCGCCGGGAGGCCACCGAGCAAGCGCGGATCGCGGAGCTACGGGCGTCGCGGGCCCGGATCCTGGCCGCCACCGACGCCGAGCGGCGGCGGATCGGCCGCAACCTCCACGACGGGGCGCAGCAGCGGCTGATGAACGTCGCGCTGGGCCTGCAGCGCGGCACGTCGCTGATCGCCGCGGACCCCGACGAGGCACGACGGACGCTCGAGGCGGCGCTGCGGGAGGTCCGGACGACGCTGGTCGACCTGCGCGACCTGGCGTCCGGGATCCATCCGTCGATCCTCACCAACCGCGGACTGGCCGCGGCCGTCGACGCGCTGACCGCGACCACCCCGTTCCCGGTCGCCGTCGCGATCCCCGAGCGGCGCTTCCCCCCGCTGGTCGAGTCGGCGGCCTACTTCACCATCGCCGAGGCGCTGGCCAACGTCGCCAAGCACGCCGCCGCCGGACGCGCCGCGGTCGCCGTCGTGGCAGACGACGGTGGGGTGACGGTGCGGATCGACGACGACGGGCGGGGCGGCGCGCGGATCGCCGACGGGCGGGGGCTCGAGGGCCTCCGCGACCGCGTGCGCGCCGCCGGAGGCGAGCTGACCGTCGGCCCCGGTCCGGGCGGGCGCGGCACCACCGTCGCGGCGACGCTGCCCGGGCGCTGATCGCCGCCGCGTGCCGGAGCGGACCGTTCCCGTGGCCCGATCGCACGCAACGCTGTCGGGTTTTCCCACCGCTCGGCCGGGGTCGGGCGTGCCAGCCTGGAACGGACGTCGTCCGACCCGCAGGAGCCCCCGTGCTGACCCCGCTCAAGATCGTCCGCTTCTGGCTGCCCGCGTCGATCTTCGTGATCGGCGCGCTGATGCTGATCCTGAGCCCGGACATCGTCGGCATCGAGGGGGCGGCGCTGATGCTCGGCGGCGGCCTCGGCGTGGTCGTCTCCAACCGCCTGCACGCGGCGGGCGTCAAGGGCGAGCAGGATCGCGACCACGAGCGCGAGGCTCGCGAGTTCCTGGCGCGCTACGGCGTCTGGCCCGATCAGGCCGACGACGAGCTGCTGCGGAGAGCCGAGGCGGAGGGTGCCTGGCGGCGTGACGCCGAGCCGGCGTGATCGCGCCCGCCGCGACCGACGTGGGTCGGGACGATCGGGCGGGTCTCGATACCCTCGGCGGCGTGGCCGGGCTGCGGGTCGTGATCGGCGAGGACCAGGTGCTGCTGCGCCAGGGGATCGCCCGCCTGCTGGCCGACGCGGGGATCGAGGTGGTCGCCGAGGCCGGCGACGCCGACGACCTGATGCGCAAGGTCCGGGCCCACCGGCCGGACGTGGCGGTCGTCGATATCCAGATGCCGCCCGACCACACCGACGACGGACTGCGCGCCGCCGTGGCGATCCGGCGCGAGCTGCCGCAGGTCGGCGTGCTGGTGCTCTCGCAGTTCCTCGAGGAGCGCTACGCGCTCGAGCTGGTCGCCGACGACGGTCGCGGGGTCGGCTACCTGCTGAAGGACCGGATCGTCGACGTGGCGAGCTTCACCCAGGCGCTGCGACGGGTCGCGAGCGGCGGGTCGGCGCTCGACCCGGCGGTGGTGGCGCGGATGGTCGGGCGCCGCCGCGACGACGATCCGCTCGAGCGGCTGACGCCGCGCGAGCGCGAGGTGCTGAGCCTGATGGCGGAGGGGCACTCCAACGGCGGGATCGCGGCCGCGCTCGGGGTCGGCGTGCCCGCCGTCGAGAAGCACGCGACGCGGATCTTCACCAAGCTCGAGCTCGGCGACCAGCCGACCGAGCACCGGCGGGTCAAGGCGGTCCTGACGCGGCTGCGCGCCCGTCGCTGACCGCCGCCGCGCCGCGGTCCACCCGCGCTCGCGGCGGTCGCAGGGCGGACGGCGGACGGCCGCTCAGCCGATCCCGGACAGCCGCGGCGCGACCGCCTGCGCCTCCAGGTCGAGCAGCCGGCGCTTGCGCTCGACCCCTCCGCCGTAGCCGGTGAGCGTGCCGTTGGCCCCGATCACCCGGTGGCAGGGGACGATCACCGACACCGGGTTGCGGCCGTTGGCCAACCCCACGGCGCGGACCGCCGACGGCTGATCGATCCGCCGCGCCAGCTCGCCGTAGCTGATCGTCTGGCCGTACGGGATCGAGCGCAGCGCGTTCCAGACCCGCCGCTGGAACGGCGTCCCGGCCAACTCGACCGGGACGTCGAAGTCGCTCCGCTCACCGGCGAAGTACCCCTCCAGCTGGGCGATCACCGGGGCGAACGCCGCCGGGTCCTCGGCCCCGTCGTGCTCCGGGACGAACGGCTTCGGTCCGTCCTGCATGTACAGGCCGTGCAACGCCTGCTCGTCACCGACCAGCAGCAGCCGGCCGATCGGGCTCGTGATCGTCGCGTGCTTCATGCTGCGGCGCTCCTGATCGTCGTGGTTGGGGGTCCCGGGATCGCGCTCGCCGACCCGCCGACCGGCTCGATCGGCCGGGAGGCCAGCGTCCACAGGTACTCGGTGGCGTACGAGCGGTACGGGCGCCAGCGCTCGGCCATCCGCAGGGCCGCCGCCGGGCGCGCGTCGAAGCCGCGCGCCTCCAGCGCCTGCCGGATCACCAGGTCGTGGGCCAGGAAGACGTCGGGGTCGCGCAGCGCCCGCATCTGGACGTAGCCGACCGTCCACGGGCCGATCCCGGGCAGCGCCAGCATCCGCTCGCGGGTGTCCAGCCGCTCGACGCCGATGTCGAGGACCAGGTCCCCCGACGCCAGCGCCGCCGCCAGCCCGATCAGCGCCGCCGCCCGCGCGCGCGGCATCGCCAACGTCGAGGGGTCCAGCGCGGCGATCGCGTCGGCCGTCGGGAAGAGGTGCGTGACCGCGCCGACGGGCGCCGCCAGCGGCTCGCCGCAGGCCGCGGTCAGTCGCGCCGCCAGCGTCGCCGCGCCGCGCCGCGAGACCTGCTGCCCGAGCACGGTCCGCAGCGCCTGCTCGTGCGCGTGGACGTGACCGGGGACGCGGCGTCCCGGATCCGCGCGGACCGCCGCGCCGAGCAGCGGGTCGGCGCCGAGCGCGTC
>CAZMVL010000092.1:12789-14335 GCA_964569335.1 uncultured Paraperlucidibaca sp.
TGGACGGCGGCGGCGATGTCCCGCAGGTCGCTCAGGCGGAACTCCGCGGCGACGTGCCCGTCGGCCGGCCGCAGCGCCACCGTCCCGGTGCCGTGGGGCAGCCGCAGGCTCCGGCGGTAGCCGCCTTCGACGACCTGTTCGACGCCCGCCACCGCGCGCATCGCCAGGTAGCCGAGCAGCGCCTCGCCGTCCCACGGCGCGCGGTACGGCAACCGCAGCGCGACCGTCCGCAGCGTCGGCGCGCGGTCGTCGGTCGCGCCGGCCGGTACCCGACGCCCGCGACGGGTGCGCAGCGCGCTCGGGGTCGTGGCGTAGACCTCCTGGACCGTCGCGTTGAACTGGCGGACGCTGGAGAAGCCCGCCGCGAAGGCGACCTCCGTCAGCGGCAGGTCGGTCGACTCGACCAGCAGGCGGGCGGTACGGGCGCGCTGGGCGCGCGCCAGCTCCAGCGGGCCGGCGCCGACCGTCGCCCGCAGCTGCCGGTGGACGTGTCGCTCGCTGTAGCCGAGGCGCCGCGCCAGGCCGGGGACGCCCGCGCGATCGACCTCGCCGTCGGCGATCAACCGCATCGCGCGGCCGACCACGTCGGCCCGCGCGTCCCACTCGGGAGACCCGGGCGTGGCGTCCGGGCGACAGCGCTTGCAGGCGCGGAAGCCGGCGGCCTGCGCCGCCGCCGCGGTCGGGAAGAACGACACGTTCTCACGCTTGGGCGTCCGCGCCGGGCAGCTCGGCCGGCAGTAGATCCCGGTCGACGAGATCGCGCAGAAGACCGCGCCGTCGAACCGCGCGTCGCCGCGGCAGAGGGCCCGCCAGATGCGGTCGGCGTCGATCGGCATGGACCTACGGTTGCACGCCGACCGGCGAAGCGCTGGCGGAAATCGGACATCGCGGTGGGCGGCCGATCTCACACGGGCCGACCCCGCGAACCACTAGCGTTCGTCCGCTGCGCATCGCCGCTCGCACTGCTCCGACCCGCCCCAAGGACGCACATGACCGCCGACGCTCCCGTCTCCCGAGACCCACGACACGCCCACCGCTGGATGATCCTCGGCCTGATCGGCGTGGCCCAGCTGATGGTCGTGCTGGACGCCACGATCGTCAACATCGCGCTGCCGTCGGCCCAGGACGACCTGGGCTTCTCCGACGACAACCGCCAGTGGGTGATCACCGCCTACGCGCTCGCGTTCGGATCGTTCCTGCTGCTCGGCGGACGGATCGGCGACCTGATCGGACGCAAGCAGGTGTTCGTGATCGGCCTGGTCGGCTTCGCCCTCGCCTCGGCGCTCGGCGGTGCCGCCGGCAGCTTCGGCGTGCTGGTCCTGGCCCGCGCGCTGCAGGGGCTGTTCGGCGCGCTGCTGGCCCCCGCCGCGCTGTCGATCCTGACCACCACGTTCACCGACCCCGACGAGCGCGGCAAGGCGTTCGGCGTGTTCGGCGCGATCGCCGGGGTCGGCGGCGGCGTCGGCCTGCTGCTCGGCGGCGTCCTGACCGAGTACCTGTCGTGGCGCTGGTGCCTCTACGTCAACCTGGCGTTCGCGATCCCCGC
>CAZMVL010000093.1:0-14233 GCA_964569335.1 uncultured Paraperlucidibaca sp.
TGCAGGAGGCCCAGCGGACCTCGGCGCCGAGCGCGGTCAGCGTCTCGAACAGCACGGCGGTCTGCGTGGTCATGTGCAGCGAGCCGATGATCCGGGCGCCCTTGAGCGGCTGCGCGTCGGCGAACTCGGCCCGGGTCTGCATCAGGCCGGGCATCTCGTGCTCGGCGAGCTCGATCTGCTTGCGGCCGGCGGCGGCCAGCGACAGATCGCGGACCTTGAAGTCGTGCTGCTGAAGGACGGTGCTCATCGCGTCTCCGTGGTGTGCGTCATGCGGTGGTGGCGCGACGAGCGGCTTCGGCCACCAGTCGCGAATGCTTGTCCTGCTCCCATTCCAGCCAGTCGTCGGCGGGAACGTGATCGGGACGCGACGGCTCGGCGTCGAGCCACCCTTCGATCGTCCGGCGCAGCGCGTCGTCGTGCTGCATCCGGCGGGCGAAGCCGACCTCTCCGAGAGCGAGCCCGTGCTCGTCCAGCAGCTCGCGCAGGGTGCGCAGGCGCTGAAGCTCGCCAGGGCCGTACAGGCGGTATCCGCCCGTCGAACGACCGGGCTCGACCAGCCCCATCCGTTCGATGTACCGGAGCATCCGCGGGCTCCAGCCCGTGGTCTCCGCCGCCTCGTTGATCGTCAGTGCGTCCATACGGGACGGCAGAACCTTACCACGGTCGTGTCAAGGTTTGGTGGGGTCAGCCCGCGTTGGGCGGTAGCTCCCCGTCCGCATCCCACTCCTCGGGCGGAATCCGGTGGGTCTTCGGGCGCGGGCGACGCCGGGGCGGGTCGGGCTGGCCGCAGCCCCGAGCCCGGCCTACTCCTCCGGAGTCGGCCGACGATGACCGCGGTAGACGCCCCGCGGCGGCCGACTCCGTCGGGGCCGCGGCCGCTGGAGGTCCGCGTCCAGCAGCGTCTCCACCCAATGGGTATCGATGACCGGGCGCTCAGCGCGTGGCTGGGGCTCGTGCAATCTGCGACTGAGGGCATGCCGGGTCGCGGCGACGTCCCACAGCAGCTGACCGTCCGGCCCGGCGATCACCGGAGCGATCCGGCCGGACCAGTAGTACTGGGCGATCGAACGCGGGGAGATCCCGAGGATCTCGGCCAACTCGAGCGTCGTCGCCGTCGTGAGCTCTTCTCTCATGAAGCCTCCTCGCTCCGTCCGGATCGCTGAGCCGATGCTTGCGGGGCCAGACGGAGCCCCATCACCGCCCCCGGCCGATCCGAAGCCAGCGCTACGCAGAAGCGCCGATGGGGCGCGGGGCAGTGACCAAGCCCCGCGCCCACGGCGCGTCAGCCCTCAGCGTCTGACGGGGTTGATCCGGACGGTCTTGCGGATGGTGATCGCCTTGCCGGTGGTCGGCTGGTAGCGGACGGTCAGGCGGGTCCGGAACGACTTGCCCGACCGCAGGTGCGACTTGCCGTTGCGGCTGAACGACGCCCGGACGATCGCGGTGTCGGAGCGGACCACCTTGCGGGTCCCCTTGCCGAGCCCCGATCCGGTCAGCGTCAGCGTGCCCGGGCCGATCCCCGCCACCCGCACCGGCAACGTGCTGTTGCGGCTGTTGGCTGCGGTCAGGATCTGCGGACGGCAATCCGGCGCGGTGAACGTCACCTGGCGACGCGTCAACCCACCGTTGTGGCCGGTGTAGTCGATCGTCGTCCCCTTCGATGCTCCGCAGACGTCGTTCGTCGCCTTCAGGATCCCGTTGCTGCCCCCGTTGATCTCCAGCCGGAAGTCACGGACCGGCACGTCCGGGATGTTCGTGAACGTCGACACCAGTCGCTTGCGGGAGTCGACGTCGGAGTCGGCCCAGAGGTCGACCGTGACCCCCTGGCCGGACAGCGGCACCCACAGCTTCGGCAACGTCCCGATCTCCCGTCCGGTGTCGGAGTACCGCACACCCCGGACGAAGTAGACCGGACCCGAGACCCGCTCGTGCAGCGCGGGCGTCGACGCCGACGCCGAGCCCACGATCGACTCCGCCGGGCAGTTCCGCGCCGCAGCCGCCGCCGGCTCGCACAGCGCCTTCGCGTTGCCCGGGTCCAGCGCCGCCGTCAGCGGCAGCGTGACCTTGACGCCCTTCAGGTTCGCCTGGCCGGACATGTCGCCCAGCTGCGCCCGCAGCCCGGGGTGACGGTCCTTGCGCATCTGCGTCCGACCGACCCACTGCAGCTCCAGCTTCGGGTCCAGCCGCAGCTGGTCGCAGCCCTGCGCCTGGTAGTTGGCCGCGGCGTTGGACTGCGCCCCGCCGGTCGACCACAGCGCACCCTCGACGCGCTGCGGGCCACACGACGTGGCGTTGAACGTGAAGCCCGGACGATCCAGCGTCACGTGGACCGTCCGCAGCGCGACCGGCACGCCCCCGACGATCTCCGGGAACGGATCCGTCACCGCGGTCACCTTCGCGCGGTTGGCGTCCACCAGCAGCTGGGCCCGGACGACCACGTTGCCGAGGTCGAACGGTCCGGCCTTGGCCGGGACCACCACGCTCAGGCCGAACGGCGCGCCCTTGTACGGGCCCGTCACGTAGACCTGGCCGGTCAACCGGTACGGCTGACCGCCGGCGCCGACGTCGACCGTCGTCGCCCCGATCCGCGAGACCGCGCCACAGGCGCCGGCCGCCGCGGCGGCTTCCTCGCAGAGCGGCACGCTGCCCAGCGCGGCCAACAGGC
This sequence comes from uncultured Paraperlucidibaca sp., assembly GCA_964569335.1. Taxonomy (GTDB): domain Bacteria; phylum Pseudomonadota; class Gammaproteobacteria; order Pseudomonadales; family Moraxellaceae; genus Perlucidibaca. The sequence goes on from CAZMVL010000093.1 coordinate 2,666, forward strand.
CCGAGGGCATGTCGACGTTCAGCCGCGACAGCTGCTGATCGACGTCCAACCGGGTCGCCGTCATCGTGAACGGCGCGAACGAGCCCGCCAGCGGGTTGGTCGTCCCCGCGTCGAAGCCCGGGGCGAACCGCCCCGTCGCGCACTCCTGGTCGATCACGAAGTCCGCGGTCGGGTTGGCGACCGGGCCACCCCACGGGGTCAGCGTCGACGTCGTCGTGTGCGTCCCGCACGGCGGGTTGACCAGCGGTGCGGTGTCTCCGCTCTTGAACTGCAGCGTGAACTTGGAGAACGGCAGCTCCGGGTTGTCGGAGAACGTCGTCTCCAACTGACCGGTCTGCGGGTTCGCGCGGATCTGGCCCTTCAACTTCAGCCGCACCCCGGGTGCCCGGGCCGCGATGAAGATCCGGTACATCTCACCCGACTGCGGGTCGTTCGACTCCTGGCTGCCGATGAAGATGTTCCCCGGCACCGGCTCGTCCAGCAGCGGCGTGTCGATCACGACCTCGCCGATCTTCGACCCCTCGGGGCACGCCGGCGTCGAGTTGCCGTTCAGATCGATCTGCGCGTCGGTGCACGCCTCCAGCCCGTTGGCCTGCGGCGGCGAGATCGCCACCCCCTGCGGCAACGTGACGACCGCATCCTTCAGGTTCGGCGTCTCCAGCCCGTTCACCGCATCCGTGTTCTGCGGCACGTCCAGCTCGACCGTGTACCCCGCCGGCTGCCCGGCGCGCTGATGCTCCGGGGTCACCGTGATCGTGGGGTCGAAGGTCAGCTGGTCGCAGCCGGTGGGGAACGGCAGGTCGGCGCTGGTCGAGAACGGCTGGTAGAGCGGCCGGCCCCACGGGACCAGCGTGAAGTCGAAGCGCAGCGGATCACCGTCGCAGCGGCTCGGCACCGACAGGAACCGATGCCGCGGGGCTTCGGGAGGCATCGGTCCGCCGAAGGCGTTGGCCGCCCCGTACGTCGAGCCCGGCACACCGGGCCCCTGGTACTCGGCGGGGACGCCCCACAGGGTGATCCGCGACTCCAGCACCGGCGACGCCTCGAAGATCTGCAGCGCCGTCGTCCGGATGCGGTAGCCGCCCTCGGGATTCGCGGCGGCGGCCATCCGAATGGTGAATGCTCCGCCCGCGCTGAACGCGAAGGCCGCGGCCTCGTCGCCTTGGGTGGCAACGCGGAAGATCCGTGCCGCGAGCGTGTTGTTGAACGGATTCGGACCGGGCGGGTTCCCCGCGAAGTTCGCCAGCCGCACCTGCGCGAAGCCAACCGCGGCCTCGCGCGGGCACGGCGAGTTGATCAGCGTGCCCGCCGCCGTGGTCGAGCAGACCGCGAATGGCGTCGGATTGGCCGTCAGGCCCTCCGGCAGGTCCAGGTGGAAGTCGCGGATCGTGCCGGCCACCGTGTTCTCGTTGGCGGGATCATCCACGTTCATCTTGAACCCGAACTTCAGGTCGGCGGCCGCACCGGCTTGGCCGGCGGTCGGGCTCTCCAGCACGGGAGCGAACGTTCCCGGTTGGACTCCGAACTCCGCCGCTCCCCCGGGCGCGGCGGAGGCAAGCAGGCCGATCGACATCGCCGCCGAGGCCATGAGCAGTCGACGCAACATCAGCGGCCTCCCCGCTTGCTCGAGTTCGTTCGCTTGACGGTCACTCGGACCGTCGTGGTCTGTGCTCGTCCGGAGCGTGGGGCGAACCGCACCCGCAGCGCGACCGTGGTGCGGCCCAGGCGGGCGGCACGACGTCGGGTCGCGGCCGTCAGCCGTACGTGCACCGTGTAGGTGCTCGCTCGCGTGACCCGTCGAGAAACGGTCCGCACGCCGTTGCCCGACACCCGGATCGTTCCGGCGTCAGGAACCGCCACGCCGATGGTCGCCCGCGTCGCGGACGCCCGCGAGCGCCGCACCGCGAAGCTCGGCGTCCCCGCAACTCCCGAGTCCTGCCGGCCTTCGGTGACCGGACCCACGACATGACTGCCGGAGCCTTGCAGCACCGGCAGCGGCGTCACCGAGGGCTGGCAGCTCTCGAGTAGGCACCCCGATTCCAGATCGAACGGCGGAGGATCGGGCAACCCACCGCCGACCCGGGCCACGTAGAGGTCGGTCAGGTCATCCGTATCGGACGCCGTCAGACGATCGCCGGTGACGAAGAACACGTTGTCCCCGGTCGCGTCGACGTCGAGCAGACCGGAGCCGCTCGAGTCCGCCGCTCCGCTGGACAGCAGCGCCAACCCGCTCCCGTCACGGTCGGCGCTCCACTCGTAGACGTCGACCACGGTGTTCTCGTCACGGGCATCGAGCGTGCTGTTGGTGGTGAAGTAGATCCGCCGTCCGTCAGCGCTGATCGCGCGCTCCTCGGTGGCGGTCGTCACTACCGCGCCCTTCTGACCGAATCCGGCGTGATGCGAGAGCACCAACGAGAAGTTCGCCGGACCTCGGGTCGCCGCGGCCAGAGGCGGACACGAGACGCAGCGCGCAGCACTGTCGACGCCCTCCTCGTACCGGTAGACCTGGGTCTGCAGGGGCGTCGCTCCGGTCGGGTGATCCGGATTCCCCGGAATCGTGCCCGAGCTCGGGCGCGTCGAGGAGAAGATCACCGTGCGCCCGTCGTCGGAGAAACGAGCACCGAGGGTGCTGACGTTCCCGGACGTCTCCAGCCCGGTCATCAGCGTCACCGTCGGCGCCCCGTCGCGCCAGAGTCGCAGTTCGCCGGACGGCGTCCAGAAGAGGATTCGGCTGCCGTCGTCGCTCATCCGCACCACGTTGCCGGTGTTTCGCACCGCGTTGGCCAGGGCCGGGCGGTCGAACTCGGCACCGAGGTACTCCAGTTCGTTGCTGGCCACGACGTAGCGGTACGTCTTGATCGTCGTCGTCGCCACCGGGGCGTCGTCGGTCAAGGCATCCTGCGTGCTGAACACGACGACGCCCAGGTCGCGATCCGCAAAGGCGTTCAGCGTGAGCGTCTGCGCCGCGTTGTGGGTCGCAAGGCCGGAGATCCCGGAGTACATGCCGATCGCGGTGACACCAAGGCTCCCCGCCACCGGATCGGAGGAGTCGGTCCGCTTCGACAGCAGCAGCGTCGGCTGGCCGTCACGGTACAGGTACAGCTGGGGCACCCGGCCGGGCATCAGATCGCCCCCGCCGAGCCCGAGAAACAGCGCTCGCTCACCGTCGCGCGACACGACGTTGGTCGTGGACAGCGTCGCGGTGAAGTTGTTGCGGTTGGTCGACGCGACGTCCTTCCAGGCCGGATTTCCTCCCGGCTGCATGAGCGTCAGCCCCGGGGTCATCGAGCCCGCGCTGTCGATCGAGCCGTTCGGCAAGATTCCTGCGTTTCGTACGGCTCCGTCCTTCCACCGGTAGAGCGCCCAGGACTCTGCCCACTGCCGCCCGCTCGCGACGTCGTCAGGGGTCAGGGCCTGCTGGGTCATGAAGTAGAAGGTCGACCCGTCGTCCGACTGACCAACCGGCACGAACTGGGCCACGCTGTTCAGCTCGGGCGCGCCGGGCGCCGGCACCGCGCCGGGCCAGAGCGGGTTGGAGAGCCAGGTGGCAGCCTCGCCGGCGCGGGCGGAGAAGACGCCTGGCCCGTATCCCAGTCCAACCGGCTGCTCGGCTGCAAGCAGCGCCGCGCTGGCGAACAGCGCGCCGCTGCGGTCGGCGTTCGGCATCTGGAAGAAGTGCTGGATGCCCGACGCCCGGAAGCGGTTCTCCGCCTGGGCGCTGCCCGGAACGACGGCGCGACGATCGTCCCACCCGTCGGCGGTCCGCTCCGTGACCTGGGGGTAGAGGCCGAACCCACGCGTCGGCTCGGGCGCCGAGGGCCCGACTGACGTGTTGAACAGCACCCGGCTGCCGTCCGGTGACGACCACCCCGGCAGCGACGCGCTGTTCGCTGCGGTCGCGGAAGCTGACGGAATCGCTCCCCAGACGTTCTGGCCACGCTTGTCCCGCGGGCTGACCTGCTCGTAGGCTCGGCAGTCCGGTAGCGCCGCCGCCGCGCCCGTGCGGTACTCGGCGTTGCCGCACTCGGCCGCCAAGGCCGGGGCCGCCGGCAGGAGCGAGGCCGTCACCGCGACTGCTGCCCCTCCTGAAAGCCACGTCCGCCGTCGTCTCATCGACATCTCGTCCCTCTCCTCCTGGTGGAACTGCAAGGCGGCGGTCCGCTACCGGGTAGCAGACCGCCGCGTGCCAACCGACGTCAACCGTCCAACCACGCGCCGCGGACGGAGGACGCCCCTATCGGTCTTGACCTAGCCCTCGCTGGCGAGGACGGCCACCTTCGACCCCTGCTTGAGGTTGCCGTTCATCGTCGCGCTGTTCGTGCCCGCGGCGGCCGGGAAGCCTTCCTTCAGGTTGACCACCGGCGTGACCGCCCAACGGAAGCCCCACGGGCCACAGTCGTTGGCGGCGGGGACGGAGAACGCGTTGTCGACCAGCGTGTAGCCCGTGGCGGTGATCAGCTGCCCGCCGTTCGACGACGCCAGCGTACCGCGCGTTCCGGTGACCGGCGTGTTCGGCGCCGGTGGCGCCGTCGTGCCCGTGGTCAGGCTGAGCGTGATCGGGTTGCTCGCCGAGCCGATGTAGCACGACCCACCCAGGAACGGGTTGTCCAGCTTGACCCGAATCGGGAGCGTCATCGTCGGGCCGGCGCCGGTGACGAAGTTGGTGTACCGGAAGCCGATCGGACCAACCAGCTGGGCCGTGGCGTCGACGCCGTTGGTCGCGTTGACCGCCGCGTTGAAGATCGGACCGAGGATCGGGATGCTCTGGATCATCGACGGGACGACCAGGCCGGTGAGCCCGCCGGGCACGTCGAGCGGCACCTGCTCGAGCGCGGGGACGCTCGTCGGGTTGACCCAGCGGAAGCCGGTCGGGGCGGTCGCGTCGACGTAGATGCCGCCGCGCACCCGAATCGTCTTGTTGATCGGCACCGTGGCGTTCCCCAACTGGAACGTCCCCGACGACGTGGCGGAGTAGATGCAGCTCTGGACCTGGGCGTTGCCCGTCGGACAGTGCACGAAGTCCGCGAAGTCGCCGGTTGGCGCCGCGCTGGCCCCTCCGGCCGCTCCGAGCGTACCCATGGCCGCGATGCCGGCAGCAACCGCCATTCGTCCCATTCGATTTCTCATACCAACCTCTTTCTCTGGGTCATTGAAAGCTTCGTCTTCGGCCCCACACGCGGCCTGCCGCCTGGGGAACAGCACAGTCCCCAGGCGGCGCATAACGCTCACGCTCGACGCGCGCGCCAGTGTGGACTCCTACAGGACGTCAGTAATCGTGACGCCGGGGATCACCACGTCACCCTCGTACCCTCCGAAGCCCGACGGGTCGATCAGCGGGCAGTCCGTCGTGTAGGCGATGCCACTCACGGCCGCAGCCAGCTCAGCACCCGAAATCCCGTTCGAGGCGGCGACGCTAGACAGGCCGGACTGCGCATCAATGTCGATCGAGCAGCCGAAGTCAGGAACGTCGATCTGGACCGCAGGGCCACTCCCGGCGGGAGTAATGATCACGTCCGCGAGGAGGTTGTTACCGGCAATCGAGCCGCTCGCGTAATCCAGATCCCAGTCCGAATTCGTAGTAACCAAAGCGGGCAGCGGAATACCGGCGAGATCGACCGTGCAGTCGTCGTACTCCGCATGGAACGGAATCAGAGTAGTCGTGGCGTTGTTCGAGTTCCCCGTGAACGTCGCGTCGACACAGGTCACCGTCAGGTCACCGGCCGCGAACGTGTGGTTCGAACCCGTACCCGTGAAGGCACCCGTCGGATCCGTGTTGTCGAGCGCAATGTTGGCCGACGCGCTCACCGCGCCCAGACCGAGGCCCATCACCGCAACGGCACCCGCCGTCGCCAGCTTGTTGATCAGCTTCATGTTGATCGCTTCTCCCTTTATTGAACACACGACAGAGCACCTGTCGTACGCGGCGGCAAATGGCGCGGCCGTCGACTGCGACGAACCCTCCGCTCACCGCGTGTCCATTCGACCACAGCTCTGTGACGCATGTCAAGCAACAAGCACTCAGGCCGTTTCTAAATCGCGGCGAATGGCCAACCGCAAGCAGACGTAAAGCCCCGCGCAGCCGGGACTTCGGAGCACTGGGCCGATACGGACCGACTAAGAGCACGATCGTAAACTTGGCGCATTGCCGCTCACCAGGGCCCGGTGACTACAACCGCCACCACAGACACGCGAACCCGGACAACGAACGGGCATCCGCGCCCATCCATCATCCCCAAACGGGGACACCCCTAGACACGAGCACGTGGCCGCGGCGTCGCCCCCGCCACGCACCACGCGCACCACCGCCCCGTAGCCCGCTTCTTGCCAGCGGCGCGGCCCGCCGGACCGACTCGACCACCGGGCCGACCACCCTCACTCCGGGATGTCGGACTCCTCGATCCCCTGAAGCAGGTCCATCACCGGGACCTCGAGGCCGCGGGCCAGGCGGACGATCATCTTCAGGCGGGGCTCGCGGCGGCCGCACTCGAACTTGCTGATCTCGCCGCGGTCCAGGCCTATCCGGCGGCCCAGGGCTGCCTGCGAGAGTCCCGTGCGAGCCCGGGCCTGCATCAGGTTCGCGGCGAATTGTCTGCGGAAGTCCAAGGGGCCATGATGCCCCACCGCGGCCACGAGGTCCAGCTTCGGCGCGGGCGAAGCCTTCTGGCCGCGCCCCTTCCTGACGGAAACGCGTTCGACGGCGACCGAACCGGAGCCGGCCCGCTTGCCGCCCCGAGCCGCAGGCTTCCCGTTGCCGCCCGCCGCCGCGCCGTGCCCGCCGCCGGCGCCGACCACGCCGTCGCGCCCGGCGCCAGACTCGCCCACCCGCTCACGCGACGGCATCCGCCACCCCCAGCCGCTCCGCGAAGAACCCCAGCGTGCGGTCGAGCGCCTCCCGCGTCGGGTGCCCGGGAACATCCCGCAGATCCTCGGTCACCACCGAGTGCGCGACCCGCTTGTTGCCGTGCGGATTGCCGCGGGACGAGTCGATCTCGACCGCCAGGAAGGCATCGCCGAGCTCCTGCCGAAGGCGGTGGAACCGCTCGCCCGGCGACAGCGCATCGCCGGAGAACCGCAGCGCCAGCAGGCACGATCCGTCGGCCGAGCGCTGCCGGACCCGGGCCAGCGTCGCGTCGTCGACGCCCAGGTCCGCCTTGCGCGCCTTCCCCAGCGGCAGCGGCAGCGAGGGCTGACTGAGGACCGGCGCCAGGACCCAGTCGTCGGCCATCATCGCCAAACCGAACCCACCGGTCAGGCACATCCCGATCACGCCGATCCCCGGGCCGCCGCAACGCTCATGCTCGTGCCGTCCGAGCGCCCCCAGCCAGTCGGTGACCGGCGACTGACGCCGCAGGCCCAGCAGGTTGAACTCCTTCGACACGCAGACGTGGGAGAACGTCCGCGCCAGGTTCAGCGGGTTGCGGGCACCGCCGCCCGGCGTGCCGAAGAGGTGCGGGAGCACCGCGGTGCAGCCGATCCCCACCACCCGATCGGCGAAGGCGATCACCGCCGGCGTGATGCCCGGCACCTCCGCGATCACGATCACCGCCGGCCCCGACCCGCGGCGGTAGATGTCGTGCGTCATGCCGTCGTGCGTGAACGACTCGCGTGCGTACTGCTCCAGCCCCATCCGAATCTCCCCGTCGTGAACGTCGGGACGATCCTACCCGCGGTCGTGCGCACGGTCGACGCAGTGCCGCGTCGCCCGCCCGGGGGGGGCCTAGGTCGGAACGTGGACCATGTCGACCTGGTCCGCCAGCGGCACGACGTCCGCGTCCCGGGTATAGAGCGTCAGACCGTGGACGCGAGCCGTGGCCGCGATCAGCAGGTCCATCGAACGGCGGCGGGGCTGGAGGCCGCGCTCGGCCGCGACGGTCGCCAGGAATCCCCACGCCCTTGCGACGTCTGGCAGCACCGGTAGCGGATCGAAGGTCGCCTCGATGTCGCCCAAGCGCGCCACCCTGACCGCCCGCGCGGAAGCACTCGCCGCACGACCGACACCGAAGTGCAGCTCGGCCAGGGACACGACGCTGATGCTCGCGACCGCCGGCAGTCCATCGACCGGCGGACCGATCAGGACGGACGTATCCAGGAGCGCGCTCACGCGTCGAGCGCGGGTCCGTCGGCCAGATCGGCCGGCAAGGCACGGAGATCGTCGAGCAGGCCGTCGTCCGGGACGTTGCGCCCCAGCAAGCGGTTGACGTCGTCCCCCGTGACCACACGAGTCGGCTGGCGAATCGGGGTCAGCTCTGCGACGGGCCGGCCGGCCATGGTCACGACGAACCGCTCGCCAGCCTCGACGCGGCGCAGGATCTCACCGCTGCCGTTGCGCAGGTCGCGTTGAGCGATCGTCGTCATGCCACAAACGTAGCCACTGGCTACAGTCGTGTCAATCGCGTCGGGTCCCGTCGCCCCTGAACCCCCGCCGCCCCGCCCGCCATCATCCCCGCATGGACGACGCGCTCCCCGACCCCGAGCTGACCGCCCCGGAGACCACGCGCTTCCGGGCGCTGATCGACGGCGAGCAGGTCGGCGAGGGCACGCTGAGCTTCCGCAACGAGGGCGAGCGGGAGCTGGTGCAGGAGATCGAAGGGCAGGCCTTCGGGCGGCTGAGCGGCCAGGCGGAGACCCGGTTCCGGCGCCGCGGCGGCGTACTGCTCGCCGCCACCCAGGCGGTCGAGATCCGCGACCGCGACCGCGAAGTGGCGCGCGACAGCTCGTCGTTCCGCGACGTCCACGTGCCCCAGCTCGGCGGCGACATCGCCCCCTATCCACGGACCCTCGTCCCCGCCCCCGCCCTGGCGCTGGCGCTGCGGACCCTGCCGCTGAAGGAGAAGGCGCGGTTCCTGCCGCAGGTCTGGCTGACCGCGGTCGCCCACTGGCCGGTCGACGTGCGGGTCGAGAAGCGGGAGGCGATCGAGGTCCCCGCCGGTCGCTTCGACGCCTGGCGGGTCCGCCTGCGCCCCAGCCTGGTCGACGTCGCCCAGGCGCTCGACGAGCTCTCCGCGACCGTCGTCCCGCCGGTCGTCGCCCACGTCGCGACGCAGCCGTCCGGACGCCTGCTGCGGTTGGCGTTCCCGACCGGCCCGGGTCGCACCGACCCTCCGGGCCTGCTCGAGGCCGTCGAGCTCGACTGAGCCACAGCGCCCAGACCAAGGCCCGCCCGCCACCGCTACGACGAACGTCCGCGCGCCGGCCCGCCCGGCCACGGCGCCGGCTCGCCGCCCGCCCTTCGAGCCCGGTAGGCGGGATCGACCGCCGAGAACCCCTGTCGTAGCGGTCGTTTCCGAAGTCGGCACACCACCGCGGAACACGGTATTTCCAAATCCGGGCCGCGAGCGCGATACTGCCTCACGAAGAACCCCGGCCGCTTGCCACGAGGGCAGCTGCGCCGGGGAGTGCGCTGTCCACTGTACTGCGACCGGTCCCCACACGCAATGCAAACAGAGATCACTCGCTTCATCCTGCCGTCGCAACTAGGGCGATACACAGCGGTCGCGGGTTCGCACCCGCGGGCCGTCGAGAACTTCCACCTCTGGTGCGAGGAACTGTCGATGACCCTGCTGCAGGACGTCGGGCGCGTCGACGCCGGGATCCGCTCGGCGATGGCCCAGGAGCTGCGCCACGCCTTCGGCCTGGAGTGGTACGCCCACCCGGAGCTGTTCGACGACGACGCCGCGGAGACACTCGACCGCACGGGTCGGCGGATCGGTCTGCCGACGCTCCGGATGGCCGCCGAGGACCCCGGCAGCCGGATCGAGCGGACCGACATCGAGGAGACCCTGACGTCGTCGTTGCCGTTCGACTTCTGGGTGCGCCTGCTGGGTCGCGGGTCCCACGCCACCGACGACGAGGGCCACAGCGAGCGCCGGATCTACGACACGCTGCTCTGGCAGCCCGCGCTGCGCCACGCCTTCCCCGGCTGCCGCCGACGCGACGTCGAGCGCGCGGCCCGCGTCGTCGCGGTGACCCGCCACCGGCTGGTGCGCCACGAGTCGATCGTCTGGGGCGTCCCGATCCCCGGCCAGGACGAGGTGCTCTCGGTCACCGACGTCCAGGCGACCGTGATCGAGCTGGCGGGCTTCCTGGCGCCGGAGGCAGCCGCCTGGGTCGAGGCGCACAGCACCGTCGACCTGGTCCTCGACTCCTGTCCGGTCGACGAGAGTCACCCGCTGCTGCTGTGAGCCACCCGGCGATCCAGGGTGCGGACCGGCCGGGCGGCGGTGCGTCTCGTCTCCGACGCGAACCCGACCGCGCCGAGCCGGCTCAGGACCAGATCTGCCCGTAGGCGGCCTGCTCGTCGCTCAGCCGGTCGATCTCGATCCCCAGGCTGGCGAGCTTGAGCCGCGCCATCTCCGCGTCCATCTCCTGCGGGACCCGGTGGACCCCGGGGGCGAAGCGCTCCGGCTGGGTCACCAGCGCCTCGACCGCCAGCGCCTGGTTGGTGAACGACAGGTCCATCACCGACGCCGGGTAGCCCTCGGCCGCGGCCAGGTTGACGACCCGGCCGCCGGCCAGCAGGTGCAGCCGGTTGCCGTTCACCACGTAGCGCTCGACCAGCGGGCGGACCTCGACCGGCGGCCCGTCCGCCAGCGCCGCCAGGTCGGCCAGCGAGACCTCGACGTCGAAGTGCCCGGCGTTGGCCAGGATCGCCCCGTCGCGCATCCGGGCGAAGTGCTCGCCGGTCAGCACGTCGCGGTTGCCGGTGACCGTCACGAAGATGTCGCCGGCCGCGGCGGCCTCCAGCGCCGGCGCCAGGCCGAGCCCGGCGAGCTTGGCCTCCAGCGCGCGGACCGGATCGACCTCGCAGACCGTGACCGCCGCGCCCATGCCGCGGGCCCGCGCCGCCACGCCGCGGCCGCACGAGCCGTAGCCGATCACCACGACCGTGCGCCCCGCCAGCAGCACGTTCGTCGCGCGGAGAATGCCGTCGAGCGCCGACTGACCGGTGCCGTGACGGTTCTCCACCACCCGGTGGGTATCGGCCTCGTGGACGGCCAGCACCGGCACCGCCAGCTCTCCGCGGTCGGCCATCGCCCGCAGCCGCAACGCTCCGGCGGTCGTCTCCTCGGTCGCCCCGATCAGGTCGGGGGCGGCGATCAGGCGTCGCGGCGGACCGGCGGTCGTCGCCGTGCTCGCCGCGCCCCCCGTGGCACCGCCGCCGCGCGACCCGGCGACGTCGGCGTCCTCCGTCCCGCCGGCGTGGAGCGCGCCGATCAGGTCGCCGCCGTCGTCCATCGTCAGGTGCGGGCCGGGCCCGCCGCAGGCCGCGACGGTTGCCTGGTGGGCCGCGAAGGTCGCGCGGTCGGTGCGCCGCCGGGCGTGGACCGCGACGCCGTCGGTCTCGACCAGCGCCGCGGCGACCTCGTCCTGGGTGGAGAACGGGTTGGCCGCCGCCAGCCAGACCTCGGCGCCGCCCGCCCGCAGGGTGCGGACCAGGTTGCCCGTCTCCGCGGTGACGTGCAGGCAGGCCGCGATCCGCAGCCCGTCGAGCGGCCGCTCCCGCGCAAACCGCGACCGGACCTGCGCCAGCACCGGCATCTGCGCGTCGGCCCAGTCGATCCGCGCCTC
>CAZMVL010000094.1:0-1633 GCA_964569335.1 uncultured Paraperlucidibaca sp.
GTCGGCCCGGCTCTGGGACGACGGCGTGATCGACCCGCGCGACACCCGCCGCGTGCTCGGCCTGGCGCTCGACGCCTGCGCCAACGCCCCGCTCGAACCGGTCCAGCGTCCGCTGTTCCGGATGTAGAAGGTCGTCGGGCGCCGGAGCACCGCCGCCCACGACCGAGCCCGTCACCACCACCACGGAGGACCATCAGATGACCCCCGTTCCGCCGATGCCCGGGCTCCGCTACGACGTGCGGGACGGCGTCGCCACGATCGCACTCGACCAGCCGGGGACCCGCAACGCGCTCTCCGACGCCCTGCTCGGGTCGCTGATCGCCGCGTTCACCGCTGCGCGCGACGACGACCAGGTGCGCTGCGTCGTCCTGGCCTCGACGCACCCGCGGACGTTCAGCGCCGGGGGCGACCTCGGGGGCTTCGCGAGCGACGTCCCGCTGGTCGCCAAGCACCGGTCGATCCGGTTGTTCCCCGAGCTGTTCACGCTGATCGGGAGGCTCGGCAAGCCGGTGGTGGCGAAGGTCGGCGGACACTGCCTGGCCGGCGCGTTCGGACTGGCCCTGGCCTGCGACCTGGTGATCGCCTCCGACCAGGCGGTCTTCGGGACGCCGGAGATCAACGTCGGGGTCTTCCCGTTCATGATCGCCGCGTTGCTTCACCGCAACCTGCCGCGCAAGGTGGCCACCGAGCTGATGATGCTCGGCGAGCGATTCGACGCGGAGGAGGCCCGGCGGATCGGGGTCGTCAACCGCGTGGTCCCGCACGACGAGCTCGACGCCGCCGCCACCGCGCTGGCGACGCAGCTGGCGGAGAAGTCGCCGCTGCTGATGCGGATGGGCAAGGACGCGCTCTGGCGTCAGGCTGACATGCCGCTGGAGGACGCCTGGGACTATCTGCGCGCGCAACTCGCGCTGGCCTTCGCGACCGACGACATCCAGGAGGGCGTGGCGGCGTTCAAGGAGCAGCGCGAACCGGTCTGGGCCGGGCGCTGACGGTCGCCCGCACGGCCCCGTCGCGGGGCCGCGCGGGTCGGCTTCGTCCGGTCGCTCGCCTCAGCCGGACACGAAGATGTCGATGTTGAGGTCGTCCTCGCGGGCGCCGTCCCCGAGGTAGCCGGAGAAGTCGCTCATGCCGCGGAGCTCGCCGAGCGCCTCCTCGTCGAGCAGCAACCGGCCGGTCAGGCGGCGCGCGTCGGCGGTCAGGATCGCGTGGGCCGCATCGGCCATGATCGCGGGATCGCGGGCACGCGAGCGGGCGTCGTCGGGTCCGACGAGGTGCTCGACCGCCGCGGTCTGGATCATCGTCCGCGGCCAGAGCCCGTTGGACGCGACGCCCCGGTCGCGAAACTCCTCGGCGATGCCCATCGCGCACAGGCTCATCGCGTACTTCGCCATCGTGTACGCGACGTGCGCTCCGTACCACCGCGGGTCGGGGTTGAGCGGCGGAGAGAGCGTCAGGACGTGGGGGTTGTCGCTCTCGAGCAGGTGCGGGAGGCACGCGCGGGTGACGACGTAGGTCCCCCGGACGTTGATGTCCTGCATCAGGTCGTAGCGCTTGATCGGCAGGTCGAGGACGCCCTGGAGCGCGATCGCGCTGGCGTTGTTGACGCAGATGTCGATCCCGCCGAAGCGCT
>CAZMVL010000094.1:1643-13974 GCA_964569335.1 uncultured Paraperlucidibaca sp.
GCAGCGGGCGGCGGCCTCGTCGAGGGCGGCCTCGTCGCGGATGTCGCCGACGATGCCGAGCGCGTGGCCGCCGGCCCGCTCGATCTCGGCCACGGCGGTGTGCACCGTGCCGGGCAGCCGCGGGTCGGGCGCGTCGGTCTTGGCCATCAGGCAGACGCTGGCGCCGTCGGCGGCGGCGCGCCGGGCGATCGCCAGGCCGATGCCGCGGCTGGCGCCGGAGATGAACATCGTGCGTCCTGCGAGGGAGGGGGCCACGTCGGCCTCCGATCGGTCGTGTCCTACGTCTCGGGATCTTGTCCCTACGGGGACGGAGCCCCGGTGGCCCGCGGGCGGACGCTGGTCGCGCGGCGACCTCACGTCCGGCGTCCGGCGACGGCGGTGGTGGTGGGACGGACCGCGGGGTCGGCGGCGTCGAGCAGGCCGCGCTCGATCAGCAGCGCGGCGCCGCGGATGGCCCGGGCGTGCTGCTCGCCGCGGCGCTCCCAGGCGGCCGTCGGCACCAGCAGGCCGACCGCGGCGACCACCGGGCCGGTGGCACCGTGGACGGGGGCGGCCACCCCGCGCCACGCGGGGTCGGTCTCGCCCCGGTCGAGCGCCAGACGCCGGTCGCGGACCATGTCCAGCTCGGCGTGGAGGGACGCGACCGACGCGTGGGCGCCCGGGCGTGCGGTCGGCAGCCCGCGCTCGGCGAAGAGCGCGTCGACGTTCTCCGGCGCGATCGTCGACAGCAGGATCTTGGCCGCCGCGCCGCAGTGCGGCGCGGCGTCGACGTTGCGGGCGGACGGTGGGCGGTCGCCCGCGCTGGCCACGCGTACGAACCGCCGGCCGTCGAAGGTCACGAGCTCCGACGGGCCCTGCGCGTACCGGCTCAGCTGCTCGAGCACGGCGTGGAGGCCGTCGGGAACCTCCGTCCGGAGCAGCTGGTCGCCGAGGGCAACCATCCGCCAGCCGAGCCGGAAGCGCCCGCGTCCCGAGCGGCGGAGCAGCCCGATCGCGTGGAGGCTCACGAGCAGCTCGTGCGCCTGGGACTTGGCGATGCGGAGCTCGCGGGAGACGCCCGTCGCGCCCCACTCCGCGGTCTCGCCGTCGAAGAGGTCGAGCAGGTCTCCTGCCCTCCGAACCGTGCCGAGCACGAGGTCCTCCCTGTCGCTGGTGGGGCGGAGCCGGTGCCCCGCGTGTCGAGCGTTCGCCCGGCGTCGGTTGCCGACGCCCCCTGACCATAACTGACGGCAGTTTTCGGATGCAAGTCCGTTTTTCTGGGGGTAAGCTTGATGAATTGCCGACATAGATCTCTAGACTGACGGCAGATTCGCGGAACGCTGGTCACGGGCAGGGCCGAGCCCGATCGCCAGCTCCCGGCACCGACGGAACCGTCCGTGACCGGTTCGGCCATGCCGAACCGCCGTTGCCGGCCTGCGGAGCGGACGACAGCATGGCGGCATGAAACTCGTTACGTACCGGCTCGACCGCGAGCTCCGGGCCGGGATCGTGGTCGACGAGCGCGTGGTCGACGTGCGCACGGCGGCCGAGGACGCCGGTCTGCCGTCGGACGCGGTCGCGGCGGCGGCGAGCGTCCGCGGCCTGCTGGGCCTGGCGCCGGCCGATCGCGAGCGGATCGCCCGCGCCGCTCGAGCGGAGACGGGGCGGCCGCTCGCGGAGCTCGACCTGGCGCCGCCGGTTCCGGACCCCGCGAAGATCCTCTGCATCGGCTTGAACTACCGCGAGCACGCGGCGGAGGCCGACCAGCCGGTGCCGGACGCTCCGATCGTCTTCACGAAGTTCGCGACCTCGCTGGTCGGCGACGGCGACGGGATCCGGCTCCCGGGACCCAACCCGGAGATGGTCGACTACGAGGGCGAGCTGGCCGTCGTGATCGGCCGGCGCGCGACCGCGGTCTCCCGCGACGAGGCGCTCGACCACGTCGCCGGATACATGCCGTTCAACGACGTCAGCGCCCGCGACCTGCAGCTCGCCAGCCCCCAGTGGACCATGGGCAAGGCGTTCGACACCTCCGGCCCGTGCGGCCCGGTGCTCGTCACGGCCGACGAGGTCGGTGATCCGCAGTCCCTGGCCCTGCGCACGCTGCACAACGGCGAGGTCGTGCAGGAGTCGACGACGGACCTGATGATCTTCGCCGTGGCGGACCTGGTCAGCTACATCTCGTCGCTGATCACCCTCGAGGTCGGGGACGTGATCGCGACCGGCACGCCGGCCGGGGTCGGACACGTGCGGGTGCCGCCGCGCTACCTCAACGACGGCGACACGATCGCCGTCGAGATCCCCGGCGTCGGTACGCTGAGCAACCCGGTGGTCGGCGCGGCCGGCCCCGGGAGTCGGAGCACGAGCACGGAGGAGGTGGCGCGATGAGCGTGACCCGCCTGGGCCACATCGGCCTGGTCGTTCGCGACCTGGACCGCTACGCGGAGTTTCTGACCGACGGGCTCGGCCTGCGCCAGATCGACCGCCAGGGCGGCGTCGCGCGCTTCGGCGCCAACAGCCGGCATCACCAGGTGCGCGTCACCGAGGGCGACGCTCCGGGGTGCGACGGGATCGGCTTCGACGTCGCCGACCTCGACGGGCTCGCCGCGCTGCGGGCGCGGGTCGAGGCGGCCGGACTGGAGATCGTCCGCGACGCGCCGGTCGACGACGCCATCGCGCACGGCTTCAGCTTCCGGGTCCCGGAGGGACCGGTCATCGAGCTGTGCGTCGACGTCGCCCAGGCCCCGGCCGTCGGGGGCGAGAACGACGTCTACCGCCTGCGCTTCGACTCGCAGACCGGCGTCCGCAAGCTCGGCCACGTGACGATGGCCGCGGCGGACCCGTTCGCCGTCGAGCGGCCGTTCGTCGACGTGCTCGGCTTCCGCGTGTCGGACCGGTTCCCGGGGGTCCTCTCGTGGGCCCGCTGCAACCGCGACCACCACGCGGTCGGGTTCGCGCAGGCGGCGGGACCGGGCATCCACCACATCGCGTACGAGATCGCGTCGTTCGCGCACCTCGAGCGGTTCCTCGACCGGCTGGCCGACCGCGGCGTACGGCTGGTCTGGGGGCCGGGGCGGCACGGGCCGGGCAACAACATCTTCGTCTACCTGGTCGACCCCGAAGGCAACCTGATCGAGGTCTACACCGAGCTCGTGCAGATCGAGAACGAGCACGACTACGTCGCGCACGAGTGGACCGACCTCCAGGAGGTCGGCAACAGCTGGGGTCCGCTGCCCGAGCAGTCGTGGTTCGAGATGCTGACGCCCTACGTCGCGTCCGTCGGAGGGCGGTGATGTCCGCGATCAGCCCGTCGCCGATCGCGGGACACTGGATCGGCGGGGAGGCGTCGGACGCGGCCGCCGCGCGGCTGCCCGTCCACGACCCGGCGCTCGGCGCGGTCGTCCGCGAGGTCGGGCTCGGCGACGCGCGGACGGTCGACGCCGCCGTCGCCGCCGCGACGCCCGCGGCGGAGGCTTGGGGCGAGTGGGCCGTCCCGGCCCGTACGCGCGCGCTGCGTCGCTGGGCCGAGCTGATCGCCGAGCACCGGGAGCGGTTCGTCGCGATCATCGGCGAGGAGGGGGGCAAGGTCCGCACCGACGCCGCGGGCGAGGTCATGCGCGGGCTCGAGACGCTGGAGGTCGCGTGCGCGGCCAACCTGCTGCTGAAGGGGGAGATCTCCGACCAGGTCGCGGCGGGCGTGGACGCGTTCTCGCTGCGGATGCCGCTCGGGGTGGTGACGGCCGTGACGCCGTTCAACTTCCCGTTCATGGCGCCGCTGTACCTCTCCTCGATCGCCCTGGCCTGCGGCAACGCCGTCGTCCTCAAGCCGTCCGAGCGGGTGCCCTCGGCGTCGCTGCTGCTGGCTCGGCTGGCGGCCGAGGCCGGCCTGCCGGCCGGCGTCCTCAACGTCGTGCAGGGCGACCATGTCGTGGTCGACGCGCTGCTCGACCATCCGGGGATCGCCGCGGTCAGCTTCATCGGCTCGACGGCGGTCGCCAAGCATGTTCACGCGCGCGGCTCCGCCGTCGGCAAGCGGGTCCAGGCGTTCGGCGGGGCCAAGAACCACATGGTGGTGCTGCCCGACGCGGACCTCGGGTTCGCGGCGGACGCGGCGGTCTCCGCGGCCTACGGATCGACCGGGCAGCGTTGCATGGCCGTGTCCGTGGTGGTCGCCGTCGGCGGATGCGGCGACGCGCTGGTGACGGCGATCGGCGAGCGCATCGCGACCGTCCGGACCGGACCCGCAAGCGACGAGGCGTCGGAGATGGGCCCGCTGATCTCGGCGGCGGCGCGCGACCGCGTGCTCGCCGCGATCGACGGCGCGGAGGCGGCGGGCGCGCGGGTCGTGGTCGACGGCCGGGGCTTCGTGCCGGCCGACGGAGCGCGGGACGGGTACTTCGTCGGGCCGACGCTCGTGGCCGGCGTCAGCGTCGATCACGAGATCTACCGGCGAGAGGTCTTCGGGCCGGTGCTGTGCGTGCTGGAGGTCGAGACCCTCGACGACGCCCTGCGGACGATCGCCGAGAACCCCTACGGCAACGGCGCCGCGATCTTCACCGGCTGCGGTGCCGCCGCGCGACGGTTCCAGCGGCGGGCGGCGGCCGGGATGATCGGGGTGAACGTCCCGATCCCGATTCCCAACGCCGCCTACAGCTTCGGCGGCTGGAAGGACTCGCGGTTCGGCGATCAGCACATGGCGGGCACCGAGGGCTTCCGCTTCTTCACCCAGCAGAAGGTCGTGACCAGCCGGTGGCCCGAGTCGGCGGCGTCCGAGGTCCGGCTGGCCTTTCCGGGGCGCTAATGTCCTCCGCGATGCCGAGCACCCCGATCGACCCGCTCAGCGTCGACGGGCTGTTCGAGCGCCTGCGGGGGCGGATCCTGGACGGGGACCTGGTCGCGGGCACGGTGCTCTCGCAGGTCAAGCTGGCGGAGGAGTTCGGCGTGCACCGCAGCGCGCTCCGCGAGGCGCTGCGGATGCTGCAGCGCGAGGGGCTGATCGACGCGCAGTACAACCGTCGCGTGCGCGTCTCCCCGCTCTCGACCCCCGACCTGGAACACCTCTACGCCGAGCGGATCGTGATGGAGTCGCTCGGGGTGCGCACGACGGTCTCCTCGATGACCGACGACGATGTCGCGACCCTGCGGTCGCTGCTCACGCGGATGAACGGGGTCGCGTCGCCCGCGACCTACGGTTCGTGGGAGGAGCTGCACCGCACCTTCCACCTGCGGCTGGTGGCCGGCGCCGGCGACCGGCTCGTCACGCGGATCGACCACCTCGGGGCCTACGCCCGTCGCTACCGGCACGCGTTGTCGTCGACCGGGCAAGCGCTCGACGGCTACGCACAGGGCGCGCTGGAGCACACCGCGCTGGTCGACGCGTGCGAGGCCCGGGCGGGCGAGCAGGCCGGCACCCTGCTGGCGCGGCACCTGGCGCGGACCGCGCTGACGTTGCTCTCGGTCCGCGAGCCCTCGCACGACCCCGTGGTCGTGCGCGAGGCGGTGCGGATGATCGAGCAGTCGCCGTAGCCGTCGCGCCGTCGTTCGTCATCGGCGAACACCCGTCCCCCGACGGCACGGGGACGTGGGACGGTTGGCTGGATGGAACGCACCGCCTCCCGCGCCGACACCATGACCGGACTCTGGATCGAACGTCCGGCGGCGCTCGCCGACCTGACGTTGCGGTCGCTGGCGGTCCCGGACCCCGAGGACGGCGAGCTGCTGCTCCGCGTCCACGCGGCGGCCATCAACCCGAGCGACGTGCTGAACGTCCTCGGGCTGCCGATCACGGCCTACCCCCAGGTGCCGGGTCGCGACTTCTCCGGGGTGGTCGTCACGGGTCCGGAGGAGCTGGTCGGCCGCGCGGTCTGGGGCGTCGGTTCCGGCGATCTCGGATTCACGCGGGCGGGCACCCACGCGGAGTACCTGAGCCTCCCGGCTTCGGCCGTCGTGCGTCATCCGGTGGGCTGGTCGCACGCCGAAGCCGGCGCATCCGGCCTGGCCTACGCGACGGCGGCCGCGGGCCTCGAACGGGCCGGCCTCGCCGCGGGCCAGCGGGTGCTCGTGACCGGGGCCGCCGGCGGCGTCGGGTCCGCCGCCTGCGCGCTGGCGCGTCGGCGGGGAACGGAGGTGATCGCGGCGGTCAAGGACGCGGCCGAGGCGGCGCGGGTCGCCACGTCGCTGCCCGCCGCGTCGATCGTCGTGACGTCCGAGCGGTCGCCGGCCGACGCGGTCGCGGAGCTGACCGACGGCGCGGGCGTCGACGTCGTCTTCGACACCGTCGGCACCCCGCTCTTCGCCGCGCTGCTGCCGGCGCTCGCGGAGGACGGGACGATGGTCGTCATCAGCGCGCGCCCGAACGCGCCGGTGGAGCTGGACCTCTCGGCGTTCTACCGTCGCCGGCTGACCCTCCACGGGGTCAGCTCGACCGCGGCCGACGCCGCCTGGTGCGCGGGGTGGCTGACCCCGTTGCTCCCGGGGTTCGACGACGGATCGCTGCCGCCGGTCGCCGTCGACCGCGGCTACGCCCTCGACGACGCGGCCGCGGCTTACGCGCAGGTCGCGTCCGGGCAGACCGCCGGCCGGGTCGTCCTGGACCTCGGGCGGTGAGCCGGCCGTGACCGTGAGCGCCGATCGACCGCCGACGCCCCGTCTGGTCGCCCCGGGGACCGGGGACCCGCTCCCCGGAGCGACGCTCGTCGGACGTGCTGAATGGACCGGCGGCCACGTCTGCGTGCTGGAGCAGACGATCCTGCCCGGCGTCCTCGTCGCGGCCCACCGGCACGAGCGCGAGACTCAGGGCGCCTACGTCCTCAGCGGGACCATCGGCTTCCGTGTGGCGGGCGAGGAGTTCGACGTCCCGGCGGGCGGCTTCGTCATGCGGCCTGCGGGCGCCGACCACGCGCTCTGGAACGCGACGTCCGCCCCGGCCCGCATGCTCGAGATCACCAGTCCCGCCGCCGACTGGCAGGCCTTCGCGCTGGAGCTGCAGCGGCTGCACGCGGACGGTGGAGCGGACGACGCGGCGCTGACGGCCCTGGCGAGCCGCTACGGGACCACGCTGCTGCCCGAGCTGACGCGCGAGCTCTGCGCGCGCCACGGCGTGTCCGCCGCGCCGGGGTACGCCCCCGACTGACGCGCCGGATCCGCCGGCGACCACGCCGAACGCCCACCACCCGGCCGCGTCGCGGCCCGACCCGCACCGAGGAGAGAGACCGATGACCACCACCCAGGAGACCGCCCCGACGTCGGCGCCGGCGGCCGCGCGGACCGACGCGCTGCTCCGCCGGATCCAGGACGATCGGCGACCGGACCGGCGGATCCTGGTCCGCGGGGCGTCGGTGATCACGATGGACCCGCGGATCGGCGACCTGGCCACGGGCGACGTCCTGATCGAGGGGACGAAGATCGCCGCGGTCGCCGCGGACCTCTCCGCGGCCGCGACGGACGGCCGGGCGATCGTCGTCGACGCCGAGGGGACGATCGCGATCCCCGGGCTCCAGGACACCCACCGACACTCGTGGCAGACCCAGATGCGCCGGTTGCTGTGCGACGGCACGCTGTTCGAGTACGTGGACCTGCTCCACGCCCGGATGGCGCCGGTCTACACGCCGCGCGACATGTACCTGGGGACCAGGCTGGCCGCCGTCACGGCGCTCCACGGCGGGATCACGAGCGTGCTGGACCTGGCGCACAACCGCCGGACGCCGGAGTTCGCCGATGCCGGGATCCGCGCGTGGGCCGAGTCCGGGGTTCGGGCGACGTTCGCCCCGACCCGGCCGCTGTTCGGGGCGTGGGACGGCGCCTGGGAGGACGACCTGCGCCGTCTGCGCGAGACCAGCTTCCGGTCGGACGACCAGCTGCTGCGGCTGCGGGTCGGGGCGAACGCCACGTCGGTCCCGGAGATCGTCGTCGACGAGCTCGCGCTGACCTCCGAGACCGCCCGGCTGGCGGCGGAACTCGGGGTCGGCGTCACGGTCGACGCGGTCTTTGGCGGACTGGCGTCGGCGCACATCGAGCAGCTGGCGGCCGAGGGCACGCTCGCGTCCGACATGACCTTCATCCACTGTCAGGGGCTGGCGCCGGCGGCGTGGGACGCGCTGGCCGCGGCGGAGTGCAAGGTCGCCCTGGCGGTCACCTCCGACGCGCAGTTGGGCTGCGAGGAGGCCGCATCCCCGGTGCAGCACGCGCTCGATCGGGGCATCGTGCCGGGGCTCAGCGTCGACGTCGAGTGCTGCCTCTCGAGCGACCTCTTTACGCAGATGCGGGTCGTCCTCAACATGCAGCGGATGGCGGCCCACGCGCGGCGGCACCGTGGGGAGGACGACGCTCCGGCGCCGGTCCCGGTCCGTGACGTGCTGCGCTACGCGACGATCGCCGGGGCCGAGGCCAACGGCGTCGCCGACGTCAGTGGCAGCCTGACGCCGGGAAAGCAGGCCGACCTGGTGCTGATCCGGGCGGACGACGTCGACAACCTGCCGCTCAACAACGCGGTCGCGACGGTCGTGCTCGGGAGCGACGGCGGCAACGTCGACACGGTGCTGGTCGCCGGCGAGCCGCGCAAGTGGGGAGGGCGGCTGCCGGGCGTCGACGTGGCCGCGCTGCGGCGCGACGTCCAGGCGTCCCGCGACGCGCTGCTCGAGCGGGTCGGCTGGTCGCTCGACGTGACCGCGTGACCGTCGCGGGCCGGACGTCGTTCGGCTGGTGAGAACCCCGGTTGCCGGACTCCCGGTCGGCGGCGAGGCTGGTGGTGATGGCTACGACGACGATGCTGGCGGCCCGGATCCACGGGCCGGGGGACCTCCGACTGGAGACGGTGCCGCGACCGGAGCCGGGGTCGGGCGAGGTGCTGCTGCGGATCACCGGCGCCGGGATCTGCGGAACCGACGCGACGCTGCTGCGGCTGGGCCGGGCGGTGGTGCCGGCGGGTGTCGAGGCTCGCTGGCCGGTTGCTCTCGGGCACGAGTTCGCGGGCGAGGTCGTCGAACGGGGTGCGGACGTCGCCGCGCTGTCCGTGGGCGATGTCGTGGCCTGCGGAGCGGGGGTCAGCTGCGGGGACTGCGTCCGCTGCGCCGAGGGACGGACGAACCTCTGCCGACGCTACGCGACGGCCGGGGTGCACCGGGACGGTGGGCTCGCCGAGCTCTGCGTCGTGCCGGCCGCGACCTGCGAGCCGATCGCGCCCCACGGTGTGACCGGGGACGCCGCGGCGCTGGCGCAGCCGATGGCCGTCGCCGAGCACGCGGTCGACGTCGCCGGGCTGCGCGCGGGGGAGCGCGCGCTGATCCTGGGAGCGGGAGGGATCGGCGCGTTCTCCACCTGGGCGGCTTCGTGTCGCGGGGCCGACGTCACCGTCTACGACCGGGACGCGGACCGCCTGCGGATCGCGACGGCGCTCGGAGCGTCGCGGGTGCTGGCGGCCGATCCCGACCGCGACGTCACCGCGCAGCTGCGGCCGGAGGGCGAGTTCGACGTCGTCTACGAGATGACGGGGGCCGCGGAGCCGCTCGACGCCGCGGTGGCCCTGACCCGGCCCGGGGGCCGGATCGTCGCCGTCGGCATCCACGGGGCCCCGCGTGCGGTCGACCTCGATCGGCTGACGCTCCAGGAGATCGCGTTGCACGGGACGATGGCCCACGTCCGCCACGTCGACCTGCCCCGGGCCCTGGAGCTGCTGGGACGGCGGCCCGAGCCGTGGAGCGACGTGGCTCCGGTCGTGCTGCCGCTGGCGGCGATCGTCGGGCCGGACGGCCTCGCGGTGCCGTCGCCGACGGTCGGCGGACTACCGCCGATCAAGACCCTGATCGACCCCGGGGCCACGGTGGCGCGACCGTTCGCCGCTCCGCGTCACGGATAGCCGAACGCCCCACTACGGCGTTGGTCACCCGCCAATACAACAGGGGGACAGGGTTGCTCTTGGAGTGACTGCTATGTGGATACGGAGGAGAGAGCATGGACCACGCGGATGGTAGGAACCAGCAGGCTGGGCCCACGGCGATTCGACGGATGTTGATCGTAGTCCTCGTCGTGGCGGTCGGCATCGTGATGGTGGCGGCGCTGTCCGCCTGCGGCGGTGACGACGACGATCAGGGCGGGGCGTCGGCCGCGGCCACGACCGCGACGGACGGCGCGGCGGGGGACGGCGCCGAGACGCTGGCGGCGGCCTTCGAGGGCATCGTCGACGAGGCGCCCTCGGCCGGGCCGGTCGCCGAGTCGGGCAAGACCATCTGGTTCTCGAACTGTCTCGGCTTCGAGGGCTGCGCGAGGTTCGGCGACGGCGTCAAGGCCGCGGCCAAGGTACTCGGCTGGAACCTCAAGGAGGTCGACAACCAGAACTCCCCGAGCCGGAGCATCTCCAACATCCGGCAGGCGATCTCGGCCGGCGCGGACGGCGTGATCGACACGCTCTCCGACTGCCCGACGATCAAGGCCGGGCTGCAGGCGGCGAAGCGGGCGAAGATCCCGGTGATCACCTACGCCGGGCTCGACTGCGACAACCCGGAGTTCGGTGGCGGCGAGGCGCTGTACGCCGCGCCGTTCAAGCTCGGCGACCGCGAGGACGCGCTCGACTACTACAGCGAGCAGGGCGCCCGCGACGCTGAGTTCATGATCGCCCGGGCCCGCCAGGAGGGGATCGAGCAGCCGAGGATCCTGCAGGTCCGCAACGACAACCAGCTGTTCAACCGCAAACGCGCGGAGGGGTTCGAGGCGAAGGCCAAAGAGCTGTGCCCCGGATGCGAGGTCAAGCCGTTGGTGTTCACCACCGAACAGCTGGCGTCCGGTCGTGGACAGCAGGTGTTCAAGAGCGGGATCCTGCGGAATCCCGGCATGGACGCGCTCTACTACACCAACGACGCATTCCTGGCGCCGGGCTTGCAGGCGGCGCTCGACAGCAACAAGGGCAAGTTCCGGCTGGTCTGCTGCGGCGACGGCGGCAAGCAGGGCATCGCGAACGTCCGGCGCAGCGGCGATCTGGCTGACGTCTACGCGGTGAACTTCGCGCCGGTCGAGATGTGGGGCTGGGGCGCGCTCGACGTGATGAACCGCGTGCTCGCCGGCGAGTCCGAGATCCCCGGGCAGGCGCACGTCTCGTTCTACGTCGACCCGGAGCACAACCTGCCCACCGACGGTGAGGCGGTGAAGGTGCCGTACGACTACGAGACGGCCTACACGACGCTGTGGAAGGACGGAGCGCGATGATCGACGCCCGCACGGAGCTGTCGCTCGACGGCTCCGCGGGCGCTCCCGCCGAGCCCGCGCTGGTCGTCGAGCACGTCACCAAGACCTTCGGGTCGACGGCCGCGCTGGTCGACGTGGGGATGACGGTCGGGGCCGGCCGCATCCACGGGCTGGTCGGCGGCAACGGATCGGGCAAGTCGACCCTGATCAAAGTGCTCGCCGGGATCCACCGGAGCGACCCCGGCGGCACGGTCCGCCTGGGCGGACGCACGCTCGCCGCGGACGAGATCGTTCCGCGGTTGGCGCTGGACGCCGGGCTGCGGTTCGTGCACCAGGACCCGGGCGTGTTCGCGTCGTTGAGCGTGGCCGAGAACCTGGCGATCGGCGGCGGGCTGGGTTTCCCGACCAGGGGCGGCCGCGTCCACTGGTCGGCGCTCCGGCGCCGGGCGCAGGCGCTGCTGGAGCGGTTCGAGATCGAGGCGTCTCCCGACGACCGGCTCGAGCACCTGCGTCAGGCCGAGCGCACGATGGTCGCGATCGCCCGCGCGCTGCAGGACGCGGGCGACGACGGCGACGGGCGCCACCACGTGCTCGTGCTCGACGAGCCCACCGCGTCGCTGCCCGAGCACGAGGTCGACATGCTGCTCGACGCGGTTCGGCGCTGCACGGCGGAAGGCCACGCCGTCGTCTACGTCAGCCACCGGCTCGAGGAGGTCGTGGCGCTGGTCGACGAGCTGACGGTGCTCCGCGACGGCCGGGTGGTCGCGACGATGGAGTCCGGGGAGCTGACCACCGGGCGGCTGGTGGAGGCGATCGTCGGCCGGCCGATCGACGCCGAGGCCCGCGAGGCCCGCGTCCCGTCGTCGGCCGACGTCCGGCTGGAGGCGCGGAACCTGCGGGGCGGGCCGTTGCGCGACGTCTCGCTCGACGTGCGCCGGGGAGAGATCGTCGGCGTCGCCGGCCTGCTCGGCTCGGGCCGGACGGAGCTGCTGCGGATGCTCTTCGGGGCCTACCCCCGCGACGGCGGAAGCGTGCGGCTGGACGGCGTCGAGGCGGACGCCGCTACCCCGAGCCAGGCGATGCGCGAGGGCGTCGCGTTCGTTCCCGAGGACCGGACCCGCGACGCCGCCTTCGTCGACCTGCCCGTGGCCGTCAACCTCTCCGCGGCGGTAGCGGT
>CAZMVL010000095.1:0-2319 GCA_964569335.1 uncultured Paraperlucidibaca sp.
CAATACCTGTTTCGACTCTTTGGAATTAACTCATGATTTGGTGCGATAGCCCTGATTGCAGCCCAGTGCCCCCGCCGGGCCCAGTTTGAAAAGCGGTTGTAGATCGACTTCCAAGGGCCAAACCGGTCGGGCAAATCTCGCCAGGGCAGACCCGTTTTCGCCCGAAAGAGCACCGCCTCCACGAACAGACGGTCGCCCAGTGTCGAGGTCGGTCCACTCGGTTGCTTCGGAAGTACTCGTTGCAAGCGGCGCCATTGTGCGTCGGTGAGGGCGTGTCGGTGCATGCCATCTTGGATCACGAACGCGATCCGGGCACAACCCCATTTCAACGCCTGTCGGCTAACAGATCGAGATGACCCAACTTTTCGTCAGACCGAACTAGGGACAGCCCCTAGTCGTCATCTGCACCTCGGGAAGGTCGCCCCCGAACCGCGAAGGACACGGGTCCTGCCCGAAGCCCTTCAAACGATGTCGTAGTGCGTGTGCATCAGGCGACGGACATCGGAGAGCGTCTGCTGTGCGATCTCGCGGACACGGGCGTTGCCATCGAGGAGGACTTGCCGGAGATAGGCCTTGTCCTGCTCCAACTCGGCTCGCCGTGCACGGATCTCACGGAAGTGCTCGTTGACTGCTTCGATGACGAGGCGCTTCAGTGCACCGCTGCCGCCGTCGCCGACCTCCGCGGCAATCGACTCGGGAGCTTCGTTGCGGCACAGCGCGGCGAGCAAGACCAGGTTCGACACCTCCGGTCGGCCCACCGGATCGTAGGTGATGTGCCGGTCGGAGTCAGTCTTGGCGCGCGGGAGCAAGCGTGCCGTTGTGTCGGCATCGGCACGCAGCGGAATGGAGTTGCCGCGGCTCTTGCTCATCTTCTGGCCATCGGTGCCAAGCAGCAGCGGGGCTTTGCTCAGGAGCGCGTCGGGTTCGGGAAAGTAAGGACGGTCTGGGCTGTAGCGACGGTTGAATCGACGCGCAATGAGCCTTGCCAGTTCGAGATGTGGAAGCTGGTCCTTGCCGACCGGCACGACCGTGCCCTTGCAGAACAGGATGTCGGCCGCCTGGTGCACGGGATACGTGAACATCAGACCGGACATCGCCGGTAGACCGGCCGCATCGCGCTCATCCTTGACCGTGGGGTTGCGGCCGATCTCCGCGACGCTCACTAGACTCAGGAACGGCACCAGAAGCTGGTTCAGCGCTTCGATCTGGGAATGCGCGAAGATGGTTGCGCGCTCGGCGTTTATGCCGACCGCCAAATAGTCGGCGAGCAGGCCGACTACGTCGTCCCGCAGAGATTCGGGACTGTCGCGATCCGTGATCGTCTGGTAGTCCGCGACGAGCACGAATAGCTGCACTCCGAGCGTCTGCAGGCGGACCCGGTTCTGCAGCGTGCCGAAGTAATGGCCCAGGTGCAGGGCTCCCGTTGGCCGATCGCCCGTCAGGACACGATGGGCTGCGGGGTTCTTCTGCAGCGCCATCTCCAGGCGCGTGCTCCGCAGTTCCGCGTCAGCAAAAGAGGCGTTCTCCGGTGCCCGGCCTGCGGGCTCGTTCGCGTCAGGCTCCATAGGCGGGCGTTCTATCACAGAGAGCAGTCGGCGCCGACCCAATTCCGGGGCAATGGGTAGCAGCACCAGGGCGCGGTGCGATGCACTAGTGAACCGGCGTCGAGATGGAATCAATTTCTTTGACAATTGTCTCAGACAACATGAGGCAATTGATGAAGGTCACCGCGAAGCAGCGACAAGAGCTTGAAGCCATCGTGGCCCGCCCGTCGGAAGGTGCGGGTCTGGTGCGACGCGCGGGGGTCGTGTTGCTCAGCGCTGAGGGCATCTCTGGCAAGGAAATCGCTTTACGACTGAGCTTGTCGCCGGAGGCGGTGTCGCGCATTCGCGCCCGGTTCCGTAGAGAGGGAACGGCAGGCCTTCAGGAACGGAAGAAGGCGGGGCGCAAGGATCACGCGGTACCGGAGGAAACAGTGGAAGGCATCGTGCAGATGGCGATGTCGCCGCCGCCTGCTGGACGGAGCCGCTGGACCACACGACTTTTGGGCAAGCAGTTCGGGCTGACCAACGGATGTGTCTCGGACATTCTTCGTGCTCATGGCTTGAAGCCCCATTTG
Source organism: uncultured Paraperlucidibaca sp. (assembly GCA_964569335.1). Taxonomy (GTDB): domain Bacteria; phylum Pseudomonadota; class Gammaproteobacteria; order Pseudomonadales; family Moraxellaceae; genus Perlucidibaca. The sequence continues at coordinate 2,120 of CAZMVL010000095.1, forward strand.
GCGCGGACGTACAAGGTCAGTCGTGATCCGGATTTCGTTGCAAAGGTGAAGGATGTCGTCGGCCTGTGTTTCAGCCCACCTGAGCATGCGGTGGTGCTCAGCGTGGACAAGAAGACCTCGATTCAGGCTCTCCAAGGTACCCAGCTTCCGCGGCCGCTGCGCTCGGGCCGCGCGACGCGCCATACCCAAGACTACAAACG
>CAZMVL010000095.1:2329-13814 GCA_964569335.1 uncultured Paraperlucidibaca sp.
GTCGACCTGTACGCTGCTCTCGAAGTCGCAACCGGGAAGGTCACCCATTCGGTCACGGATGGGCACACTGCGAGCAATTTCTCGCCTTCATGAAGAAGGTTGTGCGTTCGTACCCTGGTCAACAACTGCACGTGATGCTCGACAACTCGTCCACCCACGGAACTCCCGAAATCAAAACGTGGCTCGCCAAGAATACTCAGGTCCGATTTCACTACACTCCGACGAGCGCCTCATGGTTGAACCAGGTCGAGGACTTCTTCGGAGTCCTCGGCAAGCAATCCCCCAGCACCACCGATTTTCGGTCCAAGAAGGCGCTTCGCGAACATCTGCAAGCCTTCATGCGAGGATGGAACAAGTCGCCCTCACCGTTCATGTGGACCAAACCAGCCGCGGCGATCATCAAGTCACACCGAAGAATGCTTGATCGCATCTCGACGCCGGGGCACTAGCGTTCTGGGAACAGCCTCTCGAGATGCGCGCGGTAGCCCGCGAAATAGCTGTCGACGTCGGGACTCTTGAGCACGTCGTGGGCCGAGAACGTGGGCAAGCGCTTGAGGCCGAAGAACTTCAGGGTCTGGTGCACGGGGTACACGAGGTCGTCGACGCTGCGGCCATCGAAAAACGGCGCGGCGGGGTTTTCGAAGGAATCACGTGGCGCGTTGAAGGTCAGCGACAGCATGTAGTATTTGTTGGAAAGACTGCCGCCAAGGCCGTACTGGTGGGCCTTGCCGGGGCCGTCGCGGCCGTCGCCTTTGCAGAGCCGGCCGTCCATGCCTGCCGTGTACACCTCGTCCATGTACTTCTTGAGAATCCACGGGGTCCCCATCCAGTTCACCGGAAACTGGAGGAGCACCGCGTCGGCCCACTGATGGCGTCCGATCTCCGCCTCCACGTCCCATCCCCGGGAGACCTCGGTCGTCTGAACCTCGTAGTTGCGTTCGGCCAGATGTCTGCGCGCGAGTTCGACGAGCGTACGGTTGAGTCGCCCTTCGGCGAACGGATAGGGATGATGGCCGTTGATGACGAAGACGTTTTTCACGATTTCCCCTTATTTCGGTCGCCTCGGAGGCGGCGCTGCCGCTCGAGGTCGTGAAGAAGAGCACAGGCGAGCAACGCTGATAGGGGATGTAATGTCCCACCCCTACCGCAAGGCTCGGCATGCCAACTCGAGCCAAATTGGGGGAAGGGTCATGCTGATCCCGCATCCCGGGACAAGGGGTCCCTTCACTGGGGCGCCGCGTCGCGTGCACGCTGGGGGGCGTTTTATGCGGAGGTGACTGATGAAGAAGAGCCGAGACGAAACCGCTATCGAATCCCCCATCCCGTTTCATACCGGCTCGAACGGAGAGTACTCTCCGCCCGCCCAGACTAAGCGCGACATTCAGGCCAACGAGCTCTTTCACAAGTTGGCTGCCCAGAAGGCGAAGAGGCTCGGCATGTCGCGCCGTGAATTCGTCATCAGCAAGCTGGGAACCGTAACGGCCCTAATGGTCCTCAATCAGGCATACGGCTGCAGCTACGAAGTGGATGAAGAGATGACGGAGGACAGCCAGGCCTGGGGTCGCATCGACTCCAAGCCCTTCGTCTTCGACGTGCAGACTCATCACGTCAATCCCAAGGGCACCTGGCGCGACCCGGCGCTCGACAGAAACTTCCTGGCCTTTCCTCAAAGCGGTTGCGGCGAGGCGGACTTCATCGACTGCCTCGACGTCGAGCACTACATCCACGAGCTGTTCGTAAACAGCCAGACAGACTTAGCGGTCTTGTCTGCAATTCCGGCGCGGCCTGGCACCTCTCCGTTGGAGAACGAGGAGCACCGGATTACGCGTGAGCTAGTCAACAGGCTCTACGGTACAGAGCGCCTGATCACGCACGGCATGGTTCACCCTGATCTGGGGGAAGACCAGCTCGACGGCATGCAGGCTCTGGTAGAGGTGCATAAGATCGCAGCCTGGAAGGTATACACACAACTTGGCGCGTACCGGCTCGATGATCCGAGTACGGGCATACGCTTCATTGAGAAGGCACGCGAGCTAGACGTCAAGATCATCTGTGCTCACAAGGGCTTCCCCATTTTCGAGCTCGGTCGCGAGTACGCTGCCGCAGACGACATTGGCATCGTGGCGGCCGCGTACCCGGACGTCAGCTTTCTCGTCTACCATTCTGGGTTCGAAGCCGAGACCCATGAAGGACCGTATGATCCGATGTCCGAGAGAGGCGTCGACACGCTCATCACCGCGGTTCTCAAGAACGGCCTCGCTGGCAAGAAGAGCAACGTCTATGCGGAGCTCGGAAGCACCTGGCGCTTCTTGATGACCCGGCCCATAGAAGCCGCACACGTGATCGGAAAGCTGCTCCTGTATCTCGGCGAGGACCACATCCTTTGGGGCACCGACTCGATTTGGTACGGCAGTCCGCAAGATCAAATCGACGCCTTCATGGCGTTCCAGATCCCGGTCGAGATGCAGGAACTGTACGGTTATCCGGCGTTGACCAAGCAGGTTCGGAACAAGATCTTCGGGCGCAATGCGGCCCGAGTTTACGGCATCAAGATCCACAACCGAAAGCTGGCCATCGCCGAAGACGAGATCGCTCATGTCCGACGGGTAGTCGAAGCCGACCCCTCCTTGCGGAAAATGGGCACCCGCGTCGTGGGTCCGCGGACTCGCAACGAGTTCATGCAGTACGTGCGCGACCACGAATTCCGACCGCTTTGATCGGGACGCGAGCACGGCAGCCGAGCTAGGCCCATTCGTTGCGCCTTTGGGCGGCGAGGGCAGAGGCGAAGGACGATCACGGAAACCATGGTCGTTCTTCGCTCACCCAGATGCCGTGAATGGCCCCCAACCAACACTCACGGGACGTATCGCCCCATACCGCTCCGTGCACCTCGACGGCATGGTCCATCCGCGTAGTTCGTGTGTGTTCAAGAAGGAGTTGGAACAATGGGTAGCTGGAACAAGCATTTGCGCTCGTCCTTGAGCGATGCCGGTCTCTACGATGTGCCGCCTTCCAAGCATGCTGCGCGTCTACACGCCAACGAGGCAGGCTGGGAGTGGCCGCGCGAGGTCATAGAAGCCCTGCTCTCGGAGTTGCGGGCGGTGGAGCTCAACCGCTACCCAGATACGTCCGCCCGAAACCTGCGCGGAGCGCTTGCCAAGCGACTGGGCTGCGACAGCGAGCGGATCGTGGTCGGCAACGGTAGTGCGGAGATCGTCGGGTTGTTCTACGCACTCCTTTGCGGGACGAAATCCCCGGTCTTGGTGGTGCCGGTACCGGCCTTCGCGATGTTCGCGAACTCGGGGCGTGCCTACGGCTACGAGGTGCGCGAGGTCCCGCTCCAAGCCGACCTGCAGCTAAATCTTCCCGCCATGCGCAAGGCGCTGCGTGGCGCGACCTTGTGTGTGATTGCGCGCCCCAACAATCCCACGGGCAGCCTGTACGATGCCCAGCTGATCCACGAGCTGGTCGCGGAGTTCCCGGACACCGTCTTCATCATCGACGAAGTCTACGGAGACTATGCGCCAGGCTCCTCCTTGCTCCATGCAAAGTCGCGCGAAAACCAAGTGTTTCTTGGCAGCTTGTCGAAGATCGGTCTGGCAGCCGTACGCATCGGCTACTGCGTGGCCGAGCCGGCCCTTGCGCGGGCCCTCGACAAGGTGCGCATGCCCTACAACGTACCGCAGACAAGCATCGCGCTCGCTGAAGCGGTGCTCCGCGATCACGGCGAACTCCTCGAGACGATGACTCGCAAAGCGATTGACCGACGCGAGTCCATGCGGACCACCCTGCGCAGGATGCCGGGTGCCACGGTGCACTCCTCGCATGCCAACATGGTCCTGGTGTCCTTTCGCGACCGTCAGAGCGCGGCGAACATGCAGCGGGCGCTGGGGGGGCGGGGTGTCCACGTGCGAGACGTGTCCGACGAGGTTGGCTTCGCAGAAATCGGCTTGGTTGGCTGCCTGCGCGTCAGCGTGGGCAGCGACGCCGAGCTCGAGCTGCTCGCGAGGGCGATCGACGACCTCCGCTTTGGCACGGCTCTTCCTTTGACCTAGCCAGAGCGGCGAGCGGCGCCGCACCTGCGTCCCACACGACCGCGATTGGCCGGCGCGATCAGCCACGCCCCATTTTTCTGGCGAGCTCACGATACAGCTCTTCGAGGCTCTCGCCGTAGCGTTGCTTGAGTCGCGGACGCAGCAATTTCCGCACTTCCGAGAGCAGTCCGTTTTCGACGCTGAACGGATCCACCTCGACCAGGAAGTCGCGCGGAATCTCATGGGCGTGGAGCTCCGCGCGCTTGGCCACTTGTTGCAGGGACGCAGCAAGCAGTGATTTCAGCTGCGCGGCGTCTTCCGCGCGTTCGAGGACTTCTGAGGTCGGCACGATGACCGCGAGCAGATACGCCCGCTCGCTACTGCCGTAGACGAAGATCTGCTTGACGAGCGGGCTCGTGGCGAAGATCGCCTCCAGCCTCGAGATGGCGACGAACACACCTTGTGACAGCTTCAGCACATTGTTGCGCCGATCCACGTAGACGAGTCGGTCGGGCGCGACCTCGGCCATGATGTCGCCGGTGCGGTAGTAGCCGTCCGCATCGAACACCTCGGCCGTCACCTCGGGCCGCTTGTAGTACCCAGGGAAGATGTCTTGCGTCTTGACCAGCAGCTCACCGCGCGGATGCGGGGAGTCGGTGCGGAAGTAGCCGAGCTCAGGAACGTCGACCAGCTTGTAGTCGAGTACGGGGGGCCGCCGAATCTGCGAGTTGATCAGGATCCCGCCCGCCTCGGTTGAGCCGTAGCCATTGTGGAGGGGCACGCCCACACAGGATTCGACGAACGTCACCATCTCCGCAGCAACGGGTGCGCTGCTGCTGGTGACGTCGAGCACGCGCCCGCCCAGATAGCGCTCACGCAGGGCCGCCTTCACGTCAGCATCGACCGCAGCTTCATCCGCGATTTCAGAGGCGCGTCGACTGCGCTCAACTTCGTAGTGCTGAAGCAGCATGTCGCAGATCCGCGGTACCAGTAAGAGTTCGGTCGGCCGGACGAGCGCGATATCCTTGAACAGAGTCGAGAGATCGCTGTTGACCGTAAAGTAGCCGCAGCCTCCCCGACCGAGAGTCCCGAACAACGTGGCGCGCCCGCCCATGTGGCTCAACGGCATGTAGTTGATGCCGATTGCCGCGACTTGACCCGTTTGGGGCCGGAACAGGTTTCCGGACCACCACTTGCGCACCATGCACTCGGTGTACATCGCGCCTTTTGGCGTCCCCGTGCTGCCCGACGTGTAGATGACGAGCCTGAGCGGGTCCTCGCCTACTTCGGGGACGAACAAGGATGCGGGTGGAAGCGCCCTGCCCCGTTGGAGCACCACAGCCAGCGAGTCAAAGGCCGGGGCCGCGGCTCCCTCCAAGCGCTGGCGCGCCGCCTCGACGATCGCCCGTTGAGCGTCGACTTCCGGATGATACGCAAACACGATCACCCGCGGCGTGTCCGGCCTCAATATGGCCAGCTCGACGGCGCGGTCGAGATACTCGACGCTTGCCGCGATGACCCGGGGCGCAGTCTCTTCGACGATCTCCTTCAACTGGGCAGGTGAAGCGCTGGACTGCAGCGGCACGGCTACCGCGCCAAGGCATACACACGCCAGGTCCAGCACGATGTAGTCGCTGCCAGCGAAGCCGAAGACAGCGACGAAATCGCCCGCGCGGATGCCTTCGTGCTGCAGCTCGGCGGCGACCGCTTGCGCCCGAGTCCAAAGCTCGCGGTAGCTGATCGTCTCGAACGACGGCAGTAGTCGAAGAAACGTGCGGCCTGACTTGGCGTCGAACGCAAGCTCCCTCGCTCGCTCTCCCAGGGCCGGCCGATCGGCGTATCCCTCCATGACCGCGGAGATGGTCTCCCGCAGGGACAGGCGGGAATCCCGTACGCGTGTACTCACTGCCTCGAGCGGCCTGCCGTCCCGGAACTGTCGATCACTTTCGGTCAGCTGGGCAATCCTTGCCGCCAGCCGAGTTGATGCGCTTCCCGTGACATCAGTCTTCGTACTCACCACCATCACCGCTTTCCGTTCATCGCAACGGTATCCGGGATCGCAACAGCGCCGGAGACGCCCTTTTGAGCGCCCATATCACGGCCGAGCATGGCGACGGCACTGCGATTTCGGCGCAGGGGGCATTTTGCCCCCGCATATCCGTAGCGCTTGGACGAGCAGGAAGCGTCTTTCGCCGCGCGACGCGCACGGGACGATTCGTCCCCTTTCACGGAGCAAGCATACGAATATGTTACTTCACGTTCGGAGCCTTCAGAACGGCGGCCTCGAGCGAGCAGACGCTCTTGGGCGTGACACGGACGCTCGAGCCAGAGAAGACGCTCGTACGTCGGGCGTGGCCCTGGTCTACCCCTTTGCGGCAGCGGCCCCTTTGGGGACGCGCGCCCATGAGAGTCCTACGATGAAAAGTTCTCAGCTTGCAACGACTGCTACGAATTGCGGCTTAGATGGTAGGTCCGACAATTCCGCGCGACCAGGCGGTCTGCCAGAGACCGTTCGTTTCGCACTCGACCCGAGCAAGGAATTCCTGGTTGCTGCCGAAAAAGAACACCAAAAGTGTTTGGACAGCCGCGACGAAGAGGGCTCTCCTACGCACCTTCCTAGCACGGCTGGACTGCTGTTCGGCCGGGTCGTTGGTGACGAGATCTCCATTGAGCACATCGAGTTCGTGCCCAATGTGCGAGACACCGACAATCGCGTCATCGCAGAGTTCGAGAGTTCGATAGCTCCTCAGTTCGGCGAGGTTTTCAAGAATCCCGGGCGAGGCTTCTGGTGCGACGATCGGGGTGTCCTGCAAGCGATCAAGCGGCATGCAGCCAGCGGTCGGTCGCTGATGGGCTCCATCCATTCACATCCAAACTGGCATGAGATCGGCCCACGACACGAACGACGCCATGAGCTGAGCGAAAATCCCACTCAGATGGATGAGTATATTTTCCGGGAGTCAGGCTGGCCAGTGAATGTGATCTGGTACGTGCGTGCGTCCGACACTGGCATGACCCATCGGGTGGCAGCCTGGAGGCCCGGAGCGGATCAGTACTGCGACAGGCTCGAAGTTCGGCTGCCAAGCGCGTTCTGCGACGAGTTCGAGGTTCAATCACGACCCCAGCGGGAAGGTGTTGCGGATGTCTGACCAAGATCAAATCAAGAGCCATGCCGTGCCAGTAGTCACCATCGAGCTCCCCGGAAGCTTTTACGCGCTTACCGGTTCGCAAAGGCAAGTTTCGGTCGAGGCCCAAAATATTCGGGAGGTGCTCTCCGGTCTCGAACGCCTGGTCCCCGGCGTACTCGCGCGCATCGTGGACGAACAGGGGACCGTGAGGCGGTACATGAACGTGTACCGGAACGACAATGACATCCGGACGCTCGAGGGCCTCGAAACGAAGGTCGAGCATCGTGATGTCGTGTGGATCGTCCCTGCAATTGCGGGCGGCCAGGAGCTGGCAACCGAGCCACCAGGCATGTTGCCAACCGAATATTTTACCCATCCGGGCCCGTCTCCGCATGCTGCAACCACGGAATTGAGGGCCAAGTGCCCGGTTCATCGTATCAATGTGCCCCCTGGAGCGCAGGCGTACGCTGTCCTCGGCCACGAGGTGGTCGAAGAGGCCCTCTCTTGTCCGGCGCTCTCAAAGCAGGTGGAGAACCTGCCCCCGCCCTATGCACACAAGGCATTGGAAAACAGTCTCCTCGTCGCCGGCAATCTGGGGTTTGCGGATCCGCCCAAGCACACCCGGCTGCGAAACCCCATCCGCCAGGCGTTCTTGCCCGCCACCATCGCCCAGCTCCGTCCGGACATCCAGCGGGTCGTGGACGACCTCATCGACACCTTTCCCGAAAATGGTGAAGTTGAGCTCGTAAGCGCCTTCGCGTTGCAGGTACCCCTCATCGCCATCTGCGAGTACCTCGGGATACCGGTGGCGGACCGGGGACTGTTTCAGCGCTGGAGTCACGTCCTCAGTCAGGACCCGTTCCAGCACGCGGAGGCCGACCTCAAGGCTGCGGGCAAGGAGTTCTCCGAATATTTCATCAGCCTCGCGGCCGAGCGACGCAAGAACCTGGGGACCGATCTCCTGAGCATCCTCGTCAAGGCCAGGGACGAGGACGTATTCAGTGAACAGGAACTGCTTTCGACGATCCTCTTGCTGATCATCGCTGGGCACAAGACGGTGGCCAACCTGATCGGCAATGGAACGCTGTTGCTGCTGCTTCAGCCCGAGCAACTTCAGATGCTCCGCACTGCACCCAGCCTGATCCCCTCAGCGATCGAGGAAATCCTCCGCTACGAGGGCTCCGCGGGCTGGGCCTCTCTGCGGGTCGCGACGCAGCCCGTGCAGCTGGGCGGTGTCGACATCCCCAAGGGAAGCTTCGTGCACCTTTCGCTGTCCGCTGCGGGCCACGATCCCAAGGTCTACGAAGATCCAGAGCGGTTCGACATCGCGCGCAGGCCAAACCGCCACCTGTCGTTCGGCCACGGCACCCACTTTTGCATCGGCGCTCCCCTGGCCCGACTGCAGGGAGAGATAGTTTTCTCCACGCTGCTGCGCCGACTACCCCAGTTTGAGCTCGCGGTTCGTCCAGAGGAGGTTCAGTGGATCGCGGACAGTTCCCTCAGCAGGGGCCTCGAGGCGCTGCCCATCAAGGTCGGAAGAAGGCTGCCACGCTGAACGCGTTGATGGCAGGCAAGCTCCCACCGGCGTCGAGCGGTGGGACATCTTTGTAGACGGAGGATCCGATGAAGCGTGGCCCGAGCATTGCGGTGGTTGGAACAGGTGGCGTGGGTGGTTATCTCGGTGGCCGGCTCGCTGCCGCTGGACATGATGTGCGGTTTCTTGCCCGTGGCGAGAACCTTGCAGCACTCAAGCGAAGCGGACTGCGCGTTACCAGCGCCACGAGCGGCTGCGCTGTGACAGATTTGAAGGCGTCGAATGTCCCGGAGGAGATCGGACAGGTCGACTTCGTGCTGCTGTGCGTCAAGACGTGGCAACTGCCCGCGGCCATCGAGGCCCTCTCTCCGCTGGTTGGCCAGGACACCGCGGTCGTCACCATCCAGAATGGGGTGGAGGCTCCTGAGCAAGTTGCCGCTGGGATCGGCCGCGACCGAGTGCTCCCCGGCATGATCCGAGTTGTCGCCACGCTGGCGGGTCCGGGCGAGGTAAAGCACATGGGCCCGCCTGCGGCATTGGCCTTCGCCGAGTGGGATGGCAGCGTGTCCGCACGGGTCGCGCGGCTGCGTGACGTACTACGCGAGGCCTCGCTGACGGCCACCGAGCAGAGTGGCGTGTGGGCTGAAATATGGGCAAAGTTCCTGTTGGTGGCACCGATTGGCAGCCTTGGAGCGGCAACGGGCGGGGCGAACCTCGGGGAGCTCCGCTCGCGGCCCGGCATTCGGAAGATGCTGATCACCGCGATGCGCGAGATCTTTGAGACTGCTATCGCGCTCGGGATCGCCCTGCCGACAGACGCCGTCGACACGGCCGTGGGAATCATGGATCGACAGCCGTCCGAGCTCACCACTTCGTTACAGAGAGACATCTTGGCGGGCCAGCCGTCGGAGCTCGAAGCGTGGACTGGCGCGGCCGTGCGACTCGCTAGCCGAGCAGGCCGGACATCGCCCGTCAACGAGCTACTCTATGAGTTGCTCGCCTCACGCGCGACGCGCTCGGCGAACCATGTTTGAGGTCGGCGTGTGTGCGCTTCAATGGAGCAACGAACAATGAACCGAGAAGAGCTCGAGCAGCGGCTGCTGAGATTCATTCGTCAGCGAAGCTCCTCCGGACCGGAGGCCGAACTGACGCTCGACACAGACCTGCGCGAGGCCGGTCATATCGACTCGATGAGGTTCATCGCGCTGATGGCCCTGCTCGAGGAGCTTGGTGCTGAGAACATCGACGACGTGATCTCCAATCCCGATCACTTCCGTAGCGTCCGCAGCCTGGTCGAATGCTGCTTCTAACGCTTGAGCACCGAGGTCGGTCACAAAATGCGCCATGCAATCTTCGCGGATGTCGACGACACCGTCATCGCGGGCAAGAGCCTGCTGAGCTTCATCGACGTCCTGATCCAGCACGTGAGCGAGGTGGAGGCAGCCCGCCTACGCGAGCAACGCGCGGGTCTGCTCGCACGAATGCGGCGAGGCGAACCGCGTGCGGATGTGAACCGGGACTTCTACCGCGAAATCCTGGGTGGACGTAGTACCACCTCCGTCGCCCGAGTTTCGGAAGCCTGGGCGGGACCCGAGAACCAGCCCAGGTTCTCGCTGAATAACGAGACGGTGGCGCTGCTTCGCTGCGCAAGGGAGGAAGGGCGATCGGTCGTGCTGGTCACCGGCTCGTTCAGGCCTCTGCTGGATCCGGTGGCGCGTGCCGTTTCGGCGGTCGACATTCTGTGCGCGGATCTGGAGGTGGTTGATGGTGCTTACACAGGGGAGCTGTTGCGCCCCCCTGTCATCGAGGAGGGGAAAGTCGGCGAGGTGCTCGCCTACGCGCAAAGGGCGCAGCTCAGTCTCGACAACTGCTGGGGAGTGGGAGACGACGTCTCGGACATACCATTTCTCTCTCTCTTAGGTCGCGTGTTCGTCCCCGGCGATGCCGCGCCTGACATGCTGGACCACGCACGCCAGCAGGGCTGGACTATTCTGCAGTCGAGCCCCCAGCGTCAGGATAGTTGTCGGAGGTAACCAGCAGGACATGGGGGCGAGAGCTTGGTTCTGTAAGGCATGCGGCAACGAAAATATCCGGACGCGTATCGAGAGCCGTTTTTGCGCGAGGCGCTTCGTCCGGGGGGGGCCAGGCCCGTATGCTCTGGCTCGTGAGCGCGGGCTGTCGAAGGGGCTGTGTACCGCTGGTTGCAAGGAGCTTCTAAGCTAGGCGTGATGCCCAATCCGCCACGTCGTCCCGAAGACCTAAGTCCCCTGGAAACGCCCCGAAAAAGGTGGACAGAGCGTTATGTATTCAGACGGCGCATGCGAGCGCTGCCTGTTGTTCGTAACTCATAGGGCTGACGTAGCCCAGGGCAGAATGCCGCCGAATCGGGTTGTAGAAGCCATCAATGTAGCTTTCCACAACGTCGTACGCCTCCGTCCTTGTAGCCACCGGCTTTCGGTACAGCATTCTTTCTTGAGGCTCGTGAAGAAGCTCTCAGCGACTGCGTTGTCGTAGCATTCACCCGCTCGGCTCATGCTGCATGCAACCTCGTGACGACGCAAGAGGCCTTGGTACTCAGCACTCGCGTACTGACTGCCGCGGTCCGTATGGATGAGCCCGGCCGCTGGAGAGCGGGCGCTCAGCGCGCGAGCGAGAGCCTTGAGCGGTAGCTCTCGCTCCATGTGGCTTGCTATCGCCCAGCCGACGACGCGACGTGAGTACAGGTCGAAGAGGAGTAAGTCCCCGACCGGCCCTAAAGATCTATCACATCTCGGATTGCACCTGGTGCG
>CAZMVL010000096.1:0-13648 GCA_964569335.1 uncultured Paraperlucidibaca sp.
GCGCGACCGCGTCGGCGACCGACGCCGCCAGCCGCGGCTCCAGCTCGGGCGCGCGCAGCCGCAGGATCGCCGCCTCGCGCTCCGGGTCCGGATGGTCGAGCCAGTGGTACAGGCAGCGGCGACGGACCGCGTCGTGGATCTCGCGGGTGCGGTTGGAGGTGATCACCACCGTCGGCGGGGGATCGGCGACGAAGCGGCCCCACTCCGGCACGGAGACCCCGAAGTCGTCGAGCACCTCGAGCAGCAGCGCGTCGAACTCGTCGTCGGCGCGGTCGAGCTCGTCGATCAGCAGCACGCGCGGACCGCGGTGGCGGATCGCGCGCAGGATCGGCCGCTCGAGCAGGAACCGCTCGGCGTAGAGATCGCCGTCGTCGTCCCCGGACCGGCTCTGGGCGTGCAGCAGCTGCCGGCCGTGGTCCCACTCGTAGAGCGCCTGGCCGGCGTCGATCCCCTCGTGGCACTGGAGCCGGATCAGCGGCCCGCCGGAGCGGCGGGCGAGCGTCCGCGCGACCTCGGTCTTGCCGACGCCGGGCGGGCCCTCGAGCAGCACCGGGCGGGCCAGCCGCTCGGCCAGGTGCAGCGCGACCGCCAGGTCGGGGTCGGCCAGGTAGCCGTGCGCGCCCAGCTCGGCGGTCAGCCGCTCGACGCCGTCGGCGGGTTCCGGTGGTCCTTCCACGATCGGTCTCACGGCGGGCTCCGACGGCCGGCCACGGGGTCAGGCGCGGGCGGCCACGGCCTGGATCTCGACCAGCGCGCCGAGCGGCAGCGCCCCGGCCTGGAACGTCATCCGCGCCGGCCGGTGGCCCTCCGGCAGCAGGGCGGCGTAGGCGGCGTTGACGTCGGCGAAGGCCGCCACGTCGGCGAGCAGGATCTGGACGAGGACCAGGTCGCGGGCGTCGAAGCCGGCCGCCGCGACGACCGCCAGGACGTTGCGCATCGCCTGCGTCGCCTGCTCGGCGGGGGTCTCGCCGATCAGCGTGGCGTCGGCGTCGAACGCGATCTGTCCCGACACGTAGAGGGTGTCGCCGGCGACCACGCCGGGGCTGTAGGGGCCGGCCGCCGGCGGGATGCCGGGACCGTCGGAGATCAGCTGGTGGGTCATGCGCGGGCGTTCCGGTTGGGGGAGGGCGGGTTGGCGGTCACGTCGCCGTCGAGGCCGTCGATGAACTGCAGCCGGAAGCCGAGCACGACCTCCTCCAGCGACGACAGGTGGTCGTCGAGCTCGGCGCGGATCCGGACGGCGTCGCGGGCGCGCAGGGCGTCCATCAGCGTCCGCTGGTTCTCGAACGAGCGGCCGATCTCGACGAACCCGAACGGGAACAGCGAGCGGACCACGACGATCTGGTTGAGCACGGTCCGCAGCGCCTCGGCGAGCGGCCGGTTGCCGGTGGTCTGGGCGACCGCGATGTGGAAGCGGACGTCGACCTCGACGATCTCCGCGTGCGGCCGGTCGAGGCTGCGGCCGAGCTGGTCGACGAGCTCCTCCAGCCGGTCGAGGTCCTCGTCGCTGGCGGTGCGCGACGCGAGCAGCGTGCACGGCAGCTCGAGCAGTCGGCGCAGCTCCAGCAGCGACCGCATGTTCGACATCGGGTCGTCGTGCAGCTGGGCGAGCAGGCGCGGGACGTTGGCCAGCGACTCGACGACGGTTCCGCCGTTCTTGCCGCGGCGGGTCGAGACGATCCCCTGGTCGCGGAGGACCTTGATCGCCTCGCGGACCGGTACCCGGCTGATCTCCAGCCGGGCGGCCAGGTCGCGCTCCGGGGGCAGCACGTCGCCGGGTTGGTAGAGGCCCGAGCGGATCGCGTCGACCAGGACCTCGACGACCTCCTCGGAGGCGCGCCGCAGGTGGATCGGGCGGAACGCCCGCAGACGCGGGTCGTGCACCGGGACGATGGGGTCGGGCTGGTCTTCAGGGCTCATTCGGCAGGCGGGACGGTCGCTCGTGGAACGTCAATGTTCTCAGCGTAGGGATCCGGCGGTGGGCGTCTCGTGCCCGGCGGCGTGTTCGAGCAGCAGCGCGGCGGTCGCGGCGGGGTCCTCGAGCATCGGCAGGTGCCCGACCCCGGGCAGCACCCGGTGGGGGGCGTCGAGGTAGGCGGCGACGCGCTCGCCGAGCTCCGGCGGGCTGGTGGCGTCGTGCTCGCCGGAGACGACCAGCAGCGCGCCGCGGGTGCCGTGGTCCGCGCGGGCGACGCGCGCCTGCGGACGCATGTCCGACCGGTTGGCGGCGTCGAGCACGGAGAGCACGACCTCGCCGCGGTTGGGGTTGCAGAGCCGTACGGCGCGGGCGACCAGGGCCGGGTCGGTGCCGGGCGCCACCGAGTCGCGGGGCACGATCACCGCGAACGCGCCGTCGACGCCGCGCTCGCGGATCAGCGCCGCGACGGCGTCGAGGTCGCCGCCGCCACGGAGTCCGCCGCCGAACGAGGTGGCGGTCAGCACCCGCGGGCCCAGGCGCCCGGCGAGCGCGACCGCCAGGCCCCCGCCGAACGAGCCGCCGGCGACGTGGAAGCGGTCGATCTCGAGCTCGTCGAGCAGCGCCTCGAGGTCGTCCAGCCACGGGTCCGAGCCGAGCGGGCCGGCGGCCGGCGAGCGACCGTGGGCCCGCAGGTCGGGCATCACCACCTGCCGCCCCCCGAGTCGTTCCGCGACGTCGACCCAGCCCTCGCCCTGGAGGTTCAGTGGGTGCAGCAGCAGGAACGGCGGCAGCGCGGGGTCGTCGGCCGGGCGGACGAGCACGCTCGTCTCGCCGTGGCGACCCCGCAGCAGGCGGCGGGCGGCGACGGTCATCAGCGGGCCAGGCGGCTGGGGTACGTGTCCTTGAACGGCACGCGCCACTCGTCGTCCGGCGCGGAGCGCGAGCAGTGGTAGTGCCAGATCCGCCACTCGGGGTTGCCCTCGCCGTCGTCGCGCTGGTAGATCTCGCTGGCGCGGATCCGCATCGCGGTGCTGTCGGCCAGCTCGTAGCGCTTGGAGTCGCCGTCGAGCTCGCCCGCGGCCAGGCGCTCCTTGCGGCGCCGGTTGTCGATCTGGACGACGACCTCGCAGGCCAGCCAGGCCATGTCGCCGTGGATCTCGAGCCGCAGGAACTCGCGCGGGCCGATCACGGGCATCGTCACGACGTCGCCGAGCGCCTCCCAGAGGGCGGTCTTCTCGTCGATCCCGTAGTAGGGGTGGCCGGTCAGGTTGAACTGGTAGTACATCGCCCCCGCGAAGCACGCCTGCATCCGCGGGATGTCCATCTCGCGGTTGGCCTCCCACCACTCGTTGTGGACCTGGAGGATCGCGCGACGGTCCTCCTCCGGGCCGAACTGGCGGAACGCCTTCTCCGCGTTGGGCGTGACCTGGGGCGTGGGCGTGATCGGCGGTTCCATGCGGACCTTCTGGTCGGTGCTCGTAAAGGGTACTGAAGTGAACCTTATAGGCAAGTCGAGTCTCAGGCAAGCGGAGTTTGGCGCCGCTCGAGGTGCGGGCCCGGGTCACCGAGGGCTGGCGGTCCGACATGATGTGTGGTCTTACCAAAGGTCGATTTTGGGGGCGGGTGGGACGCGGATACTCCGGGCGGTATCCGTTGTAGACAGGGGGGATTCGCGGTCGACCTGTTCACGGACGCCCGCGCGCGATGGCCCGCCGTGGCGTTTGGGGGAACTTCGACAGCCGTACAGGTGTCGGGTGCCCGGATTGTCCAAGAGAAAATTCCCCGCGGAGTCGC
Source organism: uncultured Paraperlucidibaca sp. (assembly GCA_964569335.1). Classification (GTDB taxonomy): domain Bacteria; phylum Pseudomonadota; class Gammaproteobacteria; order Pseudomonadales; family Moraxellaceae; genus Perlucidibaca. The sequence continues at coordinate 3,713 of CAZMVL010000096.1, forward strand.
GCGACGGATAAGATCTAGATATGAGACCTATGGAAATCGCTCCGGGGCCGCAGCGGCCCCTGGGCCGGGGCTGCGGGACGGTATCGCGGCCCCGCGGCGCGCGCCCCGAGCGCGGGTGGCGGACGTGACCTCGATCGCCGACCCCGCGGTCGAGGTTCGGGCCTACCACCGGCCGATCGCCGAGCGCCCGGCGGCGGTGCGGCCGCTCGCCCACCTGTCGCGCGCGATCGTGCGGATCTGCACGGTGATCGTCACGCTGCTGCTGGTCGTGATGCTGGTCGCGGCGCTGGTCCAGATCCTCAGCCGCAGCTTCTCGTTCATCAGCGCCGGCGGCCCCGAGGAGCTGGCCCGGCTGGCGATGACGACGCTGGTCTTCCTGGGCCTGCCCGTCGTCACCGCGCACGCGCAGCACATCAGCATCGACCTGCTCCAGGAGCGGCTGCGCGGTGGCGTCGCCCGCAGCCTCAGCGCCGCGCTGGTGCTCGCGTTGGAGATCGTCTTCCTGGTCCTGCTCGGGCTCTACACCTGGGACCTCGTCGACCAGCTGATCGGGGCGCCCGACCGGACCACCGCGCTCAACCTGCCGACGCTCTGGACCCGCGTGCCGATGCTGCTCGGCCTGGTGCTGGCGGTCGTGGTCGCGCTCGACGCGCTGATCGGTCAGCTGGAGAACGCCGTCCGGGCCCACCGCGGCGCGACGGTTCCGCCGCTGGTCACCGAGGAGGTGCCGCCGCCGGCGCGCGATCCCGCCGACGTCGACGAGGAGGAGGCGCGCTGATGCTGGCTCTCGCCTTCGTCCTGCTGGTCGTCCTGATGCTGGTCGGCGTCCCGGTCGCGTACGCGTTCGGCCTGGCCACGCTGGTCGGCCTGCTGATCATCGGGCAGCCGGTGCAAGCGATCCCGAACGTCGTCTTCAGCGGGATCGACATCTTCCCGATCATGGCGATCCCGTTCTTCCTGCTGGTCGGCGTGCTGATGCGCGAGACCCGGATCTCCGACCGCCTGATCGACTTCGTCGCGACCTTCACGGGGCGCGTCAAGGGCAGCACCGGCCTGACGCTGGTCGCCGCCAACGCGGTCTTCGGCTCGATCTCCGGATCGTCGGTCGCGACCGTCTCCGCGATGGGGACGATCATGTCCCCGCGGATGCGCGAGGAGGGCTACAAGCCCGGCTACATCGGCGCGCTGACGTCGGTCACCGGCACCGTCGGTATCCTGCTGCCGCCGAGCATCCCGATGGTGGTCTTCGGCATCGCCACCGGGACGTCGATCGGCAAGCTCTTCATCGCCGGGATCACCGCCGGCATCGCGCTGATCATCATGGTCGCGATCGTCCACCTGCTGCTGGTGCGGCGGATGGACGAGGTGGTCGTCGTCGAGCGCCGCCAGCGGATCACGGCTCGCGAGTTCGTGTTCGGCCGCTTCGGTCCGGCGCTGCCGGCGCTGCTGCTGCCGGTGATCGTGCTCGGCGGCATCTACAGCGGCATCTTCACCCCGACCGAGGCCGGCGCCGTCGCCTGCGCCGCGGTGATCCTGCTGGGCTTCACGCTCTACCGGCCGCTCGGCGCGAGCCGGCTGGCGCGGGCCTTCCGCGAGGCCGCGCTGACGACCTCGAGCCTGCTGATCATCCTGGGCGTGGGCACCGCCTTCTCGCGGCTGCTGACGCTCTCCGGCGTCAGCGGCGACCTGGCGACGTGGGTCACCGACAACGCCAACAGCACGCTCGTCTTCCTGCTGCTGGCGAACCTGGCGATCACCGCGGTCGCGCTGTTCGTCGAGGAGCTCACGACGATCGTGATCCTGGCGCCGCTGCTGACCCCGATCGCCGTCCAGCTGGGGATCGACCCCGTCCACTTCGGCGTGATCATGGTGGTCAACATCGGGATCTCGCTCTCCACGCCGCCGACCGCACCGAACCTGTTCGTCGCGGCGCGCGCCTGCAACACGTCCTTCTCCGCGATGACCAAACCGGTGCTGACGTTGATCGCCTTGGCGATGCTCCCCGTCCTCATCCTGGTCAACGCCTTCCCCGGCCTCGTCCTGTTCGCGCAGTGACCGGCCGACCGCTGAACCACCAAGGAGTCCAACGATGAACATGCTCAAGACCCGCGCCCGCCGCGCCGCGGCGCTCGGGATGACCCTCGCCGCGGCGAGCGTACTCGCGGCCTGCGGGAGCGACGACGACGCGACCACCACCAACGCGGGCGGCGCCGGGACCGAGGGTCCCGAGGTGACGCTCAACGTCGGCTACGTCTTCGCCACCGGCTCGCCGTGGGACGAGGGGATGAAGCACTTCGCCGAGCTGGCCAAGGAGGCCACCGGCGGCAAGGTCACGATCAAGACCTTCCCCGACAGCCAGATCGGCGCCGACGCCGAGATGGCCACCGCGATGAAGGCCGGCAACCAGGACGGCGCGCTGCTGAACACCGGGCTCTCGGGCTTCGGCGACCGCGTAGTCCTGCCGAACCTGCCGTACCTGGTCAAGGACTACGCGGCGGCCGACAAGCTCAACTACGGCGACGGCTTCCTCGCGGAGTACGAGCGCGAGACGATGACCGAGAACGGCCTGGAGACGCTCGAATTCTTCGAGCAGGGCTACCGGCAGCTGACGAACAAGGGCCGCGCGGTCCGCGTTCCGGGCGACCTCAAGGGCCTGAAGGTCCGGACGGCCAACTCGCAGCTGATCACCGACATCTGGTCGAACTGGGGCGGCAAGCCCGTGTCGGTGCCGCTCGGCGAGCTCTACACCGCCCTCTCGCAGGGGACCGTCGACGGCACGGAGACGGGCCTGCAGCTGTTCAACGACCTCAAGCTCAACGAGGTCCAGGACCACGTGACGCTGATCGACTACGTGTACTCGGCCCCGGCGCTGGTCTTCGCGAAGAAGTCGTGGGACAAGCTCTCCGCGGACCAGCAGGAGGCCCTGCGCAAGGCGGCCGTCGAGGCCAGCGTGAAGCAGCGCGAGAACCTGCGCGCCGAGGTCCCGAAGTCGCTCGAGGAGATGAAGGGCGCCGGCGTGACGGTCGTTGAGCCGACGCCGGAGGAGCTGGCGCAGTGGCGTGACCAGAGCAGCAAGATCCTCGACAAGTACGAGGAGGTCTTCGGCAAGGAGACGATGGACCAGCTGCGCGAGGCCGTGACGCAGGCCGAGCAGGCCAGCTGATCGCCCGCGGGACCCGTGGACCGGCGGTCCGCGGGTCCCGCTTTTAAGGTATAGTTTAAACACCTTATTGGCGAATGGCGGGCGATCATCGCTCGGGAATATTCGCCGAATCTTCTGTATTCAAGCGGAAAAGCTGGACATTTCCGGCGCCAATCGTTGCCCCAATTGACTGGTATGAAAATGATCTTCTTCGCGCAGGATCTTCGCCCTTCGGAGGCCGGCCGTGTCCGCTGACGTTCCGCGCTCGTACGTCCTGCGCGGGGCCCAGGTGCTCGACGCGGGCGGCGGCTTCCGGGTCGCCGACGTGCAGGTCGTCGACGGCCGGATCGCCGCGGTCGGCACCGTCGGCCGGGTCGAGGGGACCCCCTCGATCGACCTCGACGGGCTCTGGCTGCTGCCGGGCTTCGTCGACGCGCACGCGCACATCGGCTGGTCGACCTTCGACACCGCCGAGGCGCTGACGACGCCGCTCTCGCAGTGGGTGCTCGAGGCCGCGTTCAACGCCCGGCGCACGCTGGAGGCGGGCGTCACGCACCTGCGCGACGCCGGCGGCGCGGACGCCGGCATCCGCGAGTCGTTCCGCCGCGGCTACGCCCGCGGTCCGCGGCTCTCGATCTCGACGGTGATGCTGTCGCAGACCGGTGGGCACGGCGACGGCTTCCTGGCCGGCCCCGGCCACGAGATCTCCGCCCAGTACCTGACTCCGAACCTGCCGGGCCGCCCGCCGTGCGTGGTCGACGGCCCCGACGACATGCGCCGGGTCGTGCGCCAGGTGCTGCGCGCCGGATCGGACTGGGTCAAGGTCTGCGCGACCGGCGGCGTGCTGTCGCCGCACGATCACCCGCGGATCCCGGAGTTCACCCTCGAGGAGCTGCAGATCGCGGTCTTCGAGGCCGGACGCAAGGGCGTCGGCGTGATGGCCCACGCCAACGCCGGCGAGGGGATCGACTTCGCGATCGAGGCCGGCGTGCGCTCGATCGAGCACGGGGTTTGGCTGACCGAGGAGCAGGCCACCAAGATGGCCCGCAACGGCTGCTGGCTGATCCCCACGCTGACGGTCGTCGGCGACGTGATCCGGATGGGCCACGAGGGGCTGCTCCCGGGGTACGCGACACTGAAGGTCCGCGAGCTGGAGGCGGTCTACGGCGACGCGGTCGCGCTCGCGCTGGAGCACGGCGTGCCGATCGCCATGGGCAGCGACCTCCTGCACCGCGACCAGCACGGCCGCAACCTGGAGGAGCTCCCCCTGATGCATCGCTTCGGCATGTCCCCCGAGCAGGTCCTGCTCGCCGCCACGATCCGCGGAGCCGAGCTCTGCGGCGTCGCCGACGAGTGCGGCTCGATCGAGGTCGGCAAGGCCTTCGACGCGGTCCTGCTCGACGCCGACCCGGGCGACCTCCGCGCGTTCGCGCAGCGGGGCGCCGTCACCGGGGTCTTCCAGGGCGGCGACGTCGTCGTCCGGCACGAGCGCGTCGCCGACGCGCTCGGCGCACCGCACCCCGTCGAAGAGGAGATCGCATGACGTACTCGATCGTCGCGCGGGACGCGCGGACCGGCCAGCTGGGCGTCGCCGTCCAGTCGCACTTCTTCGGCTGCGGTCGGGTCGTCTGCTGGGCCGAGGCCGGGATCGGCGTGGTCGCCACCCAGGCGTTCGCGCTGGTCGGCCACGGACCCAACGGGGTCGACCTGCTGGCCCAGCACCACGACGCCGGGAGCACGCTGGAGGCGCTGCTGTCGGCCGACGAGGCCGCCGAGACCCGCCAGGTCGCGGTGCTCGACGCCACCGGCGCGGTGGCCACCCGCACCGGCAGCGGCTGCGTGCCGGCGGCCGGCGACGTCCAGGGCGACGCGGTCTCGGCCCAGGGCAACATGCTCGTGTCCGACCGCGCCTGGCACGAGATGCTCGACGCCTACCACGCCAGCGAGGGATCGCTGGCCGAGCGGCTGCACGCGGCGCTGGTCGCCGCCGAGGCCACCGGCGGCGACACCCGCGGGCGTCAGGCCGGCCGGATCCTGGTCGTCGACGACGTCCGCAGCGTCGAGCCGTGGGAGCACATCGTCACCGACGTCCGCGTCGAGGACCACGCCGACCCGCTCGGCGAGCTCGGCCGGCTGCTGCGGCTCGACGGCTTCTACCGGCGACTGCTGCGGATGTTCAGCCAGCCCGGGCTGCTCAACGGCCCGGCGACCGCGACCCCGGCCGAGGTCGACGAGGCCCTGGACCAGCTCGCCGAGGGTCGCGCGCTGCTCGGCGACAACCAGGAGGCGACCGTCTGGCGCGGGATCCTGCTGGCCCGCAACGCCCGGGTCGACGAGGCCCGCGACCACCTGGCGAGCGCCATCGCCGAGCGCCCCGAGCTGGCGCGCTACGTCCGCGACCTGGCGCAGATCGGGGCCTTCCCCGACCTCGAGGTCGTCGACCGGATCCTTCCCCCGACCGCCCCCGGAGGCACCACATGATCCCCACCGACCCGCACGACGGCCCGCCCGTCGGCTTCGTCCTCGGCAGCGCCACCCGGCCCGAGCAGGTGCTGCCGCTGGCGCGCGCCGCCGAGCAGGGCGGCTTCGCCGAGCTCTGGTGCGCGGAGGACTACTTCTTCACCGGCGCGATCTCCGTCGCCGGGGCGGCGCTGGCCGCCACCGACCGGGATCCGGTCGGCACCGGGATCGTCAGCGCGGTGGTCCGGCATCCGGCGCTGCTCGCGATGGAGACCGCCACCCTGGCCCGGATGTTCCCCGGACGGTTCATCCCCGGGATCGGCGCCGGCCACTGGGTCGAGCGGGTCGGCATCAAGCCGAAGTCGCAGCTGACCGCGCTGCGCGAGTGCACCGTCGCGGTCAAGCGGCTGCTGGCGGGCGAGAAGCTGACCGAGCAGATGCGGACCCTCGAGTTCGACCGCGTGCGGCTGGCCTACCCGCCCGCCGAGGTGCCGCCGATCTACCTCGGCGTGATGGGGCCGAAGATGCTGCGGATGGCCGGCGAGGTCGCCGACGGTACGCTCTCGTCGGTGATGGCCGGGCCGGACTACGTCCGCTGGGCGCGCGAGCGGATCGCCGAGGGCCAGCAGGCCGCGGGCCGCGAGCACGAGCACCACCGGGTGACCGTGCTGGCGATGCTCAGCGTCGACGAGGACGCCGACCGCGCCCGCGCGGCGGTCACGCCGACGCTCTCCAAGTTCCTGGCGGCGATGCCCCGCTCGCCGCTGACCGACGCCTACGGGATCTCCGACGAGCTGTCGGCGCTGGCCGAGGGCGGATGGGAGTCGGTGGCGGCCGGCCTGCGGCCCGAGTGGCTGAGCGAGCTGGCGGTCTCCGGCGACCCGGCGATGTGCGCCCACCAGATCGACCGGCTGCTGGCGGCCGGCGCCGACTCGGTGGTGCTCTTCCCGCACTCCGCGGACGGGGCCCAGGACGCGCTCGAGGTGGTCGCCCGTGACGTCCTGCCGCGCGTCACCGAGCGCGCGGGGGTGTCGCGGTGAGCGGCGTCGGCGAGACGCTCGGGGTCGACGTCGACGACGTCCGCCGCGCCGCGGTCGTGGTCGGAGCCCACGCGCGGCGGACGCCGCTGCTCGGCTCGCGGACGCTCGGCGAGCAGGTCGGCGCGCAGGTCGAGATCAAGGCCGAGATGTTCCAGCGGACCGGGGCCTACAAGCTGCGCGGCGCGCTCAACCGGCTGGCCGCGCTCGACGCCGACGAGCGCGACCGCGGCGTGGTCTGCTCGTCGGCGGGCAACCACGCCCAGGGCGTGGCCTGCGCCGCCGCCGCGCTCGGCGTGCGCGCGGTCGTGGTGATGGCGGAGAACGCGACCCCCGCGAAGATCCAGGCGACCCGCGACTACGGGGCGGAGGTCGTGCTCCACGGTCGGATCTGGGACGAGGCCAACGCCCGCGCCCAGGAGCTGGCGGCGCGCGACGGGCTGGTGATGATCCACCCCTTCGACGACCCGACGCTGATCGCCGGCCAGGGCACGCTCGGCCTGGAGATCGTCGAGGACCGCCCCGACGTCGACGTCGTCGTCGTGCCGATCGGCGGCGGCGGACTGATCTCCGGGGTCTCGACCGCGATCAAGGGCCTGCGGCCCGACTGCCGGGTGATCGGCGTCGAGTCCGCCGACGCGCCCGGGATGACCGAGAGCGTCGCCGCCGGCCGGCCGGTCGCGCTCGACCGCGTCGACAGCGTGATCGACGGGCTCCGCGTGCGGCAGGTCGGCACGCTGCCGGTACGGATCGTCCGCGAGCGGGTCGACCAGATCGTGACGATCCCGGACCGCGAGATCTTCGACGCGGTGCTGTGGATGATGGAGCGGACCAAGCTCGTCCCCGAGGGCGCCGCCGCGGCGCCGGTCGCCGCGCTGCTCGCCGGCCTGGTGCCGATCGAGCCCGGCGAGCGCGTGGTCTGCGTCGCCAGCGGCGGCAACGTCGACCTGTCGCAGCTGCGCGGCCTGTCCTGGAACTGACGAGCGAGAAGCTGCCATGGAGACCCCAGAACTTCCCCTGATCCCCGACTACCTCGCCTGGTACGCCGAGCGCACGCCCGACGCGACCTTCCTGATCGAGGACGAGCGGCGCCTGAGCTTCGCCGAGACCGCCCGCGAGGTCGACCGCTGGGCCGCGGCCCTGGTCGGCGCCGGGATCGAGCCCGGCGACCGCGTCGGCGTCTTCGGCGATCCCTGCCCCGAGTTCCTCGTGGCGCTGCTGGCGATCCTCTCGGTCGGCGGGGTCTACGTCGGGCTCAACCCGAAGTACACCGAGGGCGAGCTGGAGCACGTCGTGTCCGACTCCGGCGCGCGGCTGCTGCTCGGCATCGCCGCCGACCGCCCGGAGCAGGCGGGCAAGCTGGAGGCGCTGCGGGAGACCGTCCCGACCGTCGAGCGCGTCGCGCTGTTCGGTCCGACCCACCGCCCCCCGACCGAGGACCTGGAGCGGTTCCTGGTCGAGCGGGCCGTCGACGCCGCCGGCCTGGCCGCGGCGCGCCTGACGCGCGACCCGGGCGAGCCCGCCGCGATCGTCTACACGTCCGGCTCGACCGGCCGGCCGAAGGGCGCGGTCCTCACCCAGCGGGCCTTCGTCGGCGCGGCGCGCACGCACGCGCGGCACCTGCTGGGCACGAACGCCAGCACCACCTGCGACCTGGCGATCAACCACGTCGGCTGCCTGGTCTACGAGGTCTTCCAGACGCTCACCTGCGGCGGCCTGCTGGTCTTCCGCCGGCGCTTCGATCCGGTCGGCATCCTGCAGACCATCGAGCAGCACCGGCTGGCGTTCTGGGCGGCCTTCCCGACGATGTTCCTGCTCTCGATCCAGACGCCCGCCTGGCGCACCGCCGACCTCTCGAGCCTCGAGCGGATCTTCTGGAGCGGCGCCCGCGCGTCCGACGACATCCTGGCCGCGCTGCGCGGCACCGGCGCGCAGCTGATGACCGGCTGGGGATTGACCGAGTCCGGCGGCGGCGTGACCTTCACCCGCGAGGGCGCCGACGACACGGTCCTGACCGAGACCGTCGGCCAGCCGGCCGACGGCTACGAGCTGGAGATCCGCAACGAGCAGGGCGCGCGCTGCGCGGTCGGCGAGCCGGGCGAGCTCTGCGTCCGCTCGGTCACCGTCACCGCCGGCTACCTCAACCGCCCGGACGCGACCGCCGAGGCGATCGATCCCGACGGCTGGCTGCGCAGCGGCGACATGGGGCTGCTCGACGAGGACGGCAACGTGCGGCTGGTCGGCCGCTCGTCGGAGATGTACAAGTCCGGCGGCTACAACGTCTACCCGCGTGAGGTCGAGATCGCGCTCGAGGAGCACGAGGGGGTGACGCTCGCCGCGGTCGTCGCGATCGACGACGAGGTCTGGGGCGAGGTCGGTCACGCCTTCGTGGCCCCCGCCGAGGGGGCGGAGGTCGACCCCCACGCGCTGCGCGAGTGGGCCCGCGGGTCGCTCGCCAACTACAAGCTGCCCAAGCGGCTCTACGTCGAGGCGCTGCCGATGCTCTCCAACGGCAAGGTCGACAAGAAGGAGCTGCGACGGCTGGCCCGCGAGCGGATGGAGGTCCAGGCGTGAGCGCTCCGACGGAGGCCCTGCGCGAGCGACTGGCCGACCCGGCCGAGCCGAGCGACCCGATCACGCTCCACGACCTGGGGAGCCTGGCGGTCGTCGTGATCAGCAGTCCCGGGCGGATGAACGCGCTCTCGGCCGCCCACTGGGAGGGGCTGGCGGACGCGCTCGACCGGATCGAGGCGGCGGCCGACCGGCTGCGCGTCGTCGTCCTGCGGGGCGGGGGAGAGCGGGCGTTCTGCGCCGGCGCGGACATCGCCGAGTTCCGCCGGGTGCGGACCGGCGCGACCGTCGCCGCGGCCTACAACGCGCGGGTCGGCGCGACCGTCGAGCGCGTCGGCCGGCTGCCGATGCCGGTGGTCGCGATGCTGCGCGGACCGGCGGTCGGCGGCGGCCTGGAGATCGCCTCCGCCTGCGACCTGCGGGTCGCGGCCGACGACGTCCGGCTGGGCATCCCGCTCGGCCGGCTGGGCGTGACGATGGGCCTCGCCGAGGTCCGCGCCGTGGCCCGGCTGATCGGGCCCGCGCGGCTCAAGGACCTGGTCTTCACCGGTCGCCTGCTGCGCGCCGACGAGGCCCGGGCGGACGGCCTGGTCGACCGCGTGGTCCCGGTCGACGAGCTGGTCGACCGGACCGTCGAGCTGGTCGAGCAGATCCGCGGTCACGCGCCCGAGACCCTCGCCAACGTCAAGCACGTGACGGGGCTGCTCGACCGCGAGCCGGCCTCCG
>CAZMVL010000097.1:0-13423 GCA_964569335.1 uncultured Paraperlucidibaca sp.
TCTGCACACAGACCATGAAAAAAGCCCCACAGACGTGAGGCTCATTTCATGGTGCAATATCTTGTCTTATTTTTACACGAAATCAGAGATGAAATAGCTAAATGGAGAATACTTCTCGCTGTGCCTTATCAAGAGTATCTATTGAGTAAGTAAGAGTTGCGACTTACACAAGCCTAAGACTTAGGGAGTATATTCTATTGCATCCCTTTAAGTAAGCCTCAACACTCTGAACTAAAATTCAATTCCATTGGCAGTAGCTTGCTTTGTTGCGCCGGAAACATAAGGTGGTTGCTATCTGTCAGAGGATGAGCAAATGTCACATAGAAAGCATCTTTTTTTCATTTTAGAAAAGATTCTTCATCAAACATACTATTACTTGAAAGATTGCAGTTAAGAGCATTATTAATAACATATACATCCATGGCTTTAGCGATATAATATTAGCTAGTGGCTTTTAAATTTGAACGATTTTGAGGGTAAGTAATGGTAAAATATATGTTATACAAATGAAAAAACAAACAAAAGACTTAAAATTTATTGATTTATTTGCTGGAATCGGCGGCATCAGGCTCGGCTTTGAAAATGCTGGCATGAAATGTGTCTATAGTAATGAATATAATATTTCGGCTGCAGCAACTTATAAAGCAAACTTTGGCGAGGATATTGATACTCGAGATATAAAAGAAGTAGATGCTAAAGATATACCCTCGCATGATATTTTATGTGCTGGTTTTCCATGCCAGCCTTTCTCAAGAGCAGGAGTATCGGCACGCGCAGGATTAAAAAGAGCGCACGGGTTTGGTGATGAACTTCAAGGAAACCTGTTTTTCGAAATTCTAAGAATTGTAAATTATCATCGACCATCGGTTGTATTCCTAGAAAATGTAGCAAATTTTGAAACTCACGACAGCGGAAATACTCTACGCGTTGTTAAGGAAAGTCTTGAGGAGCTTGGATATAACTTTACCTACAAAGTAATAGACGCATCTCTAAAAGTTCCACAGCGGCGACGACGCATATATATGATTGCAACGCTAAGTAATGAGTTCAGTTTTAAGGATATACTTCCGACAAACATGGTGTTTAAAGACATTATGGAAGAAAACCCTGACCCGAAATATACCATTAGTGAAAAGTTGTGGGTATCGCATCAAGCTAGGACCGAAAGAAACAAGCAGAAGGGCTATGGTTTTCGGCACAACATATTAGATGTAAGTGGTATAGCTCATACATTAACTTCTAGGTATGGTAAAGACGGAAGGGAAAATTTAATACTCCAGGAAGGAGATTTTCCAAGAATGCTCACAGCTAAAGAATGTACACGCTTAATGGGATTCCCAGAAGACTTCATTTTGCCCGAAGCTAAAACACCAACCTATCAGCAAATGGGTAATTCTGTTTGCGTACCCATTATTGAAGAACTTGCGACACAGGTATACGACCTACTTGCCTATGAGAGCATGAAGAAAACAGTTTCAGATGAGGGACAAGAATCAATCTCTATGGCTGGGCAAGCCGTTCCAGTCGCTGCTTAATAGTGTCTGTGTAAAGTCCGAGCTCTGGGTTAGTTAATGTTCCAATGAGAGTCGCTCGGTCCAAATAACGATTAATAAGTTCGCAGGATGTTTCAGGTAGCATACAGCAAGAATGACATGCAGCCAGGTTCAGTGCTTGATAACCTTGTCCAGATGATTCTATACATAATGGGTCGCTAGAACACCACTGTGATTCATTGAGTGCGCTTAGCATCGTATTCTTGAATAAGTCAGCCTCGCCCTGCCGGACTAGACCCCCGAGGGTGCCGTCTGCATCTCCTTCGGCAGTATAAATTAGTATTCCGTACATAGTCCTACCGAGTGCAGTTGAGCAGTAAAGTCTTTCTCTTAACGCAGAACTTGAGTATCCGCACTCAAAACTAAGTTGTTTTATTAGTACGTGCGAAAGTGAATGTAAAAATACAAACTCAGGCGATAATTCAGGAACTATTCCAAAAGCATCTGGGTTTTTATTACTTCTAGATATTAATGGTGCAAGATGTGCCTTTACGTTAGTGTCATTTGCCCATTTTTTTAGTTCGTCTTTATTGAATTCAAGAAATATTCCTTCTCCTCTAACTTCATATCCCGGTAACCACTTTTGTCGACGCTGTGAAACTGGCATTGTCTCAATCTTTTCTTCGTCGTCATCAGCACCCTCTTGGCTTAACTGCGGTGGTTTAATTCTTGAAAATCCGGTCTGAACTCTCAGCTCTCGTAATTTTTTTACAAGTACTACGGATTCTAGCAGTGGAATTTCATATTGAGCAGAAGGTCGCTGTTCCGTCAGAAAGTCATGGGCATCACTATGTTCTTTGTCATACTCTCCCAAAAATGCAAGGTATTCTTCATAGCGATACTCTTCTTCTGTTTTTGAGTCTCCTGTAGATTCTTCACTACTTCCTTCAATCATCTCAGCAATAATCTCGCGAATCTTGTCTTCAGGCTGTTCAAGCTCTTTAGCAATAGGTGGAATTATTACTGAAACATCTACACCATCTTGTTGTGAATCAAAGAACTGCCACGATATAGTTTCAGCAATTTTAGTTTTCAGATTCTGTGAAGAATGTGGTGGTATGAGAATAGAGCTCTTCAAGCTAGGATAGTGCACATTAGTACCACCTCTTTGAAGCGTAGTTAACCTTGAGCCGCATTCAGAGCTTAGAATATTTTCCCAAGGCATCGCCCCTTTACACTGGCTAACCTTTTCTAAAATATCTTTGCTGAAAGAGCCTCCCATACTCCTGCCGCTTTCACAGTTTTTACAGAAAATACGGATACCACCTAGAGATGCTGAACTGCCAATCTCTTGATACTGCAGAGCGGGACTAGCACAGACCTCTTTATTGAAATGTGCCCACTCGATAAATGGAAAATCATCTATATGGCCCTTGTTACATGCCACAACAAAACGAGAGGGTATGAGGTCTAATGAGCAAACATCACAGTATGGTTTATTGTCGAAATAAGGAAACCTCTTTGTTGATTGCGCTGCTTCTCTCCATGTCTCCAAACCACGCAATGTCCTGCATTTCCTGCATCTCATCCATCGAGGAAAGCGAACAGCAGTAATTCCATCGCCGGGGGCATCGGAGTCTGGCGCCATAAGGAAGTAACTTACACCCAACTTTTTTTCTAGTCTGGGGTCACTTAACGAAACACTTCCTCTAGTATCCCATTTGTCGGTTCCGCATATCATTACCGATGCGTCAGGCAAGTCGGCTATAGCGCCCACACCGAATGTAGTTACAGTTTGGCTTCTTCTCAATGTTGGACGTTTAGTCTTGCCTTTTTTTTCAAATCTACTCATGCTGAATGGTCCAATCTTATAGATACCTCTACATCAGTGTTTCTCATCGACTGAGGAGTGGCATACTTGCCCTCAAAGTCTTTACCGTTAGGGTACCTCATTAACGCGGTCTTTTCTCTACTATTAGCTGGACCAAACATAGCTCCATTACCAAGCTCGCTAATGTCCGTTATGGAATTTAATATACGGTTTATTTCTAATTTTGTTGCTTCTTTTTCAGCCGGGTCTACAATCGCCACTCTTGTTAGTATTAATTCAACTATCTCATTCACTTTAGGTGCATCTGCTTTAAAGTTAACCAAATCTGCGCTCTTCTCTATACCGGCAAAATGCCTTACTAGAGTAATGATGACAGCATGTAGTGCTTTATCTCGCACGGGGGCAGAAAAAGGAGTTACACTCGTAGGCTCAACATGCCTATAAAGTGATTGATGGTATTTTTTAAATTGTTCGTAGTGCGAGCGGTCTCTACTTTTTACAGGACTATAGAGTGTCACCACTAAGCCTGGGTGTTGGCGTCCAACACGACTAGAGGCTTGAATATATTCTGATGTTGTCTTTGGTTGACCTAAGATGACCATAAGCCCAAGTCTATCTATATCAACACCGACTGAAATCATATTTGTTGCAAGTAATGTGTCGATGGCCTTTTTGTCAGGGTATTCAATCGTAAGTCTTTGTAGAATATCCGGAATCAAGTCTGCTGACACACGACTAGTTAGCTCTTGAACGTCATTGTCTGAGTAGCGTCTTACTTCTTTTTGGCTACGGTCAGCTAATGCGGTTGAGTATTCTTTAACGTCATCATAGATAATACTTTTGGATGAGCCTAGTTCACGGATGCTATTACAATAGATTACTTGCGTCCAAAACTTATCTTTAACTTCATCAGGGTAGTCCAAAAACTGTGGCGCTTGAATACAGCTAGCAGTCAACCTTACTTGCATGGTTGTTGAAGTTTTACCTGCTGGCATAACACCTAGGTACATGCGTCCAGGTGTATTGCTATTAACTGGGGCCTCCTTCGCAAAGAACGAATCACGAGAATCTACACCCGGAGCTGGGAACTGCCTTACTTCACGGGCATAGAGTGCCTTACATTGGTCTTGCGCACGACGTATTGTGGCTGTAGACGCCACTATTCTTGGCTTAACGCCTTTTGCAGAGCAGAGTATGTCGATAGCCGATTCATACATACCAACCATCGTTCCTAGTGAGCCAGATATTAAGTGCAACTCGTCCTGAATAATTAACTCAGGCGACAACACAGCATTACCCTTATTTAGTCCAAAAATTTTACCAGCATCAGACTTCCAGGGTAGCATTGCAAACTTATCTACTGTTCCAAATAGTAATGTCGGTGCAACCCTATATACATCATCATCAACAACATGAATGGGTAGTTCAGAATGAAAATCGCAGCTTCTATTTGGACACCACATTACAAATCTACTTGGAGATGATTTTATCTGGTAACCATTAACACCACGATTATCCTTTTTTATCATGTGTGTACCGCACCACGGGCAACTTAATACCTGGAACGGGTTATTAGAAGAAGCATCGCCTTGTCGCATTAATTCGTTTAACCTAAAATCAGCATCTTTAATGTTGTTTGGTGTTGAACCACCACCCAACCACAAGCCTATACTTACTGGCGTCGTACCAAGATTGCTATTTGCACGTCTTATTTTTTCGCACGCAAGTATTAAGGTACACGCGCGTTGGAATTGCTGTGAAGTGAGAAGGCGAAGCGTATATCTCATTAATACCGTGGTTCCACCCGACTTTGAGTCATCATTTGTCATTCTTCGGTAGAATATTGTGTATGCAGTTAATCCTAGGTATGCTTCCGTTTTACCACCACCCGTAGGAAACCAAATTAAATCAACTATATCCTTAAACTTGCTATCATTATTTGAAGCCGATTCTACGCCCATTAATAGGAACGCCAACTGGAACGCTCTCCAGCTAGAAGGACGTTCAGACTCTCTGTCATCATACTTTTCAGGGAAGCTGTTCGCATTTTCCGCAAACTGCTTTTTGGCTTGAATCTTTGTATGGATTCTCTGCATGAGCATTGCTTCATTAGCTAACCTAAACGCTTCCCAGGCTAAATCGTTACTTTCAAGTACTTTTATACCATCGTTCATTCTCTCAATTGCTTCTAAACAAAGGCGTATGTGTTCCTTTGCAACCGGCTGAAGCTTTACAGGTATGTTTGAAGTATCCTTGAGTTTATCTACCCAGTTCGAGTAAGCAGACACTAGCTCGCCTATATCCTTTATGACTTCAGTTTTGTTTGCATAAACTATATTAGCCATTCTCAAGTCGATTGCTTTGCCATTGTTTTGGATGTCAACGCTTACCTGTGGCACAACATGACTAGGTAAGCTCTCAGATGATACGCTTTGTGCACGATTACCTTCAGCAACCCAGTTTGCTGATGTGCCATGACCCGTCGCAAAGAAATGCTTATTGCTGTATAGAAGTTTTAATGACTGTTCTTCATCGTCATCACTCATAAATTCTGTTAGCCCTAGGTCTTCAAACACGAGCTTATTTGTAGGCTCGTTAACTTTAATACCAGTCTGGAAATAGCATAGCTTATGGTCGTTTGGGCTCTTTTCAGTGCTAGAGTTGTTTATCAAACTTACCGTGCAAAGTAATCTGTTATTTCCTGCTGATTTACATACAACAACTAGTTGTAAGGTTTCATGCTCTATTGGATAAACCGTATTAGTCTCTAATTTAATACGTACCGTGCTCTCGCCAGGGACTCTTTTCCATCCGTTTTGTAGCGCGGATATTTTTCTAAGAGCTTTTCTTAAGGTCTTGTCTTCGCTAAATTTACTTAGAATCATGTCTCGTTCGGGAAGTGAAAGTTCAGTCTTTAACGATAAGTAACTCTCTTTATATTCAAACTTTTGTGAAAATATATCACTCGATAAATAAGCATCAGGCATGTTAGGGAAATAATAAGAGATTGACGGATAATCGCTCGCTTCAACGCGTAAGTATTTTGCAAACGCAGTTGTTACGTCTAGTTCCTTAATACTGCTATCAACTGCGAAACTAATTCCCATTGCCGATGGGAAGAATGAAGTAGACTGCTCTATAGTACCGATTTCTTCCTCGTCCCTAGAACGTGTATCCAAATCTCCTACTGCCTCTGATTTGACTTCATTAGCTTCAGTAATTTGTGGAAATAGTATTCCAGCCGAGTATCTTTGAGCAGGGTTGAGGTTTTCCTCAAGAATTTCGTTCTCTTTGCTCGGTCCAACTATTTCCTTTTTAAGAAAATCTATTAGTTCTTGCCTGAAGTCTTGGTAAATATTGGAGCTCATTGCTAGCCTTTACTTTCAAAGATTTTATTTAATCTGTTTCGATATTCTTTCTTGAGTTTTTTATCTGCTGAAACTATCAAAGCTGTTCTTGCTCTCGTTAACCCCACATAGTTAACTACTCTATTCCAGTCGTCGTCTAGCTCAGTAATGTCAGTTATAACAATGACTGGTGCTTCAAGTCCTTTATAACTCTGTATAGAAGTATAAGCTATCCTATCCTCTGGTTGTACCGTCACATTATCCGTGTCTAGATGATAGAGCGGAGCTTTGGTGCGTAGCTTGCCTGACCCAGCTACTGAACTTGAGTATCGCAAAGGAGAAAGAAGGGTAATATCCCCGGCTTTTACTCCTTGGTCTAAGACCCTGTTTATAGCTTCCGTAACTTTGACAGATTGCTCTGCCTCGTTCTCATACCAGATGTATTGTACAGGCACACCCTCAACTTTCTTTACCTTAGCAGTGGAAATGCCGGAGAGAATTTCAGTTTGTAATGCAATCGGTTTAGTATTTCGGCAGTTAACTGTAAGAGTAAATGATGTCGACGTATTCTTTAGCTTTTGAAAAACTTCATTGTCTAGGCGTGCAAATATATCCTTTTGATTTTCTGGGTCGAGGAACATGTACCAACTGCCCTTATCTAGGCCGTTCTTTAGTATCCTAGTAAAAGGTTCTATATAAGCGTCAGTTAACACATCTTGTGCTTCGTCAATAATAAGGGAATCATATTGTTCGGAGTCTTTCCATGCTTTAATAAACAGCTCGGGGTATGCTTTGGTGTAGACTTCTTGACTCGTTAAGTTCTTCTTTAAAGCCTCTAGTTCTGGCTTTAGACCAGCGCGTGAGAGCGCTTCGTAAAAATAACTGTGAATTGATTTAACACTCACGAATTCTTGCAATCCCTCGTCTTCAATTGCCTGTCTCAAATAAGCTGCAAGATATTTGTTATAGCAGAGCATTAGAGTGCTTAATCCTTTAGAAGCATTACGTCTTGCTTGCTCCACGGCTATTAACGTCTTACCCGTTCCAGCAGCACCCTGGAAAATCACGCGTGGATTATCTTGCATTGCGTCTAAAGAAGAAATCTGTTCGTCAGTTAGTTTTATCAGTTCAGCTTCTGACTCTTCAATGCCAACACTTATTGGCACTACCGTCTCAAAGTCTCCCCTCAAATACTGCACAATCTCTTTAATGGTTTTACCATCTAACGGCTTATAGTTTTTTTGTTGTGACTTCCAACTGCTAATTAAACGCGTCATGTACACATTAAACGCGCTACCCGTATCACGATTATCATATACCCAGTTTTGACTCCACTCAGGAGATTCGGTGGTAAATTTAATATCAGGAAAAGCTACTCCGTATCCAAATAATAATCTGTTTGCTTCCGGTCCATATTTTTGTGCAATATCCTGCCTTATTGAGTACATGGCAGACTGTGACTGAGAGAATGGCGACTCTCTTTTATCAGTAACACGCCCATAGCGGTCTGTGAATTTCCATAGTCCGTTCTCTCGATGGACTCTGCCACCCTTTACTTCGATAGTGAAAATCCCGGCTTCACCAATAAGCAGAAAATCTATTTCTCCCTCACGTTTGTATAGATGATTACTGACACCTAAGGAATGAAGACAATACCAACCGTCCAATTCCTTACTGGTGCTTATAGAATGAAAAATCTTTCGTTCGGCATTCGAGATAGTTTTACCCAAGTAGGGTGGAAGCATTCTCATAGTTCGTCTGTCTCCAATTTTCCATTTCGTCTAATTGTCATAGGTATAGTGTAGTCTGAAATCTCGGTAACTGTACGCATTCTGGCACTAGCAGAATATTTTTCTAATCTCTGGCTTGTTTCACTATTAATGCCTTCATCTTTAGAGACAGATGAGTTAACTATAGTTCTGACCAGTAAATAACCTGTCTGAACATGTAATGCGTGCAAGGCTTTACACGCGTGTATAACTTCATCTGTTTTACCAACGAGTCTTTCGTCTTTAGTAATTCTCTCAATTGCATAAATGGCTGCATAGCCATCTCCTGTTGGTCCAATAACCTGTCCCCGCAACCAAGTTCTTATAGTCTGAATCTCACGTGGACATTGAACTAACCTGAATAAAGGCACTAGTTCAGTATCGGAGATATCATTTTTTTCCATGTAATCAATTAAGGCCGTACGCCAAATACTAGCTTTGTCATAAAGTGCCTTGTACTCTGCGGATTCCTGAAGTATAGCCAGCAACTCTTCAAACATGCTCCTATCAGTTTCTGCGAATACAAGTTCATCTCCTTCTTGCAGGCTATTTACTCTGCATCGTTCGAGCCTGTTTGCCACTCTGTCGATTCTATCTAACTTGTAATCTTTGTCTACATAGACGTAGCTATCATCACTTAGAGTGATTTTGAATGCATCCACTTGGTCTCCGGACTCCTGCAGTTCGTCTGTAATGCTCAAAGTGTGCTTATCTGGTGTACCAAATTTTTCTGTAAAAGAAGTTAGCAGTTCTTCAATACCTAAGATTTCTTGGGCACCGTTTTCTTCTTCATTTATAAGTGTTAACTCGGTACTCGGCTCCGAGTAACCTAACCTAATTCTAAGCTCTCTATCACTTAAACTATCCGGCGAGGCTGGATGAGACTTATAAACGTTTTGTACATTCCTTACTTCGCGATTATACAAAAGCCAAGTAAGTTGATTTATGGGCGCAAGAAAGGCGCGAGCAGTATTTTTCCTGTTACTCCAGCCAGTGATGATACCTTTGTCTCTTATTAAGCTGTCGATTCTTTCAGTGGTTGATACGTTAACCCCTGTGCCTAACTGCTTACTTAAGAATGCGGCGCTATTGGTAGTGGCAGTAAGAACAGAAAGTTCACTACTACTCAATAATACTTTCAAAGCATCTTCTTTTGGGCTATTGTCATTAAAATATGCAAGCACGAAGTCTATGTTTTCTAGAAGAAGTTCTGCGTCCTTTGTGTGAACTGAAGGTATCAGCAGTCCATACGAACCTCTAATTTTTTGCTTAAACATCTCGACTTTACTACCTACTGTCTTTTCAACACCGAAGTTGTTCCTAACAAAGTCGTCATATTTGCTAATGGTGCTTGGAATTTGCAATATGCCATTGATTAAACTCAACCCCCATCTAACAAGCAGACCTGATTCAGGCAGCGGGTTTGCATTTTTGCCCAACGAAAATAATCCTTTGTATACTTCGTTGATTTTCACACTAACTGCATCTGGTAAAGACACTTCAATAAATTCTGTACTGCTTCCAGAAAGTTTTTCGAGGATTTTATAGTGATAAGAGTACGGATTGTCTAATTGAGTCAGTTCATCAGTCGCACTGGTTTCTACGAAATCACTGCGCTTCCAAATCCAGCTTGGTATCCCAATAGATGAAAGATTAGTGATTTCTTCTTCATCTGTTGGATTGAGTAGTGTGATTAATTTCCTCGGCGTTTCATCGTAATTTAATCTTTCAATGCTTCCATAATTGCGCCTCAATTTTCTTGCACCGCCTATAATTATCAAACAGACGCTTTTATCTGCTAAAGCTATGTCTATTGCTGCATCAGCGTTAGCAACTATTCCTATAGAGGGTTGCTGTTGAAGGTTATTAGCACCAAAATGACCGACGTATTTCCAATCAGTTGCACTGTGAAACTCAGCAACTGGGAAAACTGACTCTAAGAGGTCGCCGCCTATTTTAGTATTTCGAATCTGTTCGATAAAGTAACGTTTATCTTCTGGCACTACGAGTATCTTTGACTTCTGAAAAGCCTTGAGACCACCCGTGGGCAAATCTAGTATTTTTTCAAGCTGTTTACCATATACCTTACTTTTGCGTTTTTGTGTTTCTGCATCGACATCACTGTATGGTTGAATACGCCATTCTCTACCTTCTGGAATTTTAATAGTCATTGGCGTTTTTAAATTGTCGGTTTGTACGACGTAATACTGCCTATTGTTCATTTGCTCAAATCTAAGGAATTTGGCAGGTTGCATCACTCTGTCTTGTATCAACCCAACACTCTGTCCCTCAACGAGGTCTTTAAGCCCGTTTTTTCCACCATTTGATATGTCATGCTCTAAAACCTCGAGTAGACTATGTATTACCAGTGTTAATAGTACAGTTGGGTCTTGTGGAGCGACAAGGCAAAAGTCATCTACTTGATTATTATCTGTTCTTAAACGCTCCGCAATTAACCGAGAGTTAACTTTGTCAAAGTCTCCCTTAATGTAAGGAAAATTGTTTTGTTCTATGTCGAGCTTAAAGAAGCGGTCAGAAGATATATAGTCAGAAGGTTGTATATTCATAATGCGGTAAGCCAATTTAGCTTATTATACAACGTTTACTTCTTATTCCGATTTTGTTACGGCTACGAAGTTCAAGCCGGTCATAAAGAATATTTTTTATCCGAACTTTAAAATTTGAAAACGGATAAGTCCAAATAAGAGCATCTTTCTAGCCATCAATACGAGATTATCCTTTATTGCTGGTTTGGACGCCTAAGTAGGGTGTGCCTTTTTGCTTTAATAGGGGGGCGTGGGTATATACCGCCCCTGTTCAATGGCGAGCGCGGTGAGTGGGCATATTTCCACGATAGGAAAAAAAGCAATTTTTCACACGAGTAAAAAAATTCTGGCAATAAATTTTTTGTACGCATACAACAGGGCTCAGAAACGTTACAATCGGTAAATATTAGTGTCACGCTAAGAATTGACTAGATGTTAAGTCTATATGATACTAGTACTTACATTAATAACTCATCGCCTTCTACAAGTTATCGCAGAGACGCACTGCTTAAAAAAACGGAGATGGTAGCGACTAGTTGTAAGAAAAACGAGATACGGACTCGGTAAAAAACGGGCTTAAACGCGACTAACTGAAGCATAGCTTCAAGAAGGTCTTTCGTGATGCCCGCAATCTCTCAGAAAAAAAGAAAGAGACGTGCAAAAAGCAAAACGCTTAGTGATCAACAAGCGTTAGATTTTGCACAGCTATTACTCGATATCTACAAACAAAATAAGGAAAGTTAAAACAACGAGGTCAGGACAAGACCATGCAATTCATTAAACAATTTCAATCACTAATAACAGCGGGGGTCTCTGATGGTCCTGAATTGCGGGCTTTGTCCCAGAGACCCCTGCTATTGTTTGGGAGGAAAATCTATGGCAACGGTTGCAATTGCTAACTGTCGCGTATCAAGCGATGAGCAAAAACTTAGCGGAAGCCTTGACCGACAAGAAAAGTCGGTTGAAAAAGCCGCCGAGAGACTAGGTGTAGAAATTATTAGAACTTGGTCAGGCAGCGTCTCTAGTAAAAAGGGGTCTAACGTAAATCGGAAAGACCTAGAAGAAATGGTTGAGCTATGCAAAAAAGATAAACGAATAAAGTATCTAATCATTGATGAGCTTGATAGGTTTATGCGTTCGATCCTTGAACTTGGTTACTTCTGGATAACATTTAAACGACTTGGCGTTCAAGTTGTCTTTGCGTCTCAACCTGACTTAGGAGACGACAATGCAGCAAATACACTCATGATGATGCTGGAAGCATTCAAAGCTGAGGGCAGTAACGAAGAGAGGCAGCGCAAATCTATTAACGGACAGACAGCGGCACTAAAAGATGGGCGCTATACATTCCATCCAAAGCCAGGATACAAGAAGGGCTTAACGGCTGGTATACATGCGATACACGATGTTCGTGGGCGTGAGTTGCAGAGAGTCTTAAAAAGACTCGCAGCCGGCTTTATGAACCCGACAAACGCACTTATTGAACTAAACAAGAGTGCGTTCATGAAAGATCATGCGCCATACAAGATGGATAAGTTCAGGAAAATCGCAACAGACATATACTATGCAGGTTTTCTTGAAATGAATGCTCAAATAAAAGTAAGTGGCATTAAGGGCTTGCATGAACCTTTGATCACTTTGGAAGAACACTATAGATTGGTTGATATTTTTGATAACAAACCAAAGTACCAAATTGGTCCAAAGCGCAACGGTAACCCTAAGTTCCCTCTCAATAATCTAATGGAACATGAAAGCTGTGTAGACCTAAAAAACAAGGGTAGATTGGTTGGCTATGACCATACCAACGGTAAGTACAAAAAGATATATCAAAAATATCGTTGTCGCTCATGCAATCGCTACTGGCATAAACAAGACATAGACAGTGAAATAATTGACCTATTTGATCGTTACGAAATGTCGGAGGATACACAAAGGAAAATTATAGAAGCACTGCGTATCGTTTGGGTTAAGGACCGTGAGAATAAAGTTCATGAAGAAAGATCAATCAGGCTAGCCGTGGCTAATTTGGAAAAAGTCATAGAACAAAAGGTTGAAAGTGCCACAGACGATACGAATAGCGCAATCAAAGATGACATATTAAAGATAATTGAGCGAAAGAAGGCTGAGCTTTTAGACCTAGAGTCACAGCTGAGTAAACTTACTTCTAAAGAGGAGGGGGATAAGCAGCAGTTTATGGAGTTTGCGCTCAGCTTTATTGAAGACACTGGCAAGCATTTCCTAGAGCCTTACATTTCTAAGGAGTACAGGATGGTGTGTAAACAAATGCTATTTCCAGCCGGAATTTATATAAATCCTGACGGAAAAGTTTACACACCAGAAGTTAGCGTGTTTTTTAGGGGTGAGACAAAGAAAAAGGACGCCGAAGCGTCCATAGATTCCCATTTGGTGCGGGTCAGGGGACTCTAACCCCTGGCCT
>CAZMVL010000098.1:0-13410 GCA_964569335.1 uncultured Paraperlucidibaca sp.
TGTACAACGCGTCGAACGACACGTGGCAGATCCAGGTCGCACGTCAGCCCGACGGCGGCGCTTGGGAGCCGGCCGAGACCCTCTCGTCGCCGGACGAATGGGGCACCCGGCCTGCGTTGGCGATCGACGACGCCGGCAACGTGACCGTCGCGTGGTCCGCGAAGGACGCGGGAGACGTCGCGCGCGTCTACATCGCCCGCCGTGAGGGCAACAGCTGGAGCGCGCCGGTGGAGGTGTGGAACGGCGGCCCGCACTTCCTGATCCCGGTCGCGGCGGTAGGGGCCGCACCGGACGGTCGCGTGACCGTCGCGTGGGGATCGTCGCTGCAGAGCGGCCCGGACACCGGCCGTACGATCCGGGCGCGGCAGCGTGCCGCGGACGGCAGCTGGTCCGTGACCACCCCGCTGGCCCCCGCCGACGGGGTCTTCGACCTGAACGCGACCTGGCCGGTCGTGGAGGTCGACGACGACGGCCGCGCGGTCGTCGCCTGGACGGGAATGGTCAACGGCCGCAACCAGGTGCGAGCCGCCGCTTCGTCGCTCGAAGGCGGTTGGCAGCCGGCGTCCACGCTGTCCAACGCGCTGGCGGCCGCGGGGCGACCGCAGATCGTGGTGGACCACCAGGGGCATTTCACGGTCGCCTGGCGCAACGACGACGGTCCGAGCGTGTCGACCGCGACCCGGGTCTTCGACCCGGTCCCGCCGGTTCAGACAGCGGCGAGCGTCCCGGCGACGGCGACGGTCGGCGAGCCCGTCTCGGTGTCGGTGACCGCCTCCGACATCTGGTCCTCGGTCACCAGTCGCTGGGAGTTCGGCGACGGCACGTCCGCCACCGGAGACGTCGCGCAGCACTGCTACCGCCAGGCCGGAACGTACGACGTCCGGGTCGTCAGCACGGATGCGATGGGGAACGACACCAGCACATCGCGCGAGGTCGTCGTCTCGGCCGGGGCGAGCGATCGGTCGTGCGATCCGGTGCTTCCGCCGGATCCCGACCCGCGTCCGGGCGATTCCGCTGACCCGCCCCTCGGCCCGAGGTCGCCGCTGGAGGGCGATCCGTTCCCCAGGCCGGATCCTCGTACGCCGGACAACGCGCCAGGGGCCGGGAACGGCGGCCGTAGCGCCAGTCCCGCGGTCACCCTGCGTGGCCTGCGCATGACGCACACGCGGTGGGCGACCCGGAAGGGGCCCCGATCGCGTCCGGTCGGGACGGCGTTTCGCTTCCGTCTCAACCGGGCCGCAGCCGTCCGCATGGAGGTGGTTCGGGAGACGAGCGGTCGTCGTTCCGGCGGTCGGTGCCGTGCGGCAAACGCCGCCAACCGCGCACGTTCGGCGTGTAAGCGGCTCCAGACGGTGGGGATCCTCCGGGCTACCGGCCGCTCCGGCAACAACGAGGTGCCGTTTCGCGGACGGATCGGGCGCCGCACCCTGACGGCGGGGAGCTACCGGGTGCGCGTGAGCGCCACGGCAGGCGGTCGTACCGCTCGCGGCACCGTGACCTTCCGCGTGATCCGGTAGGCGCGCCGACCCCGCGGGCGCCGTCGCCCCGTTCGGCTGAGCACCGGGCGCCGCCCGTTGGGTGTGAAGCTCAGGCCGGGACGCCCGCGGTCGCCCCGCGTCCGCCCGCGATCACCCCGAGCATCCGGCCCTGCTCGTCGTGGATCGCGTGCATGAACGTCACGAGCATCAGCGCGTGCAAGACCGGATCGGTGTCCCGGATCTCCGCGTAGGTCTCGCGGGTCAGCGTCAGCGCCTGGACGTCCCCGTCGGCCACGACGGTCATCGGGTGCGCGTTGCCGGTCACCAGGTAGACGTCGCCGAAGCACGTGCCCGGGGTCAGCGTCGCGATGCTCCGCTCCCGGTCGCCGAGGACCAGCGACTGGCGCACCCGTCCGGACAGCAGCAGGAACACCCCCGACTCCTCGTCTCCCTGCTCGACGATCACGTCCCCGTCGGCGTACGTGCGCTCCTCCATGTGCGAGCGCCACGTCGCGACGATGCCCGGATCGAGACGGGCGACGAGCGGATGGCTCTCCAGCGTGAAGTCCTCGTCGGGCGCGACGCCGTCGCCGTGGCGCTCGAGCAGCTGCTCCTCCATCCACTGCACCGCCGCCCGCTGGCTGTGGAAGACCGGCGTCGGGTCCTCGCCGTCCCCGGTCTCCGGGAGCGTGCGCTGCTCGTAGTCGATGAGGATCGGCTCGCACCCCCACCCGCGGAGCATCGCGCGGACGCCGACGAGCAGCCGCCGCGCGATCTCCGCGACGTCGTCGACGGAGCGGACGTCGAGCGCCAGGTACTCCAGGTCCCGTCCGTCGGCGCACATGCGGCGCACGACGGACTCGGCACCGGAGAACAGCAGATCCCCCTGGAGCTCGTAGAGGCGGGCCTTGGCGCCGTGCTCCTCGAGCACCCGGCGGTCGCTCTCCGGACGCTGCAGCCCCGAGGGCGCCTCGGTCAGGTCGTAGGCCTCGCGGATCGCCCCCCGCGCGCTGCGCGTCACGTGCAGCGCGTGGAGCTCGAGCTCGCTGGAGAGGCGCCGGCACGTCGCCACGCCCCGCACGCTGTTGCCGTGCGCGTCCAGGCGCGGGGAGAAGACGGCGATCGCCAGCTGTCCGGGCAGGACGGCGACGATGCCTCCGCCGACCCCGCTCTTGGCGGCCATGCCGACCTCGGCGACCCACTCCCCCGCCGCGTCGTACATCCCGCAGGTCGACATGACGCTGAGGACGCGCTCGGCGAGGTGACTGGGGATCGCCCGCCGCTCGGTCCGCGGGTTCACGCCGTTGTTGGCGAGCGTCGCGCCCATCATCGCGAGGTCGCGGCAGGTGACCAGCACGGAGCACTGCCGCAGGTAGACCTCGATCGCGTCCTCGGGCGACGTGCGGAGCTTGTCGTTCTCGCGCAGCATGTGGCTGATCGCGCGGTTGCGATGGCCGTCGCGCAGCTCGTCGGCGAGCACGTCCTCCGCGTAGCCGAGCTCGACCCCGGCGTAGGTCTCGTAGAGCTGCTTGATCCGCCGCGACTGCTCGGCGTGGTCGTCGCCGGCGACGAGGCTCGCGGCGGCGATCGCCCCGGCGTTGATCATCGGGTTGCGCGGTCGGCCCGTCTGCGGGTGGAGGCTGATCTCGTTGAACGCGTCGCCGGAGGGCTCCATGTCGATCGTCTCGTCGACGACGGCCTTGCCGTGGTCGGAGAGCGCAAGGCCGTACGTGAACGCCTTCGAGATCGACTGGATGCAGAACGGCACGTCGGTGTCCCCGACCTCGTAGACCGTCCCGTCGGCCATCGCGATGCACAGTCCGAAGTGGTCCTCGTCGATGCCGGCGAGCGACGGAACCCCCTGGAGCGGGGTCCCGCTGCGAT
Organism: uncultured Paraperlucidibaca sp.; assembly: GCA_964569335.1. Lineage (GTDB taxonomy): Bacteria > Pseudomonadota > Gammaproteobacteria > Pseudomonadales > Moraxellaceae > Perlucidibaca. The sequence goes on from CAZMVL010000098.1 coordinate 3,363, forward strand.
CCTCCACGAACTCGTCGTGGACGGCGCGCATCAGGTCGGCGACCAACGAGGTCTGCGGAATCGTCATGCGACGACAGTAGAGGAGCGCTCGATCGGCCCCTTGCCGCCGGTCGCCACGGACTGCGCCCCTACGGGGAGAGGGCGCTAGTCGTCGCTCAACAGGATGCGTATCCGTCGGGTGACTTCGGAGCAGACGTCCGGCACCGGGTCGGAGAGCTTCTGGACGAGTCGCTCGTGCGCGATCGTCCGGACCTGCTCGGGCATCAGATACGACTTCCGGGCCGGCGGCGTCCGGTCGGCAACGACGACCGGGACGTGAAGCGTGCGACCTGGTGTCGTCGTGGCGGGCACGACGATCGACAGTCCCGATGAAACGGTGCGGTTGAGGGCATCGTTGGACACGATCATCACCGGCCGCGTCCTCTGGATCTCCGGTCCGACGGTCGGATCGAGTGCCGCCAGCCAGGCTCGCCCTGCCGCGGATGGCTCGCGGTCACGGCGTGAGGCCGTCGCCGACCGTCGCCGACTCGAGACCGTCGAACTCCGACCGATACGCGGCCACCTCGGGCGCGCGGGCGTCGTGGCCCACGAGCGCGCGCGGTCCGGGGCCTGCCTACCGCACCCGCAACCGCACGCTGAGCGCCGGACCGGAGCGCGGCGCCAGCCGCACCGTCACGGTCTTGACGCGCCGCAGCCGGGCTTGGCCGGCGCGGTTGGGGGCGATCCGGACGGTGGCGGTCCGGCCCGCGGCGACGCGGTAGCTCGCCCGTCCGACGTTGGCGATCCGCGCCGTTCCGCGGCAGGTCACCGCCGCGTCGCAGCGGATCCGCAGCGGCAACCGGCCCGATCGCGGACGGACAGACGTCGACGTCACCGTCGCCCCGCCCGCGAGCTGGCGCAGGACGCTGACGGTCCCGCTCCCCGCCCGCGACTGGGAGACGACCACCAGCTCGCCGCTCGGGGCGAACTCCAGGTCGCTCACGCGCTCGGCGCCGTTCTTCGGGACCGCGATCTGCTCGACGAAGCGCCCCTCCGGAGTGAAGCGCTGCACCCGGTCGTTGTCGCCGTCGGCGACGAAGACGTGCCCGGACCGGTCGACCGCGATCCCCCGCGGGAAGCCGAACTGCCCCGGACGGTTGCCGAGCTGCCCCCACTGCCGCAGGAAGCGGCCGTCGGCGGCGTAGCGCTGCACGCGGTGGTTGCCGTTGTCTACCACGTAGACGTTGCCGCGGCCGTCGGACGCGACGCCGAGCGGCGTCTCGATCTGTCCCGGTCCTCCCCCGGCCTCGCCCCAGTTGGCGAGCAACGCGCCAGCGGCGGAGTAGCGCACCACGCCGCTCGGGACGCCACGGAAGAGATCGCGGTTGTACGCGACGAAGCGGTCGCCGTTGCGGTCGACATCGACGTCGAAGGCGATCACGGTCCGGCCGTTGGCGACCGCCACCGGCTGGCTGCCGAGGAAGCCGCCGTCGCGGGTGAACGTCTGGAACCGCTGCTTGAGGTCGACGACGACCACGTTGCCCTGCGGATCGACGGCGATCCCGGTCGGGGTGTCGAACTGCCCCGGCTGGTCACCGGTCGTGCCCCAGCGGGTGAGCTGCTGGCCGCGCCGCGAGTAGCGGATCACCCCGTCGTTATCGCCCCCGGCCGGCGCCGTCGTGACGAAGATCTCGCCGCGGCCGTCGACCGCGACGCCGTGCGGGCTCGGGGCCTGCCAGCTGGCGGTCGGCTCCCATGCGGCGCCGGCTGGTGCGGCGAGGGCGAAGACGGCCAACGACGAAGCCGCGACGACGAGACGGATCGGGTGCTGCACCTGGAAGCTCCTGGCTGGGGATCGGGGCCGGTGGCGGGGTGGCGGCGGGGGCCGCGAAGTCATCGTATGCGACGGGCCGGAGCCGCTGAGCCGGTCGCGACGCGCGCCGGCCGGCCTCCCTCACTCCACCACGAGCTTGGCGATCAGGGTCCGCCACTCTGCGACGTCCGCGGTCTCCGCGGGCCCGACCAGGTACTGCTCGACGCAGGATGTCCAGCGTCCGGAGCCGGGGTCGGTCGCCCACCGCAGGCCCTGATCGTCGGCCCACCGCTGCAGGTGCTGGTGGGCCGACGCCAGGTCGCGACCGGCCCACGTCTCGTCGTCGGCGCTGTAGGCCCCCTCGTGGACGTGCACCGCGTAGCGGCCGGCGGGCAACGCGGCCAGGTACGCGTCTCCGGGGTGCGCGTCGGGATGGTGGGGCGGGGGCACGTCTCCCCCGCCGTCGACCGGGACGCCGACCTCGACCTCGAACGCGCCACCCGGAACGAACCGGAAGAGCCGGAAGAACGGCGCGGCGACCGGGGTCAGACCGCGCTCGGCGACGGCGCCGAAGACGGCGGGGAACGATCGGTCGGCGAAGGCACGGAACGCGCTCTCGCCGTGGCCGGTTCCGGCGATCGCGACGTAGCGGATGGCCTCACGGGGCTCGAGGCGGGGGCTCTGGGGCATGACGGGTGCTCCTCGACGGTTGGTGGTCTCGTCGCTGGGACCGGTCGGACGCCGCGGGATCATCGGTCGTCGCTGCTCCGCGTTCCGTCACGGGCCGCCGGTGGAATCACCGATGCGGAGGGAGACCCGCGCTCCTACGGTGGAGCGATGCGCCTCCGAGCACGCCCGCGACCGCTGATCCCCGCCGGCATTGCCGTGGTGGTGGCCGTCGCGGTGGCCGTTCCCGCGTCGGCCGCCGCCCCCGCACCGGCGGTCGCCTCCTTGGGTCCGGCCGGCGCCCGGTCCGGTCCGGCGGATGGATCCGCCGGCGCGGTCGTCGCCCCGACCACGACGGCAACGCCGCTGCGCGAGGCGAGGAAGCCGACCAAGAAGAAGCCCGGTCGGAAGCAGGGCAAGCGCAAGCGCCAGGGCCGGGCGAAGGCGAAGCAGGAGAAGACGACGGCCAGCGTCGGCGCGTCGTGGACGGTGACCCGCTCGGATGAGCTCCGGGGTGGCGTCGAGAGCGAGAAGCTGACCGTCAGCGTCAAGAACGGCACGGCGACGTTCGCCGACGACACCGCCCGCAACGCCAAGGGCACCGCCGACGTCTCGATCACCTACGAGGCCACCTACGCCACCGACGACCGCTCCTGGCACCTGGGCTGCGACCGCGAACGGCGGACGTCGACCGCCACCTACAACGAGAAGGACCGGCCGATCTGGGTCTACGCGACCAACCGCCGGACGGTCGACGGCAAGGAGCAGCGGCTGGCGAACGGCTGGGCGATCGAGATCGCCTGGCCGTCGGTTCGCCGGATGGGCTACGTGACGACCGGGTTCTTCGAGGACTGGGAGTCGATCGCGATGCAGAACTGCCTGACCACGCCGATCACCGTGCCGCTCGGCCACTGGAGCCCGACCTTCGTCCCGACGCTCGGGGTCACCGGCCGCCTCAACGGCGGCGGCAAGGGCGTGCTGCTGACCCACGCCCAGACCTCGCCCGGCCAGACCGGCCAGGCCGACGGCCGGATCAGCTTCTCGGAGTCGGTCGAGAAGCGCTGACGCGGATCACCGCGGCGATCGCCGGAGCCACGGGACCCGCGACACGACGGCACGGACCACGCCGCGCAGGCGCCACCAGCCCCCGGCGTAGATCGCCTCCAGCGTGGCGTGGTGACGCTCGAGCTCGGCGATCCGGTCGGCATCGGACGCGGCAACCCGGCGCAGCTCCTCGATCGTCGCCGCCTGCTCGGCGATCGCGGCGTCGCGCGCGATGATCGTCCCCTCGCACTGCGCGAGTCGCGCTTCCGTGGCCTCGATGTGCCGGTCGAGGAACGCCTGGTGCTCGGCTTGCAGCGCGTCGGTCAGGCTGCGGGTACGCCGCAGCTCCGGACGCAGCGCGCGCAGCGCGGCCGGGTCGCCGATCCGGTCCAGCCAGCGGGCGTTCTGCTCCACCCGCAACGGCCACGCCTGGACGCGACCCGTCGCCCGGAAGTGCAGCACCGTCGGATCGTCGAGCGCCGCCGGTCGGCCCCCGGCCGCCAGCGCACGCTTCCAGAGGTCCCAGTCCGCGGCCCGCTCGATCGCGTCGTCCCAGCCGCCGATCGCGCGCAGCAGCGCGGTCCGCGCGGAGACGGACGCCATCACGTTGCTGTTGCCGTGCTCCAGCGCCGAGCGGAACCACGGCACGCTCCAGTCCCGACCGATCCACTCCAGGCCGTCGTCGGGCGCCACCACGACGGCCGGCGTCGTCACCAGGTCCACGTCGCCCAGCCCCCACCGCTCGTCCAGCCGCTCCAGATGGTCGGGGAGCAGCAGGTCGTCGTCGGCGAGCCAGACGACGACGTCGCCCGTGGCTTGCGCCAGAGCGACGTTGCGGTGGCCGTAGGCGTAGCCGCGTCCCTTCTCCAGCTCGACCGCCACGACCCGCTCGTCGCCGAGCGCTCGCAGCGCGTCCGCGGTCCCGTCGGTGCAGCCGTCGCAGGTGACGATGACCTGCTCGGGCGGGTGCGTCTGCCGGAGCGCGCTGCGCACGGCGAGCACGACGGTGTCGCGCCGATCATGGGTCGGGATCGCCACCGTGAACGACGTCATCGTGGCGAACGCTACTCTGCGTGGATGGCCCGCCGCCAGGACGTTCAGACGGTCGATCCGGCCACGTCGCAGCAGATACGGGCGCTGCCGCACGGGATGGTCGTCCGCCGCCTCACGACCCACGCCGACGAGCGCGGCACCGTGACCGAGCTGTACGACCCGCGGTGGGGCGTCAACGCGGACCCGCTCGTCTTCTCGTACATGTTCACGATCCGTCCGGGCGCGGCGAAGGGCTGGGGCGTCCACCACGTCCACGAGGACCGCTACGCCTTCCTCAGCGGCACGCTGGAGCTGGTGTTCTACGACGAGCGCGAGGACTCTCCGACTCGTGGACAGGAGTCGCGACTGTTCCTCCACGAGCACGACCGCTCGCTGCTGGTCATCCCCCGCGGGGTCTGGCACGCCGAGCGCAACGTGGGCCAGACCGACGTGGTCGTCGTCAACTTCCCGACGATCCAGTACGACCACGCGTCGCCGGACAAGTACCGCCTGCCGCTCGACACCGACGAGCTGCCGGTGACGCTCGGTCCCGAGTGGACCGGCTGGTAGGAGCGGGGGCCGCGATCGGCCCTCCCTCCGCGGTGCCTACGCGCTCGGCCGCGCGTCCGTCTCGTCCTGGCGCACGACCGACGCGACGGTCAGGCCGAGGCCGCTGAGCATCGACGTGGCCTTCTCCGTCGCGGCGGCCTCGTCGTCGGCGGTGATCGGACCGAACGGGCCGCGGGTGCCCTTCGGCGTCGTCTCGACGGTGTAGATCAGCCACTGGTCGGAGCTCACGGAGCGGACAGTAGCCGCTCCCCTCCGCAGGCCGTCGGCGGAGCTCCGGTCGGTCACTGGGGGTGCGGCGTCTCGCCGCGGCCGAGCATCGCGACGAGCCGCTCGAGCCGCCCGTGTCGGGTCTCCGCGGTCCGCGCGGTGACGATGCGGTGCAGGACCGCGTAGCGATTGGCGGCGTTCAGTCCCTCGAACGTGACGCGCGCGACGTCGTTCGCAGCCAGCGCCCGACCGAGGTCGTCCGGGATCTCGATCGTCGCCGCCCCGGCGTAGGCGGCATCCCACCGTCCGTCGTGCTTGGCCCGCTCGATCTCCGCCGTGCCGCGGGGGCGCATCCGCCCGTCGGCGACCAGGCGAGCGACGTGCTCGACGTTGCGAGCCGACCACAGGCTGCGGGCCCGCCGCGGGGTGAACCGTCGCAGGTAGGTCTCGGCGTCGACGGACTTCGACTGCCCGTCGATCCAGCCGCTGCACAGCGCCTCGTCGAGCGCCTGCGCGTAGGTCAGCGACGTCGGAGCGACCGTGCCCTTCTTCGCCAGCGTCAGCCAGACGCCGTCGGAGTCGTGCTCGTGCACGTCGAGCCATGACCGCCATCCGCCGACGTCGGGGACGACCAGGACCTCCGGCGCGGGCCGTTCGCTCGGGATGCTCACCCGCCGGACTGTAGCTCCCGGGCCTCCCGTCACCAGCACCCGGCGGTCCGCGTGAGGTAGACCGTAGGCATGTCCTCCGTGCTCGCCGGCCTTGCCCGCCCGATCGTCGCCGCGCCGATGGCGGGCGGTCCGAGCACGCCGGCGCTCGCCGCCGCCGTCAGCGGAGCCGGCGGGCTCGGCTTCCTGGCCGCCGGGTACCGGACCGCCGAGCAGATGCTCGCCGAGCTGGACGCGGCGCGGGCCCGGACCGACCGGCCGCTCGGCGTCAACCTCTTCGCCGCCGGAGGACCGCCGGCCGACCCGGACCGGGTTGCCGCCTACGCCGCGCGGCTGCGGCCGGAGGCCGACCGGCTCGGGGTCGCGCTGGGCGATCCGCGGCACGACGACGACGCGCTGGCGTCCAAGCTGGAGGCGCTGATCGGCCTGCCGCAGCCGCCCGCGGTGGTCAGCTGCACGTTCGGCCTGCTGCCGGCCGCCGCGGTCGCGGCCCTGCGCGAGCGCGGCAGCGAGGTCTGGACCACCGTCACGTCGGCGGACGAGGCCCGCCGGGCCGCCGACGGCGGCGCCGACGCGCTGGTCGTCCAGGGCCGCGAGGCGGGCGGTCACCGGGGCGGGTTCGACGACGACGATCGCCACGCGGCCGGCCTCCCGCTGCTGACGGCGCTGGCGACGATCCGCAGCGCGGCCCCGGAGCGGTCGCTGGTGGCCGCGGGCGGGCTGATGAACGGCACGGCGATCGCCGTCGCGCTGGCGGCCGGGGCCGTCGCCGCGCAGGTCGGCACCGCGTTCCTGCTGACTCCGGAGGCCGGGACCTCGGCGGTGCACCGCGCGGCGGTCGGCTCCGCGATCCCGACGGTGCTGACCCGCGCGTTCAGCGGCCGGACGGCCCGCGGCGTCCGCAACCGCCTGCACGACCAGCACGGCGCCCACGCCCCCGCCGCCTACCCGGAGCTGCACCACCTGACGGTGCCGCTGCGGGCCGCAGCTCGCGATCGGGGCGACGCCTCGGTGGTGAACCTGTGGGCGGGCGAGGCCCACGCCCTGGTCCGCTCCCTGCCCGCGGCCGATCTGACCCGACGTCTGGCCGACGAGGCCCGCGCCGCGGCGGCCGGCTCGTCCTGATCGCGGCGTGATGCGCGCCCCTCAGACCCCGGTCATCACCCCGCCGTCGACCGAGACCGCCGTTCCGGTCACGTAGGCCGAGCGCGGGTCGAGCAGGAAGTGCACGATCTCCGCGATCTCCTCCGGCGTGCCGTAGCGCTTGAGCGCCGTGGTCCCGGCGAACATCTCCCGTGCGGCCGCCGGGTCGTCGGGGTTGATCAGCTGCTCGATCCCCTGCATCAGGGGGGTGTCGACCGGGCCCGGGCAGACGCAGTTCGCGCGGATCGGCACGTCGGCGTTCTCCAGCGCGATGCTCTTGGTCAGGCCGAGCACGGCGTGCTTCGACGCGGTGTAGGCCGAGAGCATCCCGTATCCCTGCAGGCTGGCCGTCGAGCCGAGGTTGACGATCGCCCCGCCGCCACCGGCGCGCATGAACGGGATCGCGGCGTGGCAGGCGTAGAAGGTGCCGAGCAGGTTGACGGCGACGACCTGCTCGAACTCGGCGACGTCGGTCTCCTCGAGCCGCGCCGAGCGACCGTTCAGGCCGGCGTTGTTGACCAGCTGGTCCAGGCGGCCGTGGCGGGCGGCGGTGTCCGCGATCCAGGCGGCGACCGCTGGACCGTCGGCGACGTCGACCGCCGTGAAGTCGGCCCGTCCCCCGGCCTCCTCGATCAGCCGCACGGTCTCGTGCCCGCCCGCCGCGGAGCGGGCCGCCACCGCGACGGTCGCCCCTCCGGCGGCGAGCCGCAGGGCGATCGCCCGGCCGATGCCGCCCGATCCGCCGGTGACCGCGGCGACGGGGCTCACCGGGCCGCCCTCCACCGGCTCGTGCGTCGGGATTCGGTCGCTGCGCGCATCGCTCACCTGCTGGTCGGGTGGCGGCCCCGACGGTCGAGGCCGATCGCGATCACCGTACGGCGGCCACCCCGTCGGGTTCCACGCACGGTTCCGCCAGTCTGACCGGCCCGATTCGCGCCGCCGCGACGTCCGGGCGGGCACCGGGGCAACCGGTGGCTAGAGTCGGATCGGGCGGCCGCTCCGGCCGGCCCTTCCTGCTCGCCACCCGGAGACCCTCCCGTGACCTCTATCCCCGCGCTCCCGCTCAACGACGGCCACGTCATCCCGCAGGTCGGGTTCGGCGTCTTCCAGGTGCCGCCCGCCGAGACGGCGGCGGCGGTCGCCTCCGCCCTCGACGCCGGCTACCGCAGCATCGACACCGCGCGGATCTACGACAACGAGTCGGGGGTCGGTACGGCGATCGCCGCCTCGGGCCTGCCCCGGGAGCAGCTGTACGTCACCACCAAGCTCTGGAACGACGATCACGGCGACGCGCGCGCGGCCTTCGACGCCAGCCTCGAGCGGCTCGGGCTCGACTACGTCGACCTGTACCTGATCCACTGGCCGACGCCCGGACAGGACCTCTACGTCCGGGCCTGGGAGACGCTGATCGCGCTGCGCGACGAGGGGCGCGTGCGGTCGATCGGGGTGTCCAACTTCCAGGTCCACCACCTGGAGCGCCTGCAGGCGGAGACCGACGTGGTGCCGGCGGTCAACCAGATCGAGCTGCACCCGCGACTGACCCAGGACGCGCTGCGCGACCATCACGCCGCGCACGGGATCGTCACCGAGGCCTGGAGCCCGCTCGCCCAGGCGACGATCCTCGACCATCCGACGGTCGCCGGGATCGCGGCCGCGCACGACCGGACGCCCGCGCAGGTCGTGCTCCGCTGGCACCTCCAGCTCGGCAACGTGGTGATCCCCAAGTCGGTCACGCCGGCCCGGATCACGGCCAACCTGGCGTTGTTCGACTTCACGCTGGCGGACGACGAGGTCGCCGCGATCACGGCCCTCGACGAAGGCGCTCGGGTCGGACCGGACCCGGACGTCTTCGGCGCGTGATCCGTCGGTAGCGCAGCTCGACGTCGCGCACGACGGATCTCGCAGGGCCGGCGAGCGACGGATCAGCAGGGGCGCAGCTCGCCGTACGGCGGGTACCAGGTGTAGCGGTAGCAGAGCTTGGTCGGGTTGCCGCTTCCGCCGCTTCCGCCGCCCGAGGACGGCTTGCGCAGATACAGGCGGGCCTCGGCGTCGGCGGCGAGCTTCTTCGGCGCGGTCGCACGGAGCTTCAGCGTGGTCGACGTCTTCGCCCGGCTGCTCAACGTCACCCGCAACGACACGGTCCGTCGCTTGCCGCCGGCGATCGAGCTGACGGTGCGCGCGTGCTGGACGCTGAGGCCCTGCGCCCGGCCGACCGACAGGCGGATCCGTCCCGTCCGGGCGTGTCCCGGGTTGCGCAGCACGGCGCGGATCGTGCGGGTCTGCCCCGGCCGCATGGTCGACGGCGTCTTGCCGAGCTCGACCTGCAGGCCGGGGGCCGCGCGCAGCGTGTAGGGACCGGCGGTGTCGTAGACGACGCTGGTGTCGTTCCACTGCGCGGTCCGTGCGATGACGCAGTTCGGCGTGATGCCGCGGAAGGTCTGCAGGACGGTCTCGAACTCCTGAACCGCTTCGCCTCCGCCCTGCTTGCGTGCGGCGAAGGTCATCGGTGCCGCCTCGGGGCCGGTGAGACGGACGGCGCGGGTGCTGCGCGCGGTGTCGAGCGTGCTGAAGCCGATCGCCGGGAACCCGTTGCAGCCGGTCGCGGTGCGCCGACCGGCGAAGACGTTGAGGTCGGCGTCGACGTCGGACGTCGGCGTTCCGCGCAGACGGACCTGGGCCCGCATCTGCCCGGTGCGCGGGTCGTGGACGAGCGCGACGCCGACGATGTCGTGGCCGGGGTGCGGGGACGCGGCGTCGTTCGCCGGGTCGCTGCCGGAGGCGACGTAGGTGGCCTGGGCGGAGGCCGCGGGCAGTCCGGCGAGCAGGCTGGCCGCGACGACCACGGCGGCGGTGCGGCGGCGTCCGGACGGTCGGCGGCGCGGCCAGCCTGCTCGCCGGACTGCCCGCGGCCTCCGCCCAGGCCACC
>CAZMVL010000099.1:0-9420 GCA_964569335.1 uncultured Paraperlucidibaca sp.
CGTCCCCGCCCGCGACGGCGTGGTGCTGCAGTCGATGTCTCCCGCCGCCTGGCAGCCGACGTTGACCGGCGGTCGCGAGTGGTTCGACCTGACGCACTGGTCGATCTACCACACGATTCCCGAGGTCCAGCGGCGCGACCGGAAGAAGCATCCGCAGCTGCGGACGAAGGCCGGCTTCTCCTCCTGGGTGCAGATCCTGTACCCGGAGATGATCGACAACTTCGAGCGCTACGGCTACTGCTGGGTCGTGACCGGGTCCTACCAGGCGGGTCGCGCGGCCCGGACGCCGGGGCTCGTCCCCGAGGCGATCGCGTACTACCGCGAGCTGGAGAAGCGGGCCGACCTGGTCTGGCAGGTCAGCCCGTTCGGGGCGGCGACCACCTGGCCGGACGGCCAGCCGCTCGGTCCGCTCGAGTCGCCGGTCAAGTACCAGATCGACCGCCAGTCGACGACCTCGGTCTACCGCCTGCGGGACGGCCGCTGCTCCTCGCCCTCGCCGGTCGTGCCGAACGCGCCCTGGAAGTAGGGGCGTTGGGGCGGACGGCGTGCCGGGGTGGGCCGGTCGCCGACAGTGCCCGTCCCGTCGGCTCGGTGTGGCGTTGTCCCCACGGGGCGCGGCGAACGTCGCTCCGACCGCGGCGAGTCCCAGACCTACCGTCGGTAGAGTCGGGCGATGTCCATCGCTCGTCGCACCTTCGGCCCGTTCTTCGTGCTCGCCGGGGTCATGCACTTCGTGACCCCCAAGACCTACGAGGCGATCATGCCCGACTACCTGCCGGCCCACCGCGAGCTGGTCTACGCCAGCGGCGTGGCGGAGGTCGCCGCCGGCGCCGCGACGCTGCACCCCCGGACCCGTCGGCTCGGCTCGGCGCTCGGCGTCCTGACCCTGATCGGCGTCTTCCCCGCCAACCTCCAGATGGCGCTCCACCCCGACCGCTACCCGCAGGTTCCCGGCGGCCGCACCACGCTGATCGCCCGGTTGCCGCTCCAGCTGCTGCTGATCGCCTGGGCCCGGGCGGCGGGCAGGTAGCCCCGCCGCCTCCTCCTCGGCGGCCTGAGCCGGCGGGCCGGTGCTCGGTCGGAGGAACCTGCGGACGCTTCGGGCGGCGACCGCGCAGGGGCTCCGAGCCCGACCTACGGCTGCGGGGGCGACGACCTTGACGCTGGGGCCTGCGGTGTCGACTTGGACCGCTTCGATCTCCGCAGCGCTACCAGACCGCACCACCGCGACGATCGAGCCAGTCGAGCATGAGCGCGTTCACGTCGTCGGGGCGCTCTTGCTGAATCCAGTGGCCGCAGTCTGGGATGACGTGTCGCTCAAGGTCGGGTACCAGGCTGGTCATATGATCCGCCGCCTCCGGGGGGATCCAGAAGTCGTCAGCGGCAGAGATCATGAGCGCCGGCCGGTCGATGGCGACGCGCATTCCCGTGCCCTCTCGCCACTCGCGATCCAGGGATCGGTACCAGTTGAGTGGGCCGGTGAAGCCGGAACGCTCGAACGCCTCGACGTACACCTGCAGGTGCTCCTCGTCGAAGAGCGGCTCGCCGAGGACCAGCGGATCGCCGACGAAGAGGCCGGGCGGCATCCGCTGGGTGGCCTCGGGGAGCTGGCGGAACTCGGCGAGGGACAGGCCGCGCCTGCGCATCAGCGCGCGGAAGGTGGCACGCACGTCCCGCTCCAGCAGCTGCTCTCCAACGTCGGGCTCCTGGAACCGTTTGACGTACCAGTCCTCGCCCAGGAGTGCCACCCCTGCTTCGACGATCGAGCGCTCTTCGCGCGGGAAGTATGGCGTGCAGAGCCCGATGACCCCGGCAACCCGCGCGGGGTGGTAGACGGCGGCGTACCACGCGACCATGCCGCCCCAGTCGTGGCCGACGAACACCGCCCGCTCGATCTCGAGCGCGTCGAGTATGCCGATCGCGTCCTCCACGAGCGCCCGCGTGGTGTATGCCGTCGGGTCGCTCGGGCCCGGGCTGCCGTCGTATCCGCGCTGGTTCGGAGCGATCGCCCGATAGCCCGCGTCGGCGAGGGCATCGATCTGCATCCGCCAGGAATAGGCGAGCTCGGGGAACCCATGACAGAGGAACACTGCGGGGCCATCGCCTCGCTCATGCACTGTCAGCTGCAGTCCGTTCGTCGCGATCACCCGGGGGTTGGCAAGTCCTGTCATCACGTCTCCTCTGTTGGTCCTTGGCTGCGTCTCGTGCCGGCGTCGCCGCCGGTGGGATCGTCGATTCCGCGGCGGCGTCGGGGCCGGGCGGCGGCCACGCCCGCAGCAGGATCGGCGTGCAGTCGGCGCGGCGGCGGGTCGTAAAGCGCCGCACGTCGCCGCTCGGAGAGGTCGGCGACCGAGATGAGCGGCAGGTCATGTCGGCGCGCGAACCGCTGGAGCTCGGGCCATCGCGCGATCGTGCCGTCGTGGGAGAGGATCTCGCAGGTGGCACTGGCGGGTGCGCACCCGGCGAGACGGGCGATCTCGACCGCCGCCTCGACGCGCCCGGGAACGCCGCCAGCGTAGGCAGCGAGCGGGAAGACGTGGCCTGGCCGCGTGAGGTCGGACGCGACCGTCCTCGGGTCGGCGAGCGCCCGGATCGTATGTGCTCGGTCGTCGGCCGAGATCCCGGTCGTCGTCAACCTCGCGTGATCGACCCCGACGTGGAACGCGGCACGGTCGTCGTCACCGCGAGGAGGGATCAGCGGCACCCGGAGCTGCCCCAGGCGGCCTTGCTCCATCGCCACGCAGATCAGTCCGCGTGCCTCACGCACCATGAAGTTGACCGACTGGGATGTGGCGTGCTCGGCCGCCACCACGATGCTTCCTGCGTTGTGGCCCCGTGCGTCGTCGACGAGCACGGCCGTCCCACCGCGAGCGATCGCTCGGACGGCCGATGCGACGGGGTTCGATCGATGCGGCGTCTGCACTGCTCTGGGGTTCATCAGTCGTCCTCTGGGGCCTGGGATCCGTGGGTCTCCCGGCCGGTCTTGATGTTCTCTGGATATTCATAGTGACATGTGACTTGACATTGTGACTATTTATCGGAGAGAGTGCCTCGCGAAAGGGGCGGCCGCTCGGGTCGTCCGTCTCGAGAGGGAGAGGGATATGCGGGGAGACGCGATGGGACGGATCTCGAGTCGTTTGGCCAGGAGGCGCGCGGGAGCACCGGTGGGCGGATCGCGCGCCGCCGGACGCGCGGCCTGTTGATCCGGAGCAGGAGGGGCAATGCTCATGTCCAAGAATGAGGCAGGCGTCGCGCAGCCGGCAGGCGATGCTCGTGCGGGCGCGCCGCTGGCTGGCTCGGTGTCGTTCCTGATCGTGCTGTTGGTCGTCAATACGATCGTCATCGACATCCAGGGGTCGGCGGTGTTGCCGGTGATCGGCGCCATGTCCGCCGATCTCGATCTTTCGGCCTCCCAGACGGCGTGGGCTCTGAACGCCCTCGGCATCGCCGCGGCGGTGTCCACGGGCCTGGCGGCGCGGTACGCGGACATCGTTGGCCACAAGCGCGTCCTCGTCCCCTTGCTGGCCGTCGGGATCGTCGGCTGCGTCCTGTCCGCGCTGGCTGATTCGTTCGTCGTGCTCACGATCGGACGGGCGCTGACGGGGGTTGCGGTCTCGGCGCCGATGGTGGCCGCGATGCTGAAGGTTCGCGCGACGGCGGAGGACATGCAGCGGGCCGCGAGGTTGAATGCCACGTTCATCGCGATCTGCACGCCGCTCGCGCTGGTCCTCGGCGGCCTGTTGATCGAAGCCGGTGCCGCGTGGTCGGCGATCTTCTGGGTGGTCGCTGCGGGGTACCTGGTGATGCTGATCCAGGTGCTCGCCGTCGGTGAGACGCCGGTCGTGATGCGCACGTCGGTCAAGCTCGACGTAATCGGTGCGATCGGGCTCGCGGGCTGGGTCGTCTGCCTGCTGCTGGGACTCACGCAGGGTCCGGAGTGGGGCTGGGGGTCGCTACCGGTGGTGTCTCTGCTGGTCGGCAGTGCCGTCCTGTTCGCCGCCTGGGTCGCCCAGCAACGGGGTACCTCCCACGCGCTGATGGACTTCCGCGGCATGGACAAGCGCCAGGTCGGTTCCGGCTACCTCTGCTACTGCGGTATCGCGTGGGTCGCGTCCGGGCTGTACATCCTCGTGCCGGCGTACGCGCAGACCCCGAGCGAGGTGGGGTACGGATTCGGCAGCGACGTTCTCGAGTCGTCGTTGATCCTGCTGCCGATCCTCCCCGCCAGCCTGCTCGCGCGGTACGTCTCGAAGCGGCTCCTGGAGCGTCATGGTCCGCGGGCGCCGATGGCGTTCGGCGGCCTGGTCGGCACCGCTGCGTTCCTGTGGGCGGCGTTCATGCACAGTGAGCAGTGGATGCTCTATGTCGCCGTCGCCCTCTACGGGCTGGGCATCGTCATCTGCTTCGGGATCGGCTGGGGCCTCGTGGCGGCTGCGGGACGCCAGGACAACATGTCGATCACGTTCGGGGTCCAGTACTCGATCGCCCTCCCGACGGCGGCGCTGGCCACCGCGGTGACGCTGATCGTCATGGCGTCGGCCGAGGTGCCGGGCGTGCCCGTGCCGAGCGAGGGGACCTACCAGGCGAACTTCCTCCTGCTCGCGGGCGTGGCCATGGTGACGCTGGTGCTCAACGCACTGTTCATCGTTCCGAAGCAGCTGCGCGATCACTCGGAGGGCGACGGGGGCGACGTGGTTGGCCTTATCGAGCCGGTTCCGGCTGCGTCCACGGCGGGCTGACTCCGGTCTCCGTTCGCGACGTTTCGGTGATGGTGTCTCCGTAGTAGGCTCCATGCTTAGTGAGTAGAGATACGCCGCAGTCGGGTACGCTCCGTGATCAGCAGCGCCAGCTCACCCGAGCCCTGATCCTGGACGCCGGGGAGCAACTGGTGTCCACCAAGGGGTTCGCGGCGACCACGATCAAGGACATCACGCAGACTGCGGGCATCAGTCGCGCCACGTTCTACCTGCACTTCAAGGGGAAGAACGATCTCATGGGGGCGCTCGTCGAGCGGGAGGGCGCCGCCGGGCTGGATACCTATCGGGAGCTCGACGCGATCCTGGAGGGGCCCCGCGATGGGGCACTGCCGGCCCTTCGTGAGTGGCTCGCGGGGACCTTGGCACTCTGGCGCGAGAAGGGGCCGGTGTTCATCGGCCTGCTCGAGGGGATGTCGGCGGACCCGGAAGTCGCGGACCACCACGTGGCGCTCTCGCCGGCACTGATCGATGTGCTCGAGCATGCCCCCTGGCGGGGAGGTCGAGTCACCGCTGCCAAGCGCGACCACCGGCGCCGCGCCGTGATGCTCGAGATCATGACCGAGCGACTTCTGCTCGTGGTTTCGAGCGGCTCGCTCGAGGAGACGCCGGACGATTTCGTCCTCGACTTCCTCGCCGACCTGTGGTTGCGCGTGCTCTACGACGGCGGCGTGTCCAGCGGAAGCTGACGTCCCGGCCGCCGTCGCCGCAGTGATACGCGTGCGTTGAGGTCCGCGCGGGTTGACCGGGCGGCGGGTGCGATTCCGGCCGTCGTCATGCCCACGGTCAGCCCGGGCTGACCGCGAGCCGTCGTCCGGACGGCGGGCGTCGCCTGCTTGCTCGCGCATGAGGTGGGGGCGTCGTCCATGGGCGCAGTCGGCCTGGGCTCGCCAGGCGGGTTCGGTGGAGCATCGTGCGTCGGTCGAGGCCGGTGTCCCCGCGGGCTCGGGCGTCCTTCCTCGGGTTACCCGGACGCGCGGCGCGCCAGGGTGGCCGACGATGTGTCGGTTTGATTGACATTGTGACTAGTGAAAAGGTACGTTGACTCGTGAAAGGGGCGGCGTGCCGCGTCGTCCGCGCAGCTGGGAGAGGAGAGCTCGATGCGAGCAGGCGTGACGATGTTCATTCAGAACTACGAGGACTGGGACCGGTTCGAAGCACTGGAGCGTGGCGAGGAGGCTCCGCCGCTCGAGCCCAACACGGACGCTTCGATCTGGGCGGAGGAGATCGAGACCGCCCTCAAGATCGAGGGCTACGGCTTCGACTCGATCTGGGTGGTCGAGCACCACGTGACGCCCTACACGATGATCACCAATCCGCTTCAGGCGCTGTCGTTCTTCGCGGGAGCGACGACGACGGTCGACGTCGGCACGATGGTCGTCGTGCTGCCGTGGCACAACCCGCTGCGCGTCGCCGAGGACATGGCGATGCTCCAGTTCATGTTGCGCGGGAGGCGGGCGCACGTCGGGGTCGGACGCGGACTCGGCCGTCGCGAGTTCAAGGCGCTTGGAGTAGACATGAACGATTCGGCGGGGATGCTGGCCGAGTCGATCGAGGTCATCCAGCTGGCGCTGACGCACGAGAAGTTCTGCTACGACGGCGAGCACTACCAGTACGACGACACGATGCTGCGGCCGCGGCCGCGGGACGGCCGGCAGCTCATCGACGACATGTGCTTTTCCTGGGGAAGCCCGACCTCGGCACCCGTTGGGGCGCGGTATGGCTTGAAGCCGTTGATCATCCCGCAGAAGCCCTTCGACGAGTACAGGGCCGACCTTGCGGCGTTCGCTGGCGCGGCCAACGAAGCGGGGCACGCAACGGCGCGTCCTCGGATCCACGTCATCATGTACTGCCACGAGGACGCCGACACTGCCCACGAGATGATGCGCCGGCACGTGCCGGAGTACGTCGATGCCGCGTTGCGGAACTACGAGCTCGCCAGCTCGCACTTCAAGGAGCTCAAGGGGTACGAGCACTACAGCGGCGCCTACCAAGAAGTCGCTTCCACTCCGCTGGACGACATGGCGCAGGTGTGGAACTCCAACGCCGTCTGGGGCACGCCCGAGATGTGCCTGGAGAAGATCAGGACGCTGTGCGAGGTCTTCCACCCCGAGGAGCTCATGTTCGCCGCCCGCTTCGGGTCCATGACGCAGGAGGAAGCTGAGAGCAGCCTCGAGCTCTTCGCGCGGGAGGTGCTTCCGGCGGTACACGAGATCCCGTCCGCGGGGCCGATCGCCCATGAGCAGAGGACCGCGTAGACCCCATGTCCTCGCATCGCGGGATCACGGCGGAGATGTTCGAGCTGGGCTCGGCCTCCGATCACGCAGCTGCGGTCAACCGTGAGCTGCTCGCATCGCTGATCGCTATGGGGTGGAGCTTCCCGCCGGCGTCGGTGGACGTGCTGCGCGCGATGGGCGACGGCGATGAGCATCATCGCTCACCGGAGGCCTACTCGCTCGCGGTGCCGACGGCGGCCGGAGAAGTGCTGCTGCGTGTGCTCGAGAGCAGTGATCCGACGGGGCTGTACCTGTTCATGCATCCCGGAGGGTGGGCGTTCGGTTCCGCCGACGGACACGACGCCGAGCTCGAGCGGGTCGTCGAAGAGACGAAGATGACTGCCGTCAGCGTCGAATACCGCTTGGCTCCCGAAGATCCGTACCCCGCAGGCCTGGACGACTGCGAGCACGCCGCCCGTTGGCTGCTCGCGAACGGCGAGGCGCACCTTGGCAGCGGACGCCTCGTGATCGGAGGTGCGTCGGCCGGCGCCAACCTCGCGCTTTGCACCATGCTGCGGCTCAAGGCGTCCGGGTCGCTCGGACGAGTGGCCGGGGCAAGCCTGCTGTACGGCAACTACGATCTGACCATGACGCCCAGCCAGCGCGGGGCGGCGGCTGACCGCAGCATCGTCAGCACCGAGGCGCTCGAGTGGCTCTACGACCGGTACGTGCCGGACCACTCGCGTCGCGCAGACCCCGACGTGTCACCTCTCTACGGAGACCTGCATGGGCTTCCGCCGACGCTGCTGAGCGTCGGAAGCGCTGACTCGCTGATCGACGACACGCTGTTCCTCGCGAGTCGCATGCTCGCAGCCGGAGTGCCATGCGAGCTTCAGGTGGTACCTGGTGGGGAGCACGCGTTCGACATGCTGCCAATTCCGTCGTCTCAGGATGCCGTAGGGCGGATCCATGAGTTCCTCGGCGCCGTCGCGGGAGCGACGACATCGCAACCGAGAGGGGAGAGCTGATGCGAGCCGTCGCGATCGCAGAAGACCGAAGCCTGGAGCCCGTCGAGATCCCGGACCCGGTTCCGGCTCGCGGCGAGGTGGTGCTGGCCGTATCGTTCTGCGGCATCTGCGGCTCGGACCTGCAGATGCCCGGCTACCCGGCGGAGGTCATCCCGGCCGGGCACGTTCCCGGCCACGAGTTCACCGGCCGGATCGCCACGATCGGCGAGGAGGTCGTGGGATGGAGCGTCGGCGACCGGGTGGCGGTGCTGCCGATGGTCTCCTGCGGAAGGTGCCTGGCGTGCCGCATGGGGGCCCTCAACCTCTGCGAGGCCGGCATCATGCACGGTCCCGGGCTCGGGCGACAGGGAGCGTACGCCCAGTACGTCGCCGTGCCGGCAGGGATGCTCCAGCGCCTGCCCGACGCGGTCAGCGCGGAGCACGGGGCGTTGGTCGAGCCGCTGGCGGTCGCGATCCGCGGAATCAGCCTCGCTGAGGTGAGGTCCGGCGACCCGATCTGCGTGCTCGGCGCTGGACCGATCGGAGTGATGGCCGCGCTGGGTGCGCGTGCCCGTGGCTCGGAGGCGATCCTGGTGGTGGAGCCGTCCTCGGGCCGGCGCGAATGGATGCAGCGCTTGGGATTCGTGGTCGCTCCCCCCGACGAAGCTGTCTCGACCGCGGCCGAGCTGTTCGGTGGACCGCCCGTTGCGGTGGTGGATTGCAGCGGCCACCGGACGGGCGTGCCGCTCGCGATCGACCTGCTCGCTCCGCGGGGCCGGCTCGTCACCGTTGGGGT
Source organism: uncultured Paraperlucidibaca sp. (assembly GCA_964569335.1). GTDB lineage: Bacteria > Pseudomonadota > Gammaproteobacteria > Pseudomonadales > Moraxellaceae > Perlucidibaca. Next base: position 8,774 of record CAZMVL010000099.1, read on the forward strand.
GGCGCCGGAACCCGTCCCGCTCGACCTGACGGCGTTGGCGATGAAGGAGATCGCGATCCAGGGATCCCTGGCCTACTCCGTCGACGATTTCCGCGAGGCCCTTGCCCACATCGAGGCCGGTAACGTCCCGTGCGACGAGCTGATCACCACTGTTGCGCCTGTCGAGGACGCTGCGGCATGGTTCGGGGAGCTCACGAGTGGTACCACGAGCCAGCTGAAGGTCCTGCTGCAGCCGTGACTCCCGCCCCGGCTCCCGTGCGCCCCACCTGGGCGCCGAGGGACCGGGCGATGACCTGGCGAGGGAGAAGAGAGGGCCCGGTCCACAGCGGCGGACCGGGCCCTTTCTTGCTTCGCGAGGCGGAGAGGGAGGGATTCGAACCCTCGGTAGAGGGGTTACCCCTACAACAGTTTTCGAGACTGCCCCATTCAACCGCTCTGGCACCTCTCCGCGGATCCCTGAACGGGGACGGTCAGGGTATCGCGTCGTCGCGATTCGCGGCGCGACGCGGGGCCGGTTGGGGTGTCGGTCGCCTGGCGCCCGGTGATTCGGCGGGCGTCCGCGGATCGCGCCTCGCTAGCGGGACCGGGTGCGGGGACGATCCGGAGCGGGTCGGACCCCCGGGCCTCACCCGGCGAACGCCAGCGCG
>CAZMVL010000099.1:9430-11658 GCA_964569335.1 uncultured Paraperlucidibaca sp.
ATCGCGGCGACGGATACCGTCGCCGTCGCACCGCAGGTGTCGCCGGTCAGGCCGCCGAAGGCGCGCCGCGCCAGGCCGGCGCCGAGCAGCGCCACGAGGACCGTCACCACGACGGCCACCAGGCCGGGGACGAGGCCCAGGCCGAGCGTCGCGACGGCGACGACGACGAGCGTCGTCGCGAGCAGCGTCACCGGACCGACGCGCAGGGCGGGGATCGCCCCGTCTCCGGCGGGCCGCGCCGGACGGCCGGCGCGGGCGTGGACGAGGATCGCCCAGCGCGACAGCGCCCCCGCGGCGACCAGTGCGGTCACCGCGTCGCCTCCGGTGCCGAGCCCGCGCAGCGCGCTCCAGCCGACGGCGAACCAGACGATCAGCGCCAGCACGCCGAACGCGCCGGCCCGTGGATCGCGCATGACCTCCAGCCGTCGCACCCGGTCGCCGAGTACGCCCAGCCCGTCGGCGACGTCGGCCAGGCCGTCCTCGTGGAGCGCGCCCGTCGCCAGCAGCATCGCTGCCAGCGCCAACGCGGCGGCGACCCCGGACGGCCCCGCGCCGGGCAGCAGCCCGAACAGGGCCAGCCCCGCGCCGCCCAGCGCGCCGACGGCCGCTCCGACCAGCGGGAACCACGGCGCCGCGGCGGTCAGCTGCGGCGCTTCGTCGGCGCCGAACGGGACGGGGACCCGCGTCAGGAAGCCGACCGCGTGGCGTGGGCCGTCGAGGATCCGGGCGGGCACCGGGGGGAGGCTACCGCCGCCGCGGCGCGACCACGGCGGCCCGGAGCCGGCAACCCGCGACGGCCGGGCGGCTGGTTGCGGACGACGAGCGGCCGGTCGTCGTCGAGTCCCGCCGACCGCTCCCGGCGGTGACGAGCGGCCGCCGGACCCTTGCCCGCCGAGCCGCGCCCCACCCGCGACACTGTCGGCATGGACGATCCCGCCGACGAGTACGTTCGCCCGGCGACCCCGGACGGCTTCGACCCGTCGCGCGCGGCCGAGCGGGCGGCGGACCCCTTCGGCTGGCGCTTCCCCGAGGCCGAGCGCGACGCGCTCCAGGCGATCATCGCCGCGCGACGCGACATCCGCCGCTTCCGGCCCGACCCGGTGCCCGACGCGCTGGTCGAGCGGATCCTGACCGCCGCCCACCGTGGCCCCTCGGTCGGCCTGATGCAGCCGTGGCGGTTCGTCGTGGTCCGCGACGACGAGACCCGGGCGGCGATGCGGACGATCGCGCAGGGCGAGCGGCTGCGCCAGGCGGAGCGGTTTCCCGACCGGGCCCGCCACTTCCTCGACCAGAAGATCGAGGGGATCGTCGACGCCCCGCTGGCGATCGTCGTCTGCTGCGACCCGGGCGACCCGGGAACCGAGGTGCTCGGCCGCGGGACGATCCCGGAGACCGACGTCCACTCGACGGCCTGCGCGATCCAGAACCTGTGGCTGACCGCCCGCGCCGAGGGGCTTGGCGTGGGCTGGGTCAGCTTCTACCGCCGCCAGGACCTCCGCGACCTGCTCGGCATCCCGCCGCGGGTCGACCCGATGGCCTGGCTCTGCATCGGCTGGCCGGACGAGCGGCCGGTCCGGCCGGGCCTGGAGGCGGCCGGCTGGGCCCAGCGCGCGCCGCTCGCGGCGGTCACCCTGCCCGAGCGGTGGCCCGCCGACGACGTGCCCGCGGTCGGCGGCGCGGTGCGGGTCGACGGGCGCGAGGGCCGGGGAGACACGACCCGCCGTCCGTCGCCCGCGGCCCCGGACGACGGCCCGCCGCTCCCGGAGCCGATCCGTGCCCTGGTGGCCGCCGTCGGCGGGCCCGACCCGCGGGCGGCCACCGCCGTCCGCGACCGCGCCGACCGGCTGATCAAGCCGCTCGGCAGCCTCGGCGCGCTCGAGCAGACCGTCGAGCGGTGGGCGGCCTGGACCGGCGACGCGCCGCCGAGTCCGCTGCGTCCGGCGATCCTGGTGGTCGCCGGCGACCACGGCCACGTCGTGCGGGGGACGTCGCTCTACGGTCACGAGGTCTCGGCCCAGGTCGCCGCGGCGGCGGCCCGCGGCGGATCGGCGATCGGCGTGCTGGCGCGCTACCACGCCGGCCTGGTGACCGTCGCCGACGTCGGCCTGGCCGGTCCGTCGACGCCTCCGGGGGTCCGGCCCGTCCGCGTCCGCGACGGGACCCGCGACCTGACGGTCGTGATCGCGGCGACCGCCTCGTCGACGGTCATCGCCGGCTCGACCGTCAGG
>CAZMVL010000099.1:11668-13388 GCA_964569335.1 uncultured Paraperlucidibaca sp.
TCGAGCCGGCGATGACCGTCGACGAGGCGGTCGCCGCGATCACGACCGGCGCCGCGCTGGCCGACGCCCTGCTGGAGCGCGGGGCCCGCTGTCTGGTGCCGGGCGAGATCGGGATCGGCAACACGACCGCGGCGGCCGCGCTGGCCTGCGCGCTGACCGGGCTGAGCCCCGAGCAGGCCGTCGGACGCGGGGCGGGCGCCGACGCCGCCGGACTGGAGCGCAAGCGGGCGGCCGTCCGGCAGGCGATCGCGCGCAGCGGACCGCCGGGCGACCCGCTGGGGACGCTCGCCGAGCTCGGCGGCCTGGAGCTGGCGGCGCTGGTCGGGGCGATCCTCGCGGCCGCGGGCCGACGCGCGCCGGTGGTGCTCGACGGGTTCGCGGTGGGCGTCGCCGCGCTGATCGCCGTCCGGCTCTGCCCGGCGGTGGGCGACGGCCTGATCGCCGGGCACCGCTCGGCCGAGCCGGCGCACGGCACGATCCTGGCGCGGCTGGGACTGGAGCCGCTGCTCGACCTGCGGGTGCGGCTGGGGGAGGGGACCGGCGCGGCGCTCGCGCTGCCGCTGATCGACCAGGCCGGGCGGCTCCACCGCGAGATGGAGACGTTCGCCGAGGCGGGGGTCGACGGCCCGGTCGCCTGACCGCGCGTCGTCGGGCCCGCCGGAGCGTCGCTCGTCGACGCCCGCCGGCCCGGTGACGGTGCCGGCCGCGTCGTGCGACCGTCCGCCGCGCCGCGGCTACGCCGGCGTGGTCCGCTCGTCCTCGGGCCCGCCGTCTCCGGCCGGATCGGCCGGCGTCCCGGAGGCGGCTTCGGCGTCGGGGGACGCGATCGTCCGCGGCGGAGCGTCGGTGGCGGCGTCGGCCGCCCGCGCCTCCTCGTCCGGGACGTCGTCCCCGGCGGGCAGGGCGGTCGGGGCGGCGGTCTCCTGGGTCTGGATCGCCAGCGCCTGCTGCCGCTCGCGCCGTCGCCGTCGCGCCCCCGATCCGGGGATCCGCGACGCCAGGCGGCTGATCGGCGCCAGGTCCTGTTGCAGCGCCTCGCTCGAGACGACCAGCCGCTCGAGCAGCGGGAGCAGCTGCTCCATGTTGCGGTCGATCCGCTCGACCCGCTCGGTGACGACTTCGAGGTGGGCGGTCAGGTCGTCGATGCTGGAGACGCTGCGGTGCAGCTCGAGCGCCGACTCGTCGATCGTCGTCATCGCCAGCACGCGGTCGATCACCTCGCGGGCGGCCGAGTCGACGTGCGTCGCGGCCTGCTGGATCGGCTTGAACGGGTTCGGGGGCACGGACGGGACGCTACTCCGGTCGGCGACCCGCGGGGCAGGTCGGGCGGAGCGGAGGCGGTCAGGGTCGGGCGCCGGAGGCCCGCGGACCGCGCCGCGCGGCGAAGAACGCCCGCAGCAGTCCGGCGCACTCGTCGTCGAGGATCCCGCCGACGACCTCCGGCCGGTGGTTCAGCCGCGGCTCGCCGGTGACGTCGAGCACGCTCCCGCAGGCCCCGGCCTTGGGGTCGGTGCACCCGTAGACGACGGTCGGGATCCGCGACAGCACGATCGCCCCGGCGCACATCGCGCACGGCTCGAGCGTCACGTAGAGGACGGCGTCGTGGACCCGCCACGATCCGCCGGCGGCCGCGGCCTCGCGCAGGGCCAGGACCTCGGCGTGGGCGGTCGGGTCCTCCGACAGCTCGCGCTCGTTGCGGCCGCGCCCGATGATCGTGGGC
>CAZMVL010000100.1:0-13360 GCA_964569335.1 uncultured Paraperlucidibaca sp.
GCCTGTGAGGCTGAGTCGACCTGACTGCCAGGTTTCCAGACCGTTGATGCAGCGGATCAGCGTCGACTTGCCGGACCCCGACGGACCGCACACAACGATACGGGTGCCGCTCGCCACATCCAGCTCGATGTCCTTCAGGACATGCAGTGCCCCGAACCATTTGTTCAACCCCGCGATCTCCACGACCGGTTCAGCTTGTGCGAGCATCTGTCTTGTCCGTGTTATCTGGAACCGGTTGCGAGGAGCCGGCGCTCGAGACGCTTGACGCCCTGCGAGACGATGAGCGCCAGCACCAGGAAGATCAGGCCGGCTACTGTCAGTGGCTCGGCGTAGCGATAGGTTTCCGAGGCGACGTCGAAGGCAGCACCCAGCATTTCCGGGACGGCAAGCACCGCGAGGTAAGGCGTGGCCTTCAGGATCGACACGAAATAGTTGCCGAGCGGCGCAGCGATGTTGCGCAGCATTTGCGGCGCAATCACGTAGAGAACCGTATCACGCTTGCTGAGCGACAGGGCGCGCGCAGCCTCCGGCTGGCCCCTGGGTACAGCGTCGATACCGGCTTTAAAGACCTCGGCCAGATAGCCGCTGTAGTAGAGGCTGAGGCCGATAATACCAGTCGCCATGGCACCGATGCGGATGCCGTAGAAGGGCAACACGAAATACAGGAAGTAGAGCCAGGCCAGCACCGGCGTCGAGCGGATGAAGTCGATGATGAAGCCGACTAAGATGCCAGCCGCGCCGCCGCGCCGCCGCGCCATCTCGAATCCGAAGCCGATGATCGCAGCGCCCAGACAACTCGCCACTGCCGCGACAAGGGTAGTACCGATAGCGCTGACAATGGCCGGTATGCTCGCGAGTGCGAAGGACAGATCAAATCCCACCGATGCGCCTCCCGGGTGTGCCGATACGCGCTTCCAGCCAGCGCCCGACCAGGGCGATCGGATAGCAGACGACAAAGAAGGCGAGCAGCAAAGATGTGTAGATCGCGACCGGATTGTACTCGATCTGGGAGATCTCCTTGGCGCGGAAGGTCATGTCGCTCAGCGTCACCAGAGAAACCAACGCTGTCGCCTTCACCATCTGGATCAGGCTGTTGATGAAGGTCGGGCTCATGGCGACCAGCGCCTGCGGCAGTTCGATGAGCGTCAGGACCTCGGTACGCGACAGGCCCAGCGCCTGCCCGGCCTCCTTCTGGCCGGCGGGAAGCGCCTGCAGGCCCGCACGCACCGCCTGGCTCGCATATCCACCGGCGTTGAGGCCAAGCACCATGGCACTAACCGTCAGCGCCGACAGGGTGACGCCGAAGACAGGCAGCGTGTAGTAGAAAAAGAACAGGAGAATGATGACGGCCGAGCTGCGCCAGAACTCAATGACGCAGGTGACCGCCAGGCGCGCCGCACCCGTGGTCAGGTACTGGGCGACGCCGAAGACAAGCGCGAAGGGTATGGCGAAGACCAGGCCATAGGCCGTTACCGACGCCGTCGTTCCAAGCCCTTGCAGAATGCCCAGCCAGATCTCGAGCAGGGACATCAGGGCGCCACGTTGCAGAGGGCAGCGGTGAGTACACCGGCAGGCACTGTCTCCGGTGCGCCGAAGCCATACTTCTTCATGATGGTGGCAAGCTCTCCACTGCTTTTCAGCTTGGCCAGTTGTTCATCATAGAGCGCGCGCAGATCATCATCCTCGCGCCGGAACGCGATGGCAGAATAGTTGGACTGGACCTTGCCGACGTCGAACGGCAAGGCGCGCTCGAGCCCCTCCCCACCCTTCCCTTCCAGGAGGCCGATCACCGAGGCCGTCGACAGCACCGCGACATCAATGCGTCCGGCGCGCAACGCAGCGACGTTGGACTCGATGTCGGGGAAGAGCAGCATGCGGCTCTCAGGGATACCGGCGACCGCTGCATTCTTGGTGACGACGCTGCCGCGCCCGGCGCCCATGGTCAGGGCCTCATTGCCCGCGATATCCGCATAGCCTCCGATCTTCTTCGGGTTCCCGGCCAGCACGATAGCGGCGTCCGGCGCCTGCAGGTCCGGCGCGCCGAAGGCAACCTGCTTGCAGCGCTCGGGCGTAATCGCGAGGCCCGAGGCGACCGCATCAAAACGACTGGCCAGCAGACCCGGGATAAGCGCGCCGAACTCGGTCACCCTGAACTCGATTGTCTTGACGCCGAGCGGCGCGAAGGCTGCGCGCATCAGGTCGGGATGCCAGCCGGTCGCTTCCCCGGTCTTCTCGTCGCGAAAGCCCCAGGGGGTGCGATTGTGAATGCCGATCACGATCTTGCCTTCGCGCAGCACACGCTCCCGCGTCGTCTCGGCCTGCGCGTACCCGGCGCCACCCAAAAGCAGCATAGCCGACAGGGCGGCGAGCCCTGCCCTTCGCGTCATCGAAACTCCCATAGCGATCCTCCGGTCGGTTGTGGCCTGTCGCGGCGCACTTAGGCCCAGAGCTTGTTGCTTGTCAATAAATATGTACTTTTAATTTCATAATGTAATAATACAGCGATATGCAGAGCACTGTGATGCCGATCATCGCGACCCGTCGCGCCATTCCCAATCCCCGCCAAGAGAGCCCTGAGCAGGCTTGGTCTAGACATCAGGGACGCACGCAGGCGCATTCCGATGGCGCTGCTCGCCGAACGGGCTCGCAGTGCGAGCGCTACCCTCGCGAAAGTGGAAGGGGGCGATAAGTCGGTGACGATCGGAACCTATGCGTCGTTGCTGGTCAGCTTGGGGCTTGTAGAGGGTCTTGGTACCCTGTCCGACCCGGAGAAGGATGTCCTCGGTCAGAAGGTCAGGGACGACAACCTGCAGCAATGCGTCCGCCTGCACCGCGATCCGTTGGCGATCAATCAAGGTCGAACCATCCCGAAACGGGATGAATTCTGACGATTGCGCGAATTTTCTGGGTGATCAAGGACTGCGGTCTAGCCGGAGAGGCCACGTAACGGAGCGAAGGAACCGACCCGGGATAGGTAGTAGAGCTGTCGGGTGGATATAGGTCGATACATCATCCTATATCATTGCAAAAGATTCGATCATTATTCTAAATCGGTCATGTTGACAAAATGCGGTGGTTAGAGTAGATGCATTATCCTGATCGAGATCCGGGTTTGATCTGGAATTATGTATCATGGCCTATCAAAGCGAAACCCTTATCGCGCAAGCTCGCGAAGTCCGCGAGGCGTCTGGCGTGAGTCAGCGTTCGCTCAGTGAGCGAGCTGGGCTGACGCAGAGCCACATCTCACAGATTGAGAGCGGCAAAATGGAGCCGGGGCTATCGAGCTTCATTGACATGACCCGAGCGCTCGATCTCGAGGTCATGCTCGTGCCGAAAAGACTCGTGCCGGCAGTGCTGAACTTGGTCAAGGCTCAGGCCACCCCGAACATGCATATCCAAGCCAGTCAACCAAACGACAAGCGCTTCGCCCGTGCGGAGCGCATAGTCAAGAAGATGAAGCACCTTTATGGGAGCTCGGCTGACCTCGATCGCATAGATGAAACGCTGCGCTTCCTCCGGCGGGTCAATCTCGGCGACCAGGAGGTGCAGTTCGTGCGCGACCTGATCACGCGGCTTGATCGCTACCAGGCTAGCGCTCAAGCCGCGCCTATCGTGCGTGACATTGCCCAGAACCTGCAGCAGTTGCGCAATTCGATCGCCCATCACGCCGCTCCTGAGCCCAGGGCGGCCTATTCGCTGGATGGAGATGACGATGCCTGATGTCTCGGTTCTTGAGGTACGCCTCTACGACGACCCAATCGGCACGTTGACCCATCTCCAGGGTGATCGAACGATCTTTGCCTTCAACGAAGCTTATGTTCAGAACGCGGATCGGCCCACTCTCAGCCTTTCGTTCAAGGATGATCTGGGTGGCCTGATCACCAGAATTCGACCCACTCAACGCGTGGTGCCGCCATTTTTCTCAAACTTGCTGCCGGAAGGAAGCATGCGGCGCTATCTGGCCGAGCGAGCAGGTGTGAACCAGCAGCGGGAATTCTTCCTGCTTTGGGTGCTGGGTCTTGACCTCCCGGGAGCACTGTCGATCCACCCCGCAGCCGGTGAGGCGCTGCCGCCAGTTGCCGACAAGGCCCTGCCGGAGAATGCCAAGCCCAATGCCTTGCGTTTTTCGCTCGCCGGCGTGCAGCTGAAATTCTCCGCGCTTGAGAACGCCGGAAAAGGCGGGGGACTCACAATTCCCGCCAAGGGTGTCGGTGGATCCTGGATCGTCAAACTTCCCTCCCAGCAATTCGCCGGCGTTCCAGAAAACGAATTCTCGATGATGACGATCGCCGGGATGATCGGCATGGAGGTGCCTGTCATCAACCTGATCGATCTCGATGCGATTGCCGGAGTTCCGGAAGGCATCGGAGAGCTGAACGGGCAGGCGCTTGCAGTCCGTCGCTTCGACCGAACCACTGACGGCCCTGTTCACACCGAGGATTTCGCGCAGATTTTGGGCGTATTCCCGGACGACAAGTATAAGCGCGCGAGCTACGCAAATATCGCGCGCGTCATCGGCACGGAAGCTGGAGACGCAGGCGCCACCGAGTTCATCCGACGGCTGGTGTTCAGTGCGTTGATAGGCAATGGAGACATGCACCTCAAGAACTGGTCGCTTGTCTACCCGGACCGACGGTCGGCAGCGCTTTCTCCGGCTTACGATCTCGTATCCACCATTCCCTATATGAAAGGCGAGGACACGGCCGCACTCAACTACTCCCGGACAAAGAAGATGGCCGAGTTCGATGCTGATGAACTACGCCACTTGGCCGCCAAGGCGCTCTTACCGGAAAAGCTCGTCGTTAATACCGCCGCCGAAATCGTTCAGCGGTTTCGACAGACGTGGCAGGCCGAGAAAGGTCACCTTCCGCTCGCAGACGCCGTTGTGCGGGCGATCGAGGCCCACGCCCCGACGGTGCCACTCTATCGTGAACTCGCATAGCAGGGAATGAGGTGAGGTGCGCCAGCACCGAACACCCGAGCATCAACAGAGAGAGAGAGCGAGGCATGTCGCCTCAGGAGCCAGAGTTTACATTCCTGGACTGCGCCCATTTGAGTGGCAGTTTATTGATCTGGCTTGTTTACTGCCGGTTGTTTTGATCCTCAAACTGCTGGCTGGCCCTGCTGGCGGCCAAGCAATTCCGCATAGATTGGCAACAGCGCCGGCAACCCAACCGACTGATCCGTCAAACCTTCCGGCGTGCACTGACAAAGCCGCGATCCGTGGCGATGAAGCGCTCCAGCACGGGCACAATAAGCCGCGCTGGATCGGCAATCGGTTGGCCCTGCTGGCGGCCAAGCAGTTCCGCATAGGCTGCAAGGTCTCGCCCAAGCGCCGCAGGCACTTCGATGGTGACGCGCGACGGCTTTTCGTCAGCGAGTGCACCAAGCTTGAGTTTGGTCATTGCGTTGCTCCATAGGGTTCAAGCACCATATCGCGTGTGACGATGACCCGCACCGGAAAGCCGGGCCGGATGGTGAGCGTTGGGGTAACCGCAAGCTGGCGCCGGATGATCTGCTGGCCCGCGTCCTCGATGGTATCCTGGGCGCCGTCACGAATAGCGCGCAGCAGACGCTCCTCGTCGTCTATGGCAAGCTCGGCACCGACGCCAAGCAGGGTAGAAAGGCCTGCAGCCTTGGCAAGGTCCCACCAGTGATGATCGACGCCATCCTCAAGGCCCGCCTGTCCTTCCGGATCCGCACCCGGCAGGCGCTCAAGCACAATAGAGCGCCCGGATGGCAGAACCAGACGGTTCCAGACCAGAAGCACACGACGCTGGCCGAACTGGACGCTGTTGTCATACTGGCCGATCAGGCGCGCGCCCTGCGGGATCAGGAGAATGCGTCCTGTAGGGCTGTCATAAACATTCTCGGTAACCTGCGCGGTGATCTGCCCAGGCAGATCCGAGCGAATACCGGTGAGCAGTGCTGCTGCGATGACTGCTCCTGCCTGAAGAATGTTGGGCGAGGCAAGCAACTCCAGCCTGTCAGGCGCGACTATACGCTTGTCTGGTGCCGCATTGAGGAAAGAAGACTGGCGCTCGGCAGCGTCAGGTCTTGCGGGCTGAGGTACCAAACCAAGGCTCGAAAGATCGGGCGGCGACATCACGCCCTGGGTTGGAGTAGCAACCACATTGGTCGCCGCTTCAACCCTGAGGAACAGGCTGCTGGTGCGCGCCGTCTCGATCTCTTGCAGCCTACGGCGCTCCTCTTCAGAAAGGCCCGGATCAGGCGTTGCAACGACTGGAGGCTGCACGCCGGTGCTGAGGATCGGCCTGCCGAGATCACCGGGCAGTGGAGGTCCGAGGATGGGTCCGGTGTAATCGCGCGGCAGGCGGGAGAGACCATCCGCCGGCTGCTGATTATCGGTCGTAAAGAGCTCGGCCGGCGCCTGCCCGCGATCTCGGCCCTGCAAGGCGTAGATGAAAGCGCCGCCCAGACCGAGGCCGGCGACAAGACCGACGCTGGCCAGCATCTTTCGTGACAGACGCGTGACACGTGGTGGCTCCGCACGCAACCGCATGCGCATGGTGGTCTCCGATGGCGCTGTGGTGGTCACGTAGCGCCTCCCGTATGCCTTGGCGAACCAACCAACCACGGCAACCCGACACGCCGCTTGCCGTCGGTGCGCGTGATGCGCACACGCGTCTGGCGCTTGTCTGCCCCAAGACGCAACTCGGCGGCGGCAAAGAGGCGATCAACGATCATGTGATTTCCACGCACCCGATAATTGACCAGTTCCGAGGAACTGCCCCCTGACCCGACGACGAAAAGCGGCGGCATCTCGCCTTGAGCTATACCGCTTGGGAACTCGATGAAGACCTGGCGACCGTCATCAAACGCGCGCAAGGGACGCCAGGCTGCGGCGTCACCGTCAATCGCGTAGCGAAAGTTCAGCGCTGCAAGATCAACGCCGGCAGCGACCGGCCGCTGCGTCTCCGCCTCCGCCGCCTGTTTGCGCATCGCGATCAACTGATCCTGCGGATATTGCCAGGACACCGAGGCCATGTAGGTCTTCTCGGTGGAGCGCAGTTCCATGTGATAGGTGCGCAGGTTGGTATTGATGATCAGGTTGGTGGTCAGATCCGCCCGCGTAGGCTTCACCATGATATGCACCTGTCGGGTCGCGCCGGCGCCGCTTTCGGTGTCGCCGATAATCCAGCGCACCGTATCGCCTGCTGCGACAGGGCCAGTTCCGACCAACTGCTCGCCAGGCTGAAGTGCGATGTCGGTGATCTGGCCGACCGCCGTGTAGACCTGATAGAGCGCTCCCTGTGTGTAGGGATAGACCTGGATGGCATTGATGAAACCGTTGCGCACCGGCTGGACACGCGCCTGCGCATTGGCTTCGCTGATGCGGGCTGCGGGATCACCTGGCTCTGGCGGTGACGCCTTCATCCCGACCGGTTTCAACTGACCAGGCAATGGCAACGGCCTGGCGGTCTCCACGACACGCAAGGGCGCAGGCGGATCAACCTTGCGGTGGGCCGGCGCCATATTGTCATAGGCGATGACAGGTGGTGGTTTCCTGGTTGCGCAACCACCAAGCGCTGTCGCGGCCAGAACGGCCAGACAGAATGCTCTTCCAGACTTCACTGCCCCATCTCCTTCGACCAGTTGATTGCGTTGACGTAGATTCCGAGTGGATTGGCGTGCAGCTTTTCGGCGTCACGTGGTGACTGCAGGACTGTCGTCAGGATCGCGGTCCAGCGTTCGGTCGAGGCAAGCGACCCGTCCTGGTAGCGGCGCTCGACCCAGGCAACCCGGAAGGAATCCGGCGAAGCGCGAATGACGCTTGAGACCTCGACGGCAACCTGCTGGCGACCGACCTTGGTGAAGGGGTCATTGCTGCGCGCAAAGTCATTGAGCGCCTGCGCGCCACGATCAGTTGCGAACCCGTAGGCACGCAGCCAGTTCTGCCGCACGATGATCGGATCTGCCGGGATCGAGCGTACCTGCTCGATGAAGCGGGCCAGATGCCAGGCGATTTGTGGATCTGTCGGGGTGTAGCTGGCAACCGCCGGCTCGATGGCCTGCGCCTGCCCTAGCTTGTCCACCTGGACGACCCAGGGGACGATTGCGCCGCGTGCTGACTGGATGACCAGGGCAGCGGCAAAACCGCCTGACAGGAAGAGGCATCCGAAAGCCATCAACCGCCAGTTCTTCGCCTGGACGCGCGCCGAGCCGATGCGGTCATCCCAGACCTGCGCTGCGCGTTGATAGGGTGTCTCAGGTTCAGGTGTAACGCCATAGTGGGTGGAAGCGCGTTTAAACGGGTTCATGTGCGATCGCTTTCAGAAAGGGAGATGGAAGCGCCGCCGCCATGGGCGTCGCCGGAACGGACAGCGTGCGCCGCGGCCTGCACGCCGTGAGTAATCGCCTGGGATCGTTTCATGCGACGGGCCCAGTCCGGAGCTCCATCTGCCTGCGCTTGCGCCGGCACATTGCTGCCGATGGTGCCCATGGTTGACGAGCCGCCGGTTGCCTCGAAGGCTGCGCGCGACCCCGATTGCGCTGAGGACTGAAGACTGGCCGTGGCGCGACTGGCGGCGCGCTTCAAGGGCGAGGCGATGGCACCCGCCCCGGCACGGGCGACGCCACCGAGACCTGATGCGATAGCTGAACCTCCCGACTGCCCCGCAGAGCCAAGGCTGTAAGCTGTTGATGCACCACCCGCGAGTGACGCACCACCACGTGCGGCAGCAACTGCTCCACCGGCAAGGGAGGAACCGGCGGAACCGATTGCCCCGGCACCTGCCGCGCCGGCTGCGACAATACCGCCGGCCGCCAGCCCGGTCCCTATGGCGGCACCGGCGCTGAGTTGAGGGCCGCCCGAGACCAGCCCGCTCGCGATCCCCGGCCCGAATATGCCGAGACCAAGCAGAGACAGCGCAGCGAGCACGATCGCCATCGCCTCATCAATGGTCGGCGTCACGCCGCCAAAGCCTGCGGTGAACTGCGCAAACAGGGTCGAGCCGATGCCGATGATGACGGCCAGCACCAGCACCTTGACGCCCGAGGCGATGACATTGCCAAGCACGCGCTCGGCCATGAAGGCTGACTTGCCGAACAGACCGAAGGGGATCAGCACAAAGCCGGCAAGTGTGGTCAGTTTGAATTCGATCAGCGTGACGAAGAGCTGGATCGCCAGGATGAAGAAGGCGAGGATCACCAGCACCCAGGCAAACAGCATGCAGGCAATCTGGATGAAATTCTCGAAGAAGGACCAATAGCCCATCAGGTCGGAGATCGAGTCGAGCAGCGGGCGTCCCGCATCAAGCCCGGTCTGGGCCACCTGCCCCGGCCGCAACAGATCGGCGCTCGTGAATGCCGTCCCCGAGGCTTTGAGACCGAGACCGGCAAAGCTCTCGAAGACGATCTGCGCCAGACTGTTCCAGTTGCCGATCAGGTAGGCAAAGACGCCAACAAACAGGGTCTTCTTGATCAGGCGGGCAATGATGTCATCATCACCACCCAGGGACCAGAACAGCGCTGCAAGCGTGACATCGATCACGATCAACGTCGTTGCGATGAACGCAACCTCACCCGACAGCAGGCCGAAGCCTGTGTCGATATACTGCGTGAAGACGCCGAGAAACTGATCAATGACGCCGGTGCCGCCCATCGCTCAAGGTGCTCCTGGCGCGGGCACCGCCGGCCGTTCATCTTTCCGGGCGAGGGGTTTGAGAAAGCGCCGGCGCTCCTCGGCCCAGGCATTGAGGCAGGCGCGGTCGCGCGTCCCCGCCTCGCCGAGTTGCTGGCAGCGCTGAAGTTCGATCCGCGCGGCCGGAAATGGCTGTTCTGCACGCACTGGCGCAACAGGAGGATCCTGCGTCTTCTCACTCGCAGAGATAAACAGTGCCTCAAGCACCACGATCGCCACGAAGGCGATTGCACCCACACGCAGCAGGGTTCCCCTCTCCATGATCGTCATCCTCAATGGAACATCTGGGCGCCGCCCGGCCGATAGCCGGAGCCGGGTGTCAGAAAACGACGGCGCTGCTCGCGCCCCTGCTCGACCGCCGTCGCCTGCTCGGCGGCCCGAAGCGCCTCGGCGCGTCCATTGGCAGCAAGCAACGCTGTCATGTCAGCGAGTTGCTGGGCCTGCAGCGCCACCAACTGGTTGCCCGCCTGGATGGCAGCGAGTGCACCTGGCGCCGCCTGGCTGGCCTCGACCAGCGTTTGCATCTGGCTACGCGTGGTCTCGATATTGCCGGTGACGCTTGCCTGGACGCGCATCGCATCCTGAAGGGCGCCGACCGTGTTGCTCCAGCGTTCGCGCGCGCCGTCGACCAATTGCCGGTCAGTGGCCGACAGGGTCACCTTTCCGTACGTGGTTTCGAACGCGCGATCGATTTCCTCGACGTTGAAGGCGATGTTCTGCGCCTCGCCAAGCAGATCCTGCGTACGCTGCACCGACTGCTGCAACTGCTGCATTGCTGAGTACGGCAGACTGGTCAGGTTGCGCGCCTGATTGACCAGCATCTGCGCTTCGTTCTGGAGCTGGGTGACCTGCTGGTTGACCTGCTGCAAGGCGCGTGCCGCCTGAAGCACATTCTGCGCGTAGTTGGTCGGATCATAGACGATGCGCCAGGCGGCAGCCGGCGCCGCGACTTGCGTCAGGACAAGGGGTGCGGCCAGGAAACTGGCTGCGAGCAGGAGCGTACGCGAGCGAAGGCGTGTCATGGCAATGTCTCCAGGTTTGTAAGGTTGGGGATGAGTTCTGCAGCCCAGGCGCATCCACGAGAATCCAGCCAGGCAGCCAGGAAGCCTTCGCGCCCTTCGTCAGACAGGACGCGTTCGATTGCCGCTTGATCTGACTTGGACGAGGCGGCGCACAAGGCCAGAGCGATCGGCGACAAACCAAGTTCGAAGAGACGCGCGCCACGCCGCGACTGGCAGTAATAGTCCCGCTTGGGCGTCGCGCTTGCGATGATATCGATCTGGCGGTCGTTCAGCCCGAAGCGCCGATAGATGGCGCTGATCTGCGGCTCGATGGCACGTTCATTGGGCAGGAGCAGACGCGTCGGGCAGCTCTCGATGATGGCAGGTGCAATGGAGCTGCCATCGATATCGGAGAGCGACTGGGTCGCGAAAACGACAGATGCATTGCGCTTGCGCAGCGTCTTCAGCCATTCCCGCAACTGCCCTGAGAAACTCGCGTCATCCAGCGCCAGCCAGCCTTCATCGATGATGATGAGAGCAGGCCTGCCATCCAGCCGGTCGCCAATGCGGTGAAACAGATAGGACAGCACAGCAGGCGCAGCCGGCGTGCCGATCAGACCCTCGGTTTCAAAGGCCTGGACAGATGCCTCACCCAGGCGCTCGTGTTCGGCGTCCAGCAGGCGGCCATAAGGGCCACCGATGCAATAGGGGCGCAGCGCCTGCTTCAGTTCGTTCGACTGCAGCAGGACGGCAAGCCCGGTAAGGGTGCGCTCTTCCAACGGGGCAGAGGACAGTGAGGTCAGTGCCGACCACAGATGTTCTTTCATCTCCGGCGTGACCTTGATGCCCTCGCGACTGAGAACTGCGATCAGCCAGTCGCAGGCCCAGGCACGCTCATGGGACTGGTCAATGCGCGCGAGAGGTTGCAGCGCGACCGACGCCTCAACGCTTTCTGTGAGATTGCCCCCGAGGTCGTACCAGTCGCCGCCCATGCCGAGCGTTGCCGCCCGAATCGAACCGCCGAAATCGAAGGCAAACACATGTGCGCCCGCATAGCGCCGGAACTGCAGCGCAAGAAGCGCCAGAAGCACTGACTTTCCGGCGCCGGTCGGACCGACAACGAGTGTGTGGCCGACATCGCCAACGTGAAGGGAAAGCCGGAACGGGGTTGAGCCTTCGGTCTTGCCAAAGAGCAGCGGGGGAGCACCGAGATGCTCGTTGCGTTCCGGCCCCGCCCACACGGCGGAGAGGGGGATCATGTGGGCGAGATTAAGGGTGGAGAGCGGCGGCTGCCGCACATTCGCGTAAACCTGGCCGGGCAGCGACCCGAGCCAGGCATCGACGGCGTTGATGGTCTCGGCGAAGGCCACGAAATCACGACCCTGGATGGCCTTCTCGACAAGACGCAGCTTCTCATCGGCAAGGCGAGGATCCCGATCCCAGACAACCACCGTTGCGGTGACCAGAGCCTGGCCGGCATAGTCCGCGCCAAGCTCCTGCAGCGCCAGATCCGCATCCGCTGCCTTGTTCGCTGCATCCGTGTCGACAAGCGCAGACGCCTCGTTTGTCATCACCTCTTTCAGCAGCGCTGCGATTGACTTGCGCTTGGCAAACCATTGCCGGCGCACCTTGGTAAGAAGCCGTGTCGCATCCTGCTTGTCGAGCAGGATAGCGCGCGTCGTCCAACGATAGGAAAAAGCCAGGCGATTGAGATCGTCGAGGATCCCGGGCGTGGTTGCCGTCGGGAACCCTGTGATCGTCAGGACCCTCAAATGCGACTCGCCCAGGCGTGGCTCGATCCCACCTGTCAGCGGCTGGTCTGCGAGAAGCGCATCGAGATAGGCTGGCGTCTCGGGGACACGGACACGGTGACGCGCACCGGAAATGCAGGAATGCAGGTAGGAGAGCGTCTCGCTGTCATCCAGCCAGGCGCATTCGGGCATGAAGGCCTCAACCAACTGCAGCATGCGATCGGTGCGATCCACGAAGCCGCGCATGATCTCGTGCGGGTCGACCCCGCTCTGTGCCCTGCCCTCATAGAGCCAGGTCTCGGCGCGCGCCTGCTCTTCCGGCGGCGGCAAAAATAGGAACGTCAGGAAATAGCTGGACTCGAAATGGACACCGGCCTCCTCGAAATCCGCCTTGCGCTCGGCATCCACGAGCGCCGATGCCGCGTCCGGAAAGGTACCCGCAGGATAGGTGCCGGCTTCATTGCGCTGCGCCTCGACAAAAAGCGCCCAGCCGGAACCAAGCCTGCGGAACGCGTTGTTGAGACGGCCGGCGACAGCGACCAGTTCAGCTTGCACGGCCGAATCCAGATCCGGGCCGCGAAAGCGTGCTGTACGCTGGAAACTGCCGTCCTTGTTCAGTACGACACCAGGTGCTGCCAGCGCAGCCCAGGGAAGAAAGTCGGCAAGGCGCGAGGGGTGACGGCGATATTCGGAGAGGTTCAGCATCGTGCCTCACGCCGACAGGCGAGTTGGAATGCGCAGATGGCGGCGAACGACCTCGACAAATTGCGGGTCACGCCTGGCCGCCCAGACGGCAGCGAGATGGCCAATCGCCCAGAGACCCAGACCGACCAGCCAGAGACGCAATCCCAATCCCAGCGCGGCAGCCAGTGTGCCGTTGAGGATGGCGATCGAACGTGGCGCGCCGCCAAGCAGGATCGGCTCCGTCAAAGAGCGGTGGACCG
>CAZMVL010000101.1:0-13310 GCA_964569335.1 uncultured Paraperlucidibaca sp.
TACGCATCATCGACGAGGCCTTCATGGAAATGCCTTGGTATGGGTCGCGCCAGATGGCGCGGCATCTGCGTCGTCAAGGTTGGTGCGTGGGCCGCAAGCGGGTCCGGCGGTTGATGCGCAAGATCGGCCTGTCGCCGATCTACCAGGCGCCGAAGACCAGCGAGCCACATCCGCGGCATCGCATCTATCCCTACCTGCTGCGGTATCTGGCGATCGAGCGACCCAACCAGGTCTGGTGCGCCGACGTGACCTACATTCCGATGCGACGCGGCTTTCTTTACCTCGTCGCCATCATGGACTGGTTCAGCCGCAAGGTGCTGGCCTGGCGGCTATCGAACACCATGGATGCCGACTTCTGCGTCGCATCCCTTGAAGAGGCGATCGCCCGCCACGGCAAGCCCGACATCTTCAACACTGACCAGGGAAGCCAGTTCACCAGCTTCGCCTTCACCACGACGTTGAAGGATGCCGGCATCCGCATCTCCATGGACGGGCGCGGCCGCTGGATGGACAACGTCTTCATCGAGCGGCTGTGGCGCAGCCTCAAATACGAATGCGTCTTCCTCAATGCCTTCGAGACCGGCAGCGAAGCCAGGGCCGGTATCGGTTCCTGGGTCGAATATTACAACCGGCGACGTCCGCACTCGAGATTCGGCGGCAAGACGCCCGACGAAGTCTATGCTAGGGCACAGATGAAGGAGCGACTGGCGGCATAGAAACAAACCCGATCCACCTTAGCCAAGCCGCCAAACTGTCTCAACAGGCGGGACCACCTCACAGTTCCCTGACACTCTATACCTTGGAAAGATTCCGGCATCACTCAGGGTAGATCCTCAATCCCTACTGAGAACGTTGCGTGATCCTTGAGAAGGCCGAGCGCAGGTCACTATGTCTTTTTTAATTGCTCCAACGACCACAACGTTTACTTCAATGGCAACCATACCCTCTCCCCAACCTTGAAGGTGGTCCCTTTGACTCCTTGTATCCCCTTGGAACAGTCCGTATCCATTCTTGCGCTGTGCCCGTACGGGACTTGGGGTTCGCGAAGCCGACTGTCATGCCACTAGCGGCGACCGGGAAGGCTCCTGACCTCACACAGCCCAACGGCTGCTATGACCCTGAAGAGGTCAAACTGCTCGCAGAGGAGCTATCGGCAATCTTGTTGGCCACAGGCTTGGCTGCCGATGATACAAAAATTACACCCATCACCTGGCGGGTGCTTCAGGCATACCAAACAGGAGGCAAGGCGGCAGTTCGAGACTTGGCCGCTCAACTGTCCAAAACGGTGTAGCATACCGAAAAGCCCCGCCGGCTTGCGCCAGCGGGTTAAAGTGTGTTGCCCGATAAGGCTCGGGATTAACGCATTGACGGAAACTTCACCTGCCATCAATTCGTCCCCTTGCGTAAGGGGAGTAATAATGCATCCTAAATCTGCCAGCTTGCGTGTCGGGCAGTTGCCGTCCGTGGTGCTGCAAGTGGGCAGGCCCGTTGCTTTGCCCCCAACCCTTACCGGCAACGGGCCATTTTAGCTTTCGACTCACCCGCTGGTAATCATTGTCTGGCACGGTTAGTTGCCCAGTCCCAACTTGGCATGGCCCGCTGCCGAAAACACCCCAAGTCTGAAAGCGGCGGGCCTCCTAGTTTCCGGATCCAGATGCAAGCGCGAGATGGTAACCTACCATTTGCCGCAGGCTTGACCACAACGTCTCGACCTTCGAGGCAAGCGTGACCAACGATGGGTCGTGAAGGCCGGCGGCAAGCAAATCCACGATTAGATCGGTCACCTCCTGTTGTTTGAGATCAAGCGCCTCATCGAGCTTGTTCAGATCAACTTCCGACAACTCGCCTTTGGCCAAGAGCGCTGGGATTGATTTCGTCGCCTGACAGGCAGCCTCCCCACTCGCCCTGAGACGACCTTCGAAATCGATCAACACGAAGCCTCTATTGATTCCACTAGATCTGGAAGGCCGATGACTACCTCCAACCGTCTTCGAATGCAAAGCGCCCAAGCCTGTTGATTCCTGGCTGCTTTGTCTATCCTTGGCAAAATGCCTTGAACCCCTCCTTCTTGGCCAACTACCATGCTCGCTCGCACTGTACAGTCTTTGCGCACCACTGGTAGCCAGCGGACGGCCTGCATCCATCAGTGTCTACTCGTGATCCCGAACCTTGGTTTGTGTCAGAGTTCTAGGCGCTTCGATGGTGGGCGGTGTATTAAACCAAGCGTGCAGCACGTTCGATACATTGGTCTTCGCAGGGAGCCCAGTCTTCAGCGAGTGGTACCAAGACTGCCTGGTGCTATTCGGCAAGCGTATTTGCTGGTTGCGTGAAACCAAATCGGACCAATTGTTGCCTGTCGCCGGGCTTCGGTCGATTCGCTTCCCAACAATTGCGCAGGCATCTTCGGGCCGCAGGTCGCCCCCACAGACCTCACCAAGAAGGCAATTTGCCTTGAGTGAGGACATCATTCATTCGTCTGATTAGGCGCGCATTCATTACCAAATTTCTATCTACCATTCTCCGTGAATACATCCATTCAGCTACGATTGACCAATCCCAGAGTGGTGACGAAGTGGTGCACCTCGCAGTGGGGGCAGGGAAATTTCGTCCTCTTATGCCCATTACATAGTTGGAAATGGCTTGCCGGGTTAGTCCGGACCTAACCGCAATTTCGGCTTGGCTTACCATATTGTCCGGCTCGACCCGATGCACTGTGGCACCCGACTCGCGAATGGCGCTGATCGCGCGTTGAAGTTCGTACTCTATTCGACCACCCAAAAGAGTGAACTCGCAAACCGTCGCTCCGCAACAGTTGGACACCGATACAATCCAGGAATCCGACCGCTGCAAGCGGCCGATCTCAGAGGCTTCAAAGCCTGTGACAACGATTGAAAAGCTTCGCATACCTTGCCAGAATCACTTGATATCCAAAGAATAGCTTTGCGGTAACCGTAGGTCAAAGATGTGATGCACCACAGGCCGCATGCATCGAAGGCTGACCGCCGAGATCGTGATGGCTGACACAGCCTATGACAGCGCGTTTGCGCGAGGCAAACGCCGCCAAAAGCACTTTCGCGGTGATCCCGATCGGCCATCGAGCGCAAAAAGCATCCACTCGACAAGCACCTCGACGCGACATCTCATCAAATGCTGCTGCTCCAAACAAGAGCAGTTCTGGAGAATCCGCCACCAACTACCTGGCCGCTATCACCAGCGCAGCAATCGGCGATGGACCAAACAGGTGTCCACACTAGCACTTTAACCCATTGTTAATCGAGTCTCACCCAACTCTAGAGATGGTCAGTAGGTGCGATTCGTATTTGTAAGGAATTCGAATCATTTGAGTAATCAATAAATTAGAACAGCAGCGGTAAACCGGTTCGCCGGTGGCCGGTCAGTCTTCGTTAATCTTTTGGGACGTTTGGTCCCTGAATGTGTGGGCATCATGGGCATTCGGAAATCGCGCAAAACCGCGACTGAAGGTACCTCCGGCAAGAAAAAGAAGACGGCAAATTTCGCCGACATCCTGATGGAGCTCGAACAGCGAATAGCGTTCGACGCCGCAGGTGCTGTGACCGCCGATGAGGCCGCGCATCGCGAGCCCGCGCCTGCGCATGCCAGCGAGGTTGTTGATTCACATGATGAATCCGCCAAGCTTGCCAAAGCGCTTGCATCGCGCGGGAGCGACGAGCCTACCAGCGAGCGTGACGGTGACGAGCGCTGGTCGCGCCTGTCGGCGCTTCTGTCTGCACCGGACAAGCGCGAGGCGAACCCGGTTGGCGATGCTATCGAGCGACTGAGCCATGATCTTTCCGACAACCCGAACCATGAGAAGATCGGCCCGCGCGAGCAATCCGCTTCGCACGAGCCTGGCGACACGATCCTGCTGCCGGGCGAAGCGCCGGAGCGCACGGAGATTGTCTTCATTGATGGCAGTGTCGATGACATTGAGACGATCAAGGCTGGTCTGTCGAAGAATGCCGAGATCATCATTCTCGACCCAAATCGCGACGCTATCGAACAGATGGCAGAAGCGCTGAAGGATCGTTCTGACATTGATGCCATTCACATCATCTCGCATGGCCAGGCAGGCGCTCTTGTGTTTGGCACGGGTGGACTGGACGAAAGGTCCATCAACGGCAAATACGCTGACGAGCTTGCGACCATAGGCGCAGCACTCACCGAAGACGGTGACATCCTGCTATACGGCTGCGACTTTGGCGCAGGCGAACACGGCCGCGCGGCGGTTGCTGCACTTGCAGCTGCAACCAGGGCAGACGTTGCCGCGTCAATCGACTCTACCGGTCACGCATCGCTTGGCGGGAACTGGGTCCTGGAGTTGCACGAGGGCTCGATTGAAACTCGGGTTGTCGTTGATACAGATGCACAGGACACGTGGCTAGATGCACTCGTGCGGGTAACCATCAACTCCGCAGGCGGTGCCGCTGCAAATGGTTCGGACGGCCTGCGCATCCACGTGACCGATCTCGGGCAGATCCAGGTCGTCTATCAGAACCAAGGGCAGTTGTACGGCCCAACTCAGACCGACACGAGCACGAGTCTGTTCAACGGTATCTACCTTGCTGTTGGCGACAAGGTTATCGGCCCGGCACATTCTGGAATGTCAACGACGGCCCGCGACTTCGTCTGGAAATCAGCCGGTTTGCAGACATTGACCGGCACAGGTACAGAGGCTGACCCCTTCGTTGTCACGACAAGGCTCTACCACGACGTCGACAATAACAATCTATACAATCCGGCTGTTGATTTTCTCGTGACGGTCCAGACGATCTACGAGTTTCCAAACAAATATTTCACCGAGAATATCACGGTCACACCACCGCCCGGCAACACCGCCGCTGTGAAGCTGTACCATTCGATGGACACCTATCTTGCCGGTGGTGATCAGGGACCTGCTTTCTCCCTCGACACCAGCCTCGCCCTTACCGGCAGCACAACAGGAGATCCGACATTCGTTGGCGTCCGGAAAGCAGTCGGTACGCCGAATGAATCGATTGTCGGCTTTGCCCGGGTTCAGGACGGCAGGCACTTTGATCGCTACTTCTCCGGTGCCTACAGCACTGCCTTCAGCGCGCTCGACAACGGGGGCGACCTGCCAAACACCTGGGACACAAATCCAAACACGGATAACGGTATCGGCATCCAGTTTACCCTGGGTGCGATCAACGCAAGCCAGTCGGTCAGCTATCACATTGCATTTGATGGCGACACGAAGCTGGATCTTGACGCAAACAACAGCACTGCAACAGGCAATGCCTATGCCGGTACCTTCCAGGCTGGCGCTGGCGGCTCAGTACCAATCGTTGATAGCGACATCGAGATTATCAACACTATCGGCGACATCGCGGATGCATCAGTAACAATGACAAACCCGCAGGCTGGCGACGTTCTAACCGTCATCCAAAGCCTAATCCCCCCGGGCATCACCGTTGAGGTTCAATCCGCCAACAAGATTGTTCTGACCGGCGTGGCAACTGCTGATCAATACGAGGCTGCGCTGAAGGCAATCCAGTTCTCGTCAACAAGCAGCTCAACGACAGTCCGCAATTTCATCATCGAACTTCACAACCAGCTGAACTCGGTCACGACCAGTGCGACCGCCACGTTGACCGGCATTTTCGCACCGATTGTCGACCTGAATTCCGGACTGGGAACAGTCACAACCAGCAGCAACATCATCCAGAATGGCGACTTCGCTGATTACGCCGACGCACCTTATGGATGGGTCGAAGGCGGCGCAGGAGCCACCACAAACGCCGCGACGACCGGTCGGTATGCCTTCACAGCTGATACGCTTTCCACGCTAACCAAGCAGGGCCTCGCAGGCCTGAATGTCGGCCCTGGCACTAACGGTGCGGGCCAGCTGACACTGGATATTGGCTGGGCCAACACCAACACCACCTCCAGAACGTTCAACATCGAGATCGGTGGCACGGTCTATGCTACCCTGACAACCGGGTCGACCGGGACCGGTGGAACGATCACCTACCTGAATGGCGCTACGAATGCGGCCGGAACAACTGGGGCCACTTCCATTACCGCGATAGCCGCTGGTGGCACACTTACACCGATAACGATTAACCTACCAGCCTCGGTCAGCCCCAATGGCAATCTCGTCTTCGGTGGTCCAGCCGCTGGTGACGATGTCTACATTGACAATGTCCGCCTGCGCACCAGCACGACCGCCTTTATCGATCAGATCCCGGGTTCGTCCTACTCGGCTACCTATACTGAAAATGGCACGGCGGTTTCGATTGCTGCTGCAGCGGCCGAAGTTCGCGATGGCGACAGCGCCAACATGCAGTCGGGCGTTATCACCCTGACCAATGCCCAGGCCGGGGACCGGCTGTTGGTCAATGGATCAACTACAGCATCCGGCACAGTCAACGGGATCAGCTACACCAACACCGGCTCGGTGATTACTCTCACCGGCAGTGCGACACGTGCAAACTATGCCGCAGCAATCCGGGCGATAAGCTTCGAGAACACCAGTGAAAACCCGTCTATTGTGGTCCGCGACATCACTGTTCAGGTAAATGACGGTACAAATGCGTCCAATTTGGCGCACGCGCTCATCACGGTTGTCGAGGTCAATGACAATCCTGTTGACGGCAATGAAACCGCCACCCTCAACGCCAACACTACGTTGAGTGTGCCTGCCGCTACCGGCTTGCTCGCAAACGCGACCGATATTGAAGGCGATACACTCACCATAACGGGCTTCACAGTGGCAGGTGTCGCGGGGACGCCTACGGTCGGCTCTCCCTATGCGATCACCAGCGTTGGCACTATCACCATAAACGCCAACGGTTCTTATACATTCGTTCCGGCATTGAATTACAGCGGCTCGGTACCAACCATTACCTATACGGTCTCCGATGGAAATGGAGGGGCTGATACCTCAACCTTGACCCTGATCGTTAATACTCCGCCTGTTGTCGACTTGAACTCAACACCCGCTGTCGGAAATCAGATAGCTAACTCGACTTTCGGTACGGGTGCTATCGGAGGAGCTACCTCTGCGGGATGGTCATTGGTCGGCGGCGCGCTCCATGCCACCGCCGGCAACAATGGCGCAATCTTCTGGGGGAACGACAATTCCACCGGAAGCCTTACCTACAATACTCCATTAACTAATCTGAATTCAGGACCCTCCGCACAGGGTGCAGCGCAAGTCAGGGTTGGCCTTGGCTGGAACAACGGGGTTCCGGACGCCGCTGCGTCAGCAACGTTGAGAGTATTAATAGGTGGCATCGAATACGCTCGCATAACAACTGGCACACCAGGAGGGACTCCAAACGTTGCGTCAATCACCTATTTCAACGGTGCCACGGGCAACCTGGCCGCGATCGGGTCGTCTTCATACAACGCCTGGACATATGGCGCACTCACAATCGATCTCCCTGCTACCATCCAGGCCAGCGGAACCCTGGTCTTTAATTATAGCTCTTCCGGTGGCGCAAATGACGATATATCTGTCGATAACGTTGAAGTCCTAACGACCCCACCCGATACGGCAAACGACTGGAACGCGACGTTCACTGAAAATGGAACCGCTGTTTCGATCGCAGACGTCGACTCGTCTGTTTGGGACCGCGACGATGCCAACATGGCGTCGGCGACAATCACGCTCACCAATCCGCAAGTCGGCGACCAGTTGCTTGTGAACGGCTCCTCAGCAGCATCAGGCGTTGTGAATGGTATTTCCTACACGCGTACAGCTACCACGGTTCTGCTGAGCGGGTCTTTCACCAAGGCGCAATACGCTGATGCGATTGAACTAATCGCATTTAGCAACACAAGCGAAAATCCGAATGCATCTGTCATTCGCGACATCACAGTCTCCGTGAATGACGGATCCGCGAACTCTAACACCGCCCACGCATACATTACAGTCATCGCCGTCAATGACGCACCGTCAGGCTCAAATACCGTACTCAACGCGACCGAGGACACTCCATACATCTTCACAGCTGCCAACTTTGGCTTCTCCGATATCGACGGCAATGCTTTCTCGGGCGTAGTTATCACTACTTTGCCCGCGAACGGATTGATGCTGCTCAATGGCCTCCCTGTCAGTGTCGGCCAGTTCGTCACCGCAGCGCAGCTGGCAGCGAACGAGTTGTCCTGGACCGCTGCTTCCAATAGCAACGGCACCGGGCTCGGATCCTTCACGTTCCAGGTCCGCGATAATGGCGGCACCACCAATGGCGGCGTTGATACAGACCAGTCACCGAACACAATCAGTTTCGATGTCGCGGCTGTAAACGACCCGCCAGTCGACGGCAACGAAGCTCCAAGCATAGCCGAAGACACTACGCTCAGCGTTCCGGCGGCCACCGGACTGCTCGCCAACGCGAGTGATGCTGACAATGATCCGCTGACCATTACGGGCTTCACTGTTGCCGGGCTCTCCGGCACGCAACCTGTCAGCACCGCAGTTTCCCTGCCCGGCGGCGCTGGCACCATCACTATAAACGCCGACGGCTCCTACACCTATATACCAACCCCGAACTACCACGGTGCAGTACCGGTCATTACTTACACACTATCCGACGGACAGGGTGGAACCGACACATCGACGCTCGCCATCACAGTTACCCCAGCCAATGACCTACCGATTGCGCTTGACGATTCATTGACGTCGTTCCAGGGGGTCGCAGCGATCATCGCGCCTCTGCGGAATGATACGGATGTTGACGGCGACTCGCTTGCGATCACGGAAATCAATGGGTCAGCCATCAGCCTTGGAATGTCGGTCGCCGTTTCCAACGGCAGCGTGACTCTCAATGCCGACAACACGTTGACGTTTACGCCCAGCGCTGGCTACAGTGGCGCTATAGCGTTCAACTACACCATCACAGACGGGAATGGCGGCGTAGCAACGGCGTCCATCACAGGTACGGTGGCCTCTTGGAATTACCGACCGGAAGTTACGCTTCGCGAAGATCCTGTTGTCATCAACCACCCGGTCTATGGACCTTTGGCCATCGAAAATGTCGGGGGCTGGGGCTGGTTCCACAACGCGCCGGTGGACGGCTCGTTTCAGGACCAGACAGGGGGAACGCTGCCAAACATAATTGCTGGCGGAAGCAATGAATCTCCAGGTCCTGGCGTTACTATCAGTTACTCAACGACCGATGCCTATATCGAGGGCATCACCAGCGGCACGCTATCTGAAGCGCAGGCAAATGGCGACTTCATCGACATGTCGTTTACAACGGACAGCTTCCCTTCTGGACTTGAGGTACTTCTGACGGGCATCGCGAGCAAAGAGCAAGCGGTCGGGTTGGGCGTTCAGACTTCGCCCTATACCCGTACAGTCGTCATCTCAACTGACCCGACATTCTCCGAGGCGGCCGTACTAGTCGATGGTTCAGTCTACGACGGGTCTGCGGGCGACCGAACAATACTCTCTCAAACTCCATTGGTCATACAGTCCAACACGACCTACTACATCAGGCTGTACGTGTATGGTCTCCAGGGTGCTGGATCTGCGCATTTTGACGACTTCCGTCCTACATTCACCATTCGCGAGACTGATGACACTGTTACGTTCACTGAGGGTGACGCTCCCGTCCACATCGACGCTCCCTCCACGCTTGGCAATGTCAGAGATTTTGGTGAAAGCGACATTGGATCGCTGAGCATCCAGATCAACGGCGCTTCACAAGATGGCGCCGATGAAATTCTTGCATTTGGAGCAGTGGCACTGCCTAACGGCACTACGGCAAGCGGAACAGTCGCCATCGGCGGGACAACGTTTGCTTATAGCTACGACGGCGCTACCTCACTGGTATTCTTCAATAGCGCGGGCGCAGGCGTTCCGATTGGTCAGGCGGATCTCGATCTCCTGATCCAGTCTATCACCTATGAGAACACGTCGGATAACCCGACGGCCGGCGATCGGGTGGTTGGCATTACCGCAACTGATCTGGACGGTAACGTTTCCAATACCGCGAGGTCAATAATCACCGTCATTCCGGTGAACGACGCGCCAGTAGCTGTCGACGACGCTTACGCGGTTAACGAGAACGCCACGGTCACCAGCAACCTGACCCCGGGCACGCCTGGTCAGGATGTCGATGCCGACAGTGCCTTCTCTATCACCTCGATCACCGACACAGATTCGAACGTTCACCCGGTCACAGGCTCGGATTCCGTCATCACTCTGCCCTCCGGCGCACTTCTGACCATCCGTGCCGATGGCACGATGACCTACGACCCCAATGGTGTGTTCAACTACCTTGCCGAAGGGGCCGAGGGCATCGACACCTTCACGTACACGATTACCGACACAGAGGGACTGACTTCCACAGCTAGTGTGGAGTTCACTGTCACAGGCGTTGATTCCAACTTGTCGATTGACGAGCTCAACGACGGGCCTGCTGGCTCGGACAGCGAGGTTCTGGAGAGCGATCTGCCCGGCGGCCGCAATCCGTCCGGAAACGGCGAATACACATCCGGAACGTTCGTGCTCAATGCAGTGGACGGCATTGCGCAAGTTACGATCAACGGTGTCACCCCTACCGGCATTCCGACGCCAGCCGATCCGGTCATCATCAACGGCGCCTACGGCATTCTGCGCATTACCGATTTCGACCCGGTCACCAATCGGGTTACATACACGTACGAGCTCACCAACCCCGCCAATCATAGCGGCAATGTTGATGTGATCGAAACCTTCGCAATAACGCTTGTCGACCAGGACTCCGACAGTGTCACCGCGTCTCTTGGTATCTACATCCGCGACGACGCACCTGTTGCGAACAATGATATAGACGAAACAATCAGCACCGCTGGAAATCCGTCATCTGTTGCCTATGGCAACGTCGTCACCGGCTCCACACCGGCACTCGGTACGGATCCAAACGATTCCGACGGCGTCGCAGACAGCCTTGGCGCAGATGCGAATGCGTCGCCTGTCACCGGCATCGGCGCGGGTGGTTCTGTAACGACAGCAGTTACGGCAGGCGGCGTCACCGTCGCTGGCACCTATGGCTCGCTCGAAATCCGCGCCGACGGCAGCTACGCCTATACACCAAATTACGGCAACCCGGCTGTGGCAGCCCTTGGCGCAAACGATACGCTGCCCGAGACCTTCACCTACGAGATCACCGATGCTGACGGCGACACCGCCACAGCAACCCTGAACATCACCATACGTGGCACACCAACTATCGTTGGCTTGAACGATGGCAGCGTCGCCGGCACCGATGGCTCAGTCCACGAGTCGGATCTGGCTTCCGGTTCCAACGCAAGTGGCACACGCGAAACCATTGACGGCTCGTTCCAGCTGGCGTCACCAAAAGGTCTGGTTTCGCTCACCGTCGTTGACCGCAACAACGTCGCTCACACCTTCACTACGGCTCAGCTGGCAGCGGCCACCCTTGGCATGCCTCTGGTCATCGACACTCTGTACGGCACATTCAGCCTGACTGGCTTCACCTCCGACGGGAGCGGCGGCGGTACTGTAGACTATAGCTACACTCTTGATGGCCGCGTCCAGAACAGTGGCGGTGCTGACGTTATCGACTCAATCGAACTGCGCATTCGCGACACTGAAAACGATATTGGCGTGAAGCAAATCGCATTTGCCATCGTCGATGATGCGCCGAGTGCAACGAACGACCAAAGCAATATCAACGAAGATTCTACTGCACCGGTCACCGGCGGCGTGCTGGGCAACGACCAGCTTGGCGCCGACACTGCCACCGTCACGCTTATCGATACGGGCGTTCAGGCGACGCCAGGCACCGATGTCATCGGCGCGACCCAGGTCGTGGGCACATATGGCACGCTGACCATCAACCCGGATGGCACCTATTCCTACGCCATCAACAACGCGCTTCCAGCTGTCCAGGCTCTCGCTCAAGGTGAGCAGGCTCAGGATGTCTTCAGCTATGCCATTACCGATGCAGACGGCACGCAATCCGTCGCCACACTGACAATCGTCATCACCGGCCAGAACGACACACCGGTGTTGCAGCCGGACGCGGTCACTATCCTTGAAGAAGGCACTGCCACAGGCAACGTGCTGGCGAATGACACGGATGTTGACGGCGATACGCTGAGCGTCAGCGGCTTCATTATCGATGGCGTAACGGGTACCTTCCTGCCAGGCGACGACGCCACCATTCCGGGCGTTGGCACCATCAGCATCAGTACGTCGGGTGCATACACCTTTACCCCGTTTGCCGACTGGAACGGCATGGTTCCGACTGTGCGCTACTCCGTAAGCGACGGAAACGGCGGCACTGGCATCGCGCAGTTGAACATCACTGTAACCGCGGTCAACGACGCACCGGCAGGGCAGGATAAGGACATCACCATCGATGAAGATGGGTCCTACACTTTCAACGCAGGTGACTTCGGCTTCTCCGATCCGCAGGACATGGTTGGCAACGAGCCGCCGGATGACCTGCGCAGCGTCATTATCACCACCTTGCCAGCGGCAGGTTCGCTGACCCTCAACGATACGGCAGTAACGATTGGTCAGATAATCAACGCGGCTGACATTCCGAACCTCCACTACACGCCTCCGGCCAATGCCAACGGCACTGACTACGCTTCGTTCACCTTCCAGGTCGTCGATGATGGCGGCACACTGAACGGTGGCCAGGATACTGACCCGACTCCGAACGAGATCACCTTCCACGTCACAGCGATCAACGACGCGCCGATCACTGTCGACGACGCAGGCACTGTTGCTGAAGACACCACGCTGGTTGTCTCGGCCGCAAACGGTCTGCTGGCCAATGATACCGACATCGATGGCGACACGCTTGCCGTGTCGAGCTACACCCAGCCTGCAAATGGCAAGGTATGGGTCAATCCGGACGGGTCCTTCAACTACCTGCCCAACCCCCATTTCAACGGGACAGATACTTTCACCTATACTGTGAGCGACGGCAATGGCGGCACAATGACCGCCACGGCAACGATCACTGTCACCCCGGTCGTGGACGCACCCGTAATCGACCTCAATTCCGGTCTGACGACCGTCAACCTCGTCGAGAATGGCGACTTCACCAACACCAGCACATGGTCCGCCACGCCAGCGTGGTCTTATGCCGGAGGAATGGCGACAACAGCATCCTCGACCGGAACACACAGCCTGAATGCACCTTTCCTGACAGGTTGGGCCCAGGGACCGGGGGCTTTTGGCGCTGCGCAGGTTTCCGCTGACATCCGCTGGCTTGATGCTGCTGGCGCATCGAACTCGACAGTACTCGAGGTTTCGGTTGGCGGCGTTGTCTACGCCGTAATTACGTCCCCGGCAGGCGACG
>CAZMVL010000102.1:0-1540 GCA_964569335.1 uncultured Paraperlucidibaca sp.
GGATTCCGATCCTTCCCAAACTTTCGCGTCGCAATCCTCTTCCGTCATGGCGGGCTCAAGTTCTACCCGGACCCAGAGGCTCAGATTCTAACCACCTGAAACCCAGATGGGCCTTCTTTCTCTCTAACCGACATCAATGGCCGTACCATCACGAGTCACTTCCGCTAAGTGCTTTCATAGACTCATGGGATGACTCCCTTTTACTACGTTTCCGTGCCAGAAATAGACAAGGCAGAAGGAACAGCGCCACATGGATCCAAAACGATAGGAGGCGCTGCGTGTGATGTGTCACCGTATGCATCACAGGCACCAAACTGATGGAATAGACGACTTGGGCAACGAATCGGCCTTTGAGCGCAGTTTTGTAGAGTCTTGCAAGCACGAAGCTCATTGCCATGAACTCCAAGCACCCCAAGTACCAAAACGACTTAAATACGCCAGTAAAGCCGGTGTAGGTGGAGCCCTTGAGCTTTTGGAAGCCTAGAGCCTCCTCTTCGACGGCCTCCTTTGTTTCGAACATCAAGGCATTTTTCAAATCTGCCCCAACGAGCTGCGCAGGTACGTAATTGTAGACTAGTCCGTTCCAGTGGTTGATTCCATAATCATATTCGCCGGTAATTTCGGTAGCAAGCAGCGCGAACGAGGCGGACCTGACTTCGCTTCCACCTTCATCGAGAACATCTTCACGCATATTGTCTAGTAACGAGATATCCTTCACTGCTGCCCAGTCTGGCCCCTCATCGGAACTAATCAGTCGGCGATAGACACCGGCGCTTGGGACAATCAACGCTGCCATCACTATGCCTGCTAACATAAGACCACGCGGAATCATCCAACCTTTCGCGAACCAACAAGGTAGGAGAATGATGAACGCGACTTCGAACAGATTCGCTCGTCGGCCCTGCATGACAATGCGTTCGATCTCGAATACGAGCCCGACAACTGCGAGCCACATCGCGGTGCGTGATCGGTGCTTTACGTAAAGGAACACCGATATAGCGAGCCCATACGGGAGCACTCGAGCAAAGAACAGCAAGGCAACGGGAAGGCCACTCACTGCAAGATCCGCAGCACTAAATTCCCCTTCCGTGGCGTCGCCAAGCGCGATCTGAAAAGCCCCTCCCACGATCGTCAGACCACCTGCGCTCCAAAGAAGCTTCCGTTCGTCAAGATCCCAGTTCCATAAGGAAAGGGACGTAGACGGTAGCCTATCTCCGATCAGGCTGCAGACGATGGAAAGCACCGCCATGATCAGAAACATGTCGAGCGCCCCTTCTGGCAACGGCTGATCGAGCAGGCCAACGATCTGAGGTAAAATAAAGCCCGACACCGTAGCCGCCATCAGGAACGGGGTGCGATAGATACCGTCACGAGTCAGCACACTCCAACAGATAATCGCAAGACAGAGCGCGCATAACATCCAGAAAAGGGCCAACGTCATGTGAATCCGAGCTTCGCGAGTGAAGACTTGTTTTCGTGCCTTTTCTTTACGGCTGCGACCTTCAACGTCTGCACAAGGCGTTCTGCCCATGACTCGACA
>CAZMVL010000102.1:1550-13071 GCA_964569335.1 uncultured Paraperlucidibaca sp.
GATTGTGGGCCTTACACGAGGTACCACTGATGCGCATTTGGGGACACCTTTGCGTGCAGGGAAGCGTCGCAGATCAAAGCTTGTACTGCGGTGACGATCGCGATTGCGTGACGTATGGGAACGACGTAACCGTCTATATCCTTGCGCACGATGCTACCGCTGCTCAGAGTCGTAATCACAGGGAAGCCCGCCGTCAAAACCTCGTGGAGGACCCCGGTGGATCCTTCGGAAATCGAAGGTAGGAGAGAAAATGTCAGCCCACTCCAAGTGGCGCACAACGTCGCTTCTAGGCTGCCTTCCCATCACGTCTGCGTAACGGGTAAGTTCATGCAATGCTCTTTCCGGGATGCTTGCAGCTCCGACAAGCCTACTTTCTCCGTCTTTGTGCAGATGTTTCGCGGCTTCGCATAAGTACGGAGTGCCCTTCCGCAGACCGAGATCTCCTACCGAGAGAACGCGATGCCTGCCCCCGTGTGCCTGACGATTGGGGACCTCGAACGAAGAATCCACGCCGTACGGCATGAGAACGCACTTGCGCCCAGGCACACCCTGATCGATCAGGCTATCCCGTACGAACTCCGATCCACCCAGAATGACCTGCGCGTGCGACCATTCCGCCTTTTCGCGTTCCGCCATTTGCTGAACGATAAGGTCGCGGGCCGCGTCTTTTTGGTCCACCACGGTTGCCAGCTCTCGCCTCCGCGCAAGACGCATGACTTCGAGCCCCTCACCCGAAAAGGTGCAGGTGGCCGTCGCACCCCCCCAATCAGCCTTCGATACCGTCTCGTTGAAAGCGCAGATGACCCAGAAATTCGCTCGTGGAGTACTGGGCGGATATCCCGCGTGGTGGGGCAAGGCGTATCTGAAGCCAAACAATGGGAATGAATGAACCTTATGGGTAGGGGGGAGCCGTGGATGGTACCTGCCTTCCGCGCGCCGAAGCGTCCCCCTCCCGACAGGCGATGGAAGCTTCTTTAAAGCCGAATGACACGACGCAGGGAGCCAGAAATCGGTAGAGACAGCGCCTAACAGGCCTGCTTTCTCCGGGATCTTTGGCACAGCATAATGACGACGTGCTCCAATCTGCGAAACGGTAAAAACAGTCATCCACGCACTCCCGAACCTATTCGAGACCCGAACGATGGCTCTCCTAGCGCCTCTTGGCCCGATGCGCTTATGGCGCAATTCTAGAATGCCGCTTTTTTCGTCGCATCGCAGCCATTACGGGGCATACCCATGCTTCCGCAGCAGCTCTTCTCGGAGCTGGCAGTATTCGCCTTCCCCACTGTTCGCTTCGCACAACTCCTGCCAAGCACGGACAGCAAAGCCAGGCTGTCCAACCTTTACGGCCAAGCCCGCAGCAGTCGCGAGTGACCGGAGATTCGGCTCGAAACCATGTGCGTCTTGGAGCGCTGCGAAAGCACGGTAATCATTGCCCAGCTCCAGCTCTAGCGTTGCAAGGAGCCGATAGGTTCTTGCCAAATCAGGTGAACTGAAAGCTCCCGACTCCTTCACTCGCTCTATGGCTTGCCGCATCCCTGCAGAATCCCCCTTAGATGCCAACACGCGCGCTAATCGGCGATAGAGGTCATGGCGTTTTGGCACGACACGAAGGCCAGTCTCGAGCACTTGCGTGGCTTCGTCGTATCTCCCGAGGCGAGTGAGTACTAGAGCCTGCAAATCATAGGACTCGGCATCTTCCGATCGTTCGGAAGTCAGCGCCCTGAGCAACGGTAGCGCTTCCTCGTACAGGCCGTCCCCTATTTGACGTGAAACCTGGCGCAAACGTCCGTTCCAGTGCGTTGGCTGTTCTGCAAGCAACACTGCATCGAGCCTGGCAGCCTCTACGGGGGCGTGTCGCAGACATCGCGCAGCCGCATCGAGAAGGATCACGCGTTGCTCACCGTCCGAAGGCAACCCATTTAGCAGAAGGTTCGCGCTTGGCATCCACTCGAGCCAACTGCACAGCATTTTTCGCGTGTTGATGACATCGAGTTCAGCTGCGGTTTGAAGCTCCAGTCCTGCTTGTTCCCACCGACCAAGCGTAGCTAACCAGCGTGCGGCCCAGAGATGAGGAGCGGCCCAGCCGTGCGCTAGAAGCATTGCTCGATTCAGCCAGAACGCTGCCATTCTCTTGTCGTCGATTATCACGGCGTGCGCACCCGCGAGGACTGCAAGAGAAGGCTCGCCCGTATGCTGGGGGAGAATCTTTCGCAAATACTTTGCAAAGCTAGTGTGATCACGTTGTTCAAGCATGGCTTCAAGCGTGCGCTCGGATGGGTATAGGTCTGATACCACCGCTTTAGGCCCAGCCCAAGCAACCATGAGCAAACAAAGCGCAGCTGGAGCGCGGGGAAGGTTAGCGCCGCGAACGCTACTTCCGCGCATCGGCTCCGCTTCTGCCCTTCCTCCCCTCGACCGCCGCTTCGAAAATGCCGTGCCCGCCGCGGCTGCTACAACGACGGCAACCCCGCTCAGCTCAAGGCCATAATCTACCAGATTGTGCGCAGCAATGACGAGGCACCCGATCAACGCCCCCATACGCATAGGATCGAGCCGGTGACGGAACGCCACAATGCTCTTCGCGCCTAGCACGCCGATAAAGACAACTGTCAGCGGAACTCCAAATTCAATCGCAAACTGAAGGGGAAAACACTCCGCGTGCGTGGCACGTTTGGGCCAACGCAAGGCGCTCGCGAATGATGCGCTAAATGCCCCTCTCCCTACGCCCCATAAAGCGCGGCGAAAATCGCCGAGAAGGAACTCCACCTCTTGCTGGAAAAGCACAAATTTGCTCAAGTCCTCGAAATCAGCGTCGATAGCTTCCGGAGCAATGCGCTCCACTGTGATGCCTGCCAAGCATACGATGAGCACAAGCCCACCCGCTAAAACCGTCTTCCTCTGTGCGAGAGCTTGTGTGCGACCACCACTTGTACGGTCGCGTCCCTTCGATCCGTGGTAGAGCGAAAGCCAGACCGACAACGGAAAAGAAACGATCGCGATGCAGGCCGCAACGAGTCCGCCGCGACTTCCCGCCAACAAGAGCGTAACGGACACCCCCACCGCCGCACCCGCCCAAAGACCCCGGATCCACGCGTGCTCCCCTACCATGGCGTGGCTCAACACAATGGGTAGCCCAAAGGCCATGAAACCCGCGAGCACATTGGGATTTAATAGGGGCCCGATCGGGCGCGTAGCCGTCGGCGTGTAGAGGCCATAGATCGCATCGAGATTCAGGCCTCGGTGAACCAACGTGCTGCAGGCTACGAGGCATACACTTACGGCCACACACATTAGAACCCAACGTGCGCCACACAGTGACGCGATTCGCCGAGAGGCGGCGTAGGTCGCGAGAACGACGACCCCGAACACGATGCGTTCGTACGTCCCTCCTAAATCCATTGTGAATGGTATCCAGGCTGGTGAGAGCTCTCCCAGTCCCTTCGCTGTAGCAAAGGCGTTATCGACGGCCGCTGGCGCAAGAAATTGCGCCAGCGCGAGGGGCAGGGGGCAAGCGTGCAAAATCGCGATTGTAAGCGCCACCAGCAGGGTCTTCTCCACTATATCGAACGACGAAGTCCGAGCCTCGCGATAACCGAACGAAATCAGCCACCACGAGAGCCCTGCGCCAGCCGCCATGGTCACTGTCGACCAGGCATACACTCCGGCTAAAAGGTGAGGGCCGACCACGATTGCTGCTGCCAGCAATCCCTTCGCCAAGCGCAGGGAATTTCCCCATCTGTCGATACGCACCAAGTTGCACCCCGGTCAGAATTGCGACGCCCAGCCTAGCAGCACTCGATGCCGATTATTCAATGTGGCGCGCCCAAATCGCGTCTTTGATTTGCCTTGAACAGGATCCTCTGCAGGGGTAGACCGTGGCCCGAACAGGGGTGATCACTTCGTGCAAAAACCAGGGCCCAGCGAACAGTCGACCGAAGCAAACATGGATTTGCATGAGTTCTTGCGGCTGCTCATGCGTCAAAAATGGGTAATTGGCGGAATCGTCCTGGTTGTGTTTGCCGCGACCCTCCTGGTCACGCTTTCTCTTCCCAAGGTATACGAAGCAGAGACCACGCTCGAGTACGATCCGAGCCCGAGTCGACCTCTTGGCAGCGGCGTCGAAGACGTCGCGGCTCCCGTTCCCGCGGGCAACTATTGGCTCGCGAAGGAGTGGTACAAGAGCCAGAACGAAATCGTAACAAGCCGCGCCATCAGCTTACGGGTTGTCGAAAAGCTAGGGTTGCACAGGAACCCATCGTTCTTCGAAATTCCCGAGAAAGAGCGTGGGACATGGCCAGGAGCTACGCAAGAACAAGCTGCAAAACTGTTGCGATCCCGGGTCGCTGTCAGGCAGGGGAAAGATACCCGCGTCGTCAGGGTTGCCGTCTCGGACACATCCCCCGAACGAGCGGCTCTATTGGCGAATGCAGTCGCAGATGCTTACCTCTCGTGGATGATGGAGGAGCGCCTCGGATCTTCCATCAAGGCAGTTGAATGGCTGAGCACACAGCTCGACGACGTCTCGTCACGGCTGCGCGAATCCGAACTTCTGTTGCACGATTTCCGAAAGGAAAACAATGTCCTATCGGTATCGGTCGCCGACCAACAAAACGTCGTCACTCAGTCCATTCATAGCTTCAGTGCAGCGCTGACGGCGGCGATGACCAATCGGATCCAGCTGTCGGCCAGGCTTCGCCAGCTTGAAGCAGCGCTCGATATGGACCCCCTTCAGGCACTGGTAAACTTAGCTCCGCGCCAGCCAGTCCTTGGCCAACTGCACTACCGCTATCAGGAAGCGATCGTTGAACGGGACCGCGCGGCGACGGTGTACGGGCCAAATCATCCCACGCTGATTCAGCTTCAAACCCGTGTGGACCTCCTGAAAGACGAAGCCAGGAAGGAGGTCGAGGCGTTTATCACCTCAAGTCGTAGGGAGCTGCTTGAGGCCGAGGATATTGAGAAAGGTCTCCAGGCGGCGAAGCAACAAGCTCAACGAGCGGGGCTCGAGTTGAATCTCCACGAAATAGAGTTCAACCGCCTCGAGAGAGAGAGAGCCAACAACGAGAAGGTCCATGGTCTTCTCTTGCAGCGAACCGCCGAAGCGAACTTGTCGCGGATGCTGCGTGTATTGCCTGTTCGCCTGATAGATAGGGCCCTTAGGCCCGATATTCCTATTCAACCGCGCGTTGCAATGAACCTCGCCGCGGGATGCCTATTAGGGATCTTTCTTGGATTCGGCGTGGCATTTGTTCGCTCTCGAATGGACCGTTCGATTGCAAGCCCTGACGATGTCACGGCGCTCGGGCTGCATATGCTCGGTGTTGTTCCAGAGATAGGCATTGAAAGGCCTGTTTACGGCGCGAGATCGAAGTCCACGCGCCCCTCAAGCAAAGGCAAACGGAAGAAGGACCGCGTAACGCAAAAAGAACTCATTGTCCACACTGATCCACAATCTGCCGTCGCGGAATGCTGCAGGACGATTCGTACAAACCTTGCGTTCATGTCAGCCGACAAACCGCTGCGCAGCTTGCTCCTCACCAGTCCGGCCCCATCCGAAGGTAAGTCAACTGTAGCCGCTTCTTTGGCGATCAGCCTGGCCAACGGCGGACGCAGAGTTCTTCTTGTCGACACTGATTTACGTCGGCCTCGACTCCATCGCGCCTTCTCCGTCTCCTCCACTGTTGGACTCAGCTCTGTTCTCGCAGGGCAGGCGACCTTGGAAGAAGCCATCCAAAACACTGTGGTGGACGACCTATTTCTGCTCCCCTGTGGCCCTATCCCTCCAAATCCTGCAGAGCTACTTCATACTGCCAAGTTTGCAGCACTTCTGGAGGAGCTCAAGCAACGCTTCGACCTTCTCCTATTCGACAGCCCGCCCGTGAACGTCGTGACCGACGCCGCCGTCCTCGGCCCGCAGTTAGATGCCGCCGTGCTCGTCGCAAAGGGAGGTGCGACGTCACGCGATGCATTGAAGCATGCATTTCTCCGACTCAGAGGCATAGGAACGACAGTCCTTGGTTGCATAATCAACGATCTGGATCTCTCATCACACTCTACCTACGGCGGCTATCCTTACTATCAGGGGTACCGATACGCAGACGAGTCCGACCCAAACGATGCAAATCCTCCTCAAGATGGCCATTCTACAGGCGAGCCTGTTTCAGGGCGGGTAGCGTAAATGAAAGTACTGGTTCTCAATCAGCACTATTGGCCCGAGATCGCTCCAACCGGTCAACTCTTGCAGGATATCTGCGAGGATCTCGCCAACAGTGGGCACTCGGTCTCGGTAATTTGCGGACGTCCCTCTTACAGGCTCTTGCCGGGGATGGAAAATGCGCCTGCTTCTGAGTTCCACAATGGCGTGAAAATCTTGCGGGTCCCTTCCTACGTGCCGACGAAGCGGAGCATCCCGCGCAGGATGCTCCACTACGGCACGTACTTCGGAGCGTCGTTGCTCTCGACACTCACGACTGAACGGCCAGATGTCGTTCTAATTATGTCTACGCCCCCCCTGTTGTTAGGCGTCACCGGGGTGCTGATCAGAGCCTTGAGAGACGTGCCCTTTGTCTATTCCGTCCAGGATCTGTATCCAGACGTTGCGATAAATCTTGGGGTCGTCCGCAAAGGGCGTTTTACCGATGCGATCGACAAAATTAGCTCAACACTCTACCGCGCAGCCACCGGGACCGTAACTCTGTCTCAGGGGATGGCTCAGCGGCTTATCGACAAGGGTGTACAGCCAGATCAGCTAAGGGTCATTCCCAACTGGGCAGACACCACGAACGCTCCAATCGAACGCAACAACCCATTCGCAGTGGCGAACGGTCTTGCAGATCGATTTGTCGTCCAATATTCTGGAAATGTCGGTTTAAGTCAGGGGCTGGATCATCTCGTAGCGGCCGCCGCCATGGTTACAGATCTGCCTATTACTTTCGCGATTGTTGGCGATGGGAATGCAAAGGAATCCCTCCAAAGGCAAGCGAAGAATTTGAACTGCTCCAACATCATATTTCTCCCACCTCAACCTCGAGAACTCCTACCGCAGCTACTCGCATCCTGCGATGTCGGACTCGTCTGCATGAAGTGGGGAGTCGGGAACGACCTTGTTCCCTCCAAGCTCTACGGCATTCTCGCTTCCGCGCGCCCGGTCCTCGCGTCCGTTGAAACAACCTCCGAGGTCGCCCGTGTATTGGAGCACTTTGCCTGCGGAGAGGTTGTGACTCCAGAGAATCCCCCGGCACTCGCTGAAGGTGTCCGTAAACTCTTTGCGAACCAAGAGCGCCTGGCCGTACTGGGAATGGCAGGGCGCCAAGCGTGCGAAGAGCACTTCAGCAGGTCGGTATGCACGTCGCGTTATCGAGATGTGTTGCTGGCCGCCGCAGGGCGCGACCTGCGTATGGCAGTCGCGCCCATGGAGCATGTCAACGCGCTTGAGCCACTGGAAAGTGAAAAGGCGCCGAAAAAATGGCCAGAGCCATGTAGTCAGACCGCAGGTGTGAGCTGATTGGGATTTTTTGGACCCCCTAAAGCCTGAAATTTGACATTCTGCGGCGACCTCCGCGACCAGGAGAGAAGCGCCATGAAAAGTCGAATTTCACCGAAGCACAGGTCGCAGCCGCACATGCGCAAGCAAGCGGCGCGCCCATCGGGCAGGTCGCACGCAAACTCGGCGTCAGCGAGCAGAGGCTCTCCGCAAGTTGCGCCAGCTCGAGGAAGAGAACGCGAAGCTCAAGCAGTTCCCGCGAGAGGCTTCTGGCTGAGACTGCGAACACGGGCTTCAACCAACCATCAAGCGTAAGTTTCTCTTCATTAGACTTCCAGCCATGAAAGAAAGGTCTAATCACATGCAGCCGCAGAACAGAACAAAACACATTCGGGAGTTCCTTAGTCAACGCCTACGTTTGGCGTGTGATCGGGAACGGTGGCAGTACCTCGTCTCTGGTATCACCAGACGACTCACCCAGAAGAAATCCTGCCCTGTTTGTGGTGATCAAAACAGCAGCACCGTAGACAACAAGCTGACATTCTCGCTTAACCGGTGCTCTGGATGCGGTCTGCTCTATAGGTATCCGTATGAAAGCCAGAACGAACTTGATACTTTTTATCAGAGTGAATATACACAAGCCGGACTAACGACAGACCTGCCCGATGACACAAGTCTTCAGGGCTATCTCGATGTCGGCTTCGCAAATACAGAAAAAGACTTCTCGAGAGTGGTCTCCCTTCTCCAAGCTCTAAACCTAACAGCCGGACACCGTGTGCTCGACTACGGCGCCAACTGGGGATACTGCACATGGCAACTGCGCCGGGCCGGCTACGATGCTCAAGCGTACGAGCTATCCCGTCCGCGTGCAGCATTCGGGCGCAAGCTTGGAGTGGAGATTCATACATCTTTTGACGTACTTCCAGAGGGCTTCGATGCGAGCTACTCATCTCACGTTCTCGAACACACAGCCGACCCCAAAGCTGCGATCGAAATGCAGCTAGCCAAAGTACGAGGGCAAGGCTTCGTCGTTGCCCACACGCCCAATGGAAGCGAAGAGCGAAGGCGCATCGATCCGACCGGATTTCACCTCCACTGGGGACGAGTTCATCCAGTACTTTTAAGTGCGGAGTTCGTCGCGAAGAGCTTCCCCCACTTGCCCTGGTTCGTCTCCTCACGCATCGAGCGGACCGAGATCCAATCCTGGTTGAGTGGAAAGAGCCAGTCACACGGTCCACTCGACGGTCCCGAACTCTTCTTAATTATCCGGAAGCCGGATAGCGTAGCACTAGGCTCGAGTTTGGCGGTTTGAAAGGCTCATCGTACGCGTAAACGTGCCCGACTCTCGTTGCAGCGCCTGCAATCAAGGGTAACCGGCGACATCTGACTGGTTGGGACTTTGATACCGTAAAGCCTGAAATTTGACATTCTGTGAGCCGCTCTGGATTTCTGGACAACTCGAATCAAGAAATAGCGCATCTGGCTTTCAGGCGGTGTGATTCCAGCGCCACCCACAGCAACGACAGCATGAATGCACGGCCGGTTGATGGCGGACGGGGCGCTTGTTCGATAGTGCTGATGTCGTAAAACGCAGTGGATGCGCGACACCGAGCTGTACCGACAGAGCAATGGCTGCTCATAGAGGAAACCAATCAGCCGAAGAGGTCGTTCAAGTTCTATCCGAGCAACATGCCAACCGACACGCCAACGAGGGACCTGGTTCGATTGCTCAAGCTGCGGTGGCGCATAGAGCGCGACTACCAAGAACTCAAGGGCGAGCTGGGCCTAGATCACTTCGAAGGTCGCACTTGGCTCGGCTTCCACCACCACGTTGCGCTCTGCTCTGCTGCTCACGCGTTCCTGGCCATCAGGATGGCGCTTTTCCCCCCGATCGAGAGTTCGATGGACGCCTCAGGCTGTGCGGGGGGAGCTGCAGCAGGTGCTCCGGTGCTCCTCAGGCTTCTTGCCTGAGTGTCCTCTGTGCCGCGCACCTTTCGACCCCGCAACACGCCCGCGCGGGCCTTTGCGCATGTGATCAAGTCGTACTAGTGCGAAAAACCACCAAAGCTCGCTAGCAGATCAGTTCTGGGTCGCGGGGTACGGTGCACTCGATCGCGAACAGTGCTAGGAACGCAAGTGTACTTTGGCCTTCCCCTTAAATTCTTCTGCGCGACGAGGGCATGCCATCGCCCAGCGTCGACGTTAGGGTAGTGGGCACGATGCAGCAGAACTTCACAACTCCTCGGGAGGTAAAACTGCTACCTCGCTCTCCAGGGCTACCGTCGACGAGTCAGCTAGCGGATCGAGGCAGCCGCTTCTCGAAGAGAAACCGCTTGTTGAGAGCCTGCTGGCAAGTGGTGTGGCTCTTCTTATTTCGGCCGACGCCACGTCCTATGTACGCCTGGCGTAACTGGCTTTTGAAGCTGTTTGGGGCAAGAATCGGTCGAAACGTTCATATCATGGCGTCGGTGCGCGTCTGGGCCCCTTGGAATCTCACTATGGCCGATCATTCCGCGATGGGCGAGGACGTGGATTGTTACTGTGTGGCGCCTATCGAGATCGGCTTGCATGCGGTGGTCTCGCAGTATTCGTTCCTATGCACGGCAAGCCACGATCATGAAGCAGCCGGTATGCCTGGTTTCGATGCTCCCATTCGCGTAGAGGCTTTAGCGTGGATCGCTGCCGATGTTTACATCTCGGCGGGCGTTACCATCGGCGAAGGCACCGTAGTCGGCGCACGCTCCAGCGTCTTTCGTGATCTTCCTCCTTGGGTAGTTGCTGTTGGAAATCCCGCACGCGTGGTTAAATCTCGCATTCTGAGG
The DNA here is from genome assembly GCA_964569335.1 of uncultured Paraperlucidibaca sp. Taxonomy (GTDB): domain Bacteria; phylum Pseudomonadota; class Gammaproteobacteria; order Pseudomonadales; family Moraxellaceae; genus Perlucidibaca. The sequence continues at coordinate 11,859 of CAZMVL010000102.1, forward strand.
AGTTCGGAACCGTGAACTGCTCAGTCCTTATTCTCACGAAAGATGAAGCGAGAAACATCGCAGATTGCATCGCTTCGGCGAGCTTTAGCGACGACATCGTTGTATTCGACTCTTTCAGCACGGACGATACCCCTTCCATTGCGGAGTCCGCAGGCGCTCGTGTATTTCAGCACGCTTTCACCAGCTATGGTGCCCAACGCGAAGCTGCTCGGACATCTGTGAGCTATCGCTACGATTGGATACTCGCGCTCGATGCGGACGAGCGCGTCGAACCAGAGCTTGCCAAGGAAATCCCAGAAGCTGTTGCGCACGCAGAACCCTCACGGGCGGCGTTTCGACTGCGCCGCAAAGACTACTTTCACGGTCATTGGATCCGCCACTCCACGCTATATCCGAGTTGGCACATCCGCCTGTATCGTCGTGATCGCATCTACTACCCCGCACGGTTGGTTCACGAGTATCCAGAAGTTGATGGGACGCTTGGTAGACTGAATGGGCACCTGATCCACGACAACTTTAGCAAGGGCCTAGCTCAGTGGTGGCAGCGCCATCTTCGATATGCCGAGCTCGAAGCTGCGGAGATTGTGCACACGTCTGGCACGTCACTCGACTTCTCTGGGCTGGTTGACCCCGATCCCGTCAAACGTAGAAGAACTCTTAAGGCATTGTCCTATCGGTTACCGTTTCGGCCCGAGCTGCGCCTTTTATATATGCTGTTGATCAGAGGGGGGGGCCTGGACGGTCCTAAAGGCTGGGAGTACTGCCGAATGATTGCACAGTACCAGCGAATTACGGATCAGATTGCGAACGAGTTCCGCCGCGATCCGAGCTACGTCGGCGATGCGCCTTGACGCTCGTTCAAACCAGATTCGAAGCAGCAGCTACGCCGTGCTACCCACGTACTGCGTTGTCGACAATCGGCTGTTTCAAGGAAATTGTCGTCTGCATTGCTCACGCAGTTCGAGCACCCAATCCATGAATCCATGCTGATCGGGTTGAGCCGGCAGAGCCGCTTCGCACCAGGCTGTGAGGTTGGCCGCGTGGAGCCCGTGCCGACGCAGTGATTTCTGGGCGGACCGTGGCTCAACGCTTACTAACACGGAGGTGAATCGCGCCACAAGAGGCGTGGCTTACACTGAGGGTAAAGAGAGGGCGGAACGCTATCCTCGGGCTCGCTTTTCCTGCGTAGCGAGTTCCACGTCAGCCTCTACCA
>CAZMVL010000103.1:0-11461 GCA_964569335.1 uncultured Paraperlucidibaca sp.
GAGGCGGGCTCGTGGTCGAGGTCGTGTTCGCCTGGCCCGGCCTCGGCCGGCTCGTCTACGACGCGGTCGCCGCCCGCGACTACCCCGTCGTCCAGGGCGGCCTGCTGCTGTTCGCCGCTGCCTTCGTGCTCGTGAATCTGCTGACCGACATCCTGGCGATCGCGCTCGAGCCCAAGAACCGTCGGGCGGTGGCACGATGAGCACCGCCGAGCACCCCGTGCCGCTGCCCGCCGAAGCGCTCGGGGACGGCTCCCGCAGCGGGTGGCGTCGTGCCTTCGCCAGCCCCAAGATCGTGATCGGTGCGGGCATGCTGGTCCCGATCCTCGTGCTCGCCGTCTTCGGGCCGTTGATCGCCCCGTTCGACTACACGCAGCAGGGCGTCGGAGCCCCGCTTGACCCGCCGTCGAGCGCGCACTGGCTCGGGACGGACCTCTACGGGCGTGACGTGCTCAGCCGGCTGATCGCCGGTGCGCGGCTGGCGGTCGCCGTACCGCTGATCGTCGGCGCCCTGGCTGGCCTGTTGGGGATCGGCGTCGGCCTGCTCGCCGGGTTCTTCGGCGGCGTCGTCGACGGTCTGGCGATGCGCGCGATGGACGTGCTGCTGTCCTTCCCGTGGCTGCTCGTCGCGCTCGGCCTGGTCGCGGTGATGGGACGAGGGCTGACGACCGTCATCGTGGCGCTCACCGTCGTCTACACCCCGCAGGTGGCCCGCCTGACCCGCAACACCGTGCAGTCCGTGGCCGCCCAGGACTTCGTCGAGGCGGGACGCGCGCTGGGTGAGCGGACCGGCGCGTTGGCGTTGCGGTACGTGCTGCGCAACGCGTACTTCCCGATCCTGGTGCTGCTGACGAGCATGCTCGCGTTCTCGATCCTCAACGAGGCCGGGATGAGCTACCTCGGCTTCGGCGTCCAGTCGCCGCAGACGAGCTGGGGGCTGGAACTGACCGACAGCGTCCAGTATCTCAACGTGGCGCCGCTGCTGGCGATCGCTCCCGGGGTGGCGATCGCGTGGATCGTGCTCGGCTTCAATCTGCTCGGCGACGGTCTGGGAGACCTCTTCGACGAGACGCGGAGCGGCTCATGACCGGGCATCTGCTCGAGGTCGAGGACCTGTCGGTGCGGTTCGGACGGAGCGCCCAGGCGGTTCGCGGGGTGGACTTCGTCCTGCGGGCGGGCGAGATGCTGGGCATCGTCGGCGAATCCGGGAGCGGGAAGTCCGTCTCGCTGCGGGCGATCGCGGGCCTGCTGCCGCCGGGCGCCGCCGCGGAGGTCCGGGGGAGCGCCCGACTCGACGGACAGGATCTGCGGGCGCTCGCTCCCCGGCGGGCACGGCGGCTCTGCTCGACGGAGGTCGGCTTCGTCTTCCAGGATCCGCTGTCGTCGCTCAACCCGGGCTTCACGATCGGGTGGCAGCTGGCGGAGGCGCTGCGCTTTCGCGTTCGCGATCTGCCGCGCCGCCAACGCCGCGCGCGGAGCCTGGAGGCACTCGCGCACGTTGAGCTTGCCGATGCGGCTTCGCTCCTGCGCGCCTACCCGCACGAGCTCAGCGGCGGAATGCGACAGCGCGTGATGATCGCGATGGCGTTGCTGTCGCGCCCGCGGGTGCTGTTCGCGGACGAGCCGACGACCGCGCTCGACGTGACGCTGAGCGCCGAGATCCTCGACCTCTTCCAACGCCTCCAGCGTGAGGACGGCCTCGCCGTGGTGCTCGTCTCGCACGATCTGAACCTCGTGGTGCAGCGCTGCGAGCGGGTGCTCGTCATGTACGCGGGCCGGATCGTCGAGGAGGGGTCGGCCGCCGAGCTGTTCGCCGCGCCGCGGCACCCGTATACGCGAGGGCTGCTCGCCGCCAGCGTCGATCCCTTCGGGACGTACGATGCCGCGGTCGACCCGATACCGGGGGCGCCGTTGGGAACCGCCAGCCTGCCCGGCTGCGGGTTCGGGCCGCGTTGCGCCCTTGCGCTCGAGCGCTGCCGCCAAGAGCGACCGGAGCTGCTCGCACGGAGCGCGACGCACGCCGCCGCATGCCACCGCGCCGACGAGCTGGTGGCCGGTATGCGGCCGACGCCGGCGTTGCCCTCGTCCGCCGAGGAGGAGATCGCATGACGACCCCGCCGCTCCGTGTTCGTGACCTCGTCGTTCGCTACCGCGCACCCCGCGGCCCGTCGAACCGGCCTGTCGAGTTCGATGCGGTCGTCGGCGTCGACCTGGACCTGGCGGCCGGTGAGGTCGTCGGGATCGTCGGCGAGTCGGGATCGGGCAAGTCGACGCTCGCGCGGGCGATCGTCGGCCTGACGCCCGTCGCGAGTGGATCGGTGCAGCTTGCTGGTCGCGAGGTCACGCAGCTCGGGGTTCGCGAGCTGCGGGCGCTGCGTCAGGACGCGCAGTTCGTGTTCCAGGATCCCTATGCCTCGCTGAACCCGCGAATGAGCGTCGGGCGGGCGATCGAACGGCCGCTGATCCTGCACAGCGGTCTCGACCGGGCCGCGCGACGGGCGCGCGTGCTCGAGCTGCTCGTCGACGTGGGGCTGCCGGCCGCTGTTGCCCGGCGATACCCCAGCGAATGCAGCGGGGGCATGCGCCAACGGATCGCGATCGCTCGGGCGTTGGCTTCGTCGCCCCGCGTGCTGGTGGCCGACGAACCGACGGCGTCGCTCGACGCCTCGCTCCGGGCGCAGATCCTCAACCTGCTCGCCCGGTTGGTCCGCGAGCACGATCTCGCGCTGCTGATGATCACCCACGACTTCGGTGCGGTCCGTGCGATCGCCGATCGCGTGCTCGTGATGCACCTCGGCGAGCTGGTCGAGCGCGGCACGGTCGACGAGGTGATCGCCAACCCCCTGCACCCCTATACGCGGGCGTTGCTGTCCGCGGTGCCGAGCGCCAAGCGGCGCGTCGACACGCGCGAGCGTCTCGTCGGTCGGTCGCTGTCGCTCGTCGACCCGCCCGGAGGCTGCCGCCTGCACCCTCGCTGCCCGGTCGCGCACGACGACTGTGCGACGACCGTCCAGGAGCTGCGCACGATCGCCCCTGGTCGCGACGTGCGCTGTCGCTACCAGGAGGCATCCGCACCGAAGCCGACCGGCGACGTCCGTCCAGCCTCCCCCGTCCCCACCACCGAAGGCAGGTTCTCCACATCATGATCGAATCGTTCATCGCCACGCACCGAGACGGGGCCTTGCGTGACGGCGCCGCAACCACCGACGAGACATCGTCGTTCTGGGCCTTCCTGACCGTCGACGAGGTGACCGAGTCCATCGCCGCCGGCGCGATCGGCCTGTGGGCCGTGGGTGCGACCGAGCAGCACGGGCCCCACCTCGTGACGGGTTTCGACCACCTCACCGCGGGCATGATCGTGGAGCGCACGGCTGCGCGCCTGGGGCGGAGGGCCGTCGTCCTGCCGGCCCTGCCCTTCGGGTGCTCGGACTACTGGCTCGAGCTCGGCGGCACGCTGTCGCTGACGCAGGGGACGATGCGCGGGCTGCTGCTGGACGTCTGCCGGTCGGCGGCCCAGGCGGGCTTGCGTGACCTGTTGATCGTCAACGGTCACTCGGGCAACTTCGGAGCGGGCGTGGGCGCGCTGGCCGAGCTCGGCGCGAGCGATGTGCGGGTCGAGTTCGTCTCCTACTGGGACCTCGTCGAGCACGAGAAGCTGCAGGAGATCCAGCCGGTCGAGCATGGCTTCGGTCATGCCGGCGAGATGGAGACCTCGGTTGGCCTGCGACTCGGCAGCCTCGTCCGCGACGGGCAGATTCCTCCGCCGGTCGGCCCACTGGATCCGGGCGCCCCGGGCGGTTCGGAGGTGGTGTTCCACCGAGCGCCGCGGCCGGAGGCCGACAGCCGCCGGGGTGTGATCGGTGAGGCCGCGGCCGGCAGCGCGGCCGTCGGTGAAGCGGTGCTGGAGATGGCCGTCGCCGGCTTGGTCGCGCACTGCGAGACGGTCCTCGACCGGGCGCTGGCCCGCGACGCGGAGGCTCGGGGATGAGCGCGGTCCCGGTGATCGAGCGGATCGACGCCTACGCAGTCCGCGTCCCGCGATCCGACGCCAACCGCGTCAGCCATTCCTACGGCACGACACCAGACGCCCATTACGTGCTGGTGGAAGTGCACGCGGGCGGTCACGTCGGCGTCGGTGAGGCCCCGACCGAGATCTGGTGGACCGGTGAGGATGCGCGCTCGGTCCAGGCGGCGGTTGAGGATCACCTGGCTCCGGCGCTCGTCGGGACCACCGCCGGCATCCGTGCCGCGGTCGCGGCCATGGACGCGGCGCTGTTCGGGCACCCCTACGCGAAGGCCGCAATCCAGATGGCGCTCTGGGACCTGCTCGGACGCCACGCGAACGTGCCCCTGTACCGCCTGCTCGGCGGCGATGCACCCCACCCGACGCCGGCGAAGTACGGCATCGGCTACGGCGGAGTCGAGCACGTGCGGGAGGGCATCGCGAAGGGTCGTGAGCTGGGCTTCGGCGTCTTCAAGCTGAAGGTCGGTCAGGCGCTGGATGCGGACATCGCGCGGGTGACCGCGGCGCGCGAGGCGATGCGCGACGGCGAGCAGCTCGGCGTCGATGCCAACGGCGGCTGGTCGTTGCCCGTCGCGATCCGCGCCCTCGCGCCGCTCGACGCGCTGGGTATCGCGTTCCTGGAGCAGCCGGTCGCGCGGGATCGACCGGCGGACCTGGCGGAGATCACGCGCCGCTCCTCGATCCCCGTGATGGCCCACGAGATGCTCACCACCCCGGCTGCGGCGGTCTCGCTCGCGGCGCAGCGGGTCGCGCACCTGTGGGCCCTCACGCCGAGCATGCACGGCGGCATCGTCCAGACGCTGGACATGCTCGCGATCGCCCGGGCCTACGGCATTCCCTGCCTGTTCGGGAGCACCTTCGAGCTGGGGGTCGCCACGGCGCACCTGCTGCACCTCGGCGCCGCCTTCCCCGAGATCCGCGACTGCCCGGTGCCGTCGGACGTCGCGGGTCCGCTCTATCTCGCGCGCGACGTGATCGTCGAGCCGCTAGCGGTGCAGGACGGGGTCGTCGCGGTCCCGAACGGGCCGGGGCTCGGCGTGGAGCTGGACCGTGAGTTCGTCCGGGCCTGCGCGGCCTGACGCTCCGGACGTTCGATGCTTCGACGCGGCTACGCCGCGTCGGTCGCCCGCCGCAGCCGCCGCCCGAGGAAGTGATCCTCGACGGCTCCGAGGTGCTCGTCGGTGGCGTCGAGGATCTGTTGCCGGTCCCTGCTCTCGAGCGCGGCGAGTGACCGCTTCTGGTTCGCGATTCCCTGGGCGAAGTCAGCGCGACCGACGGCGTAGTGCGTCCGGAGGACCAGGAAGCGGCGCATCAGGTCGTCGAGGTACTGGGCCAGCAACGCGTTCCCGGACAACCGGCCGACCTCGGCGTGGAAGCGCAGGTCGACGGTCATGAACTCCGCGTCGTTGCCGACCAGCAGCTCGAGCTCGTCAACCAGTCCACGGAGGCTGGCGATGTCCGCCTCGGTGAGCCGCGGCGCGGCGAGGAGGGTCGCTTCGGTCTCGATCACGCGCCGGGCTTCGAGCCACTGGGCGACCTCCGTCGTCTCCCCGTCGGGCGACGGCATCAGGAGCTCTGGCGGGACCGAATGGCTCTGGACCACGGCGCCGCCCCGCGAACCGCGGCGGATGGTGACCACGCCGGCCTGCTCCAGTCGCGCCATCGCCTGACTGATCGTGTTGCGGCTGACGTCCAGCCGCTTGGCCAGGTCGACCTCCCGCGGGAACCGCTCACCGGGCCCGACGGCGCCACCGTGGATCGCGTCGACGAGGACGGAAACGACTTCGTCGACGGCCTTTCGCAGGACGAGCGGGCGGAAGATCTCCACGGCTGCGCGGGTGGCTGGGGCGTCAGAACTCACGGGTGTCTCCTCTCGAGAGATCATACGCTCAATCCTTGGACATAGCGTTCGCGCGGCGGGCCGCCGGCGTCGGGGCAGGGCGCGTTCCGTCGGTATCGCCGCGCGGATCTACCTCCACGCCCCGGTCCGCGCCCACCCGCGCTCGCGGTAGCGCCAGCCGGTGCCGATCAGTCGCGCCAGGATCAGCAGCACGAGCGCCGCCCAGACGCCGGCGATGCCCCAGCCCGCCGCGTGGAAGGCGAGCATCGCGGGGATCCCGAGCAGGGCCGCTCCGGTCATCGCCAGCGCCAGGAAGCGCACGTCCCCGGCCCCGATCAGAATTCCGTCGAAGGCGAAGACCGCCGCGGCGAAGGGCACCATCAGGGCCAGCAGCGGCCACAGGTCCCGGGCCTGCTCGCGGACGGCCGCGTCGTCGGTGAAGAGCGCCAGGATCGGGTCGCGGAGGACCATCAGCAGCGCCGCCACGACGACGCCGAAGAGCACCGTCCAGCCGAGCATCCGCCGCGACGCCGCGAGTGCCTGGTCGACACGGCCGGCGCCGAGCGCGCGGCCGATCAGCACCTGGCCGGCGATCGCCAGCGCGTCGAGCACCAGCGCGATGAAGACGAACAGCTGCCAGCCGATCTGGTGCGCGGCGAGCGACGGATCTCCGGAGCGCGCGGCCACCGCCGCCGCGACCGCGAAGCTCAGCAGCAGCGTGCCGGACCGGACCAGCAGGTACGCGCCGGTGACGCCGATCCGCCGCAGCAGCGCCAGCGACGGGCGGCGCAGGCCCCAGCGGTGGCCTGCGCCGGAAGGCCGGTCGTCCGACGCACTGCCGCGCCAGAGCAGGCGGATGAACAACGCGCCCATCGTCAGCTGGCCGACCAGCGTCGCCAGCGCGCTGCCGTCCAGGCCCAGGTCCAGGCCGAAGATCAGCAGCGGGTTGAGCACCAGGTTGATCGCGTTGCCGATCAGCACGATCAGCAGCGGCGAGCGCAGGTCGCCGGTCCCGCGCAGCCAGCCCTGGGCGGCCATGCTCAGCAGCGCGAAGGCCAGCCCGGGCGCGGCGATCCGCAGGTAGCGGACCGCTCCGTCGGCGGTCGCGCCGCGGCCGCCCAGCGCCTCGACCCAGAGCGGCCCGGCGGCCGCGGCGACCAGCGCGCCGATCGCGCCCAGCGCCAGGCCCAGCCAGAGCGATTGGGCGGCGATCCGTCGGAGGTCCTCGTCGTGGCGGCCGTCCGCCGCCGACGCTCCCGACAGCCGGGCGACCGCGGCGGTCGTCGCGTAGGCGGCCACCACGCCCAGGCCGGCGATCGTCGTCAGCACCGAGGCGGCCAGCGCCAGCGACGCCAGCGCCTGACCGGCCTCCGGCCCGTCGATGTGCCCGACCATCGCCGTGTCGACCAGCAGGTAGCTCGGCTCCGCGGCGAGCGTGCCGAGCGCCGGCAGGGCCAGTCGCGCGATCTGGCGGTCGTACGGCGATCGGAGCGGCACGACGGGGGACGGTAGCGCGGGGCCACCCACCGGCCCAGTCCCGCTGTCGGTCAGCGGGCGTCGGCCACCCAGAGGCGCACCAGCGCGACGATCGCTTCCTGCCGGGCCGCGGTCTCGTCGGCGTCGGCCACGGTGATCACGCCGCGGTCGACGGCCCGCCATTCGACGAGCCCTTCGGGATCGGGGACGCGGAAGCGGACCTCGGGATCACCCCGTCGTGCCCCGCGGTGGAGCACCAGCTGCACGCGCGGACCGGGATGCAGCCGGAAGGTCACGAGATCCTCGCCGCCGAAGCGGAAGCTCGGTGCGTTCCACTTGACGTGCTCGTCGAGCCCGTCGACTCCGGCGAGGATGGCCGAGCGGAGTCGCAGGATCTCGTCCTTGCGGGGGTGGTCGAGCGCCTCGAGGTGCGCGTCGACCGTCGGCGATCCGGGGCTGGTCATCGGTGGGCTTCCGGGGTCGGGTGGCTGACAGCCGGGAGTGGCCGTCGGTCGGACCGTACCCGCGCTATGACGTCCGTGGGAAGCACGTCGCGACCGGAGCGGCTCGCTCCGGCCCGGCGGCCGGACGGCTTCCGCGCGCCGGCCCGGAGTAGTGTCCCGCCCGTCGCACCACCCGTGCACCCGCCGCCCCATCGGCTCCGGACGCGACCGTCGCACGCCGGACGGGTGCCACCCACGATCCGCCCGAACCACCCGAGGGACACCATGGCTGAGACCCTGTACGGCAGCGAGACCCAGAAGGCCGTCGACAACTTCCCGATCTCCGGCGAGCGCGTGCCCGTCCAGGTCGTGCGGTGGCAGGCCCGGATCAAGGGCGCCGCCGCGCTGGTCAACGCCGAGCTCGGCAAGCTCGACCAGGGCATCGCCGACAAGATCGCCTCCGCGGCCGCGGAGATCGTCGCGGGCGACCACGACGACCAGTTCCCGATCGACGTCTTCCAGACCGGCTCGGGCACCTCGACGAACATGAACGTCAACGAGGTGATCTCGGCGCTGACCGGCGGCGAGGCCCACCGCAACGACCACGTCAACATGGGGCAGTCGTCCAACGACACCTTCCCCTCGGCCGTCCACCTGGCCGCGCTGGACGAGGCGACCAACCGGCTGATCCCGGCGCTGAAGCAGCTCGAGGCGTCGCTGCAGGCCAAGGCCGACGCGTTCGCCGACGTCGTCAAGGCCGGCCGCACCCACCTGATGGACGCGGTCCCGGTCACGCTCGGCCAAGAGTTCGCCGGCTACGCCGCCCAGGTCCGCCAGGGCGTCAAGCGGGTCGAGAACGCGCTGCCGCACGTCGGCCAGATCCCGCTCGGCGGCACCGCCACCGGCACCGGCCTGAACACCCCGGCCGAGTTCGCGCCGAAGGTCCGCGAGCGGCTGATCGCCGACTCCGGCTTGCAGCTGATCGCGGCTCCGGCCGATCCGTTCGAGGCCCAGGGCAACCGCGACGGCCTGGTCGAGCTGTCCGGCGCGCTGAAGGGCGTCGCGGTTTCGCTGACCAAGATCGCCCAGGACATCGCGCTGATGGGCTCCGGCCCCCGCGTCGGCATCGGCGAGCTGTTCCTGCCGGAGCTGCAGAAGGGCTCGTCGATCATGCCGGGCAAGGTCAACCCGGTTCTGCCCGAGGTCGTGCTGCAGGTCGCCGCGCAGGTGATCGGCAACGACACCGCGATCACGATCGGCGGCATGCAGGGCCAGTTCGAGCTGAACGTCCGCGTTCCGCTGATCGCCCGCAACCTGCTGCAGTCGATCCACCTGCTCTCGACCGCGTCGGTCGCGTTCGCCGAGAAGTGCGTCGACGGGATCACCGCTAACGAGAAGGGCACCGCCGCTTCCGCCGCGGGAACGCTGGCGACGGCGACCGCGCTCAACGAGGCGATCGGCTACGACCTGGCGACGAAGATCGTGAAGGAGGCGACCGACTCGGGCGCCCCGCTGCGCGACGTCGCGCTCGAGAACGGCGTCGACGCCGAGCTCTACGACCGGACGATCAACCTGCGCGAGATCGCCCGCGGCAACCAGTAGGTCCCACGCCGGACCGGTGTGCAGTCGGCCCCCGCATGGGTGGCGAACCGCACACCGGTGTCGTTCAGCGGAACCACCGCGGCCCGGCTAACGTCCGAGGCGTGTCCAGCCTGCCCCCGACCACCAACGCCGATCCGCGGATCCGCCGGGTCACGCTGACCACCGCGCGGATGGCGGACGAGCAGGCGTGGTGGACCGGGCGGCTGGGCCTGGAGCCGGCGCTCGGGGCCCCGGCGGGCGGCTTCGCGGTGCGGGTCGGGGACGGGGTACTGGCGTTCCAGCCGGTCGCCGCGGAGAGCCACGGGCGCGGCGCCGCGCCGGCGCACCACGTCGCGCTCGAGGTCGCCCAGGACCGGCTGGTCGAGGCCTCCGAGTGGCTCGGCCGCGCGGCCCCGCTGATCCCGCTCGCCGACGGCGAGACGATCGTCGACTTCTCCGGCTGGGCGGCCCACAGCGTCTACGCGGAGTCTCCGGCCGGCCACGTGATCGAGCTGATCGCCCGCCATCGCCGGGCGTGGACGCCGGCGGGCGAGCGGCCGGACGGACCCGGCCTGATCCGCGGGATCAGCGAGGTCGGCGTTGCCGCCGCCGGCGGCGCCGCGCTCGTCGAGCGCCTCGACGGCCTCGGCCTGCGGCGCTGGTTCGGCGACCCCGGCTCCGGGTTCACCGCGGTCGGCGACGAGTCCGGCCTGCTGATCTGCGCGCGCGAGTGGCGTCCGTGGTTCCCGACCGCCCGGCCGGCGGCGCCGGGCGCCGTCGCGATCGAGCTGCACGGCGTGCCCGGCCTGACGCTCGGCGAGCCGGTCCCGGTCGGCAGCGCGACCGAGCTGTGGGCCGTGCCCTGGTGAGCGGCGCGGAGCCGAGGAGCGGCCACCGGACTGCGTGTCGTTCGGGCGGCCCACGCACCCCGATCGCACGCGGTCGAGCCCGCCGATCGTCCGGTGGTCCCTTCCCGCAGTGGAACGGCGGCGCCCCGCGCGGTATACACGTCGCGACACCCAGGACCCAGGTCCTAGACGCCTGCGGGCAGATCCGAGGAACGACGATGAGCACACCCTCCACCGACGCCGGGGCCCGCCGCTCCGTCGCCACGTACCCCAACTACCGCGAGGCCGAGAAGGCCGTCGACCAGCTCTCGGACGCCGGCTTCCCCGTCGAGCACGTGGCGATCGTCGGCTCCGGGCTGCGAACGGTCGAGCAGGTCACCAGCCGGATGACCACCGGCAAGGCGACGCTGATGGGCGCCGGTCAGGGCGCGATCATCGGTCTCTTCTTCGCGCTGCTGTTCGGGCTCTTCTTCACCGGCCCGAACTTCCTCGGCCTGCTGGTCTACGCCGTGGTCCTGTCGACGCTCTTCGGCGCGATCTTCGGGGCGATGGGCCACGCGGCGACCGGGGGCCGCCGCGACTTCGCGAGCTTCTCGCGGATGGAGGCCGAGCGCTACGAGCTGATGGTCGACCACGAGCAGTCGGCCCGCGCGCTGCAGATCCTGAACGGCACCGAGCCGGTCGCCGACGCCCCGGCCTGACCGCCACGCCGTCGGCCGGGCCCGTCCCGCACGGACGGGCCGGGCGGTCGGCGTCGTCCCTCGCCGCCCGGTCGCGCGTCCGCGGCCGGCTCCGGCCTTCCCGCCGTCCCCGTTCCTCCGGAGCCCCGTCACCGTGCCGTCTTCCGCCCCCCGCCCGCCGTACGCCGACCTGGCCGCCCAGGCCTACGTCTACGGCTTCCCGCTGGTCTTCAACCTGGCGCAGGTCGAGCGCTACGTGCGCACCGGCATCGGCGCCAACGCCGCGGCACCGCTCAACGCGTTCAGTCATGCGCGGACGCTGGCCGGGCCCGAGGACCGGTTCGTGACGATCAACAACGACACGGCCTACTCGATGGCCCAGCTCGACCTCTCCGGAGGACCGCTCGAGCTCGACGTCCCCGACACCGGGGACCGCTACCACGTGCTGCAGTTCGTCTCGGCCTGGACCGACAACGTCGCCTACGTCGGAAGCCGCGCGACCGGCAACGGCGCCCGCCGGTTCCTGATCGTCCCGCCCGGGTGGGACGGCGACGCCCCCCCCGACCGCACCG
>CAZMVL010000103.1:11471-12916 GCA_964569335.1 uncultured Paraperlucidibaca sp.
GTAGGACGAGCCGCGACCAATGCGGCCGTGAACACCGCACCGTGATCCGCGTGCCGACCGCGATCGCCTCGATCGTCGGCCGGTGGGCGGTCGCGGGCGACGACGACCTGCCCGCCGTGCACGCGCTGCAGGACGCCACGCGCCTGGCCCCCGCGGCGGGGAACGGCCCGCTGGCCGGCCTGCCGACGGCGAACGTCGACGGGCTCGACGACGCACTGGCCTTCTGGGAGCGCTACCGGGTCGCGTCGCAAGCACTTCCCCCTGCGGCCCGCGACGCCGCGTCCCAGGCGAGCTTCGCGCCGCTCGGCCTGACCGGTGAGGTCCCGATCGGCGCGCTGGGGTCCGACCGGCAGGAGGCGCTGAGGGCGGGCTTCGCGGCCGGCGGTGAGGCCGTGCAGGCGAGCCTGCGGCAGGGCGACATCGAGCAGGTCAACGGGTGGATGCTCACCTACCACGTCTTCGACTACAACCTCGATCACTTCGCGGTCGGCACGATCGACGCTCCGGAGTGGAAGATCGCCGACCCGGAGCAGCGGATCGTCCGCCGCGCCGGTGCCGCGCTTGGCGGGCTGTGGGGCAACCACGCCTACGAGGCCGCCTACGCCCCGACCTACGTCGACGGCGACGGCGAGCCGCTGACCGGCGAGCGCGAGTACCGGCTGCGACTGTCGCCGACCCCGCCGAACGGCGCCTTCTGGTCGGTGACGATGTACGACGTGCCCGACTACTACCTGGTCGCCAACCCGGCCGGTCGCTACTCGGTGGGCGACCGCACCCCGGGTACCGTGCCCGACGAGGACGGCGGGCTGACGATCCACATCAGCCATCGCGAGCCGCACGACCCGGTCGCGCGCGCCAACTGGCTGCCCGCTCCGGCCGGGCCCTTCCGGCCGATCCTGCGGGTCTACGTCCCCGACGCCGCGGTGATCGACGGCCGCTACCGGCTTCCGGCGATCGAGCGGGTGGCCTGAGATGGGCGGCGCGATCGGCGAGGTCCTGCCGAGTGCGGTCGGGGTCGCGGTCAGTCCGGTCCCGATCATCGCGACCATCCTGATGCTGCTGTCGCCCGAGGCGCGGCGCACGAGTGTCGGCTTCCTGCTCGGCTGGGTCGGCGGGATCGTGGTGGCGGTGGTGGCGTTCACGCTGCTCGGCGGCCTGCTGGCGGACGACGGGTCGGGGGAGCCGTCGACGACGGTCGGGGTGATCAAGCTCGTGCTCGGACTGCTGCTGATCGGTCTCGCGGCGCGGCGTTGGCGCGGCCGCCCGCGGGGGGACGCGGAACCGCAGCTGCCGGCCTGGATGAACGCGATCGACGCGATGACCCCGCTTCGCGGCGTGGGGCTCGCGTTCCTGCTGGCGGCGGTCAACCCGAAGAACCTGCTGCTGGCGGCCAGCGCGGGCATCCTCGTCTCGCAGGCGGCGACGACCGGTGACCAGGTCGCCGC
>CAZMVL010000104.1:0-498 GCA_964569335.1 uncultured Paraperlucidibaca sp.
CGCCAGCAGCTGGACCTCGATGTGCCGCGGGTCGGGCAGATAGCGCTCCAGGTAGACCGTCGGGTCGGCGAAGAAGCGCTCGCCCTCGCCCGCGGCGCCGGTGAAGGCGGCCTCCAGCTCGTCCGGTCCGTGGGCGACGCGGAGGCCCTTGCCGCCGCCTCCGCCGGCCGCCTTGACCGCGACCGGGTAGCCGATCGTCGCGTCGACGATCGCCCGGGCCTCGTCGACCGTCGCCACCGGCGCGGTGGTGCCGAGCGCGATCGCGACGCCGGCGGCCGCCATCAGCTCGCGGGCGCGCGTCTTCGAGCCCATCGCCTCGATCGCGTCGGCCGACGGCCCGATGAAGGTGATTCCGGCGGCGGCGCAGGCCCGGGCGAAGGCGGCGTTCTCCGCCAGGAACCCGTACCCGGGGTGGATCGCGTCGGCCCCGGCGTCACGTGCGGCGCCGAGCACCTTGTCGATGTCCAGGTAGGTCTCGAGCGCGTTGCCGGCGCCGAT
>CAZMVL010000104.1:508-12288 GCA_964569335.1 uncultured Paraperlucidibaca sp.
CGGGCCTCGTCGGCGTGGGTCACGTGCAGCGCGTCGGCGTCGGCGTCGGAGTGGATCGCGACCGACGGGACGTCGAGCTCGCGCAGGGCGCGGAGGACGCGGACGGCGATCTCGCCTCGGTTGGCCACGAGCACACGCTGGAACATGGCCGCAGCGTAGAGAATTTGACCGAACATTTCCAGGCGACCGGGGAAACGTCCGGACGAATCAGTCCGGAGGGTGGTCCTCGGCCCGGTATTTGTGCGCACCCTCACGGTTCTTCCGCCGTTCGCGCCCTAGTCTGATCAGTGCATCTCCTCTCTCTCCCTGATGCTTGAAGCGCCCCGGCCTCGGCCGGGGCGTTTCGCTTTCCGGGACCGGGCCTGCTCCGGGGGACGGACCGGCGAGCGCCCCGGCGGCGCTCATCCCGCGGCGAGCGCCGCCGCGATCGTGCGCCCGGCCCGCCGCAGCGCGTCGGGGTCGCCGGCCTCCAGCACCCGCTCGACGCCCAGCGCGCGAGCGCGGTCGGAGGAAAGCGCGCTGCGCCCGACCACCGCCCAGCACGGCCGGCCGTGGCGGGCCGCCCGCGCGGCGACGGCGCCGACGGCCTTGCCGGCGAAGGTCTGCTCGTCGAGCCCGCCCTCGCCGGTCACCACCAGCGTCGCCCGCTCCAGCGCGGCGTCCAGGCCGACGGCGTCCAGCACGTAGTCGGCCCCGGGGACCAGCTGCGCGTCGCGGAACGCCCACAGCCCGCCCGAGAGGCCGCCCGCGGCGCCGGTCCGCGGGACCCCGCGCGGGTCGCGGGGCGCCCGCTCGGCCTGCTCGTCCAGCCGCGCCGCCAGCCGCGCGACGGTCGCCGGGTCGGCGCCCTTCTGCGGCGCGAAGACCGCGGCCGCGCGCTCCCACGGCACGTCGACGTCGCAGATCACGGTGATCCGCGGGGCGACGCCGGCCGCGTCGAGCGCCGCCAGCGCGCCGCGCCCGCCGTCGGTCGTCGCCGACCCGCCGACGCCCAGCAGCACGTGCTCCGCCCCGGCCCGGACCGCGGCGACGATCAGCTCGCCGGTGCCCGCCGTCGACGCCGCCCAGGCGTCGCGCCGCGCGGGCGGGACCAACGGCAGCCCGCTGGCGGCCGCGACCTCGACGACCGCGGTCACGCCGTCGGGCAGCAGCGCCCAGCGCGCGTCGACCGGGTCGCCGAGCGGCCCCGCGACCCGCTGGCGGTGGACGCTCGCGCTGGTCGCGGCGACCGGCGCGTCGAGCGTGCCCTCGCCGCCGTCGGCGATCGGCAGCGGCAGGGCCGTGCCGCCCCCGTCGCGGACCCCGGCGGCGACCGCGTCGGCGACCTCGCGCGCGGTCAGCGTGCCCTTGAAGCTGTCGGGCGCGACGAGCACCGTCGGACCGGGGGCGTCCGGGGAAGCGGCCATGCCGCGATCGTACGGCGCCGCGCGGTCGCGCTGGCGCCGGTCGCTGGCGTACGCTCGGGCGACCATGGACGACCGGGCGATGGCGATCGTCGAGGACCTGATCGGGATCGTCGACCTCGACGAGCTGCGGTTCACGCTGCTGCGCACGCTCAAGCGCGTGGTCCGGTCCGACTGGGCGTCGCTCAACGACATCGGCCCCGATCCCGGCGACGTCGCCGCGCTGATGATCCCGGACGGGCCGATGGAGCTCTTCACGCGGTACGTCGAGCACCGCGACGAGAACCCGATCGCCGCCTACATCGAACGGACGGGCGACGGGCGGGCGTCGCGGTTCTCCGATCACGCGACCCGCGAGCAGCTGGAGGCGCTGCCGCTCTTCCGGCTGGTCTACGGGCCGATGGGGGTCCACCACCAGATCGCGTTCACGATCGCGCTCGGTCCGGACCGCCAGCTGGCGGTCGCGCTCTCGCGGGCCGCGCCCGACTACACCGACGACGAGCGGGACCTGCTCAACCGCGTCCGCCCGCTGCTGATCTCGGCGTTCCGCGGTGCGGTCGAGCACACCGAGCTGCGCCGCGCGCTCGCCGAGCAGGGCGACCACGCGGAGTTCGTCGCCGCGCTCTGCGGCCAGGGGCTGACCCGCCGCGAGGCGGAGGTCGTCCGGCTGGTCGCGCTGGGCCGGTCCAACCAGCACGTCGCCGACGAGCTCGGCGTCAGCGACCGGACGGTCGGCAAGCACCTCGAGCACGCCTTCCGCAAGCTCGGCGTCCGCACGCGGTCGCAGGCGGCCACGCGGGCCTGGGCGCTGACGCGGTCCGCGCACACCGACGGACCGCGGCCGAACCTCCGGACGACGCCCACCTGACGGGTCGGCGTCGACGCCGGCGGGCCTACGTGGTTTCGGCGTAGCGCGGCCGGTGAGCGGTCGGCGACGCGACTATCTTCGGCGGGCCATGTCCTGCGTACGCCGCCATGCCCCTCCGTCGAGCGTCGGGTCCCGGACGGTCGTCTCCGGCACCGTCGGCCGGGCTCCGGGTTCCGCGCCACGGACGGCGCGCCGGCTCGCCGCCTGGGGCGCCGTCGTCGTCGCGCTCGCGGCGCTGGCCCCGTCGGCCGCCGCCGACGCGACCGTCGAGAGCTACCCGCTGCCCAGCGGGGCGCCCGGCTCCGGCATGGTCGCCGCCCCCGGCGGGACCGTCTGGTTCACCACCAACGACAGCGACCTGACGCCGCGGATCGGACGGCTCGCCCCCGCGACGGCGCAGCCGGGGACGTCCAGCGGGATCGGCTTCTACGAGACCCCGACCTTCCTCGGGGCGCCGTGCTGCGCCACGTTCGTGCGCTCGCTCGCCTACGACGGGGAGCAGCAGCGCCTGTGGTTCGTGCGCAGCGACGGGATGTACGGCTACGGTCGTCCGGCGTCGATGCAGGAGGGCAGCGACGACGGGTTCTCGACGGCGGTCGTCTCGCACTCGTCCGGCTTCGTCGGCCTCTGGGGCGTCGCCTACGACCCGGTCGGCAAGGGCACGTGGCTGGCGGAGACCACGACCACCAACGTCGCGTCGAGCCCCGGGTACTACGCGGGCGCGCGGATCGCGCAGACCGACGGCGGGCTGGGCCTGGCCGAGGGACCGAACATCGCGCTCCAGGGCGGACGCACGACGATCGACAGCCTGCGCTACGACGCCAAGCCGCGCGGCGTGTCGATCGTCGCGGGCGGCGGCAACGCCTGGTTCGCCCAGTCCGATCCGGGCAACCCCGGCTGGCGGATCGCCCGCACCAACGGCACCGGGGACTACACCGAGTACCTGATCCAGCCGTGCGTCGGGACGCCGTGCTCGGGCAGCTACAGCGGCACCGGGCCGTCCGACACCGCCGTCGCGCCCGACGGCACCGTCTGGTTCACCAACGAGCTCAACCGGTCGGTGGGCCGGCTCGACCCGGGCGGCGGGACCTTCACCACGTACGCCCTGTCGTCGATCGCCCCGGCGCTCGGGGCCGGGCGGCCGGTCCAGATCCGCGCCGCCGCCGACGGCACGCTGTGGGTCGCGGTCTACGGCGGGCCGGGCAGCCCCGCCGCCAACGCGGTCGTCCGGATCGTGCCGTCGCAGCCCGCGCCGACGGCCACCGTCTACCCGACCGGCACCGCCGGACCGCTGTCGATCGCCCCGAGCGCGACCGGTGACGTCTGGTTCGGCCTCAACCCCGCGTCCGGGCCCGGAGCGGTCGGCCGGCTCGCCGGGGTGACGACGCCGCCGCCGAGCGGGGGCGGGGGTGGAGGCGCCGGCGGTGGCGGTGGCGGAGCGCCCGCCGGCCCGGGCGGAGGCGGGACCGCACCCGCGCCGACGCCCGGCGGCACGCCGCTGATCCCGAGCGCCGTCGGCGTCGCGCGGGCCGGGACGGTCACCACCAAGGGCGACACGACCAGCGTCACCCAGATCTGCGTCGGCCCGCCGGAGGACCGGTGCAGCCTGGTCTACCTGCTGCAGTCGCGGGAGTACGTCCAGGGCTTCCCGGGGGCGAAGTCGCGAGCGGTCGTCCGCGCGGCCAGCCGCAAGCCGAAGGCGCGCAAGCCCCCGCTGCCGATCCTGGCCAAGGTCAGCACGACGCTGAAGGGCGGACAGCGCAAGACCACCAAGGTCCGGCTCAACGCCAAGGCGCGCAAGGCGCTGGCCCGCAAGGGCCGGATCCGCGCGACGCTGATCGTCCAGCAGCGCGACGCGAGCGGCAAGCTGCGGACGGTCCAGCGCAAGCCGGTGACCTTCCGGGCCGCGAAGCGCGCCCGCTCGTGACGCGGCCGGCGCGCTGATCGCCGCCCGCCGGCCGGCGGGCGCTCGACGTCGCCGTCGAGCGCCCGGCCGTCAGCCCTGCAGCGGCAGCGCCACCCGTACGCCGCCGAGGCTTCCGCGGGCGACGCCGTCGCGGATCGTCAGCGTGCCGCGGGCGGCGTCCGGGCCGCTGACGGTCAGCTGGCCGTGCCAGGTCTCGCCGACGGTCATCCGGCCGCTGATCCGCACGCCGGGCACGTACCCGTAGTTCCGCAGCCCGAACACGACGCCGTCGTCGGTGACGCGGAGGGTCACGTAGCCGGAGCGCAGGCCCGGGGCGCGGGGGCCGTCGTCGGCCAGCGAGATGGCGAGCGCCGCGTCCCGGATCACCAGCCCGGCGGCGCGGATCGAGCGCTGGGCCTTCACCCGCGGGCCGCTGCCGCGCGGGCCGACCGCGGCCAGCGACCGCGGCGGGACCGGCACCAGGTTGGAGGCGCCGGGAGCACGCCGGCCGCTGCACGCGTTGCGGCTGACGGTCCGACCGCCCAGGAACTGCGCCAGCGCGGTGCGCGCGCACTCCTGGACGAACACCGAGTGCCCCTGGTTGGGCACGCGGACCAGCGTCGCCCGCGGCACCAGCGCGGCCACCGCGGCCGCGTCCTCGACCGGGGTCCGCACGTCGTCGAGGCCGTTGAGGATCAGCGTCGGCACGTTCGGCAGCGGTCCGTCGGGGACACCCGCGAACGGCGATCCGGGCCACTCCAGGCAGCCGGCCAGCGCGGGCATCGCGCGGACGGTCGCCGTCGTCCACGGCAGCAGCTCGCGCGCCGGCACGGCCGCGAGCGCGGCGTCGAGCGCGACGCCGCGCTGCTCGGGAGCGTCGGTCCCGGCCCACGGCAGCACCGACTCGGCGCAGGTGGTCGCGGCGTAGAGGGCGCCGCTGATCTCCTTCGGATCGCTCTCGTCCTCGCTCTCGGCGATCGCCGCCAGTCGCAGCAGCAGCGCCGGATCGCCGTCCAGCGCCGAGCGCACGGCGGCCGGGAACGCCGCCCGCGCGATGGGGTTGAGGTCGCCCGCGTAGAGCACGCCGAGGGCGACGCCGGGCTCGTTCGGCCCGCCGAGCGCCCGCGAGCGCACCCGGCCGTTGGCCGCGACGGCGCGGCCGCGGATTGCGCGCGCGTCGAGCTGCGCGGCAAGTCGCTGGACGTCGCCGAGCGGGCTGCGGGTGATCCCCCGGCATGCGTTGCCGGCGCACAGGTCGCGGATCACGCGGCGCGCGCCCGCGTACTCGCTGCGGGCGATTCCGGCGACGCCGGTCGGCCCGACGACGGAGTCCAGGTACAGGCGCCGGACCCGCTGCGGGTAGGCCCGGGCGTAGACCTGCGAGACCCAGGTCCCGTACGAGGTGCCGCCGATCGTGATCTGCTCGGCGCCGAGCGCGGCGCGCAGGTCGTCGATGTCGGCCGCGCTGTCGATCGACCGGTAGAACCGACCGGGATCGCCGAGCTGGCTGGCGCAGAGCGCGAACTGCCGGCTGATCTGCGCGGCCGCACCGCCGCTGACCGCCGCGTCGCCGGTCGCCTTGGCGTCGAGCGCAGCGCAGCGCAGCGCGCTGCCGCCGGTGCCGCGCTGGTCGAACGAGACCAGGTCGTAGCCGCGCGCCAGCTCGCCGAACAGCGCGGCGGTGTCGCGGTCGGGGAGCCCGGCCTGACCGGGTCCGCCGGCGAGCATCATCAGCGGACCGCGCCGCGGACCGGAGCCGGTCGCCCGCAGCACCTGGACGGGCAGGTCGATCGTGCCCGGTACCACGCCGCTGCGGTCGAGCGGCACGGTCAGCGTGGCGCAGGTCGTGCCCCGCGCCACGCCGCTCTTCTTGCAGGCCTTCGGCGTCAGCTTGGGGGCCGCTGGTTGCTGGGCCTGGGCGGGCGTGGCGGCCGCCAGGGCGGCCATCGTGGTCAGGGCTGCGACGAGCGGAATCGCTCTCATCGTCGGGTCGCTCCGTCTTGGATCGGGGTGGGGAAGGAACCCGAGGTCTCGGGGCTGGCCGGACCGATGGTCCGGGCCGGCCGGGGCCTCGGCGAGGCCAGCCTATCGGCCCTCGGTCCTCCGTTCGCCGCTTGCGCGAGCGGACCTGCCGGGCTCCGATTCCCGCAGCGGGGCGCGGGGGAGCGGGGCCCGGCCCGCTCCGCGCCCGCCCCGGTGGGTGTGACGCGCGAGCCGCAGGCGTCGGTAGCCTTGCCCCGGTGACCGCTCACGCCCTCCCGTCGCTGCCGCAGCCGGTCGCGATGTCCTTCACCGAGATCCTCACCGACCTCGGCTACTTCGGCGTCGCGGCGCTGATGTTCATCGAGACGATCTTCCCGCCGATCCCGTCGGAGGCGGTGCTGCCGCTGGCCGGCTACTTCGCCGAGCGGGGCGAGTTCTCGTTCGCGATCGTCGTGCTGGTGGCGACGATCGGCTCGGTCAGCGGGGCGATGGTGCTGTACGAGGCGGCGCGGCGCGGTGGCCGGCCGTTCGCCGACGCCTTCCTGCGGCGCGGCCGGATCGATCCGGCGCGGCTGGAGAAGGCCGAGCAGTGGTTCGTCCGCCGCGGCCCGGTGGTGGTGATGGTGGCCCGCTGCATCCCGGGCGTCCGCAGCGTGATCTCGCTGCCCGCCGGCGTGCTGCGGATGCCGCGGGGCCAGTACCTCTTCTTCACGACGATCGGCTCCGTGATCTGGAACGTGCTGCTGGTCTGGGCCGGCTACCTGCTGGGCAGCCGCTGGGAGGAGGTCGGCGAGGCGCTCGGTCCGATCTCCAAGCCCGCCCTGGGCATCGCGGTGCTGGCGGTGATCGGGATCATCGGCTGGCGCTGGATGGTGCAGCGCCGCCGCCGTCGCGACGCGGACGGCCAGGGGGAGATCGTCTGAGCGACGGTGCCCCCGAGCCGGCGCCGGCGCCGGTCGCCGAGCATCGGCCCGCGACGCTGCGCCCGCCGCAGCACCGGATCGAGCGACGGGCCGTCGGCTGGTGGATGCTGCAGGCGCTGATCGTCCCCGGCGCGTCGCTGGCCGCCCTGGCCGTCGGCTACGGGCTCTGGGACGCGGCGCGGCCGTGGCTGATCGTGCCGCTGGTGCTCGCCGCCGCGGCGCTGGTCGTGGCGGTCGCGGTCGAGCCGCTCTGGCGCTACCGCGTCCACCGGTGGGAGACCACCGACGATGCCGTCTACGCGCTGACCGGCTGGATCGTCCGCGAGTGGCGGGTCGCGCCGCTGTCGCGGGTGCAGACCGTCGACGCGATCCAGGGCCCGTTCGAGCAGCTGCTGGGGCTGTCGACGCTGCGGGTGACGACGGCGTCGTCGCGCGGCGCGATCGAGATCGTCGGGTTGGACCGCGCGACCGCCGAGCGGGTCGCGGACGAGCTGACCCGCGTGGCGCAGCGCACGCCCGGCGACGCGACCTGAGATGCCCGGATCGTCCGAGCGAACGGCCGCCCCGTGAACGATCCCGCTCCCGACGAGCCGTACCTGCCGCCGGCGGCCCCGCCGGTCCACGACGACCCGGACGACCAGGGCTGGCGGCGGCTGAGTGCGCGGGTGATCTGGGTCGACCTGGTGATCGTGGTGCTGTCGCTGCTGCCGGCGGCGGTCGCCCTGATGATCGGGATCGATACCGGCGGCGGGGGGTTCTGGCCGCTGGTCGGGGTGGCGGCCTTCGGCGCGATCGGCGCCGCGGCCGACGCGATCCGCTGGCTGGTGACCCGCTACCGGGTGACGGAGACCCACGTCGAGCTGAAGACCGGGGTGCTGCTGCGGGTCCACCGCTCGATCCAGCGCGACCGGATCCGCAGCGTCGACGCCGAGGCCAAGCTGCGACACCGGCTGGCGTCGCTGCGCGTGCTGGAGATCGGCGCCGGGCAGCAGGCCGCGACGCGCGAGTCGGCGCTCGCGCTCGACGCGCTGAGTCTGGCCGACGCCCGGGCGCTGCGCCACGAGCTGCTGGATCCGGTCGAGTCGGCGATCACCGTCGGGGCGGACGGACGGGCTCGCCCCGACGCCCCGACGACGGACGGTCAGCCGTCCGGTGCGCCGGATCCGGAGCGGCACGACGGGGCCGCTGCCGGCCCGCAGGCGGCGTCCGCGGAGGCCACGTCGGCCGACGAGGCCCCGGCGGTCGCGGACGACGAGCCGATCGAGGTCTTCTGGCGCTTCCGGCCGGGGTGGGTGGTCTTCCACGTCCTCAGCGTCTGGACCTACGTGGTGGTGCTCGGCCTCGGCTGGGGCGCGGTCTTCCTGCTCGGCACGTTCGGGATCGACGTGGTCGACGTCGTCTCCGGCCTGTTGAACTGGGACCGGATCGGCTGGCTCGGGACGGCGGCGATCGCCTTCGTGGCGGCGACCGTCGGCGGCGTGCTGGCGCTCTCGGTCGCCTACGTCACCGAGTACTGGGGCTACGAGCTGGCGCGCGTCCGCGGGCAGGAGGGCACGCTGCTGCGGACCCGCCGCGGGCTCTTCACGGTCCGCGAGGTCAACCGCGCCGAGCACCGGATCCGTGGGTTCCACCTGTCGGAGCCGTTGCTCTGGCGGTGGATGGGGGCGGCGGAGACGACCGTGGTCACCACCGGCCTGAGCCTGTGGGCGGTCGACCAGCCGACGGCGATCCTGCCGCGCGGGCCGGTCCGCGTCCACCGGCGGCTGGCGCAGCGGGTGCTCGACCCGGAGCGGGAGCCGTTCGCGGCACCGCTGGCGGCGCACCCGCGCGCGGCGCTGCGCCGGCGCATGTGGTGGGCGACGGCGCTGACCCTGGTCGCCGCCGCGGTCCTGCTGTGGCTGACGGTGACCGACGTGACGCCGGAGCCGGTGCTGCTGGTGCTGGTCGCCGTCTGGCCGTTGACCGTGGCCGGGGCGGTGATCGCCTACCGCGCGCTGGGGCACGCGATCGTCGGCCCGTACCTGGTGACGCGGTCGGGGCTCAACCGGCGGGCGACGACCGTGCTGCAGCGCGACGCGGTGAGCACGATCGTGCTGCGCGAGTCGCTGTTCCAGCGGCGGCTCGGCTTGCGGACGGTGCGGACGATGACCTCGGCCGGGGCGGGCGGCTACGACACGCCGGACCTGGACCGCGACGAGGCGCTGCGCTTCGCGACCCGGGCGGCTCCGGGCCTGCTCGACCCGTTCCTGGTGCCGGACGGTGACGCGGCGATCCCTGCGTCCGAACGCGGTCGCGATTGGCCCGCGTAGGCCGGGCAAGTCGCGAACGGGTTGGGGACGCGGGTCCTGTTCCCAACGCGGTCGCGGTTTGCCCGCGTAGCGCGGGTAGATCACGAACGGGTTGCGATGGCCATTCGTTGTATTCGACAAAAGTTGTGCGCAGGATCACATTTCACCGGCTCGACCATCCCTATTCTGGTTGGTGCATCTCCTCTCTCTCCCTGATGCTCGACGCGCCCCGGCCTCCGGTCGGGGCGCTCGTCGTTTCGGGGCCAGGGCAGAGGGCCTCAGGGCCGGCGGGGTCCGGCGCGTCGTGCCGATCGGCGGGGCACGTCGCGGTCGTTCGTTCGTGTACGCGGCTGCTCTCGGCACTCGCTGCCCACTAGCGTTGGCGCATGAACTCCCATCGGATCCCCCTGGTGGGGCCGTCCGGCGCGCTCGGCGCCGCGGTCGCCACCCTCTTCGTGCTGCTTGCGCTGCTGCTCGCGACGGCACCAGCGGCGGACGCGTCGTCGTCGAGCCGGCTCTACGCCTGCGTCACCCAGACCCACCGGACCCTCAACCTGACCACCCAGGGGGCCCGCTGCCCGCAGGGCCAGCGCAAGATCTCCTGGAGCAGCGGCGGCGAGCGCGGCTCGCGTGGACCCCGCGGAGCCCGGGGCCTGCAGGGCGTGGCCGGTGCCGTCGGCGCCACCGGTGCGGTGGGGGCCACCGGTGCGGTGGGTGCGACCGGCGCGACCGGGGCCACCGGCGCGCCGGGTCCCCAGGGCGAGCGCGGGCCCGCCGGGTCGCCGGACACCCCGGATGACGTGCTGGCCAAGCTGCGGCAAGTCGACGGCGCCGGGTCCGGCCTCGACGCCGACCAGCTCGCCGGGCTCGGCGTCGAGGCCTTCCAGCGGCGTGTCGACGTCAGCTGTGCCGTCGGCAGCGCGATCCGCGAGATCGCCGACGACGGCACCGTCGCCTGCCAGTCGACCGCGGTCGAGGCGCCGCTGACGCTGACGGTCCCGGCCGACGCCGATCCCCAGCCCAACGCCCTGGCCATCACGATGCCCAACACCTCTGGCAGTCGTGGGGTCACCGTCCAGCACAACGGCGTCGGCCCCGGCGTCTTCGCCAACGCGGTCGGCGGGAGCGCGATCTGGGGCGTCACCGGGTCGCCCGGGTCGGCCGCGCTGATCGGCGACTCCAGCAGTGGCGAGGCGGTGGTGGCCCGCCAGAACGGTGCGATCTGCGGGCAGAACATCGGCAGGTGCCGCGGGATCGGCGCGGTCGTGGGTCGCCACGACGGTGAAGCCGGCTTCGGCGTGCGCGGCTTCGTCACCAACCCGAACGGGGCGATCGGCGTGATCGGCGAGGCCGGGATCAGCGGCGGCACCGGCGTCGGCGTGCGAGCGGAGAACGTCAACGCGGCCAACAGCGACAACGCCTTGGAGGCGGTCACCAACGGCAACGGCTCGGCGGTCTTCGCGCAGGGACGGCCGGCCAACACCAGCGGGAGCTCCGCTGGGCGGTTCAACGGCGACGTCACGATCAACGGCGACCTGACCGTCACGGGCACCACCAACGGGTTGATGATGGACGACCCGCGGGCCCCCGCGACGCAGACGCTCCGCCACGCGCCGGTCCAGACCGACGAGCTGACGGTCGAGTACAGCGGGAACGTGACCACCGACGGCGACGGGCGGGCGACGGTCCGGCTGCCCGGCTACGCCACGACGCTGGGCAGCGACTGGCGGTACCAGCTGACGCCGATCGGCCGGTTCGGTCAGGTGATCGTCGAGCGCGAGGTCGACGGCGACGGCACCTTCACGGTGCGCTCGGAGCAGCCGCGGACCAAGCTCTCGTGGGCGGTGACCGGCGTCCGTCACGACCCGCAGGCGCAGAGCAGCGGCCTGCAGGTCGAGCAGCCGAAGGCCGGCGGCGAGCGTGGCCGCTACGCCGAGCCGGAGCTCTACGGCCAGCCGGCGTCCCGGGCGCTCTCGCCGCGGGTCGCGGCGACCAGCGAGGCCTCCACGGCCGGGCGCCCGAAGCTCGCTTCGGAGCGGTAGGGCGATCCCCGTCCCGCCGGTCGTTCCGACGACCGGCGGGACGACCCGGACGGACGGTTGACCCTGCGCTTGCGGACGGCGTCTCCGCTCGCGATCATGGTCGCCGTGCCGCGTCCGTCGACCGTGGGTGCGCGTGAGGTCGTGGCGCCGCTGGTCGGGCGCGAGGCGGAGCGCGCGGCCCTGCGCCAGCATCTGCCCGCGACGATCGCCGGCAACGGCGGATTCGTGGTGGTCGAGGGCCCGGCCGGCATCGGCAAGTCGGCGCTGCTGGACGACCTGACCGCGGCCGCCGGCGCCACGGTCGAGGTGCTCCGGGTTCGTGGCGGCGAGCTGGAGCGGGACCACCCGCTCGGCGTGGCCCAGCGCC
>CAZMVL010000104.1:12298-12588 GCA_964569335.1 uncultured Paraperlucidibaca sp.
GCGGTGCGGCGGCGGCGCCGGCGATCGCCGCCCTCGACCGAGTCGGCGACGGTGCCGGTGCGGTTCCGGGCTTTCCGGTGATGCACGGATGCTGGTGGCTGGTCCAGGCGCTGGCGGCGCGTCGGCCGCTGGTGATCGTCGTCGACGACCTCCAGTGGGTCGACCCGGCGTCGCTCCACGTGCTGGGGCACGTCGCGGCGCGGGTCGACGAGCTGCCGGTGCTGATCGTCGCGGGGCTCCGTGACCCGGCACCCTCCGTCGCGGGGACGCTCCCGCCGTTGGCTCGGGTA
>CAZMVL010000105.1:0-12561 GCA_964569335.1 uncultured Paraperlucidibaca sp.
GCTGTACCCTGCCTGACACGGCCTCCCCGGAGGGAGACACGGCCCCGGCAGTCGAGGGTCTTACTACGCAAATGGCCCAAGTGATGTAACAGGGGTGCGGAAGGCAATATAGGCGCGTCTTTCCCGGGCGCCGGCCTTCGAGGTGGTGTCTGTACAGGTCTACCCTGACTTGCATGAGCCACCTCAATGTCGAAGACCCCTTCCGCCCTCAAGTGGCTGGCCGAGAAGCGCGCCCGGCTGGCACACGACCATCAGCTGACCGGCCGGCTGGCCTCGGAGCTCGCCGAGCGACATCAATGGCTCCAGGACCGGATTGCGGCGCTGGACGACACCATCCGGCTCTACGACGAGGACATCGACCCGACAGCCATCGCACCGATTGCGGCGCAAGGCAGATACGGCCAACGAGGCGTCATCCGAAAGACGATGCTCAAGCACCTCTCCGACGCCTCTCCCGAGTGGATGTCCACCACGGTGCTGGAAGCCCGCCTGGTCATCGACTTCAGCCTGGTGTTCCCCTCGGCAGCCGACCGCACGCGCTGGCGGCGCAACACGCTGTGCGCGGCACTTCGAAAGCTCTGCAAGGCCGGCGTGCTACAGCGACTGCACGACCCCGAGGACTGCGGTGGCGAGGTTGGCTACTGGCGCATTGCCCAGGCCGCAACACCGTCATTGGCCGACCTGTAGCTGACCCCGTGGCGCCGGCGGCATGAAGCCGACGCCCTCTGCTCTCAAATGGCTGGCGGAGACCCGGGCGCGCGTGGCGCACGACCTGGCGGACAGCGAGCGGGTCCAGGTGGCGCTCCAAGCCCGGATGGACAAGCTCAGGGAGGAGCTGGCTGCCCTGGACCGCACGCTGACCATCTACGACCCGACCATCCGAGCGGCCGAGGTCCAGCCGGTCAACGGACACCGGCCGAACTACGGTGTGCGTGGCGGGCTCACGTCGGCCATCGCGCGCATCCTCCGGGCGCAGGAGCCGCACTTCGTGTCGACCGAACTGCTGCTGGTGCTGCTGTGCGCTGAGTTCAATCTCGAGTTCGAGACGCCGCAAGAGCTGAGCCGTTGGCGGAAGAACGTCGTCGCGCGGCGGCTGCGGCACATGCTCGACCAGGGGCTCGTGGAGCGAGAGCAGGACCCGAGCGTGTGGACCGTTGAGCACGGTCGGTGGCGCTGGGGACAGTCGAATGTGGCGAGGCTGGCGGACCTATAGCGCTCAGGTTTTCGCCCCGTACGTTGTATAAATTTTCCCCCTACACAGAGCATCGTCAATCAATGGAACGCTGCCATGTCCGAACAAGAACAAACCCATCTCTTCAGCCCAGTCGATGTCCTGCTTCGCTGGTACTCTGGCCTGTCTGAGACGGACCAGCTGCACCTCGCAGACGCTGCATTCCCTATCTTCCAGGGGCCCGGTATGCTGGAGCATGGATATTCGGTTTGTTCCCCGGGACAAATCGAGGACTTCTTGCGCTTGCTCAGCACGCGAGGGTCAGTCCATGCGGCGCCGTACCTTATCGCTCTGGTCGCGGCCATAGACCTCGCGTTAGCCGTGAGGACTCCAAAGTATGCGCATGAGGCGCGACTGGAGAAGATTCGCGACTTCATTGCAACAGCTGGTGCTGCGGGCCCTGGTCGAGAAGAAGCTTTGGAGCACTTCTCGGAAGGTCTGCGCCGGGCGCCGATGGAGTATGCCGAGCTGCTTAAGAGGGCGGCCGAGTGGCGGCTTCTGAAAGAAGGCCCGCTCTCGACGATGAGCATCGCCGCTTGGCACAACGCGACCCTCGCCTGAGCCCTGAGAGGCGGAGAGCGCGAAATTTGTCGCTTGTCGCACTTGGCGGACAAGCTCCTCCGAGACGAGGCGGGGTCAACTCAGAGGCAGACCTGGCCGGAGCTGGTGGCAGTCAAAAGAACAGGCGAGCGGGTATCCGCTCGCCTGCAATCAGTTCGCCATGACCTTGTAGTTCAGCGAGCCGGTTCCCGCAGGGCGCTGGCCAGTCGCGTCGATGACAACGTATGTGAACCCGCCGCCCAGAACCTTGTCGCCTTTAAATTTCGGCATTGAGGTTTCGGCCGTTTCTTCCCAGCCGGTTCGACGAAAGGTCACCTTGATGTGCGCATTGCCGTACTTGTCGGGAGAGCACGCAACGACGACTGAGCCAGGCTCGAATACGTGCGCGTCTTCTGAGCCGCAGGCGTTCCGCGTGAAGCCCCACGTCACGACTTCGGATGTGGTCGACCTGACGTCGCGGAACTCAACGACGTAACCGCCGGAAGCCGGATGCAGAGTACTGCATCCGGAAAGAGCCACAGCAAGCGCTATGGCGGAGAGGTGTCGAATCATGAAAGTTTCCTAGGTGATGCTGCATCTGCAGGCTGTCCCTGTATAGGGACAGACTCACCAGGAGACGCCTAGTCAACGGCCCGCAAATTCCCCGCCAGCACCGTCACCAGTCGGTCCTGGGCCGCAAGGTCCAACAGACCCTTGCAGCCATCCACCGAGACCAGGTGCTGCTGCCGCTCGACCTGCGTCCACAGGATGGCCTCATCCTCAACGGCAATCCACGCCGTTGGCCGCAACCACCCCACGTGCAGCCTCACAATTTCCGCCTTTGACAGCCGCCAGTAGTCCTCGCTGCTCAGCGGTCGCTGCCGACGGCCGCGGCGCAGCTTGGTCGTGAGGTCCTCGAATGTGTGGCCGACCACGCGCGAGGCCAGTCCCGGCCCAAGCTCGTTCAACACCGCCGGTAGGCCCTTGACCTTGGGCTGCGTCGACGTCAAGACGATGCGCACGCCAGGGTAGCCGCTCAGCAAGTGCTCCAGCACCGGAACGGCCTCGTACTGCCGATGACCGTCAGCTTCCGGCGACCGACGCATGACAAGTTCGTACGTGGACGTGCTTGGATGCAAGACGCCGGAGATGCCGAGGTAGATGACGTTCATCGCGGCACCCTCCCGTTCTCCGCCGGCACCGGCGACCGCCCCTTTGCAGGACCGCTCGCCTTCGCCGGTCGGTTCTCCGGTCGCAGGATTTCGAAGTCCCGGTGTTGGCCGTGCGTGAAGTTGGTCCAGTAGTGCGACCGACCGATGTTCAACGCGAAGTGCAAGGCTCTGTCAGCCTGCCGACCAGGGGCGACCCGCCGGTGGTCCTCTCGGAACGCGGTCTCCACGACGTAGTCCATCAAGTACTTATGCTCGATGTTCAGGTACACGCCCTTCTCGGAGCGGTCCTGGCGAGCGCTGAACCCCTCGGATTGATTGTTGTTCTCTCCGTTCGGGCCCACCAGCGCCTCGCTGTGGTTCACCGTCAGGTGCAGCTGGAACTCCTTGCCCACGGCCTTGAATGCAGTGCCGGTATCGGTCGCGAGGATGGACTCAGGCTTGGCCACATACGCGTCCACGAGCGCCTGTGCCACGTCCGGTGTCTCCGCCAAGCCAATGCCGACCCGCGTCACCACTGCGCCCTTGCCTTTGGCACCCGACCGCTTACGCAGCGTGAAGGTGATGCGCCGAGAAGCCGGGAACACCGCGCCGTGTTCTGGGTGCACGATGCCACCAGCGGCGATGGCCGCAGCCTTCTCCTCGCGTCGCTTCTTGCTGCGTGCTGACGACGTCAGGAGCGCATCTTTCTGGGCCTCTTCGGGGTCGTTCACCTTGAACGTCAGAGGCCGACCGCGCTTCTCGCTGGCGCGGCGCCCCGACGCGTGCGCGCCGTCCATCTCGACGACACCGCTGACCAGGCCGGTGTGAAAGCCCCGCAGCAGCCCTTCGCGCAGCTTCGACACCAACGTGAAGGCCGTG
This sequence comes from uncultured Paraperlucidibaca sp., assembly GCA_964569335.1. Classification (GTDB taxonomy): domain Bacteria; phylum Pseudomonadota; class Gammaproteobacteria; order Pseudomonadales; family Moraxellaceae; genus Perlucidibaca. The sequence goes on from CAZMVL010000105.1 coordinate 3,802, forward strand.
TTGTACCCACCGAGGTTGAGCATGCGGCGCAGCTCGAGCGCAGGTTGACCTGCAGCGCCGGACGCCCACAGGTGGAGAGCTGCCAAGAGCTTCTGCAAGGGCAGTTTGCGATACGCAAACACGGTGTGCGAGGTCACGCTGAAGCGCTTGCCGCAGCCACGGCACTTCCAGCGCAGCTCCTTCGAGCTCCAGTAGTGCTCGTCATGGGCGTTGCAGTGCGGGCAGCCAATCAGCTTGAAGCTGCCCCAGCGCACGTTCGCCAGGTGCTTCACGCACTGAAGGTCGGTCCACTTGGCGACGTCTTCCACGCTGCGGTCGACGGCAGCCTTCGACATGTGGAAGCGGCTCGCGTCCGAACTCGGGCGGTGGATGATGTTCCGCTTCGGCAGATGCTTCTTGACCGCGGAGGATGGGCTGGTCGTGTCCATCTCAAATCGCCTTCTGGAGGAATGTCACGAACTGATGCTCGGTGACGCATGGGCCTTCGATGTCAGGCACCTCGATGGTCTCGACGCCTTCCTTGTCCAGCCAGCGGTAGCAGCCCGTGCGTGCGGGTTCGCTGACCGTGTCGAGGTTGACGTAGGAGCCGGCGCCCATCGCCACGGGGATGGGTTTGTACAGCTCCGGTCGAGCGGGAAGTTCAGGCGAGCCCGTGGCCGCGCACCCGTAGGCGCGAGACAGCAAGTCCCAGGCGTTCAGCACATCGGGCGTGTGCCGGAAGACCTGGGCAGCCTGTTCGCCCAGGATGTCGTCATCGAAGGTGGCGCGGTAGTTGCGCTTCGTCGCGCACATCTGGATGTGCGCGGTGCCGACGACAGCGCGGCGCGTGTCGAAACCGTCGGGCCAGTGCTCGACGATTGCGGTCAAGTGCTGGGCATACGCGCCGGCGCGCCGGTTCGGAATGTCCACCGGCCAGATGGCTTCCTTGCGGTTCATGCATAGGCAGATGACGCGGACCAGCAGGTCCCAGATGCTCGCCGACCAGCGGGGGTAGTTCTCCAGCTTCACCGGTGTCTGCTCGCCCAGGCCTGCAGTCCACATGACGGCCTTGTAGTCGGCGCGCGCGGCCAGCTTCTCGTAGGCAACGTCGAGGCTGCCGATGCGGTTTTGCGCGCAGACGTTGCGCGGGGCGCTGGCGTGGAGCGAGAGCTTGAGCATCAGACTGCCTTCACGTCCCAGGTCTGCCCGTAGTTGGCTTCGCCAACCCGCTCGAAGCCGCGGATGCGCAGCTTTGCGCCGTCGACGTGGAGCAGGCATGCGTCGTGAAGCTCCGGAAGCACCGGCGTGTCCGTGCCATCGACCTCCGACAGCAGCGCTGCGACCGTGGTGATGCGGCCGAGTTCGTGGACTCGCTCTTCGCGGACACGCAGGGTGCCTCGGTACTTGGGCATGGCGACGCGCTCCTTCGCGCGGGCAGACCTGCCTTTTTCGTAGATGGGTTGGACTTCGACCTTCATGACGTTCTCGTGTGACCTGTTCGGCGTCTAGGAATCCACCAGGGCTCCTTTTATGCAATTCATCGAAAGTGATGAGCAACTGTTTATGTCTTCCCTCACCCGCTAAAGTCATGCATCACTTTCGATGAAAGCCTGACCGAGCGTGGACGCTGAAGCCCAAGCTCAGGCCCGCGTGCGCGACCTCGTCAAGGAACTGCGCGATGCGCAGGGCCTGTCGTACAAGGAACTCGCCGCGCGGCTGGCCAGGCTGGGCCTGGACATCGACGACCGGGTCCTGGCCAACCGCATCAACCGCGGCGGCTTCGACGCCGGCTTCCTCACCCTGCTCCTGGAGGCGTTCGGCACCCCGAAGCTGGAGGTGACCAAGGCACCCGCCAGGCTTCGAGCCACGGCTCGATAGGCAAAGCGATGCCCGGCGGGCTCGTGACGCAGGAGACAGGGAGCGAGCGGCTAGCTCGACTGGCTAGAGGTGTTCAGGTGCTCACCTCCGTACACGTCGGCAGACGCTCACGACGACGCCCAGGATTTCCAGGCTGGTCTTGGGCCGGATGGGCTCGTAGGCCGGGTTGGCGGCCTCGAGGTAGAACTTCTCGTCGGCGTCCCGGCGCAGCGTCTTGACGGTCAGCTCGCCGTCTACGACGGCCACCACGATGTCGCCCGGGGCAGACGGGGCGTTGTGCTCGACCGCGACCAGGTCGCCCTCGAGGATGCCGGCGTCGCGCATGCTGTCGCCGCGGACCTTGTGCAGCGACGTCCGGTTCGGAGCGTCGATGAGGAAGTCGTCCAGGGTGAGCACGTCGGGCTCGGACTGGTCGGCGGGCTGCGGCAAGCCCGCGCGCACGGAACCCAGGAGGGGTCGGGCGAAGAACTTCTTGGTCGGCACCACCCGCCCGTCGGTGCGTTCGACGTACCCGGCGGCGCTCAGCCGACCGATGAGAGCGAAGACGCTGGAGGTTGACGACAGTCCCACCACCTCGCACAGCCGAGGCGCCGACGGAAAGGCTCCGACTCGCTTGTAGTAGTCGCGCAGGGTCGCCAGGTGCTTGTCGTCGGTCATCGTCCGGTCCATCGCTAGTTCTGTCGATGGAATCTACGGAATGGCCGGCCGGGCGTCAACTGCCGCTATATTGCCTTCACTTGGCACGCCCAGACTTGCACCAACACAGTGCACTAAGCCGTGATTGTCGTTGGCAACGACAACGCGCGATAACGCCAGTGAGCTCTCGCGGGGCCTAAGGCCCCACCCAGTGTGCCGGTGTTTCACAGTGCTTACAGACGGCTGCCGTCTTGGCCTTGAAGTTCACCCACGAGACGTCGTCGTGTTCGAGCTCGTGCGCGTAACTAGCGACGGCCGCTTGCAGCTTTTGAGCGAAGAGTTTTGCGTTGATGGAGCGCTCAGCGACATCAAGCAGCGTTCCGCTGCGCCGCACTCGCCAGCCGCCGACGGTCTCTGCCTAGTGAAGCATGGCGCAACGATGAACCGGCCGCAAGCAACACGGTCGTCTGCAGCCTCGAGAGCTCGGTACTGGGCAACCGTCACTGTATTCGTGAGGCGCGTTTTGTTCGCATTCGGCGTTTGCCCTCAACCGTCAGCTTTTGCACCGCCGCCAACGCACGAGCAATCTACCAACGAAAGAGTCGCTACACGTTTGCATCTGTTCAGCTGCACTTCCAGCGCCCCCGCCGACTACTCCTGATGATGAAAACTCTTCGCAATGTTCTGCTTATCAGCGCGCTGGTTGCCCTGTGCGTATGGTTGTCGCTCGTGCTTGCGGGCGGATGGGTTGGTGCCTGGCGCCAACCAGGTAATGCTCAAGAACTTCAAATCGACCCCTACAACGTACACGGAAGCTGGGTGCCTGCCCTTTCGCAAGAGGACAAACAACGCACACGTACCTTCCTGGTACGCACGCGATTTGAACTGCTGCCGAGGCCTTCGTACGTTCTCCGATTCAAGGCTGAACTTTGTGCGGACCGTGCACTTGCTAATCAGGTCTACGCAGGCGCAAGCACCTCGCTCTGGCGCACAACCGTAGAAATCGAAGATGGTCATTGCGATATCGACCTTTCAAAACTCCCCTCACTCACCACTCCCTAACGATGCCAAAACTAGAAGTCGTAATCACCGCGCCAAGCGACACAGTAGCCTTACCCGGTGGCGGAACCACCATTGTCTTTCCACAAATGTTCGCCGAGTTACTGGGATATCAAGACGTGGGCGGGCACGCATTCTTCAGAATTACGAACGACAACGGCACGACCCAAACCTTCGGCCTATATCCTGCAGACCCAGGAAGCGCGGGAGCGATTTTTGGCAATCCGGCAATAGTTGACGGTCGAGATGCCGGGCTACTTCCAAAGCGGGAACAAGCGATTGCTTCCGGGCGATACACGGTAGATGAGATGGAGCGCGTCTCTCACGTTGAGACTTGCTCCATCACAGCGGCCCAAGCAAGTTTGCTTGTTCGCTTCTCGAGCGAGTTGTCTGCGGCGGCAGGGGCCGGTGAGTTCAAGTACTCCCTCACAAACGACGGCATCAGCTGTGCTGGCTTTGTTCAACGTGCTCTTGCTTATGCTGGGGTGCCGTTCAACTTCACTGAGCAAGACGGATACCTTGGACCGGCAGACTGGGCTCCTACCTCACTGCTCAATGCATTCAGCCCAAGTCCGACGTCTATCCCTGCTTGGTTACTGGGTGGAAACGCAAACAACGTGCTTGTGACCACGTCGGGCGGCAATGAGGCCTCTGGCGCGGGCGGGAGTGACCTGCTTATGGGCAGTGTGGGCGCAGACCACCTCGATGGCGGCGATGGCGATGATTGGCTGCATGGTGGCGGAGGCAGCGACGTCCTAACGGGCGGAGCCGGCAACGACAAATACGTCTTCCGGATTGGGGACGGAAACGACACCATCTTCACAGGAGGTGGCTTAGACCAACTCATCTCCTACGGGGCTGACGCGACATTCGTCCGGGACGGAGTTGACGTGCTTGTGAAGCTGGACCAGGAATCTGTCCGCATCAAGGACTGGTTCACCCTCGGCACCACTGACAACCAGTTGGATGCTGCAATCGTCAACGGCCAGCACATCAGCAATCTAGCAATTAGCAGCCTTGCCCTAGAGGTGCACGGAGGCTCGTCGGATGACTACCTTACGGGCCTCGCTGGCTACTCCGACGTCATCTATGGTGAAGACGGCGCTGACAGCATCTACTTGGCGCAGACAGGAGGCCCCAACGCGTCAGACACGGCTCACGGTGGCGCAGGGGACGACTGGATTTGGGGTGGTGAATCCAACGATTTTTTGTACGGTGGCACCGGCGACGACTACCTTTTCGGAGGCGGCGGCTCTAACACCTACGGTTGGGCGGTCGGTGACGGGCTAGACACCATCTACAGTTCCAGCGCCACTGACACATTTGAAATCACGAGCGTTAACGGCATCAACGCGCTGGCTGCGTCCCGCAGTGGCGAAGACCTTCTCATTTCGGCCACCGGTGGCGGTGGGGGCGGAGCCTTATTCAAGAACTGGTTCTCGGGCTACGGCCAGATGAACATCACATTGCCAGACGGCACGACCTGGACTCCGGAGCAAATCAGCGAAGCGTTCAAGCCCGCGGTCATGGGCGTGAACTTCCCGAGTGGTGTGGCAGCCGGCAGCAGCTTCAGCGCAGTCATTCGCAACCAAGGATACGAGTTTGCTGGCGGTGACAACTACCTCTCAGGCGCCTTTGGCTTCAGCTGGTTGGGGTATGTCTGGGAATCTGGCTTGGCATCCGCTGCCGAGACGGGCAAGACCGTCAACGGCCACGCTGTTCGCGAGTGGGGTAGCAGCATGGGCTATGTCGACAGCACCTACGCATATTCGCAACCTGGCTTTGCGGTCTGGTCCGAATTCAAGTACCAGTTCTGGGAAAACGACAACGGTTCGTACAGCTTCTCCTTGATTTCCGAGTCTGCAGGCACCGGTGGTCAGCAGATTAACGGACAGGACACGGACGGCGACGGTTGGACCGACTCGTACGACTATGTTCAGAAGTACACCCGAGTGAACCAGAACTGGCCATCTACCTCGTATGAGGTTTCGCCAGCAGTTGAACAAGTCGATTTGCTGGCTGGGCCTGAGACCAGTTCAGCGGCTCGCGCTATGACGGTCCCGCCGAACGCGGCCGCCAACGTGTCGGGTGATTTGAATGTCTACGCGCTTCCAGTCGGCGTACCTGACCTGTTCGCGGCGCAATCGGTCGACACGTTGTTTGGCGCAGGCCAAAAAACCCCGGCACTGGCCGCCTACCTGGCGTTGCAGCGGAACGGTGTGGTTGGACTCGCCGCCGCCCTTGGCGAGCCAACGCACTTTTTCGCCGAAGACGAGCAGGGTCAACCGTTCTCGGGTCTCGATGAGTCCGGGTGGCGCGTGCGCGAAGGCACGCGTGTTTCAGACGCGTCTCTCCAAGTCGAAGGTGCTTCTGCCGACGTGAACTTCGTGCAGGTACGAATTCCAACCTACGTCCCGGTGAGCAACGACTTTGCTTTGGTGAGCTGAGCCAACACTGCGCTGCTGTTTTAGTGACGAGGCGGGTTAGCCCCCAGATATAAGGGCGTCGTGCTAGACGAGCACGGAACCACTGTTTCGTGCACATGACGCCGCTTCTTGCCCCCGTACACCGCCTCATAGGCGGTGTACTCATCTTCATGGTCCTGGCTTTCGCCGCCTGGGCGGCGTTTGGCCAACTCGACATCGTCGTTCAGGCGCAGGGAAAACTTGTTCCCGCAAGCGCGGTCAAGGTGTCCCAGCCAGTCGAAGCCGGGCCAGTGGTGGAGCTTCGCGTGAAGGACGGCCAAGCCGTCAAAGCGGGAGACCTGCTGGCTCGCCTCGACAGCACACAGTCCAGCAAAGACACCGACGCCTTGCGCTCGGACCAAGCGATGGCCAAAGCACGACTTGCATCGCTAGACGCTGCACTTGCCGGCCATGGCACGACCACAAGCCAATCCGCGGTGGACACCGAGTTCCTGCTGCGTCAAACGGCCTATCGCGAATCCCTTCAGGGTGCCCAGTCAGCACTGTCGAAGGCCGAGGCGGAAATGGCCGCGACTCAAGAAGCGCTTGCCAAGCAGCAGCGCACGCTGACCCTGGCTGAGCGGTCCGAAACTGCGCACGCCAATCTAAAGGACCAGGGCTTCGTTTCCGAGCTTGCGTATCAAGACAAGCTGAAGGAGCGCATCGAGCGCGAACAGGACGCTCGGACCCTCGTCGCAAACGCACGCGGCAACGCCGCAGCGGTCGCCCAGGCCCAATCGGCGCTGGCCTCGGTGACGTCGGAGTTCCGCAAGCAGCTGGCGCAGGAACGCTCCCAAGTGCTGACGCAGCTACAGCGGACTGAAGCTGACTTGGGAAAGGCCGAGCACCGTACCGCGCTCACTGAAGTCCGAGCGCCAGTTGACGGCATCGTCAACAGCCTCGCCGTCCGCTCGGCTGGTCAAGTGGTCGCTGCCGGTGCAGCGCTGATGACCATCGTGCCCGACGGTGACGCCCTTGTCGTAGAAGCCTGGGTTCGTAACGAAGACATAGGCTTCGTGTCACCGGGCATGCCCGCCAAGGTGAAGTTGGCGGCCTACCCGTTTCAGAAGTACGGCTGGCTGACCGGGGAAGTCTCCGTCGTCGGCGCGGACTCGGAGGTGCCTGACAGCATGCGCACCGCCCAAGGCGAGCCGCTCTTCTACAAGGCCCGGGTGACGCTGAGCACTCAGGCGCTGTCGCGAGACGGCAAGGCCTTTCCGGTCAAGCCTGGCATGCAAGCCTCCGTTGACGTGCAGCTCGGCGAACGTAGCTTGCTCGAATATCTGACCTCACCCTTGAAGAAGGCCGTCCTCGAAGCGGCCCGGGAGCGTTGATGAAGTTCCTCGCGCGGCTCCTCGCCAGCCGACCCGCCGTTCCAGTTCTTGCCACCGAACAGCGCGATGCCTTGCTTCGTGGCTTGGCGCAGGTCTTCCGCCTTCCGCTCAAAGCGGCCGATGCCGAAGCACTCTTGGTGCGCAGCACAGACACGGCAGCGCTTGCGGAGGAGGTCAAGGCCCTCGGCATTGACTCCGACATCGCGCGCGGCGACTGGGCCGACCTGCTTCGGCGGGGCCCGCTTCTCGTTGAGGTTGCTGGGACGCCTGTCCTTGCCATTGGCGCCCAGCAAGACAAGCTCGGCGTCATCGACTTGGTCACGAAGCAGCTGCGCGAAATCCCACTGGCCGAAGCGCCGGCGGCGAACGGCCTCCAGTTCTTCCGCCACGTGCCTACCGAGGAGAGCACCGAGCAGTTCGGCTGGAAGTGGTTCGCGAAGGCGTTCTTCTCCAACAAGCAGGCCATCCGCGACACCCTCATCACATCGCTGGTCATCCAGCTGATTGCCCTGGCGTTCCCGCTGGCAACGCAGGCGGTCGTCGACAAGGTCATCACAAACCAGGCGCAGAACACGCTGGTCGTGCTCGGCATCGGTATCGCCATGTTCGCGGTGTTCTCGGGCGTGCTGTCGTTCCTGCGCCAGAAGCTGCTGTTGCGCTTGGCAAACGCCATCGACGGCCGGCTTGCGCAGCAGGTCTTCGACCGGCTCATCCGTCTGCCGCTGCCGTTCTTCGAGCACCGGGCGACCGGCGTCATCATCAACCGCATCCACGGCGTCGAACGTGTGCGGGAGTTCTTCGCTGGCGCGTTCTTGCTGTGCGTCCTTGAACTGCCGTTCATGCTCATCTTCTTGGGCCTGATGCTGAGCTACAGCTTGGCCTTGTCTGGAGTTGTTGCCGCGTTCGTCGCCGTGATGATGGCCATGAGCTTTGCTGCCGGTCCGATGCTGCGCACCCGGTTCAACAAACAGGCGCAGTACGGCGCGAAGCTGCAAGGCTTCATGACCGAGCAGGTGGCGGCTTCGGAGACCTTGAAGTCGCTGCAGCTCGAGAACACCGCTGGCCGGCGGTTCGCCGAAATCAACCAGGCGTACCTGGCGGCCACCTTGAACACCAAGGAGCTTGGCAACGCATACGGCAGCTTCATGCAAGTGACCGAGCAGCTGATGAACGCGGCCGTGCTGTGCCTGGGCGCCTACCTGGCGATGACGAGCACGAACTTGACCATCGGCATGCTTGTGGCGTTCCAGATGTTCTCGTCCAAGGTCTCGCAGCCGCTACTGAAGCTCTCGGGATACTGGCAGGAGCTGCAGCAGGTGCGGACTGCCGTCGCCCAGCTCGGTGACGTGATGAACACACCCACCGAGAATTTCAGTCCGCTCGCAAGCTCGGTCGCCACCGGCAAGGGG
>CAZMVL010000106.1:0-12352 GCA_964569335.1 uncultured Paraperlucidibaca sp.
GAGCGGCTGTTCCACGACGATCCGGAGCCGGTAGGCACTCTGGTCTAGTTGCTACCCGACCGGGTGGGCGCATTTCCTGGCACTGTATATCAGTACCGGAATTCGCTGGTTGCGTCAGGGGTGGGATTGCTGACTGTCCCCGTATTGCGCAGACGTGGCCAGCTTCTGTGAAACCCCGAACTGGTCCTTTCCAATCTTCAATGCGGCTGCAAGGCAGAGCAGGGCGATGCCCAGGGGGAGGACCGTCATTGCGGTGTAGATCACGAATGTCGCCTCTTCGCTCTGGAAGGACTGGCCACCGACATGGCCACCCATGGCAAGCAGCTGGCTGTTCAGCAGTATGGCGATGCCGACACTCATCTGGTTGAAAAACATGAAGGTCGCGGCAGATAGACCTTCGCCTGATTGCCCGTTTGTCACAGAGAACCGGTCGGCGATATCCGGCACCATGGACCAGGGAAACAAACTCATTGCCGCGACGCTCGCACCAGCCAGCACTGCACTGGCCAGCAGTTGAGAGGTTACGCCTGACGCGGACTGCAGGGTGGAGGTGTTCGCAACAAACAGCATGAACACCACAAGCCCGAGGAGCAATCCGCTGCGCTTGCCGAGTTTTCTGCCGATCACGACCCAGAACGGCATGCTCAGGAGAGACACCCCGAAAACGACCCCGAGGATCGGTGCGTGTTGCTGCCGCTCAAGCCCGAGATAGGATTCCAGAAAAAACGGCAGCATGGACTGTACGGTCGCCAGACCCATTGCCGATAGCGAAAACGCAACAACAACCGGCCAGACGCCCGGAAGTTTGAGAACCGCAGATAGGGAGACAGGATTGCGGGACGAAAGGCCTGTCGAGCGATCCGGTACAATGCGAAGAAAAGGTACAAAGGCGATACATGCGACGCACGCCAGAATGCCCATGACCAGCAACCACGATCCGGGATCGGTCCCGGCGAGGCTTTGAGCGCTGTCGATCGATGTTATGAAAGCCGGTACGCCGGCGATGACGATCAGCAAGGTGAGAAAGACGAATGTCATGTTGATGGCTATCTGCTGCGTGCGCCCGTGATGATCCGGTTCGTAGTCCGGTAACATCGAGAACCGGGTGACGTTGGTCGCCGAATAGGCGGAGGCGAACACAGCAAACGCCAGCGCGGCCACCAAACCCTTTGCCCATTGATCTCCGAACATGGTGGGTGTGTACCAAACCAGCAGGAACGACCCGGCGGTGATGCATATAGCGATCCGGATCACACGCTTCCTGCTTGATGCCGCGCGACTGTTATCGATCCAGCGGCCGATGTAAGGGTCGATGCAGGCATCAAACGCACGGCCAAACGCGAATGCGAATCCAGCCAGGGCTGGCTCCAGACCGGCTATGTTGACCAGATAGTATAGAAGCCAGGAGTTCACTGTCGCGTACAGAACTGTGATGGAGATATCCGGCGAGGCAAATGCCAGTCGCTTTGCCAGCCCGCTGGGCTTGCGAGGTGCGGGGTGCATCAATTGCGCCCTGCTACAAATGTCAGAATCGATTTCAGATGGTCGTGGTACAGCAGGTCGCCTGCACCCTTGAGGCGGTGGAACTGAGCGCCCGGGATTGTCGCGGCAAAGGCTTCGACAAAGGACAGCGGGTGCATAACGTCACGGTCGCCATGCAGGATGTCGATGCTCGCACGCAAGGAGCGCGCTGCTTCCCAGCTCGGATACGCCTGGAACTCGTACTCATGTTCCCGGGAGGCCAGTGACCGCGTCAGTGCAAACCTTAGCCTGTTCACGCCGTGGGGGCCGGAAAACTCCTCCTCGACGATCTCGAGATCGGCGGGCCGATCCCGGAAATGGTGCTTCAGGAAACCCAGGAGGCGATCTGGTGTAAGCAGGTTCTTGTGCAGGTAGCCAATCAGATTGCGGGTGAGTTCCCTATCGCGCATCACCAGAGAAACCATGCCCCTTGCGAACCGTTGTGCGACGGTTGTTTCGACTTCATCCCGTACGCACAGGCCGCCCATATAGAGCCTCCGTACGGCGTCCGGATTTGCCGTCGCGTAGGTCAACGCGACCTTTGCGCTGGCATTGAAGCTCAGGAGGGTTACGCGGTCCCCCACGAACGTCCTCTGGATCTGATCGATACCTTCACATGCGTGATCCAGGTGTTCGCTATTCGAAAGAACGGGGTCATCGGAGGCCAGAACGCCGTTGCGCAGTGGCCAGAACAACCGCAGTTTCAAACGGTAAAGCAGGTCGATGTCTGCTTCCCGAAAGTTTGGCGGAACAAGCGGGTGAAGACAAATGATGGGCCTGCCGCCTATTGGACCCATATCAAACGATCTCTGCAGATGGCCCTTGCGCCCGAGAATGGACAGGGATCGCACCCGGCGAGGCAGGTAGTTCTCGCAATAGAAATTGAAGTCAGTGTTGCGGGAGTCGCCTGACGCGATGCGCGTCACCGTGGCGATGACCATCGTTGCAAGCACCCGGCCAATGTCGTCGGTGCGCCGCAGACCGAGGCGGCCCTTCAACTCTCTGGCTTGAGACTTGATCGTCTCGAAGGATTTCCCATCAATTTTTGCCGCTTCCGTAAGCGAATAGCCAGCCATGAGCAGGGTCGCCAGTCGCCTGAGAACCGCAGTAATACGCTGGCCAGGAAAGCTGTCTTCCAGGAATGACGACAGGGCGTGGTCGTCGACGATCGCGATCTGGCCACTGGAGCGGCCAGGCGGGTCCCGGAAGACCACCATTTTCTGGCCACACAGCACCAGAGGCTGTGGCGACCCGTACTCACGCTCGGCAAGTGCCCCGGATACAATGTCAACAACGCCTGAGGCCAGCCCGTGCTTCGGGCCGCTCACTTTCCAGTCGACAAAGTCGATGATCTGGATTGGCACGCCTGCCAGACGGAACTGAACAGTACCAGGAGCCTCCTCTACAGCCTCTTTTGTGAAGAGATCATTAGCAGGCAGAGATGAGATGATCCTTCGACCATCCTCGCTGGCAATCAGGTCTTTCCCGATACTGTCCAATGTCATCTCCGGGTTTCACCAGTTTTGGTGATTGTTGCTGCCAGACGAAAAATGCCACGGTGGTTAACGTAGGGTAACGGCATGACTACTGCTGATCAATACTTGAAGAATTGAAACTGAAGCTGGTTCTGGCTCGAAAACACGATTTCTGGAGGGGGACGTGGATAATATTTACGTTTTGCGCGCGGGTGACACCAACAATCCGTCGAGTATCCACGAGGAGCCGGGGGACGGTTTCGATACGGTTCGCATAGAAGGCGCCTCGCCGGCAGATATCCGTCTTTCCAGCAACGGATACAACCTCCGCATCAGCCTTCCCGACGGACCTGGAGGTTATAGTTTTGTCGACCTTGCAGCTTCCCTAACCGAAACCGGCAGCGACATTGGCAGCCGCATCGAACGGATCGAGTTTGACGACGGTACCGTCTGGGACCTGACCCAGGGCCTCAAGGCGCTGCTGTCGGATGTGGATTGGTCCACGCTCTATGGGACGCCCGGCAATGACGAATTGAGTGCAGGCGCGGTCCCTGGCTACATCTACGGCTATGACGGCGACGATGTCATCACTGGTTCGCCCAATGGCGGAACATTCGATGGTGGCGCCGGCAATGATACGCTTGTTGCTGCGCCAGGCCCGGGCAGCCTTTACGGACGCGCCGGCGATGACACCTATGTCTTGCGCGCCGGTGATGGCGGCGAAGCAGACAATCCGTTGTATATCTACGAGGATCCTGGCGAGGGTATCGATACAATCCGCATCGAGGGCGTAGCACCGGCGGATATTCGCCTGCACAACAACGGCTACAATCTCCGCATCAGCCTGCCTGATGAGGTTGGTGTCTACCGCTATGTAGAGCTGGCTGCGTCGGTAACCGAAACCGGTAGTGATATCGCCAGCCGCATCGAACGGATCGTGTTTGACGATGGCACAGTCTGGGACCTGACCCAGGGCCTCAAGGCGCAGACACCAGATATCGAATCGGCCACACTTCAAGGTACGTCCGGCAACGACGAACTCACTGCCGGGACGAGCAACCACGCCTATCTGTACGGCTATGACGGCGACGACCTCTTGACCGGTTCGCCCAATGGCGGAACGTTCGATGGTGGCGCTGGCAATGATACGCTTGTTGCTGCGCCAGGCCCGGGCAGCCTTTACGGACGCACCGGCGATGACACCTACGTTCTGCGGGCCGGTGATGGCGGCGAAGCCAATAACCCGCTTTACCTCTATGAGGAGGTTGGCGAAGGCATCGACACAATCCGCATAGAGGGCATCGCACCTGCTGACATCCGGATGCACAATAACGGATACCATCTCCGCATCAGCCTGCCTGATGGTGTTGGCGGCTATCGCTTTGTTGAGGTTTCAGCTTCGTACACCGAGTCCGGCAGCGACATTGGCAGCCGCTTCGAACGGATCGTGTTTGATGACGGCACAGTCTGGGACCTGACCCAGGGCGTGAAGGCGCAACTGCCAGCCGAGGATTGGGCGTCACTCTACGGCACCCCCGGCAATGACGAATTGAGTGCAGGATCGGCCCCCGGCTACATCTTTGGCTATGACGGCGACGATCTGATCACTGGCTCACCCGGGGGCGGAACGTTTGATGGCGGTGCCGGCAACGACACGTTTGTTCCTGGGCCGGGCTCGGGCTACCTCCATGGACGCACCGGCGATGACACCTATGTGCTGCGGGCCGGTGATGGCGGCGACGCCAGCAACCCGCTTACCATCCAGGAGGAGCCGGGCGAGGGCATCGACACAGTCCGGATCGAGGGAATCGCGCCAGCGGGTATCCGCCTGCACAATAACGGGTATGGACTCCGCATCAGCCTGCCTGATGGGGTTGGCGGTCGCCGCTTTATCGATCTTGCATCTTCGGTCACTGAAACCGGCAGTGACATTGGCAGCCGCATCGAACGGATTGAGTTTGACGATGGTACGGTCTGGGACCTGACCCAGGGCCTCAAGGCGAAACTGCCGGACGAGGATTGGGCTGCACTCGCCGGCACGCCTGGCAATGACGAATTAAGTGCAGGAACTGCCCCCGGCTACATCTATGGCCATGACGGGGACGATCTTATCACCGGGTCGCCCAGGGGCGGCACGTTTGATGGCGGTGCCGGCAATGACACGTTCGTGGTGGCGGGGCCGGGCGGTGGCACTCTCATCGGGCGTACAGGCGATGACACCTATGTGCTGCGCGCCGGTGTTGGAGGTGAGGCCGGCAGCCCGCTCTATATCCTCGAGGAGCCTGGCGAAGGGTTCGACACAATACGCATTGAAGGTGTCTCGCCGGCGGATATCCGGCTGCACAACAATGGGCACAATCTCCGCATCAGCCTGCCTGATGGGGTTGGCGGTCGCCGCTTTATTGATCTTGCATCTTCGGTCACTGAAACCGGCAGTGACGTCGGCAGCCGCTTCGAACGCATGGTGTTTGACGACGGCACGGTCTGGGACCTGACCCGGGGCCTGAAGGCACAGATGGGAGATGAGGAGTGGGCTGCGCTCTACGGTACGCCCGGCAATGACGAATTGAGTGCAGGAGCGTCCCCCGGCTACATCTATGGCTATGACGGCGACGATCTTATCACCGGCTCGCCCAGGGGCGGAACATTTGATGGCGGCGCCGGCAATGATACGTTCGTCATGGCGGGGCCGGGTTCGGGCTCCCTCCAGGGCCGGACCGGCGATGACACCTATGTGCTGCGCGCCGGTGATGGCGGCGAAGCCAACAACCCGCTTAATCTCTATGAGGAGGTTGGCGAGGGCACCGACACGATCCGCATCGAGGGTATCGCGCCCGGCGATATCCGCCTCGACGGGTACAACCTCCGCATCAGCCTGCCTGACGGCGCTGGCGGCTATCGCTATGTAAATCTTGGCGCAAATGTGTATGACGCAGGCAGTGACGTCGGCAGCCGCTTCGAACGGATCGTGTTTGACGACGGCACAGTCTGGGACCTGACCCAGGGCTTGAAGGCGCAGCTACCGGACGAGGAATGGGCTACTCTCTACGGTACACCTGGCAATGACGAACTCACTGCGGCGGCGAGCAATTACGGGCAGATCTATGGTTATGACGGCGACGATGTCATCATTGGTTCGCCCAATGGCGGAACCTTTAGTGGCGGCGCCGGCAATGACACGTTCATAACTGCGTCCGGCCATGGGTACATAAACGGCGGTACCGGCGACGACACCTATGTGTTGAGCGCAGGTGCTGGCGGCGACACAAACCCGCTGGTGCTCCAGGAAGAGCAGAATGAAGGTACAGACACGATCCGTATCGCGGGCTTGTCGCCGGACGAGATCCAGCTTTCCAGGCCCAACTGGTGGGGCGGTGTACGGATCGGTCTGCCTGATGGCGAGGGAGGGTTCCGGCATGTTGATCTTTCCGGAAACTACAATGGCGATGTCAGCGATATCGGCAGCCGTTTCGAACGGATCGAGTTCGATGATGGCACGGTGTGGGATCTCCGGACCGCGGGCGCACTCGCAATGTCCGACCACTTCTATGTATCCCCCGGGCACCAGATAACCTACGAGGCCGATTGGGGTGTTCTGGCAAATGACCTTCGCCTGAGCGAGGGCGATCTGACGGCTTCACTCGTGTCCGGCCCTGCAAACGGCTCGCTCACGCTCAACCCTGATGGTTCGTTCAGCTACACGCCAAACATAACTTTCGTTGGAAAAGACAGTTTCGTCTATCAGGTCTCCTCGGGCAGCCTGACAACAAGCGCCACGGTCGAACTTGAGGTCGGCTCGTCGGACCAGGGTCTGATCCTGCCCAATCTTCTCCTGCCTGCCGAAACCGGCTCGGCATTGCTCCGGCACACGCCGGACATTGAGGGCGGTCTTGTACTCATCAGTTCGGAACGGTCGCTGATAGCCGACCCTGTGACCGGCCAGTTTTCCAACAGTCTGCTGCTGTTGCCGGGAGTTGGCGGTGTGCAGCCGGGGAGCACAGCGTTCACGGTCAAGATGGCAAGTTCGCAGTACAGTGCGAACGTTTCGGTTTCCACAGTTGATGCGGCAGCCGAGATCGACTGGGCATCGATGGCGGACATCATCAAGCCTTCCGGCCTGAGCGATGCGGCATGGGAGCGGGCTTTCACAGCTTTCCAGGCCGAAAGCGGGTCGACCTTCGGGAGCCTGATCGAGGCGCTCACTGAAAACGGCCAGCGCCTTGCAACGTTCGGCATGAATGGCGAGAGCGCTGCTGCTGCACTGGCGTTCGAGGTCCAGCAGGCGCTCGACTTCGGTTCGCTGGCCGCGCGCAGCTCGGAAGGCTCGATGGGCCAGGGCTGGGCGTTCCTGGGCGATCTCAGACTTGAGGCCGATGACGATGGCAATATGCGCGTCGAGGGGCTTCTGAATGCCACCGCGATCTCCATGCTCGACGCCCGCGCGGTGTCTGCATACACGTTGTCAAACTCGGTAGGGCGCGGCGTCGACGTAAGTGGCGCACTTGTGGGCGCGACCGAGACTGGTCAGTTCTTCTCGCGCCAGATTGACGGGACATTCAGTGGCCCGGGATCGCTGGAAAAGACTGCCTCGGGCTACACGCTGACAAGTCCGGACGGCAGCGTGATCAGCTTCAACAGCGCAGGTCGGTTCCTCGGCATGGTCGACAGTGCCGGACGCCAGACCACAGCGACCTATGACGCTTCCGGGCGAATGAGCGGCATGGAAGGTCCGCAGGGCAAAGCCCTGGTGTTCACCTACGGCGCCGATGGCAAGCTTGCCAGCGTCACCGACGCCAACGGGCGCAGTGTTGATCTCGCCTATTCCGGCAATCATCTGGTCAGTGCCGCGTCTGCGCTGGCAACGGCGACGTTCGCCTGGTCGTCTGCTGGCGATATGACCTCGGCGGCTGCAGCCGGCAGCGCGGCTCTCGCTTTCTCATACGATGAGCAGGGACGGCTTGCCGCTATTCAGGGCGAGGCCGGTTCTGAAGCCTATACCTATGACGACACAGGGGGGCACACGATCACCGACGCGGCAGGCCGCACGATGACTGTCCACCTCCTGCCCGATGGCTCGGTCGGAAGAATGACCGACGCGGCCGGTGGAACCGTGACCTACCTCTTCGACAAGCAGGGCGGTCTGACCGGGGTGCAAGGCACGGACGGCACGATCTCGAGGATGACCACCGACGATTCCGGTCGGATCATCTCGGTCGCCGACGGCAACGGGAGCACAATCAGGTTCACTTATGAAGGCGATTCCCTTGCCCCGGCCAGTTTCATCGACGGTGGTGGAACAGCCCGCAGTTTCACCTATGACGATGCAGGCCGCATCACCAAGGCAACCTGGGCTGACGGGACATCACTGTCGTTCGCGTTTGATGACGACGGCAACCTGTCCCAATCGACGAATCGCCGCGGCGAGACGATCACCTACGAGTATGACGACAGGGGCAACCTGACGGCAGCGTCGAACACGCATGCCGGCGCAGCAAGCTATATGTACGATTCCGCTGGCCGCCTGTTGAAAACGACCACGCCCGAGGGCGACACATCTATCGCCTATGATGCGGCCGGCAGGGTGGTGGACATTACCTATCCAAACGGAAGGTCGCTGTCCTACGAGTACGACATTGCAGGACGCCGCACCGCGCTTGAGGATCAGGACGGCAACCGCACGGAGTACAGCTACGACGCCGCCGGGCGTTTGACGTCCGTCTCCCAGGGCGAGGTTGAGGTCGCCTACATCTATGATGCGACGGGCAGCCTGAGCCGCGAGGAGAACTCGAACGGCGCGGCAACCGACTACGGCTATGATTCAGCCGGACGCCTGACCACCATCGTCAATCTCGCTGCAGATGGCACTGTCACCTCGTCCTTTGCCTATGGTTACGACACGGCTGGCAACCGCACGAGCATGTCGACGGCCGACGGAAACTGGAGCTTCGGTTATGACAGGGCGGGGCAGCTCACCACGGCGAATTTCGCCTCAACCCGCGAGGGCGTTGCCGACAAGTCGATCTCCTATGCCTATGATTCCGCCGGCAATCGCATCAGCTCCACCGAAGATGGCGTTACGACCAGCTACACGTCGAACAACCTCAACCAGTACACCCGGGTCGGCACTGAAACCTTCGCCTATGACGACGACGGCAACATGGTGTCGAAGGTCACCGGCGAAGGCACCTGGACCTACGCCTACAACAGCGAGAACCGGCTGGTCTCGGTAACGACGCCCGCCGGCTCGGTGACGGAATACGAGTATGACGCGTTCGGCAATCGCAGCGCCAGCATTGTTGACGGCCAGCGCACCGAGTTCCTGGTCGATCCGTTCGGCTTCGGAGATGTGGTGGGCGAATATGGCAGCGGGGGCCTCTCGGCCACTTACCTGCATGGCATCGGCCTTGCGGCGCGCATCGGCGCGGAAGGCGGCGCGTTCTACGACCTTGACGCGGTCGGATCGGTCGTGGGGCTGAGTGGCGCGGATGGTTCGCTCGCGAACTCCTACGGTTACACGCCTTTCGGCACCGGCCTGTGGCGCGAGGAAACCATCGACAATGACTTCGAGTTCAATGGCGGCTGGGGCGTCCAGCAGGACCAGAACGGCATCACCTATATGCGCGCCCGCGCCTATGACGCCAATCTCGGCCGGTTCCTGAGTGAGGACCCCCTATGGCTTGATGGTGATGTCGGGAACCTGCCCAGGTTCGCTGTAAACAACCCAATCAGTTATGCTGATCCCCTGGGCCTGATGGTTTATTTCGCCGGAGGTTCGGCAACCTTAACTTGGGGCTTGGGAGCGTCGGGTGGAGCCGGATACTACATAGACCTGTCGAGGGGGGAAGTCGGCCTGTATGGTGTTTTGAAAGATGCACGGGGAGTTGCTGCTTCCGCATCACTGGAAGTTGGGTTGGCCACCGATATGGAGTCGTTCGCCGGGGAGTCACATTACGTAGATTTGGACACTCCCCTTCTCTCAGGATCTTATGCCCGCGCATACAATCCTCAGACAGGTCAGTACGGGGGGCACTCGGCTTCCGTGGCAATCGGCCCAGGGATGGGCTTATCAGGTGGAAGAGCAAATACTTACGTCCAGCCAGTGGTTACGATCTCTGCGATCCCCATCGCCATCAATATGGCGAAGTGGCTCGCTTTGTGGCCCATTCACTTGGCCGAGTTCGTAGCAGAGTTAATGGATCGTCCCGTCAATCCCGAGCCCCATCCCCAGGGCGCTTCCGATGGCGATCCGCATCTCGCGACCTTTGACGGCTTCGGCTATTCCTTCCAGGCGGTTGGCGAGTTCACGCTGGTCATCGGCGAAGGGCTCGAAATCCAGGTGCGCCAGGAGGGCGTCAACCAGGCTGCCTCGGTCAACACGGCAACCGCGATGCGCATCGGCGATGCGGTGGTCGGCGTTTACGCCAACCCGGGCCGCCTGATGATCAACGGCGAGGAGGTCGTGATCGGTCTCGGCGAGACGGTCGCGGTCGGCGGCGGCTCGGTCCACCGCTACGACTTCTGGGGCACAGACGATCCGGGCTCCACGGTTTACGAAGTCGTCAACGAACATGGCGACGGCTTCTGGGTCAACGTCTATGGCGGCGTCAATCACCTGCGCCCCTTCGTGGCCGCGTCACGCGCGGGCCTGGTTTCGGGCCTGCTCGGCAATGCCGATGCAAACCAGGAAAACGACTTCAAACTGCGCGATGGCACACAATTGCCGGGCCTGCCCGAAGATGGTGTGCTCTACGGCGCATTCGCCGACTCCTGGCGCATCCGCCAGGAGGATTCGCTGTTCGACTACAATGAGGGTGAAAGCACCGACACCTTCCAGGACCCTGACTTCCCGAGTGGCTCGGTCACCTTCGAGACCCTCGATCCCGGCCTGCGGGAATGGGTGGAGGATCTCGTGCGCGCCATCGGCCTCGATGACGGAACCCGGCCTGGAGGCGAGATCGACCCGGTCGCGCGGCGGATATTCGAGAACACCGTACTCGACGTGGCGCTGACTGGCGATCCGCGCTTTGCCAATGCGGCTGTGGTCGCCCCTCGCCCGGGCGAGCAGCCCGGCGGGCCGGTGACGCCGCCCGTGCTGCCGGTTGTCGTCAACGATGTGGCGGAGACGGAGTTCGGCCAGACGGTGATCATCGATGTGCTGGCCAACGATTCCCACCCGAACGGCACGCCGCTTATCATCCATTCCGTTTTCTCGAACAACGGCATCGCCGATATTGTGGATGGCAAGCTGCACTTCACACCCGCCGAAGGCTTCAGCGGGCGCACAACGCTGTCCTATATTGTCAGCGACGGCGCGGGTGGCGCTCTCGGCGGGAGCGTCGAGGTAACAGTTCTGGAAGAACCGGCCTCTCCGGTTGCCGTCAATGACACCGCCGAGACGGCCTTCGGGCAGCCGGTGGTCATCGACGTGCTGGCCAATGACACGCATCCCGACGGCAGCCCGCTGACGATCCAGTCGGCCTCTGCAGCCCAGGGCACGGTGGTGATCGAGGATGGCAAGCTGCTCTACACCCCGGCTGCCGGCTTCAGCGGCGTTGCCGCACTGACCTATGTGGTTGCCGATGCCGGTGGCCGGACGCAGACCGGCACCGTTGCGGTGACAGTGGGGCCGGAACCGGCCTCTCCGGTTGCGGTCAATGACACGGCCGGGACGGCCTTCGGTCAGCCGGTGGTCATCGATGTCCTGGCCAATGACACCCATCCCGATGGCAGCCCGCTGACGATCCAGTCGGCCTCTGCAGAGCAGGGCACTGTGGTGGTCGAGAACGGCAAGCTGCTCTACACGCCGGCTGCCGGCTTCAGCGGTGTAGCTGCACTGACCTATGTTGTTGCTGATGCCGGTGGCCGGACACAGACCGGTACCGTCGCAGTGACAGTGGGACCGGAACCGGCCTCTCCGGTTGCGGTCAATGACACGGCCGAGACGGCCTTAGGTCAGCCGGTGGTCATCGACGTGCTGGCCAACGACACGCACCCCGATGGCAGCCCGCTGACGATCCAGTCGGCCTCTGCAGCGCAGGGAACGGTGGTGATCGAGAATGGCAAGCTGCTCTACACGCCGGCTGCAGGCTTCAGCGGTGTCGCCGAACTGACCTATGTGGTTGCCGATGCCGGCGGCCGGACACAAACCGGCACAGTCGCTGTGACAGTCGCGCCGGAGCCAGGGCCAAATGTGATCGCCGGAACACCCGGTGCCGATTCAATACTTGGCACGGAAGGGGCCGATGACATCGACGCTGGCGCCGGAAACGATCTCGTCAGGCCGCTCGGTGGCGATGACCTGATAACGCTCGGGGAAGGCGCCGACATTCTGGCCGGCAAACCCGCCGAGCTGTTCG
>CAZMVL010000107.1:0-5108 GCA_964569335.1 uncultured Paraperlucidibaca sp.
TGCGCGCGGATGCTGATCGCGCTGGAGGGCGCCCGCGCGGCCTCCGAGGCCGCACTCGACGCCCTGCGCGAGCCCGCGAGCGGCCGGGATCGATTGCTCGTCCCCGTCGCCAAGATCGCCTGCTCCGAGGCGTACGTGTCGATCACCGCCGAGAACATCCAGGTCCACGGCGGGATCGGCTTCACGTGGGAGCACTCGGCCCACCTCTACTTCCGGCGGGCGCGCAGCGCGCAGGCCCTGCTCGGCACGCCGGCGCGACACCGGCAGCGGATCGCCGAGGCCCTCTGCAGGACCACGGCCGCGACCTCCGCGTAGAACAACGATTCCCGACGGTCAGCATCAGAAGCATCTGACTTCCGGGGAGCATGGGGCCGCAACGCCTTTCGCAACTTATCGTTGTCGTCTACATACTTTGGACCAAAGTAGTTTGAGACTTTACCATTTGATCCTTAAGATGACGGTCAAAGCGTCCGATCAACGGACCGAGACCAGGAGATCGCATGCTGACGGCAGCCCAATACCGAGAGAGTCTCCGCGACGACCGCGCGGTGTACTTCGAAGGCGCGCGCGTGCCCGACCTGGAGGCCGATCCGCGGTTCCGCCTGGCGATCGACCACGTCGCTGCGGGCTACGACCGCTACTACTCGGCCGAGGCAGGAGCCGTCAACCAGCTGATGGCCCCGCCCCAGTCGGTGGAGGAGATGCGGTCGCGCATCCCGATGTGGCTCGAGATGGACGTGCTGACCGACGTCACGTACCAGTCGCTCTCGACGATGCTGAGCGCCGCGCCGCGGATCGAGCGGACCTACCCCGAGGGTGCCGCACGGATGCGCAGCTACGTCGCCGACGCGCTGCTGCGGGACGTCCGGATCGTCGAGTGCATCACCGACGCCAAAGGCGACCGCAGCCGCCGGCCGGCGGCCCAGGACGATCCCGACGCCTACGTCCGTGTCGTCGAGCGCCGCGACGACGGCGTCGTGATCCGCGGTTCCAAGCTGCACATCACCGGTGCCGCGTTCGCCCACGAGCTGATGGTCATCCCGACCAAGAGCATGCGCGCCGGCGAGGAGGACTACGCGATCGCCTGCACCGTTCCGGTCGCCACGCCCGGCGTCAAGATCGTCAACGTCGGCTTCGCCCCGTCCGGTGACGACACCCGCCACTACCCCGTGTCGACGCGCGTCGCGATGTACGACTCGTTCGTCATCTTCGACGACGTCTTCGTGCCCTACGAACGCGTGTTCCTCGACGGACAGACCGCGCACGCCGCGGCGTTCGCCCACTCGCTCGGGCTCTGGGAGCGGCTCGGCGGCCTCACGATGATGGTCGAGGCGTACGACGAGATGGTCGGCCTGGCGGTGCTGATCGCCGAGGCCAACGGCCTCGCCAAGATCTCCCACGTCCGCGAGAAGATCGACGAGATGGCGATCCAGACCACGATGCTCCGCAGCGGGCTCGAGGCCGCGATCAGCAACGCCCACGCCACGCCCGAGGGCTTCTACTACCCCGACGAGCTGTTCACCAACGCCGCCAAGTACCAGGGGGCGGCCAACTACACGCTGATGGTCCGCCACCTCCAGGACATCGCCGGCGGCAGCGTCTCGACCGCGCCGAGCCTGGCCGACCTGGAGAACGCGGAGGTCGGCCCCACGCTGCGGAAGTACCTGAGCACCAAGAACGACGTCGACGGCGAGTACCGCGCCCGGCTGTTCCACACCATCCGCGACCTGACCGCCGACAGCTACGGCGGCTGGCGGTCGGTGGCGTTCCTCCAGTCCGGGGGTGGGCTGTTCGCCCAGCGGATCGTCACGCGCGGCCGGTACGACTTCGAGCACGCCAAGCGACTGGCGCTGAGCGCCGCCGGCCTGAACGTCGACGGCACCGTCCCGCACGCCCCGCAGATCGCCGGCGTGTGAGACGTCGTCGCTCCGGCCGCGGCCGGAGCGACGCGCTCCGCGAGCCCCGGGCGACGCCTCCCGGGGCGGGCGGGCCTACGGCAGACCGGCCGCCGGAACCTCGACCTCGGTCACCCGCAGCTCGGCCGCCCGCGATCCCTGACGCCGCGCCCCGATCGGGGCGACGCAGAGCACCAGCGAACGACCGTCGTCGCCGCCGAGCATGCAGGCGTAGATCCCCTGGCCGTCCTCGACGCGGACCTCCCCGGCGATCTCGCCCCCGGGAGCGACCCGCACGCAGCGACCGCGCGGCGGATCGGTGGCCCAGATCAGGCCCTCCGCGTCCAGCGCGCAGCCGTCGGGCACGAACTCGAGCGCCGCCATCATCTCGGCCATCGGCCCGGCCGGCGGCGCGGGACCGATCCGCGCCCAGCAGCGCCGGTCGGTCAGCGCACCGTCGGCCGCGATCGTGAACGCCGTGTAGCGCCCGGCGAGCGACTCGCCGACAATCAGGGTGCCGCCGTCCGCGGCTATCACCGTGCCGTTGGGCATCCACAGGTCGGAGGCGACCACCGTCGCCGTGCCGTCCGGGTCGACCCGGATCAGATCGGTCGCGGCCGGGTCGGTGACCCCGACCTGGAAGCCGATCCCGCCAACGTACGCGCGGCCGGCGCCGTCGACCACCATGTCGTTGAGGTCGCCCGCACCGGTCCCCGCCAGGTCCGCGTGGACGGTCACCTCGCCGGTGACCGACCGACGGAGGATCCGGCGGTCGTGCATCGAGACCACCAGCAGCGAGCCGTCGGGCATCCAGCCGAGTCCCGACGGCTGGGCCTCGACCCGGAGCACCTCCTCGGCGTCACCGCTCGGCGTCACCGCGACCACCCGGTGCTGCTGGAAGTCGCTGACCCACCAGCGGCCGTCGCGCCAGCGCGGGCACTCGAAGAACGACCCGCCGGCGTACAGCCGGCGCGGCGCGGGCGGAACGCGGACGGTCATCCGCGCGTCTCCGGCCGGTACTCGTTCGGCACGTGGTCGGAGTGCGCTTCGACCAGATCGGCGGCCGACAGGTTGGAGACGCCGACCTCGGTCGCCCCGTCGCGTGCCTCGATGCGGTCCCAGTTGGCGCTGATCTGCTCCACGGTGTGCTGCTCGCCGGGGCTGTCGTAGCCGGTGGTCTCCGAGAGGAACCGCGTGGCCACGTGGTTGCCCACCGAGCGGACGTAGCGTCCGGTGAAGGGGCAGTCCTCGTGGGCGAGGGCGACGACGGCCGGGGCGACGAGCGCCGGGCTCAGGTCGTTCACGTAGCGCTGCTGCCAGTCCGACTCGCCGAACCAGTGGGTCACCGCACGGGTTCCCGCCCCCGGGCCGACGACGTTGACGCTGATCCCGCTGGCCGCGCCCTCGACCGCCAGCCCCTGGCTGAGCGAGAGGATCCCGCCCTTGGCCGCGCCGTAGACGCTGAGCCGGCGACGGCCCATGTGGGCATCCGAGGTGATGTTGACGATCCGCCCGTAGCCGGCCCGCTTCATGTGGGGCCAGGCCGCCCGGCACATCCAGATGTGCCCCATCAGGTGGACGCCGATCAGGCGCTCGACGTCGGCCGAGCTGATCTCGTCGAACGCTGCGAAGACCGCGATCCCGGCGTTGTTGATCAGGACGTCGACGCGGCCGAACTCCCGGATCGCCGTCTCCACCACCGCCTGCGCGCCCTCCTCCGTGGCGACGCTGTTGGTGTCGGCCACGGCGATCCCGCCGTTGGCGACGACCTCAGCCGCGGCGCTCTCCGCCGCCGGCTCCGAATCGCCGCGGCCGTCGGGAGCGACGCCGATGTCGTTGACCACCACGGACGCCCCGCGGGCCCCGAGCAACCGGACGTACTCGCGCCCCAGGCCGCCCTCCGACCCGCCGCCCGTGACGATCGCCACGCGCCCGTCGAATCGCTTCAGATCCATCGTTCCTCCTTCGGTACGACGAGGTCGCACGTTGTCATCGGCCGGCCTTCAGTCGGACCAGGATCTGCGCGACGCAGACCGGCTTGGTCCCGTGCTCGACCTCGAAGGTCCACGTCCAGCGCACCTGCCACCACCCGTCATCGAGCTCGTCGAGCGCGTCGACGGTGATCGCCATCCGGACCCGCTGGCCGACCGGCATCGGGGCCGGGAACCGCAGGCGGTCCGCGCCGTAGTTGACGCCGAACTCGAGGTCCTCGAAGGCTACGATCTCGCTCTGCATCAGCGGGCCGAGCGAGAGCGTCAGGAGCCCGTGGGCGATCGTGCCACCGAACGGCGAGGCGCGGGCGCGCGAGGGGTCGACGTGGATCCACTGGTGGTCGCCGGTCAGGTCGGCGAACTGGTCGACCACCGCCTGTGTGATCTCGTGCCAGGCGCTGACGCCGAGCTGCTTGCCGACCCAGGGCCGGAGGTCGGAGGACCGGCGGACGACGAGCGGCACCGTCAGACCCGCTCGATCAGGGTCGCCGTGCCGATCCCGCCGCCGCAGCACATGCTGATGACCGCGAAGCGACCCGCGGTGCGCTCCAGCTCGGCGACCGCCTTGGCCACCAGTACCGCGCCGGTGCCGCCGAGCGGGTGCCCGAGCGCGATCGCCCCGCCGTTGGGGTTGACCCGCTCCGGATCGACGCCGAGCTCCCGCTGCCAGGCCAGGACGACCGACGCGAAGGCCTCGTTGACCTCGAAGACGTCGATCTCGTCGACCGCCAGTCCGTTGCGCTCGAGCAACCGGCGGGTCGCGGGCATCGGGCCGGTCAGCATCAGCTCCGGATCGCTGCCCACCGCGAGGCTGTCGAGGACCCGGGCGCGCGGGGTCCGCCCGAGGCGCGCGGCGACCTCGGCATCGGCCAGCAGCACCGCCGCCGCGCCGTCCGCGATCTGCGACGCGGTCCCGGCGGTGTGGAGTCCGCCCTCTCCGAGCACCGGTCGCAGGCCGGCCAGGCCCTCCTGCGTGGTGTCGCGCAGGCCCTCGTCGCGGGCGACGCGACGCTCGCCGGCCTCCTCGTCCGCCAGCTCGATCGGCACCAGCTGCCCGTCGAAGTGGCCCGCGTCCCAGGCGGCGCGGGCGAGCCGCTGCGAGCGCGCGCCGTAGTCGTCGAGGTCGTCGCGGGTCAGTCCCCAGCGCTCGGCGATCCGGTCCGCCCCCTGGAATTGGCTGGTGAACTCGAACCGCTGCTCGTAGCGCGGCGGGATCGGATGG
>CAZMVL010000107.1:5118-12030 GCA_964569335.1 uncultured Paraperlucidibaca sp.
GGCACCCGGCTCATCACCTCGACGCCGCAGGCGACCGTCACCGCGGCACTCTCCGCCGCGATCAGCCCCGTAGCGAGCGACAGCGCCTGCTGCGCCGACCCGCACTGCGTGTCGATCGTCGTCGCCGCCGTCTCGATCGGCAGCCCCGCGGTCAGCCAGGCCGTCCGCGCGACGTTCAGCGTCTGCTCGCCGACCTGCGAGACGCAGCCGCCGACGACCTGGTCGATCTGCTCCGCCGGTACGCCGGCGCGATCGACGAGCGCGGTGAGCGTCCTCCCCAGCAGGTCCGCCGGGTGAACGCCCGCGAGCGCCCCGCCGCGGCGGCCGGTCGGGGTCCGGACGGCCTCGAGAATCACGATGTCAGCCATGGCTCGAACCTACGCCAAAGCCCGCCGGCGGCCGGCGGGGCGAGCCGCGAACGCGCCGTCGGCGCTGTCCCGCGCTCCAGATTCCGCGGCCGCTCGGGTCAGCCGCGCCGCCGCCGCGGTGTACCGCCGGGCTTCTGGAGCGCGATACAGCGTTTCCTGGGCGGCGCCCGGGCGCCGCGGCGCGCCGCGGACCAGCATGCGAACGATGAACGGACTCCTGGAAGGCAAGGTCGCGATCGTCACCGGCGCCGGGCGAGGGATCGGGCTGGCCACGGCCACCCTGCTCGCCGAGCAGGGCGCGCGCGTGGTGGTCAACGACCTCGACGGCGCCGCGGCCGAGGACGCCGCGCGCTCGCTGGCCGGCGCGCACACGACGCACGTTGGTGATCTGACCGCCGACGGCGCGCCGGAGCGGCTGGTCGCCACCGCGATCAACGCCTGGGGACGACTCGACATCGTCGTCAACAACGCCGGGTACACCCTCGACGCGCCGGCCCACAAGATGACCGACGACGCCTACCGACGGATGCTGGAGATCCACGCGGTCGTGCCGTTCCAGGTCGTGCGCGCGGCCGCGCCGTACCTGCGCGAGCCGGCCAAGGCCGAGCGCGCGCGGGGCGAGGAGGTCTTCCGCAAGATCGTCAACGTCTCCTCGGCGTCGGGCACGATGGGCAGCGCCGGACAGGCGAACTACGCCGCGGCCAAGGCCGCGGTGGTCGGACTGACCCGGACGATCGCCAAGGAGTGGGGGCCGTTCCGGGTCAACTGCAACGCGATCGCCTTCGGCCTGGTCGACACCCGGCTGACCGGCGCACGGTCGGAGGACAACGTGATCGACCTCGGTGGCGAGCCGGTGCAGCTCGGCGTCCCCGACCACGTCAAGCCCCAGGTCGAGCAGCTCGTCCCGCTGGGACGCGCGGCGACCGCACGGGAGGCGGCCGGCGGAATCCTCTTCCTCTGCTCGCCGTGGAGCGACTACGTCCACGGCCAGGTGCTGCACGCGACCGGCGGGCTGCAGGCCGGCATGAGCGGCTGAGACCGGCGGCGCGCGGGGACCTCCGAGCGGCGCGGGAAAACTTTTTCGGATCTTGATTGTCTGAATCTGTAGTTTTCTCTGAACAGTCCGCAGCAGCTTGGAGGTACGCATGACCCAGTTCGAGGCTCTCGCCGAGGTTCGGCGGCACGACGAGTCCGGCGACGTCTACCGCCGGTTGATCGATGCGTTCGGCGACGTCACCACCGCGCTCGGCGACGAGCGCGAGCGCGACGAGCTGCTCCACCTGGTCGCCCGCAACATCTGCGCGCTGGTCGGCGTGCGGCGCTGCAGCCTGTACCTGCGCGACGCCGACGGCCAGCGCTTCCGCGGCCAGGTCGGCCACTGGGTCCACGACATCGACCAGGACATCAAGCGCCTGACCAGCGGCGGCCCCGGCGACGGCTTCACCCGCGAGATCGTGCTCCGCAAGGCTCCCGTGGTCGTCCAGGACGCGCGCAGCGATCCCCGCGCCCACCAGGCGGTGATGCGCAGCTGGGACGTCCGCTCGATGCTCGGCGTCCCGATGGTCCTGCGCGGCGACGTGATCGGCATCGTCTACCTGGACGACTACGACCGGGCCCGCGAGTTCCCCCCGGACGTCCAGGCGCTGGCCGCGGCCTTCGCCGACCTGGCGGCGATCGCGATCTCCCAGGCCAACGCCCACGACCAGCTTCGCGAGCAGCTCGTCAACGTGGCCAAGCAGAACACTTCTATGCGCCGGCAGGCTGCCGTCGACGACCGCCTGACCGCGCTGGTGCTGGAGCACCGCGACCTCCAGGAGATCGCCGCCGAGGTCGCCGAGCTGACCGGCCGGCCGTGCGCGATCCACGATCGCCGCCACCGCCAGCTGGCGGTCGGCCATGCCCGCAACGACAGCCAGCGGCTGCTGCCGCGGCTGCTCCACCCGAGCATGCGCTCCCGGCCGGCGATCCGCCGCGCCCTCGCCCGCCTGCGCCCCGACCGTCCGGCCGTGATCGAACCGGTTCCCAACGCCGGGCTCCACCACCGCTGCCTGGTGGCCCCCATCACGATGGCCGACGCGCCGCTCGGGCACCTGGTGATCGTCGAACACGGCCGGCGGCTGACCAACCTCGACCTGCTCGTCGCGCAGCGCGCGTCGACGGTCATCGCCTGGGCCCTGACCTCGCAGCGGCGCGCCGCGCTCGACGAGTGGAAGCTGCGCGCCGCGGTCGCCGCCGAGCTGATCCGCGGCGGCCAGGACCCCGAGACCCTGGAGCAGCGCGCCGCCGACTGCGGCATGGCGACCACCGCCCCGCACGCCGTCTGCCTGATCACCGCGCCGCCCGAGGGCCGTGGCGAGCTGCCGGACACGTTCGAGCTGACGCGCGCCGTCAGCGACGCCCGCCGCGGCGATCCGGTGCTGGCCACCGGGGTCGCCGAGGGCGTCGCCCTGCTGGTGCCGATCCGGGTCGAGCATCCGGGCCCGCTCGAGATCGAGCGGCTCAAGACGACGCTCGAGGACGTGCTCGGCCGGATCGCCCCCGAACGGCCGCTGCTGGCCGGGATCTCCACCGTCTGCCAGCGGTTGTCGGACGTCCCCGAGGCCTTCGCGCAGGCCCTCCAGGTGGCGACCTGCGTGGAGTCGGTCACCGACCTCCAGAGCCGCAGCGCGGCGACCGCCGTCGCCGCCGCCGACCTGGGGGCGGGACGGCTGTTCCTCGCCACCGCCGACGCCACCGAGGCCACGCGCTTCGTCGAGGACACCCTCGGTGGTCTGCTCGCGGACCGCAAGGCCGAGTCGCTGCTGACGACGCTCGACGCCTTCTTCCGCCTGGACTGCAGCGTCCGCCGGACCGCGCGCGCGATGACCGTCCACCAGAACACCGTCCGCTATCGGCTGGCCCGCAGCGAGGAGCTGACCGGACTGGCGATCGCGACGGCCGCGGGCGCGCAGCTCAGCGTTCACCTGGCGCTGGTGATCCTGCGCCTGCGCGGGCGGCTGGCCTGGGTCGCCCCGGTCGGCGAGGACAATGATGCGTCGTCGGCCCACGAGGGGAGCGACGAGGCCGACGCGGAGCACGCGAACGCCGCGGGCGGGGCGCCGACCGTAGACACCGCGCTCAGCCGATGACGCCATCGGCGCGCAGCGCGCCGATCTCCCCGTCGTCGAGGCCCGCCTCTCGCAGCACCCGATCGGTGTCCGCGCCGAGCGGCACCGGGGCCGCGCCCGCCCGCGAGGGCGTCCGCCCGAACCGCGGGGCCGGAGCGGGAACCGGGTCGCCGTCGACGGTGACGAAGCCGTCCCGTGCCCGCTGGTGCGAATCGCGCCGCGCCTCCTCCAGCGTCAGCACCGGCGTGACGCACGCCTCCAGCGGCGTCAGCTGCGCGCACCACTCGTCGCGCGTGCGCGTCGCGAAGACCGCGGCGATCCGCCGCCGCGCCCCGCGCCAGCGGGACCGGTCGTGCTGGTCGCCGAGCTCCGCCGGGTCCAGGCCCAGCGCGTCCAGCAGCGTCGCGTAGAACTGCGGCTCGACGGCACCGACCGCGACGAACCTCCCGTCGCTCGTCGCGTACGCGCCGTAGAACGGGGCACCGCCGTCCAGCAGGTTCGCCTCGCGTTGCGGGCCCCACGCGCCCTCGTGGTCCATCCCGTGGATCGCGGTCGCGATCTGGCCCGCACCGTCGATCATCGCGGCGTCGACCACCTGCCCACGCCCCGACCCCGCCCGCTCCAACAGCGCCGCGACGACGCCCATCGCCAGCAGCGCACCACCGCCGCCGAAGTCGGCGATCAGGTTGGCGGGAACCACCGGGCGCTCCGCGGGGCCGATCCCGTGGAGCACACCAGAGAGCGCCAGGAAGTTGATGTCGTGACCGGGCACGGCCGCGTTCGGCCCGTCCTGCCCCCAGCCGGTCATCCGGCCGTAGACCAGCCGCGGGTTGCGGGCGAGCAGCGCCTCCGGCCCGACCCCCAACCGCTCCGCGACGCCCGGACGGAAGCCCTCGACGAAGACGTCCGCGGCGTCGGTCAGCCGCAGCACCGTGCGGACGCCCGCCGGGTGTTTCAGATCGACGGCGATCGACCGGCGACCGCGGTTGAGGACACGGTCGACGTTGCCCCGGCCGCCGACCGCCTCCACCCGCTCGACCCGCACGACCTCGGCCCCCATGTCCGCGAGCAGCATGCAGCCGAACGGCGCGGGACCGAGTCCGGCCAGCTCGACCACCCGGACGCCCCGTAGCGGGCCGGTGGGCGTGACGTCGGCGGCGCCTGGCGTGGGCACGGCGCGCTAGCCCCGGACCGACCGGCGGTGGGCCAGCACGTCGGCCGGGGACACGACGTCCAGCCCGCGCCGCGCCGCGTAGGCCGCCGCCTCGGCGCCCGACGCGACCTCGCCGGTCCCGTCGAGCATCGTGCAGACCACGGCGGCGGGGACCAGCCCGGCCGCCCGGACCAGATCGACCGCGGCCTCGGGCCGGCCCAGGTGCGCGACGACGCCGTCGTCGGCCGCCCGGATCGGGAAGACGTGCCCGGGAACGACGAGCGCGAGCGGCGTCGCGTCGGCGGCGATCGCCGCCGCGATCGTGACCGCACGGTCCTCCGCCGAGATACCCGTGGTGACGCCGTGTCGCGCCTCGATCGACGGGGTGAACCGCCGGCCGCTGCTGCCGTTCCGCGGTCCCTGCTGCAGCCCGAGGCCCAGCTGGTCGCAGCGGCGGGCGGGCAGCGCCAGCGCGATCAGCCCGCGGGCGTCGGCGGCCATCCGGTTGATCGTCGCTGCGTCGGCGTGCGCAGCCGCGACGATCAGCTGCGACGTGCGCTGGTCCAGCGCACTGCCGTCGAGCACCACCGGCGCGCCCCGCCGCAGACCCGCCACCGCCCGCTCGACCCGCGCCACGACCTCGTCGTGTTCCGCGTCCGTGCGGGCCCCTTCCGCGGCCATCGTCAGCATCCGATCCTCCGGCGATCCACGATCGCGTCGACTGACCCGTCCACCCCCGGGGCGACGGCTTACCCGGACTTCTAACAGCGCGTCGGCCCGCGGCTCCGGGCCTCCGGCGGCGATTCTTGTGCGGCGCTCCCAAAGCGACCCGACGGGCACTGCACCGCCGCCCCACCGTCTACGGCGTCATCCGCCGCTCCTTCGCGAACCGCCGCCTCACCGCCGTCCCGAAGCTCGGAGCACCGCCGAGACCGAGCCTCCGCGCCAGCGCTCACGCCCCGCCGAAGAGCGGTGCCCTGCGCTCGATGAAGGCGCGCACGCCCTCCGCGCAGTCGGCGGTCCCCATGAGGCGGGGCTGGGTCTCGGCCTCACGATCGAGCACGTTCTCCAGGCCCGCGTAGACCGTACGGTTCAGTTCCTGCTTGATCGCGCGCAACGCGAGCGGGGGACCATCGGCGAAGCGGCGGGCGACGGCCGAGGCTGCCTCCGCGTGCTCGTCATCAACCACGACGGCGTTGGCCAGCCCCCAGCTCAGGGCCTGGGCGGACGACACGCGGTCGCCCAGCATCGCCATCTCCGTCGCCCGAGTGACGCCGGCACGGGCGGTCGCCGTCAGCAGCGCGGCGCCGTCAGGCATCAACCCGACGCGAACGAAGGCCATCGAGAGAAACGCGGACTCCGCCAACACCACGTGGTCGCAGGCCAGCGCGAGCGAGCACCCTGCGCCCGCAGCCGCGCCGTTGACCGCCGCGACGACCGGCTTGGGCATCCGCCGGACCGCGACCACGAGCGGATTGAAGGCCTCGCGCATGTCGGCCCGGGCTTCGTCCCCCGAAGCCATCTCGCCGCCGAGGCTCGCACCGGCCGAGAACGCCCGCCCGGCTCCGGTGAGCAACACGCAGCGAACGGCGTCGTTCGACGCCGCCTGCAGCATCACGTGCTGCAACTCCCAGACCAACGACACCGTCAGCGCATTGAGCGTCTCCGAACGGTTGAGCGTGACGTCCAGGACACCGTCCCGCAGCCGCGAGAGGACGTACGGCCGGTCCACGAGCTCAGGCACGGTCGGCGGAGCTCACGGAGATTCGACGGTCGTCGCGGTCGCCGAACCGTCAGCGTCCGAATCGATCCCCGGTGCTGCTTGCATACTGCCCTCCCGTTTCGTTGCGCCGGCCTGTCTCCCCAGCCGGCAGGAACGCGACGGACTCTACGTTCGTGCCCTCGGTCGCCAGCGTCCCCGTTTGGCCGTCCTTTGTCGTCAGGCATAGATTTCCGCCGCGACGCACGGAACGCAGCCCGCCGGGGTCGCTCGGCGAGCCGCAGGGCCGCCCCCGCGTCAAGCTCGTCGACGTCGCCGAGATGGTCGCGGTCGCCAAGGGCTGAGGACCGGTCCTCAGGCGCCCGCCCCGCCTCAGCGGCGGGCCCGGGCGCGCAGCCGGACGTCGACCCGCGTGCCGGCCCGGCGGATCTGCCCCTGCTTGACCCGCTGGTGGGCGACCACCAGCACCACCCGGCGCTGGGCCGCGCCCCGGCGGGCCTTCGGCCGGGCCGCACGATTAATGAGGCTCTCAGCCGCATCACCCACTGGTGAACCCATCTTATC
>CAZMVL010000108.1:0-4756 GCA_964569335.1 uncultured Paraperlucidibaca sp.
CCAGCGCGCCCCAGGGCCGTACCGCGAAGCCGCCGCGCAGCGCCGCGAGCGTGCCGACGATCGCGGCGGCGACGAGCGCGCCCAGCAGCACTGGCGTGGTCGCGCTGACGCTCTGGCCGCTCTCGGCCGACACGGAGGTCCAGACGACGAGCGCGGCGATCACCAGGATCCACGGCGTGTCACCGCCGAAGTGGCTGATCCACGGCCGGGGCCGGCGGACCGGACGCATCCAGGCGGCGGCCGCGGGATCGACGACCGTGGCCGGTGGGGCTGCGGGGGCCAGCGGAGCGACGGGCGGCGGGTCAGCCGGCACGGCGCCGCCGGATCACGGCCTGGGCCAGCGGGATGCCGGCGACGGCGGCGGCCGCGGCGCAGCCCGCGAGCAGGGCGACCAGCAGCGGTACCGGCAGCGACTCGCCGGAGGTGCCCAGGCCGAGCGCCGACGCGGGGATCTGGACGCCGGCCAGCGCCCGCTCCTGCGCGGCGGCGGCCTCGTTGGCCTGCTGGATCGCCAGGTTGGTCGCTTCCTGGTTCTCGACAACGTCGGCCTGCCGGGCGTCGGAGACGGCATCGGTGCCGTCGGTCGTGCCGCCACCGCCACCCCCGCCGGCGGTGCCGCCGGTTCCGGATCCGGTGCTGCCACCGCCGGCCGATCCGCCGGTCGAGCCCCCGTTGGCGGTCCCCGACCCGTCGGTCGCATTGCTCTTGGTCTTGCCGAGCTGGTTCTGCGCGCGGGCGATCGCGTCGGCGCAGCTCGAGTAGTCGCGGTCGTAGCCGCTGAGGTTGTCCGCCGCCTGCTTCAGCTCCTTGGCGCTGTAGCTGTTGGTCAGCACGCCCTCCTGGCACTCGTCGTAGATCTTCCGGTAGTCCGCCGAGGCGACGGACGGAACGGCCGCGGCGAGCAGCAGCGTGAGCAGGAACGGGCGGAGTCGGACGAGCACGATGGGACCTCGGGACGTCGGTCCGGCGGCCTCGCCACAGCGTGCGCGGGAAGCTACCGGTCGGTCAACGCTACCAACCGTTCAACGGGCGTCGGGTTGCGGTCGGCGACGACGAGGGCGCCGATCGGCCCGCGCGGCCTCGGCGCAGTGGACGGCGTCGACCATCGCATCGGCCCAGGCGGCGAACGTGTAGGGGGCGACGTCCGCCCGCGCGGCGGTGGACAGCGCACGGGTGGCGGTGGGGTCGGCGATCAGGGCAGCGAGCGCCGCGGCCAGCGCCCGCGGATCGCCGGCCGCGACGACCCGTCCGTTGCGTCCGTCGCGGACCAGGCCGCCGGCCGCCGCGCCGACCGCGTCGCTGGCGACCACCGGCACCCCGCGGTGCAGCGCCTCGTTGCAGACCAGGCCCCACGGCTCGAGGAACGCGGGCGTCGGCACCGACGGGACGCAGAGCACGTCGCTGCGGTCGAGCCACGCGCGGACCTCGGCCGGGGTCAGCGGTCCGAGCGCTCGCACCCCGGACAGCGAGCGGCCGGGATCGGCGGCGGGCGTCGCGGGGCCGATCAGCACCAGCTCGGCGGCGTCGCCGGTGGCGGCCCGCACCAGCGGCCACGCCTCCCGGAGCACGTCGAGGCCCTTGCCCGGGGCGTCGCGACCGACGTAGGCGCAGCGGAAGCGGTCGTCGGCCGCGCGCGGCGCCGCGGGCGGGTCGACCCACGTCCGCGGGTCGACGGCCTGCGGCGCGATCACGATCCGCCGGCCCCCCAACGCGCGGACGTGGTCGGCGACGTGGGGTCCGTAGACGGCGATCGCGTCGGCGTCGCGGACGATCCGGCGCAGCAGCGGTCGGGCCAGCCGGAACGCCGGGGTCGCCGGTTCGTGCCAGAGCGCGCTCCAGAGCACGAACGGCGTCCGGGCGCTCCGGGCGCCGGCCCAGGCCGCCGGCAGCGCCACCCGCCCGGCCGAGCCCGCGATCACCGCCCGCCACCGGCCGCGGCCGCCGGCGAGCCGCAGGATCGCGCGCTGATCGAGCCGGCGGACCGGCAGCCCGGAATCCGCCACCGAGGCCGAGAAGTGGTGGTCGCGGCCCTCGAAGGTCGCGATCTCCAGCGGCACCCGCTCCGCCAGCGCGCGGAACGCGCCGACGCGCTCGGGCGGGATCCGCGACGTGACCAGCAGGACCGGCCGGTCGGCCGCGGTCACGCGCGCTCCGCGGCGTCGGCCGACGCGGCCAGCTGCCGGTAGGCGCGGACCGTCTCCCGGCCGCAGTGCTCCCAGGTGAACGTCTCCGCGACCGTCCGGCGGGCCGCGGCGCCGAGCGTGCGGCGGTGCTCCGGGTCGTCGGGGACGGCGGCGATCGCGTCGGCCAGCGCGCCGACGTCGCCCGGCGGGATCAGCACGATGCCCTCGCCGGCCGCGGCGATCTCGTGCGGGCCCGCCTCGCCGAGCGCGGCGATCGCCGGCATCCCGGCGGCCATCGCCTCGACGTAGGCGACGCCGAACGCCTCGTCGATCGACGGCATCACGAACAGGTCGCACTCGCGGGCGGCCGACAGCGCCTGGCGGTGCGGCAGCTGCCCGCGCCACTCCAGGCGGTCGGCGACGCCGAGCTCCCGCGCCAGCCGCTCGACCGCCGGTCGCGCCGGTCCGTCGCCGATGATCCGGTACCGCAGCGTCGGGTGCCGCTCGCGGAGCAGCCAGAGCGCGCGCACCACGTCCTCGTGCCGCTTGCGGGGAACCAGGTGGGCCACGGTCACCAGCCGCGCGGGCGGGCCGGCCGGGGCGGTGCGGCGTCCGCGGGCGAGCGGCCCGCCGTGGCCCCAGCGACCCTCCGCCGCCGCGGCGGCGGCCTCCGCCGGCTCGTCCACCGGACGGCCGCCCCAGGACCGGTTCTCGCGCCAGCGCTCGAGCGTCGCGGGGTCCGGCAGGTCGGTCCCCAGGTGGACGACCCGGGTCTCCGCGGCGCCGAGCGCCCGGCAGCGCGTGGCGGTGCCCTCGCTGTTGGCCAGCACCAGGCGGGCCGCGCCCAGGCCGGCCCGGACGCCGACCCCGCCGCCGGGGGAGCGCTCGGCCGTGAAGTACACGTCGCCGCCGTGGACGGAGACCAGCAGCGGGAGCGTCCGCAGGCGCCGGGACGACCGCGCCCGGCGGACCGCGTCGCCGGCCGGGACGGCGTTGTGCGCGTGGACCACGTCGAACGGCCACTCGCGGTGGAGGCGCGTCAGCGCTCGTCGCAGCGGGCGGGCGGCCCAGCGGCCCCAGGACCCGTAGCTGCGGTCGCGGGGCGGGCTGTAGAAGGTCACGTAGCGGACCGCGATCCCGTCGATCTCGGCGGTCCGCGGCTGGGCGCGCATCCGCCGCCAGGTCCGCAGCAGCTCGCCGGGACGGGTGCTGCGCGGCGGCACCGGCCGGTGCAGCACCAGCACCCGGACGTCGGCCCCGGCGTCGCGCGCCGCCACCGCCTGGCGGTGGGCCCAGATCCCGAGCACCGGATCGTCGGCGCGCGGGTAGAACTCGGCGACGACGCAGACCCGCGGTGGGCGGTCGGCGGGCAGGGACGGGATGGGCACGGCAGCGGTGGAGGTCGATCCCGCGGAATCGGGGGATCGACCACCTAGGCTACGCGACCCGGGGCGGCTCGGCGGGCACTACGCTCTGGCGGATGGCGCCTGCTTCTCCGCTGCACGCGGTCGACGACCTGCCCGGCTTCCTGGCCGGCACGTGGTCGGTCGCACGCACGGTCGAGGACCACCGCGGCGCGCGCCACGGCGACTACGCCGGCCGCGCGTGGTTCGTCGTCGCGGACGGCGGGGTCGACTGGGCCGAACGCGGCACGCTGCGGCTGGACGGCCACGCGGGCGAGGCCACGCGGACCCTGCGGATCGTGCCGGGTCCGGACGGCTGGGAGGTGCGGTTCGACCACGGGGGCTTCTTCCACCCGCTCGACCTGGCCCACGGACGCTCGGTCGTCGACCACCCGTGCGCCGCGGACCACTACGTCGGCGAGATCCGCGTCGAGGCCCGCGACCGGCTGGTGATCGCGTGGCGGGTCTCCGGTCCGACGAAGGACCAGACGATCGTCAGCGTCTACCGGCGGACCGACGCGGAGCCGGAGCCGGCCACCGCGTGATCCTCCACCTGCACCACCGCTACCGGACGGAGGGCGGCGAGGAACGGGCGATCGTGGCGCTGCGCCGGCTGACCGCGGAGCGGCTGGGGCAGCCGACCGAGCTGCTGGAGCGCGACTCGACGGCGGTGCCGCCGCGCCGCGCTGCGCTCGGGCTGCTGCGCGGCGGCGACGACCCCGGCCAGGTCGCCGCCGCGGTGCACCGGACCGGTGCACGGGTCGTCCACGCCCACAACGTCCACCCGACCTTCGGCTTCCGGGCGCTCCGCGCGGCCCGCGCGGCCGGGGCGGCGGTCGTCCTCCACCTGCACAACTACCGGCTGGTCTGCGCGATCGGCACCTGCGTCCGCGACGGCCAGGACTGCACGCGCTGCCACGGTCGCGACACGACCCCGGGCCTGCGCCACCGCTGTCGCGGCAGCACGTCCGAGGCGGTCGTCTACGCGGCCGGACTGCGGCGTCAGCAGGGTCCGCTGCTGGCGGCCTGCGATGCGGTCGTGGTGCCGAGCGCGGCGGCCCGCGATCGCCTGCTCGAGCTCGGGGCGCCGCTGCGGGCCGAGGACGTCCACGTGGTGCCGCACGCGGTGGAGGCCGCGCCGCCGGTGGCGCCCGCGTCGGACGGTCCGGCGGTCGTCGTCGGCCGGCTGGCCGCGGAGAAGGGCACCGCGGTGGCGATCGAGGCCGCCCG
>CAZMVL010000108.1:4766-7116 GCA_964569335.1 uncultured Paraperlucidibaca sp.
CGCCCGGATCCTGGGACGGCCGCTGGTGATCGCCGGCGACGGGCCGCTCGCGGACGAGCTGCGCCGCGCCGCCGCCGACCTGCCGCACGTCGAGCTGGTCGGCCGGCTCGACCGCGACGCGGTCGAGGGCCTGCGCGGTCGCGCGTCGGTCGAGTTGGCGCCGTCGCTGGCGCACGAGACCTTCGGGCTGTCGGCGGCCGAGGCGATGCTGCGCGGTCTGCCGGTGGTGGCCAGCGACGTCGGCGCGCTGCGCGAGCTGGTGCCCGACGATGCCCGGGTGCCGCCCGGCGACCCACGGGCGCTGGCCGCCGCCTGGGAGCGGGTGGCGGGCGACGCCGGGGCGGGGGAGCGGCAGCGGTCGGCCGCGGCGCGGCTGACCGACCCGGCGGCGGTGGCCGGCCGGCTGCAGGCCGCCTACGACGCCGCGCTGGCCCGGCACGGCGCCGGCGATCCGTCGCGCGGGAGCCGCGAGGCCGCCGCGCGCTGAGCGCGCGGGGTGGGGTGGGGGCCGGCGTTCCGGGTCAGCCGCGCGGAGGCAGCGGCTGGCCGTCGAGCACGAGCACCTCGGGCGCGCCGAGGACGGTGCCCGGGGGGCCGGCCAGCTCGAGCGCCAGGTCGCGGACCGGAGCCCCGGGCGGGACGGGCAGCAGCATCTCGCCGCCGGAGACGCTTGCCTCGGCGCTCATGCAGGGCAGCGGCTCCGGGGGCGTCGCGGTCACCCGCTGGGGCGTCGCCGGATCGCCGGCGAGCCGCACGACCGGGATCCGGACCAGGCGCGGCACGTCGGTCGGCTCGTCGTCCAGCTGGACCCGCACGGGCACGGGCGCCGGGCCCAGCTCGATCGGGGCGCCCGGCGGCGACCCCGCCCACTGCGCGGGGCGCCCGGCGACCGTCGACGCCAGCAGCAGCGTCGGCCGCCAGCAGAGCTCGGTGAACAGCTTGAGGTTGCGGGCGACCGTCTGGAAGACGATCGTCTCGGCGGCGACCAGTGGCTCGTCGCAGGCCCCGTTGATCAGGCCGGCGAGCGGGCAGATCGGCTGCCCGGGGAGGACGTGCTCGTGCACGGTGCGCCCGTCGGCCCCCGGGGACAGCAGCGCGGCGTCCAGCTGGGAGTCGCCGATCATCAGCACCTCGCCGGGCCGGAACGCCTCGGACGGCGTCCCGGTCACGGTCAGCAGCGGCTCGTGGTCGATCCGCTGCTGGCCGATGAAGCGGCCCAGATCGCCCTCGAGCTGGCCCTCGCCGGCCGGCTCCAGTCCGGCCCGCGTCCCCAGTCGCGGGCGGACCCGGTTCAGCACGGCCTCGGCGAACTGCCGTCGGCCCTCCACGTTCCAGTGGCTGTCGCTGCGCAGGAAGGTGACGGTCCCGGCGGCTTCCGCCCGCTCCAGGCCCGGCTGGACGTTCAGGCCGCCGGGCATCGCGTCCAGGCGCTCGTGGATCTCCGCCTCGAACCGCTCGACGCACTCCAGGTCGTGGGGCTCGTTGCGCAGCTGCTGCGGGTGGGTGACGACCTTCGATCCGGTGACGACGGTGATCGGCCGGCGTCCGGTGGCGATCGCGGTGCGGGTCAGCAGCTCGAGCGCGTCGCCGGCGGAGACCGACGGGGCCCCGAGCGGCGTGCAGGTCTGCAGCTCCGGGGCGTAGTACAGCCAGCCGTCCTCGCCGAGGATCACCGACGGATCGGGGCTGTCGTGGAACAGGTCGGTGGCGATCCGGCCGCGCAGGTCGAGGGCGTGCTGGCGCAGCGGCAGCCGCTCGCGGACCGCCGCGTCGATCTGCTGGTAGGTGTGCTCCTGGCGGAGCGTGCCGCGGTTGAGGTCGGGGAACGCGGTCTTCTCGCGGTTCTCCAGCGCGGGCTGCCGGGCGCCGACCAGGTAGGCCGTGGCCGGCAGGAGCAGCAGCGCCATCAGCCAGGCGATCGGGAGCAGGGTGCGGAGGCGGGACATGCGGCCGGGCTCAGAACTGGAAGTAGAGGAAGGGCGAGTAGTCGCCGGCGAAGGCCATCACCAGCGCCAGCGGGAGCAGCACCACCATCACCGCGGTCCGGGCGCTGACCACCGGCCAGCCGCGCCCGTCGATCAGGAACCGTCCGCCGCTGCGCGTGCCCGGCAGGAAGACGATCAGGCTGGCCAGCCCCAGGATCACCAGCGCCTGGCTGGTCATCGCGGCCTCGACCGCCGCGGTCGTGCCGCCGGTCGGGACGAACATCGCCTGGTAGTAGCGCAGCGCGTCGCCGATCGACTCGGCCCGGAACAGGACCCAGCCGATCAGCACGATCAGCAGCAGCCCGGCGCGCCGCGCGGCGCGCCAGCGCACGGGGCCGTCGACCGCGCGCCAGCCCATCTTCCGC
>CAZMVL010000108.1:7126-11597 GCA_964569335.1 uncultured Paraperlucidibaca sp.
CCGCTCGAGCATCAGCCAGCCACCGTGGTAGAGGCCCCAGAGCAGGAACGTCCAGCCCGCACCGTGCCAGATCCCCGTCAGCGCGAAGACGATCAACAGGTTGCGCGAGGTCCGGCTGGCGGTCCCGCGGTTGCCGCCGAGCGGGATGTAGACGTAGTCGCGGAACCAGCGCGACAGCGTGATGTGCCAGCGGCGCCAGAACTCCGTGACCGAGGCCGAGGAGTAGGGACGGTCGAAGTTCTCCGGCAGCCGGAAACCGAGCATCATGCCGATTCCGATCGCCATGTCGCTGTAGGCGGAGAAGTCGAAGTACAGCTGCAGGGCGTAGGCGACCGCCCCGATCCAGGCGCTGCCGGTGGTCAGCGAGCCGTCGGCCGACGAGGCGAAGGCGGCGTCGGCGATCGGCGCGATCTGGTCGGCGATCAGGACCTTCTTGGCCAGGCCGTGGGCGAAGCGGATCGCGCCGGCCTGGACCTGGTCGACCCGCGGCTGCGGACGCCGCAGGTCGTGCTGGATCTCGCGCAGCCGGACGATCGGACCGGCGATCGACCGCGGGAACAGCGACACGAAGAGCAGCACGTCGAGCGGGTCGCGACGGGCGTCGACGTCGCCGCGCCAGACGTCGACCAGGTAGCTGACCTTCTCGAAGGTGAAGAACGAGATCCCGATCGGCAGCAGGATCTCGAGGGTCCCGGGGTTGCCGATGCTGAGCACGTCCGCCAGCCGGGCGATCTGCTCGGACGCGAAGCTGGCGTACTTGAACCAGGCCAGCAGGCCGAGGTTCTGGAGCAGGCCGGCGATCAGCAGCCCTCGCTTGAGCCGCGCGCGCCCGCGCGCCTCCGCGGCCGCCATGCCGCGCGCCAGCGCCCAGTCGACGAAGGTCGAGGCGATGATCACCAGCACGAACGCCTGGACGCCCCAGGCGTAGAAGCCGAGGCCCGCGCCGAGCAGGATGAACCGCCGGAGGCGCACCGGCGCGACCCAGACCGCGATCAGGACCGCGGGCAGGAACAGGAAGAGGAACGTCGGGGAGCTGAAGACCATCGAGAGCCGCGGCGGGCCCGACCACGCGGGGGCGTGGCGGCGGGAGGGTCCGCACGCGCCTCACGACGCTATCGGTCTCCGTCCGCGCGTGCGTCGCTCCGCTTCAGCTGGGCTTGAAGCGTCGTTGCGGCGTGCTTGAGGACGGTGGGCCGTCAGCGCGACAGGTACCGGACGACGGCCAGGACCCGGCGGTGGTCCTCCGCCCGTTGGTCGATGCCGAGCTGCTCGTAGATCCGCGACGCGTGGCGGACGACGGCCTTCTCGGTCACCTGCAGCGTGGCCGCGATCGCGGCGTTGCTGCGGCCCTCGGCCATCAGCGCCAGGACCTCGCGCTGGCGCGGCGTCAGCGCGCTCAGCGGGTCTTCCGCGCGGGGATGGTCCAGCATCGCCGCGACGACCACCGGATCGAGCACCGTCCGCCCGGCGATCACCCGGTGCAGATCCGCCACGAAGCGGTCGAGATCGGCGACCCGGTGCTTGAGCAGGTACCCGACGCCGTGCTCGCCGGCCTCGATCAGCTCGATCGCGTAGCTGCGCTGGACGTGCTGGGAGAGCACCATTACGGCCGCGTCGGGCCGCTCGGCCCGCAGCTCCAGGACGGCCCGCAACCCGTCGTCGGTGTGGTCCGGCGGCATCCGGATGTCGGCGATCACCAGGTCCGGGCGCAGCGCACGGGCGCGGCGCACCAGGTCGCGCGCGTCCTCGGTCACCGCGGCGATCGTGAAGCCCGCGCCCTCCAGCACCAGCCGCAGGCCCTCGCGCATCAGCACCTGGTCCTCGCCGATCACGACCCGCACGGAATCACCGCCCGTACGTCGGTTCCGCCCCCGGAAGGGCTGACCACGGTCAGCTCGCCGCCGAGCGCCGCCACCCGGTCGGCCATTCCGCGGACGCCGTGGCCGGGGCGGACGCCGCCCACGCCGTCGTCGGTGACGACCAGCACCAGCCGGTCCGCGGTCCGCTCGATCGTCACCGTCATCGCGGTGCAGCGGGCGTGCTTGACCGCGTTCACCACCGCCTCCGTGGCCACGAAGTAGGCGGCGGTCTCGACGTCGGGGGCCGGCCGGTCGGGGAGTCCCCGCGCCACGATCTCGATCGGC
Organism: uncultured Paraperlucidibaca sp.; assembly: GCA_964569335.1. Classification (GTDB taxonomy): domain Bacteria; phylum Pseudomonadota; class Gammaproteobacteria; order Pseudomonadales; family Moraxellaceae; genus Perlucidibaca. The sequence goes on from CAZMVL010000108.1 coordinate 9,271, forward strand.
GCCCGCATCCGGTCCCGGAGATCCTCCACCGCGGGCCCCAGCCCACGCTCGGTGAGGATCGCGGGCATCACGCCGTCGACCAGCTCCCGCAGCTCGTCGACCGCCGAGCGGATCCCGTCGCGGAGCTGGATCGGATCGGCTCCGGCTCCGGCCTGGATCGCCAGGAAGACCAGGCGCGCCTGGAGCCCGTCGTGGAGGTCACGGGCGATCCGTCGCCGCTCCTGGCTGGCCGCGACGGCGATCCGGGTACGGGAGGCGCGCAGCTCGACCGTCAGCCGTTGGCGGTCGAGCGCGATGGCGACTACGCGGCTGGCCTCGCGGATCTCGTCCTCGCGGTCCAGCAGCACCGCGTCGTAGGTGATCGCGCCGACGACGCGCCCCCCGAGCTCGACGTCGACGGCGCCGCGTGCACTCGGCGGGACCGGTCGCGGAACGGCGATCCCGCGCTCGTCGACCAGCGTGTGGTCGTCGGACAGGCGGAACAGGAGCTGGACGGACGGATCGCCGAGCGTCGTCGCCAGCGCGTCCCGCAACCCGCGGCGTCCCAGCTCGTCGGCCCCCAGCCAGGCGCCCAGCTCGGCGATGTCCCCGGTCCGCGCGAACCCGCCGCGCGAGGCCGCCACCACGAAGACCACCGGCAGCAGGGCCAGCACCGCCAGCGCGGCAACCAGGCGCAGGGTGCCGTGTCCGGCGAACAGGCTGTCGGCGAGCAGGCTGCTGACGGGCACGAAGATCAGCGCGAAGATCCCGTAGACCGCGAGCGGCACCAGCACCCGTCGCTGCTCCGGGGTCGCGCGGCGCATCCGCTGGAGCAACAGCGACGCGCCGGCGATCACGACGACCAGGCCGACGCCGCGCTGGACGTAGGTCCCGGCGGCGACCAGGTCGGGGCGGTCGGCAACCGCCAGCGGACCGCTCGGCGCGAACAGGTACGACGGCGCCTGGAGCACGACGGAGACGACGTAGCCCATCGCCACGACCGTGCGTTCGGCGGTCCCCCGCAGTCGGCCGCTGGGGAAGGCCAGCAGCAGGTGCAGGATCAGCGCCATGAACAGCGTCTGGGTGACCGCCCCGACGGTCTCCGCGAAGGGTGCGTCCAGGTTGTAGAGCGCGGCGAACAGCCAGCTGCCCCCGGCCAGGACGAGCAGCAGCCCCAGCCGGCTGCTCGGTCGCCGCCGCCACGCGACCAGGCCGGCCGCCACGTAGACCAGGCCGACGATGGGCAGCAGAGCGGCCAGCCACGCGCTCGGATGGCCCTCGTAGAGCAGCAGGCCGACGATCGTGCCGGTCGTCGCGAGCGCGCCGACGCCGATCAGCAGCAGCGCGCCGGCGACCGGGCCGACGGGCGAGCGGCCGAGATCACGGCGGGGCGCGGCAGGGGTCGGCGGAGCGGCGATGACCCATGCTCCCACCTCGCGCACGCGCACGGAGGGGACTCAGGTCCATTGACCGGGACCGCAGCGGTCTCGAACGTAGACCGTATGTGGCTCTTCGTTGCGTCCGTCCCCCGAACGAGCGCGGTCGCTCGCACCGCGGCGGCGGTCACGGCAGCGTGCGCGGTGGGCCTCGTCGCGGCCCCTTCGGGGTACGCCGCCACCGCGACGGTGCCGTTCACCACGGTGGGTGAGCACCGGATCGTCGTGCCCGCCGGCGTCTCGTCGCTGCGGGTCGTCGCGGTCGGCGGCCGGGGTGGGGTCGGCAATTACCACAACCCCGGCGGCTTCGGAGCGCAGGTGACCGGCGATCTGGCGGTCAACTCCGGTCAGGTCCTGTACCTGCAGGTCGCCGGCAACGGTGCCGACGGTTCGTTCTACGGCGGCGGCGGAGCGGGCGGCGGGTCGTCCGACGTGCGGACGCTGCCGGCGTCGTCCGGGCTGTCACCGGTCGATCCGCGGCGGCTGGTCGCCGGTGGTGGCGGTGGAACCGGGCACGGTGCCGGCGACGGGGCCGGGGCCACCGGCGGTTCCGGCGGCGCCGCCGGGTCGCCGGGCAGTCCGGAACGTCGCGGCAGCGGCAACGCGGGCGGCGGCGGGGCGGGGACCGCCGTCGGACCGGGAGCGGGCGGGGTGCCCGGGACCGGCGAGTCGGGCCTCGAGCATCTCGGCGGGCAGCCGGGGGCGCGGGGCGACGGCGGAGCGGGTGCGTACCGGAACACCTTTGGGGCGGGCCCGGCGCCGGGTGGCTACGGCGGGGGCGGGGCCGGCGGCGGGACCAACCGCCCTCCCGACACCCCGTATCGCTGGGGCGGGGGCGGCGGCGGCGGAGGCGGGTTTGGCGGGGGCGGCGGCGGCGGGGTCTCCGCGAACGGGGTGAGGGGCGGCGGGGGC
>CAZMVL010000109.1:0-10421 GCA_964569335.1 uncultured Paraperlucidibaca sp.
CCACCGACTCCGGAGAGCCGCCGACGCCGACCCAGGTCGTCAGGGACCCGGAGTCGGTCTTGGGGAAGACGTCGGCGCCGTCGAGCGCGGCGCGGGTGGTGCCCTCCCAGGTCACGGGCGTCTCGTCGAGGAGGGCGTGGAAGAGCTCGATCTTCTCCTCGAAGAGGACGTCGTAGTCCGCCAGGTCGTAGCCGAAGAGCGGGAACGATTCGGTGAACGACCCGCGCCCCAGGATCACCTCGGCCCGGCCGCTCGAGAGCGCGTCGAGCGTCGCGAAGCGCTGGAAGACGCGGACCGGATCGTCGGAGGACAGCACCGTCACGCCGGACGAGAGGCGGATCCGGTTGGTGCGCCCGGCGATGCCGGCCAGCACGGTCTCGGGCGCGCTGATCGCGTACTCGGGACGGTGGTGCTCGCCGAGGGCGAGGACGTCGATGCCGACCTGGTCGGCCAGGACGGCCTCCTCGACGGTCGCGCGGATGGCCTGGGCGTGCGAGACCACCTGGCCGCGATCGTCGCGCGGCAGATCGCCGAAGCTGTCGAGGCCGAACTGCAGGCCCTCGGCCGCCGGAGCCGGGGCGGGGGAGGTGTTCACGGGTGCGGGGGTGCTCATGGGCGTCTCGGTGCCGGCGGGCTGCGGCTCCGGGCCGCGCGCCGACCGGAAAGTAGTTGACGTGTCTACTATCTCGCGGAATCGTTGACATGTCAACCAGATAGGCTGTCGTCATGAGCGGGGCACGCCGTCGACTGCCGACGAAGGACCAGCTGCGCGTCTGGCGGAGCTACGTCGAGACGACCGACGCCCTGCGTGCGCGGCTGACGAGCCGGTTGCAGGACGAGTCGGGCCTGTCGCCCGGCGACTACGAGGTGCTGCTGGCGCTGAGCGAGGCCCCCGGCCGTCGCTACCGGCCCTCGATCCTGGCCGACCAGATCGGCTGGCAGCGCAGCCGGCTCTCGCACCACCTGGGCCGGATGGAGCAGCGCGGGCTGATCACCCGCGAGCAGTGCGTCACGGACAGCCGTGGCACCGAGGTCGTGCTGGCCGCGGCGGGCACCGCCGCGTTCGAGGGCGCCACGGTGCCCCACCTGCGCGCGATCCGCGAGCTGTTCGTCGACGCGTTCTCGGCGGAGCAGCTCGAGCAGATCGACGCACTGACCGCGGTGCTCCGGATCCACCTCGGGCGTGAGGGCGAGGCGGGCGACGGGCGCGCGCCTCGGGTGACCGATCGCTAGGACCGGCCGGCGTCGATCGCTCTGACGTGGGCGTGAACGAGGTCTTCGATCAGGTCGTCGGCGAGCGGGTTCTCCAGCGTGAACTGGATCGCGTGCTCGGTGGTCTTGTAGTCCGACAGCCGATCCTTCAGGTCCTCGAGCGCCCAGGACGAGGGGTAGAAGCTCATGTGCTTCTTGGATGCGGTGAAGTACACCAGCGCGCGGTCCTGGTACTTCAACGTGGGCATGCGGTAGCTGATGGTCTCCTCGACGCTCGGCACGAGCCGGGTCACGAGCGCCCGGATCCGTTCGAGCTCCGGTCGGAACGCGGGATCGATCCCGTCGAGGTACTCGTCGATGCTCGTTGCCTTGTCACCCATCGGTCTGCTCCTCGTCCGTGCGGCCACGCAGACGCGAGGTCGCCAGCTGGACACCAGCATCTCAGACCCCCTGGGCGTCGAGCCACCGCGCGAGGGCGGGCAGCGCCAGGTAGGCGACCGTGGCGTGGTCGGCGATCCCGATCTGGTGGTACGTCACGTCGATCCCCAACCGACGCTCGTGCGCGGCGAAGCGCTTCGTGTCGTCCGGGACCACGAGCTGGTCCTTCAGCCCCTGGGCCACGAAGAGCGGTGCCGCGAAGGGGGCAGCGCCGGCCGAGTTCTCGCGCAGCAGCGTCGCCCAGGGCTCGGTCGTCGTCGGGTCCGCGAGGAAGAACCTGCCGACGACCGGCTCCGCGATCCGGTGGAGCTGCTTGGTGTGGGTCAGCAGGCAGAGCGCGTTCATCGGCTCGAGGATGCCGCGGGCGCCCGGCGTCAGGATCGTCTTCAGGTCCGCGCCGCGATCCCGGTAGACGCCGGCGTAGGCCTGGAACGCGTACGAGCCGATCGTCGCGCCGGAGACGTCGTCGAGATGCGCCCGCATCAGCCCGGCGAGGTCGGCGGCCGGGGCGGCCGCCGCGACCGCTTCGATCCGCAGCTCCGGGGCGTAGTCCGGGGCGCGCTCGGCGGCGAAGAGCACCGCCTGACCGCCCTGCGAGTGCCCCCAGAGGACGACCGACGCGCCAGCGTCGGCCCCGTCGATGGCGCGCGCGGCGCGCACGGCGTCGAGCACGCTGTGGGCCGCGGTGACGCCGACCAGGTAGGAGTCGGGGCCCGCGACCCCCATCCCGACGTAGTCGGTGGCGACCACGGTGTAGCCGCGGTCGAGCATCTCCCGCAGCCCCTCGATGCCGATGAACGGGTCGAAGCCCCGCGACGGCGCGCAGCCTTCGGCCGCCCCGGTGGTCGGGTGGCCCCACGCCAGGACCGTGCGACCACCGCGCGGGGCGCGACCGTGCGGCGTGACCACGATCCCGCTCGCGAGCCGCGGCGTGCCGTTCAGGTCGGTGGTGCGGTACAGGATCCGCCACGCCTCGGCGTCGAGCGGATGGCCGTGCAGCCGCTCGACGCGGAGCACCGTGCCGGGGACGCCGGCGGCCTGTGCCGCCGGCACCGCGTAGAACGCCGCGAGCCCCGGCTGGTCCTGCTCGTCGCCGACCAGGCGCGGGCCCAGGAGCACGGCCAGGACCACGACGAGCGCGAGCAGCCCGCCCAGCCCGACGGTGACGACGCGACGCAGCCGACGGGGCCGGCCGCGGTCGCCCCGGCCCGTCACCTCGCCGGCTCCGCGACCTCGCGGTGAGGCCGGCGGGGGTCGATTCCGGAAACGCGCATGCTCGCTCTTCGGCTCCTCGGGCCCGTCCCCGGTGGCGATCGTCCCACCGGATGATCAAATCTACTGATTCGCGGTGCGGCGGGGTCAGCCGATCGTGTCGATGCCGTCGGCGTTCTCCGTGGTGATCAGCTTGCCGGTCCCGAGCACGATCTGCTCCGGCTGCGGCAGGTTCTGGTCGGTCAGCTGGTTGTAGGCCGCCCAGACCAGCTGCTTGTGCAGCTCGCGCGAGTCCTGGAAGTAGCTGGCGAAGAGCGTGCCGTCCTTGACCCCCTCGACCGCGATCGAGCTGCCGCCGAGCCCGACGATCTTGACGTCGTTGCGTCCGGCGCCTCGGGCCGCGGTCGATGCGCCGACGGCGGTGGTGTCGCCGACGGCGATGATCGCGTCGAGGTCCTGGTTCTTGGCCAGCAGCGCGGTCGCGGCCTCGGCCCCGGCGTCAACGGTGTCGACCTTCGCGTCGACTCGGTCCACGTACTCCAGGCCGAACTGCTCGGCCCAGCTCTTGGCCTGCTCCGAGATGTACTGCAGCATCGGCGCGGGGATGCCCAGGCCGATGATCCCGAAGCTCGCATCCGGCTGGGCCTCGGCCAGCGCCTTGGTGCGGTCGAACGCGGCCCGGTCGTTGCCGGAGAGGATGCTCGCGGCGAAGCCCTCGACCTTCGGGTCCCCGGCCTTGTAGGGCACGTCGTTGACGAAGACCGGGACGTCGGCCTCGGCGGCCTTCCGCAGCAGCGGCTCGAGCGCGTTCGGATCGAGGGCGGAGAGGATGATCGCGTCCACGTCCTGGCTCAGCAGCTGCTCGAACTGCGAGACCTGCTTCTGGACGTCGAAGGCGGCGTCGGTGGCGATCACCTTGCCGCCGAGCCGCTCGACCTCGGCCTCGACGGCCTCCTGCTGAGCGGCCAGCGGCGGAACGGCGCGCGCCGGGTTGGGGTAGCCGATCGTGAACGTGAAGCCGTCCTTCTTCTGGGGCTCGGGGAAGCTCGTCGGCAGCTCCGCCTCCGGCCCGTCGTAGGTGCGGTCGATCGCGCTGCTCGTGGCCGCGGTGGTTCCGGCGGCGGTGGTCGTCGCATCGTCGTCGTCGCTGCCGCAGCCGGCGGCGGCGAGCGCGACGGTCAGCGCCAGCAGCGGGGCGAGCAGGCGCCGGGGGTGGCGTAGCGTGGGTGTCATGGAGGTTCCTCGGTTGCCGGGCGGTGCCGGGTGGGACGGAGCGTCCGGCGGCGCCGGACGACGGGAACGACGGGTGGGGACGGTCATCGCGTCGCCTCGGGCAGCGCGGACGGATCGGCGTTGCGACTGCGCCAGGCGACGAGCAGGGCGGAAAGGCCGCCGCGGGCGCTGATCCGGTCGCCGAGCACGGCGAGCACCAGGATCAGGCCGGTCACGACCTGCTGCCAGAAGCTCTGCAGCCCGGCGATGCTCAAGCCGTTCTGCAGCACGCCGATGAACAGCACGCCGAAGACGGTGCCGCCGAGCCCGCCGACGCCGCCGAGCAGGCTGGTGCCGCCCAGCAGCACCGCCGCGGCGGCGTTGAGCGCCAGCGCGCTGTCGACGGTCGGGCTGGCCGCGCCGATCCGGCCGACGGCGATCAGGCTGGCGAGTCCGGCGCAGGCGCCGACGAGCGCGTAGACGATCACCGTGGTGCGGACCACGCGGATCCCGGACAGCCGGGCGGCGGCGGGGCTGCCGCCGATCGCGTAGATGTCGCGGCCCAGGTACGTGCGGTGCTGGATCCACAGGCCGACCGCGAGCGTCAGCGCCATCAGCCAGATCGGCGTCGCGATCCCGGCGATCGAGCCCATCCCGATGTCGTTGATCAACGGCTCGCGGACGAAGATCGTCTTGGTGTCCGACCACAGGTTGACCACGCCGGTCAGCGCGGTCAGCGACGCGAGCGTGACGACGAAGAACGAGAGTCCGAAGCCGCCGATCAGGCCGCCGTTGATCAGCCCGCCGACGAGCGCGCCGAACAGCGGCGCGAGCAGCACCGCCAGCAGCGGTGGCACGCCGAGGCCGAGGATCTTGGCCACGAAGATCCCGGTCAACGCCACGATCGCGCCGATCGACAGGTCGATGCCGCCGCTGATCAGCACGAAGGTCGTGGCGATCGCGACGATCCACAGCATCGAGACGCCGGTCAGCAGGTTGCGGGTGTTCGAGCCCGTCAGGAAGCCGTCCTGGGTCAGCGAGAAGACCACGACCAGCGCGACCAGGATCAGCAGCACGGGTCGGAAGCCGGCGGTCGCGCCCCAGGCGCGGCCCGCGAGGGCGGCGGGTCGCAGGGCGGACGAGGGGGAGGACGCGGTCACCGCGGGCTCCTGGGGTCGGGGACGGACGGGAGGGCATCGCCGTGGCCCGCGGCGAGCGCGGCCAGGGTCGGCGGGTCCAGGTCGGCGGTCGCGGCGAACGCGATCGGCCGGCCGCGGAAGAGCACGAGGATCCGGTCGGTGAGCGCCAGCAGCTCGTCGTCCTCGGGGGAGCTGACGACGATCGCGGTCCCGGCGGCGGCGCGCTCGCGCAGCAGCCGGTGGATCTCCGCCTTGGCCGCGACGTCGACGCCGCGGGTCGGACCGTCGAGCAGCAGCAGCGACGATTCCGCGGCCACCCACTTGCCGAGCGCGACCTTCTGCTGGTTGCCGCCGCTGAGGGTCGACGCGGCGACCTGCGGCGATGCCGCGCGGACGTGCATCCGCTCGCTGGTCTCCGCGACCAGCCGGCGGACGTCGGCCCCGCCGGGCGCCCGCAGCCGGTGACGGTCGCGGGTGCGGACGACGGCCAGGTTGTCGGCGACGCTCGCCGACAGCACCAGGCCGCGGAGCTTGCGGTCGGGCGGCAGCAGCCCGATCCCGGCGTCGATCGCGTGCCGCGGCGTGCGCGGCGCGAACGGCCGGCCGTGCAGCTCCAGGCGGCCGGCCGTCAGCGGCCGCGCGCCGAACAGCGCCTCCAGCAGCTCGCTGCGGCCGGCGCCGATGATCCCGGCCAGGCCGACGATCTCGCCGGCCCGGACGTCCAGGTCGACGTCGGCGACGATCCCGGCGGTCGCCAGCCCGCGCGCCCGCAGGACCGGGGCGCCGCGGTCCGCGGCCGGCGGGCCGCTCGCCCGCGGCGCCGGGCGCGGGCGCTCGCCGACCATCGCGGTGACGATCCGGGCGGCGTCGAAGTCGGCGATCGGCCCGCCGGCGACGGTGCGGCCGTCGCGCAGCACGGTCAGCTCGTCGCACAGCTCGAGCAGCTCCTCCAGCCGGTGCGACACGAAGATCGTCGAGACGCCGTCGTCGCGCAGCCGGCGGACGGCGGCGAACAGCGCCCGGACCTCGTCGTCGGTCAGCGAGCTGGTCGCCTCGTCGAGCACCAGCACGCGCGCGTCGAGCGACAGCGCGCGGGCGATCTCGACCAGCTGCTGCTGGTCGGGCCGCAAGGTCCCGACCGGCGTCGCGGGGTCGACGTCGAGCCCCAGTCGGTCGAGCACCGCGGCCGCGCGGCGCCGGGTCGCGGGCCAGTCGATCCCGCGCACGCCCCGCCGGACCTGCCGTCCGCCGAGCAGCACGTTCTCCGCGACCGACAGCCCGGGCGCCAGCGCGGTCTCCTGGCTGACCATCGCGATCCCGCGGTCGAGCGCCTCGACGGTGCTGCCCAGGCCCAGCGGCCGGCCGTCGACGCGGACCCCGCCGGCGTCCGGGCGCAGCTGCCCGGAGAGCACCCCGAGCAGCGTCGACTTGCCCGAGCCGTTGGCCCCGATCAGGCCGTGGATCGTGCCGGGACGCTCGATCAGCAGCTCGGCGCCGTCCAGCGCGTGGACGCCGCCGAACCGCTTGCGCAGGTCGTGGGCGTGCAGCTGCGGGGCGATCGGGGGCGCGGCCGGCATCAGGCCAGGTCCCGGGCCAGCGCCAGCGGTCGCGGGTCGATCCAGCCGTCGACGTCGAAGCCGTCCTCGACGAACCCGTGGGCGCGCAGGAAGGCCAGCTGCTCGCGGAGCACGTCGGCGGTGTCGTCGGGCAGCGACAGCCCCAGCCGCTCCGGGATCGACGCCCGGAAGCCGAGCTCCAGCAGCGAGCGCGGGGTCTCCAGCCGGCGGCTGAACAGCTGCAGGACGTCGTCCGGGTGGTTGCGGCCCCACGCGGCGGCGTCGAGCAGCTGCCGGATCACCAGCGCGACCTGCTCCGGGTGCTCGTCCGCGAGCCGGCCGCTGACCGTCAGCACGTCGGGGTTGCCGTTGTTGGCACGGTGCCGGCGGTCCGGCTCCTCGACCTGGTCGTAGACGACCCGGGCGCCCAGCAGCGCGCGCAGCTCCTCGGCCAGGCTGCCCTGGGCGGTGACCGCGTCGACCTCGCCACGGACCAGCGGCTCCAGCAGCGCCCGGGTGAAGCCGTAGCGGTCCCGCAGCGCCCAGCGGGCGCGCCCCTCGTCGGTGGCGGTCGACGCGTCGAAGATCCGCTGCGGCTCGCCGGTCCGCTCGATCAGCGTGACGTCGTCGAAGGTCAGGCCGCCGGCGCGCAGCGCCGCGTCGTAGACCCGCAGCGTCGACGCCCGCCAGAAGTCGATCGCGACCTCCGGCCGGCGCGGCACCAGCAGGCGACGGCTCCGGAGGTCCTCCGGCCGCTCGATCCCGGAACCGGGGAGCGTCAGCACCGGGTACGACCACTCGGGCCAGGAGACCGCGACGACCCGGGTGTCGGCGCCGCGGGCGCGGGCCCAGAGCGCCGGGACATTGCCGCCGTGGCGGAACGAGCTGGCCTGGCGGTGCGTGAAGTGCGACTGGTGGACGGCCGGGTCGGGCGACTCGGCCAGCTGCCGCCACGCCAGGCCGGCGTCGCTCAGCGCGCGCGGCAGGTCGCCGCGCTCGAGCGCGATCTCGAACGCCGTCGGAATCGGGCAGCGCGTGTACCAGAGCTCGCCGTCGGCGGCCGGCAGATCGCGGTTCAGGTCGATCTCGCGCCCTTCGATCGTGGTCATGCCGTGCCCTCGCCGACCCGGCTGCCGACCCAGCGGAGGTACGAGCGCGCCGCGTCGCGCCGTCGTGCGGGGCGGGGGTGGCGCGCCGACAGCGCGCGCGCCGCGGTCCAGCCGTCGGCGAAGCCGTGCTCGCGCGCCGATCCGCTGGTCCCGACGACCTCCCACACGCGCTCGCCCTGGGCCAGCGCCACGCGCGACGCGACCTCGAAGGCGCTGAGCGCGCGGGCGGTCAGCTCGGCGACGGTGGCCGCGGCGACCGGGCCGTCGGCGGCCGCGGCGTCGGCCTCGCGGGCGGCGGTGCGGACCAGCGCCCGCGCCCCGCTGACCTCGACGATCGCGGCGCCGAGCAGGGTCTGGCTGAAGGGGTCGGCGGTCGCCGACTCGACGCCCGGCAGTGGACGCGGGATCGACCGCCGGCGGGTCAGGCGGGCGGCGCCGTGGACGCTCGCCGTGGCGATCGCCACGAGCGCCGCCGACTCCAGCACGATCCGCGCGACCGGCTCCAGCTCCGGGACCTGCGGGAGCGGATCGGCGGCGTCGGCCCGGGCGACGAGCGCGGCGGGCGTCGCCAGCGGCGGGGCGGCGGCAGTGCCGGACGCGTCGAAGACGGCCGAGCCGGCGGGGCTGCCGCCGGCGGCGTCGAGGATCTCCCGGACCGCGTCCTGCAGCGGGCCGGCGGTGACGGTGGTGGTGCTCACGGTGGGCTCCGGGTCAGGCGCCGACGAAGGGCGGGGCGATGGCGGACGGGGGCCCGCTCAGCAGCGACGAGCCGAGCAGGCGCTCGTGGTAGATGCGGGGGTTGAGGTGCAGCGAGTGCAGCCGGGCGTCGCGCCAGAAACGATCGAGCCCGAGCTCGTCGCCGTCGCCGGCGACCCCCGGCAGCTCGAAGATCTCGGCGCCGATCTCGATCGCGACGCCGGCCGCGTAGAGCCGCAGCTCCTCTGTCCGCTCCTGCGCGGCGACGATCTCGTGGGTCGTCAGCTCGCGGCGCCGGGCATGCGCCCGGGTGATCTCGGCGGCGACCTCCTCGCGCAGCGTGACCGCCGACTGGACGCGGGCGGCCAGGGCGCCGATCAGCGCGAGCGCGTCCTGGTCGGAGGCCGGGTCGACCCCGCGAGCCCGCGCGTCCCGCACGAACAACTCGGTGCCCGCGAACAGCGCGCCGCGGGCGGCGCCGGCCTGGATCGACGCGAAGTACAGGTTCCCGGGGACGTAGAACGGCGGGAAGCTGACCCGCGGGCCGGGGTGGGAGTCGACGTAGACCTCGTCGGGACGGACGACCACGTCCTCGAACGTGAGCGTCACCGTGCCCGTGCGGCGCAGGCCGAAGGCGTCCCAGTCGTCGTGGAACGTCTGGCCCTCGCGGTCGCGGGGAACGGACAGGTAGACCAGCGAGCGCTCGTCGGTGCGGTGCGCGAGCACGGTCGAGACGTCGCCGGTCGGCGCGCCGGTGTTGTAGGGCTTGGTGCCGTTGAGGACGTACCCGCCGTCCGCGGTCGGGGTCGCCCAGGCGGGCACGAACGGCTGCGTGACGTTGCCCCAGAGCCAGCGGCCCTCGGCGGAGCGGCGCTGCAGGTCGGCGTTGTCGCCGTCGTAGTCGAGCAGCTCGGGAATGAAATTCGTGTAGTGGTAGGTCAGCAGCGCCCCGACGTTGGGGTCGACGAACGAGAGCTCGCCGATCACGCGGGCGGCGTCGGTCGGCGTGCCGCCCTCGCCTCCGTGGGCGCGAGGGATCAGCAGGTTGACCAGGCGCGAGTCGCGCAGCGCCTGCAGCTCGGCGGTCGGCAGCTCGCCGCGTCGCTCGCGCTCGGCGACGCCCGGGCGGAACCGCTCGGCGATCTCCGCCGCGACGGCGACCCAGTCGGTGGCGGTCGCGGGGGCGGTCTCGGTGGTGCTCATGCGAGGACCTCGGTGGACGGGAGGAACGAGGAGGAAGGGGCGGAGGGCGGTGCGGACGGAGCCGACGGCGCGGGGGACGCCGACCGCGCAGCGGGAGCCGACGACGCGCGGCCGCTGACGACCCCCGCGAGCGCGGCGGGATCGCGCGGCGACCGGTCGCCGCGCCAGGCGACGATCCGATCGGGCCGGATCAGCGTCAGGGTCGCGGCGTAGCGGGCGCGGACCGCCGGGTCGGCGGTCTCCAGCACCGTCAACGGCAGCGCGCGGAGCGCATCGACCACGGTCGCGCGGGCGTCGGGGTCGGCGCCGCCGTCGAGCAGCGTCCAGTCGTCGCCGAAGCGGTCGGAGAGTGGCGTCCCGTCGGCCAGCCAGACGTGCGGCGCGCGGTGCCCGGCGATCGCGGCGGGGTGGACGCGCTGCGGGTCGAACGGCGGCGGGTCGTCGTCCTCCCCGTCGCGGCCGGCGAGGACGATCGGCGAGTCCGGATGCCGCAGGTCGAAGATCACCCCGTCGGCGGTGCTGCCGAGCAGCGGGGAGACCGCGGCCCCGAGCGCGTCGCGGGCCGCCTGGCCGGCGGGGGTGTCGTCGTCCAGCTCGGGCGCGGTCCGCAGCTGCTCGATCGCCAGCCAGTCGGCCACGCTGTC
>CAZMVL010000109.1:10431-11311 GCA_964569335.1 uncultured Paraperlucidibaca sp.
GTCGAGCGTCCCCGAGGTGACCTGGAGCGCGGCCTGGCGCCGCTCGTGGTCGTAGGCGTCGAGCAGCCGCTCGCCGCCCCAGCCGTCGAGGATCGCGGTCAGCGTCCAGCCGAGCATCGCGGCGTCGGCGATCCCGGCGTTGAGGTTCTGGCCGAGGTGCGGCGGGAAGGTCGCGGCGGCGTCGCCGGCCAGCAGCAGCCGGCCGGCCCGGTAGCGGTCGACGATCCGCCGCTGGACGACGTGGGTCGACACGCTGATCTGGTCGATCCGGGCGTCGAAGCCCAGGTAGTGGCGGATCTCCTGTTCCAGGTCGAGCGACTCCGGGTCGACGTCGAGCGGGATCGGGCCCATCCCGATCCGCCAGCGGTCGGGCTCGTACGGGTGCGCGAGCCCGCTGACGCGGCGGTTGAAGACCATGAACTGGACGCCCGGGTCGATCCCCGCCTGGGCGAACGGGTCGGGGAAGCGGAACGCGACGTTGAGCATCCGGCCGACCGGCTCGGACGCCTGCTGCTCGACGCCGGCCGCGCGTCGGACGACGCTGCGGCTGCCGTCGGCGCCGACGACCCAGCGTGCGCGGACGCGGTGGGCTCCGCCGTCGCGGTCGCGGACCGTCAGGGTCGCGCCGTCGGCGTCGGGGACGACCGCGTCGACGGTGGCGCCGCCGACCCAGGTCGCGCCGCGACGCTCGGCGTCGTCGCGGAGCACCCGGTGGAAGCGGTGCTGCGCCAGGTCGAGCGGCGGCTCGCTGCCGAGCTCCCGCCACGGCACGGTCGGCGACCACATCGGGACGTCGGCGCGGGCCGGCGGTCCGAGTCGCCGTCCGGCGACGGCGGTCACGGCCTGCCAGCCCCGGTACCAGGCGGCGGGCAGCGGGATC
>CAZMVL010000109.1:11321-11548 GCA_964569335.1 uncultured Paraperlucidibaca sp.
GGCGAGCCCCCAGCGGCGCGCCAGCTCCATCGTCCGCAGCGAGATGTTGCGGGCCCGCACGCCGGTCCGGGGGATCGCGTCGTGGCGCTCGAGCACCAGCGGCGGGTGGCCGCGGCGCGCCAGCTCGAGGGCGACGGTGGCCCCGACCGGCCCGCCGCCGACGACGACCACGTCGGCCCGGTCGGGCAGCGCGAAGGGACGGTCGGTGGGCGCTCCGCCGGTCATCA
>CAZMVL010000110.1:0-3752 GCA_964569335.1 uncultured Paraperlucidibaca sp.
TGCAGACTCTGCCGTGAATGACTTGCAGGGTTTCTTTGCTGAGCCGCGCCGGATCAGGCTGGTTACGGTCGGGCACGGGGATTGCAGCCTGACGGGAGTGCATGGGCCAATGGTCGCTGGATATGTCCAGAAGGCTTATGGCGCAAATTATGACCTTTGGATGCATCCGCTCACGCCATATCGCCGCCAGAAGGAGGGCAGCGAGCCATATAGCGTCAAACCCAAATCCGGATATTTCGGCTACCGCGAGTGGATTTCTGTTGTTTATGACGTGTCTTCCGCGGCAGGGCTTGCAGAGACATCCAGGGTGCTGAAACTTTCAGAAGACCGCGCGAAGTTCTTCGATGCGGCTGGACTGAAGGCCTCACTCATCGTTGGCGGCTGGGCGATGAACAATATGGAAGCGATCGCCTTTCTCCATGCCGTTAAGCCGCTCTACCTGAGTGATGTCCAGCATTCGGCGAGCGACATGATGGGACTTGCAGTCGCTTTGGCCGAGGTTGGGGAGACCTCACATCAGGCATTGCGTATGGCGCTGCGCAAGGCGCATTTTGCCGACGGGGCCACAGTCTCGACCGATAGCGGCATGTTCGAGCAGGTGCGAACGGACTTCTACGCTCGCACCGAGCGCGCTTTTCACGAAATACTTCACAGCGCCTATAGCAAGAGTCAGGTCGACCGTGTCTCAGCCGGAAAGGTCTGGCTCGATCAGTTGCGCGATGAGGCGTTAGCGCTCTTCTCCGATCAGACCCAGGATGTCGTCGTCGACCCAGCGAAGGGTGAGAGGACCGTCGAGGCCTGGCGCGGGCTGCAGGCGCATTTCTCGGGCTACGGCAAGCTGGGCGCGGCTATGTACGGAAGGCTCGGCCTTTCGCCGCCCGCAAAACGCAAAGCAGTGGGGGCATGACCATGCAGGATGCCAAACAACAGGCTGGGGCGGCTATGCGCTGGTGGTGCGCCCTGCATGCCGATGGAGGAGACCGGGGCGGACGGGCGCAACTGCGCCGATGCGCAACGACATTAGACGCGGCGATGATACCCGCAGCGCATCGCCTGCTGCGGGATGCAAAAGGGCCGATCCCTCCTGATCGTCTGCTGCAGATCGCTATCGTTCTCGCCTCAGTCAACACCGATAATGACGGGCGATTTAGCTTTGCGCAGATGCTCGGACAGACGGCTGAGGGGCGAAAACCAGGCAAAGATGAACGCCAACGCATGTCACCGCTCCGGTTCCAGTCGTTTATGGTCGCTATGCGCTCGAGTGGTGATGCAGCGCGCATCCGCGCTCTGCGGCGCGCACTGGCGCTGTCCGGCGGCGCTGGGTTTAACGTGCAGGGACTGATTGGCGACCTCGGATGGGGGGCGTTTAACGATCGCACGCAGCGCCGCTGGATATTTCACTATTGGCAGTCGTTCGAAACCGACGCCGAACCGACTACCACCGAAAATGTTTGAGGGAACGACGATGAGCCGCTTTGTTCAGATACATGTACTGACGCACTATCCGCCGTCAAACCCGAACCGTGACGACCTGGGACGGCCGAAGACGGCGATTGTCGGCGGTGCACAGCGCCAGCGTATTTCCAGCCAGGCGATGAAGCGCGCGTTGCGCACCTCGCCCGCGTTTGCCGGTGCATTGGCAGGTAATACCGGCGAGCGCACTCAACGTCTCGGCGAAACGCTGCGGGATCATTTGATGGCTGGTGGCGCGGATGAGGCCGCCGCTACCGACGCCGCCCGGTTAGTGGCCGCCGCCTTCGGCAAATTGCAAAAGACTGGCGCGAAGATTGAGCAACTGGCGTTCATCTCGCCGCAGGAGAAGGTGCGCGCCTTGCAACTCGCGGAAAAGGCGCTAGCCGGCGAAAAACTGCCGACTGAGAAGGACCTGGCGAAGGAGGTGCTGCAGCGGGCTGACGGCGCTGTCGACATCGCCATGTTCGGGCGCATGCTTGCTGACAATCCCGACTACAATCGCGAGGCCGCGGTGCAGGTTTCTCATGCGCTGACGACAAGCGCGGTTAACATCGAGGATGATTACTACACCGCCGTGGACGATCTCAAGCGAACCGACGAGGACGCCGGTGCAGGCTTTCTTGGCGAGGCGGGATTTGGCTCCGGCGTCTACTACATCCACGTCTGCGTCAACACAGAACTGCTGGAGCGCAATCTGGGCGGCGATGTGGAACTGGCCAGGCGCGGCCTCTCGGCATTGGTGTGCGCTATCGGAGAGGCGGTTCCCTCTGGCAAGATCAACAGTTTTTCCAACCATGTGCGGCCGGAGTTCATTCTGGTCGAACGCGGCGATGGTCAGCCACTCAACCTTTTTTCGGCCTTCGAGCGTCCGATCAAGGGTGAGTCCGGCCTGATGGATGCCTCGGTCAGCGCACTGGAAAGCAAGCGCGTGGCTTTCGCCAAATGCTACGGCAAGTGGTGGGATGATGCACTGAACCTTCGTGTCGGCCAGGATGGCGCGGCGACGCTGGATGCATTGGCCGAGTTTGCGGCAGCGGCGGTGAGCGGACGCCCGGCATGACAGAGCTTCTGGTGGTCCAACTCGGTGCCCCGCTCGCCGCTTTCGGCAACGTCGCTGGCAATGTCGAACGCAAGACTCTCGACCGGCCAACGCGCTCGGCCCTGCTCGGCATTGCTGGTGCCGCACTCGGCGTCGAGCGCCAAGATCTTGCGGCGTGCACAGCGCTTGGAGCGTCCTTTTCCACCGCGACGATGACAATCGATCCAGGCAGGTTGCTGCGTGATTTCCACACCTACGAATCGGTGTGGCAGTCGCGCGAAACATACCCGACGCGCGCTGACGCGCTGGCACGAGGCGCGCGCAACACCTCGATCACGCGCCGCGACTACCGTACCGGGGGCGTGTGGCTTGCGGCCTACACGTTGCGGGATGGTGCGGTCTGGCGCCTGGAGGCTTTGCGCGATGCTTTCCTGGCGCCCGTGTTCACTCTCTATCTTGGACGCAAATCCTGCTCGCTCTCGCTTCCGCTGGCACCCGAGATCGTAACAGGAGGCGATGCTGTTGTGGCGTTGCTGGCCTATGGCAGGAAACAGGGCCACCCGTCGGGAAAATTTGTAGCGACCGACGATCCGGCGTTGCTGCCGAATAAGGACGGAAGGCTGCTCACCCGTACTACGCTACAGGACGATCCGCGTGACCGGCGCAGCTGGCAGTTCGGCGCACGCACCGAGTACCTGCAAGGCATTGCCGAAGTGGAGGCCGCCCCATGAGTGCAAGCGGCAAGACGCACCTTATCCGACTCACGCTGAAGCGTGACGATGCCGTGGTTGCGCCATTGATGCGCGACCTGATGCCGACGGCTGGCGATGACGCGATGGGTTTGCATCACCGGCTGCTTTGGACGCTCTATGCCGGCCAGTTCGACAACACGCCGGGACAGGCGCCATTTCTCTGGCGGCGCATGGATGATGCCGGCCGTTTCATGGTGCTTGGGCCGGCGCCGGCTGGCGACAGCCCCTATTTCAAGGTGGAGGCCAAGCCATTCGATGTGCGCTTCCGGGAAGGCCAGCGCCTGGCATTCGAGCTTCGGCTGAATGCCACGACCGACCTTAAATCGGGCACGGATAACAAGGCGGCACGCGGCCGCCGTACAGACATTGTTCTGGCTGCCATGCATCGCCTGCAACAGGACCGCCCGCGCAGCGGCGCGCTGCGGCTGGAGGCGGCGCAGGAAGGGGTGGCTGGCTGGATGCACGACCGCGCTGCCGCCAACGGTTTT
>CAZMVL010000110.1:3762-11409 GCA_964569335.1 uncultured Paraperlucidibaca sp.
TGAGGTCGGGCAGCTCGACGTTACCGGATATCGTGCGCTGCCGCCGCCCAAACGCAACGCCGGGAAGTCGTCGTTGGTCGGCATCTGCGACATCCAGGGCGTGGTGCGTGTTACCGAACCTGCCGCGTTCATGGCCCGCCTGTGCGGTGGTTTTGGCCGTATGAAGGCCTATGGCTGCGGATTGATGCTGGTGCGGCCGGTGAGGTGAGATGACGGCAACCATCCCCGGAGCCCCGCCGCCGCGACCCATTCCGCTCAAGGAGCGGGCGTCGCTGGTTTTCGTGGAGCGCGGGCAGTTGGATGTGATCGACGGTGCCTTTGTGCTGGTTGATGCGAACGGCGTTCGCACAGTCATCCCGGTCGGCGGACTTGCAGTCATCATGCTGGAGCCGGGTACCCGGGCGAGCCATGCAGCAGTCTCCTTGGCGGCGCGCGCTGGTACCCTGCTGATATGGGTGGGCGAAGCAGGCGTGCGTCTCTACGCCACCGGGCAACCGGGTGGGGCCAGGTCTGACCGGCTGCTATGGCAATGCCGCCTGGCTCTGGACGAGACGGCAAGGCTGAAAATCGTCCGGCGGATGTTTTCCATCCGTTTTGGCGAACCCGCGCCGGACAAGCGCTCTGTCGATCAGTTGCGCGGCATCGAAGGCGCGCGGGTGCGCTCTATCTATCAGGGATTGGCGCGACAGTTTGGCATCACCTGGACCCGTCGCAACTACGACCCCGGCCATTTCGATTTGTCAGACATGCCAAACCGCTCTCTTTCGGCTGCAACCTCGTGCCTGTACGGGATCACTGAGGCAGCCGTGCTGGCCGCCGGATACGCGCCAGCCGTCGGTTTTCTTCACAGTGGCAAGCCGCTCTCGTTCGTCTACGACATTGCGGATTTGTTCAAGTTCGAGACGGTCGTGCCCGTGGCGTTCCGCGTCGCTTCGGAAATGACGCGAGGCCGGCTGCGGGGGCCGGTTGAAACCGCCGTTCGCCATGCCTGCCGGGACAGCTTTCGAAAGTCGGGCATCCTGGGCCGGCTGATTCCGACAATCGAGGAGGTCTTGTCAGCAGGAGAAATCGCGCCGCCTGAAGAGCCTGACTATGTGGTAGAGCCGGCCTTTCCGGATGCCTCGCAAAGCGGTGACGAGGGCATGCGCGGATGATCGTCGTGGTCGTCAACAACGCACCGCCGCGCTTGCGTGGCCGTCTTGCCGTCTGGCTGCTCGAGGTGCGCGCCGGCGTCTATCTCGGCGTCTATTCGGCGCGTGTGCGCGAGATGATCCGCAGCCAGTTGGAGACTTTGATCGACGATGGCGATGCGGTGTTGGCTTGGTCTGCGGTCAACGATGCTGGTTTCGACTTCGAAACTTTTGGTCCCAATCGACGGCGCGCGGTCGATTTCGACGGCCTGAAACTGATCGCCTTCGATCCGAGGAAAGCGCTTCCGGACAACGCGCGAAAGTAGCGTAAAAAATCGGTAGAAGTTCAGGTCTTGAAAAAAGCCAGTTCTTTGAACAGTTTACACGAAGAGTGTTCTCCGCATGCGCGGGGATGAACCGTCATCACCGCCAATGTCGTTGCGCCTCCTCCGGTGTTCTCCGCATGCGCGGGGATGAACCGGATTGGTTAACCATAGCGGCCAGCCGCCCCGCGTGTTCTCCGCATGCGCGGGGATGAACCGCAGATAGCAGGACTTGCCGTTGACATGAAAATGTGTTCTCCGCATGCGCGGGGATGAACCGGCACGATTATTTACAATCGCGGTATCATTGCCGTGTTCTCCGCATGCGCGGGGATGAACCGAACCTTGTCTGCTCCCCTGCTGGCAGTCGCTTGTGTTCTCCGCATGCGCGGGGATGAACCGGAAATGACCCTGAGTGGGTATCCCGCTGGATAGTGTTCTCCGCATGCGCGGGGATGAACCGGGCTTCAAGCGCGGCGGTGGCTTCTCGGGGACGTGTTCTCCGCATGCGCGGGGATGAACCGACGTTCCCGATATCGCTGCTGATGATGCATGGCGTGTTCTCCGCATGCGCGGGGATGAACCAGGTACCGGATCGCGTAGTTTCTGCCTGCTTCCGTGTTCTCCGCATGCGCGGGGATGAACCGCGAACATTCGAAGTGGTGCTACGGCTTCATCAGTGTTCTCCGCATGCGCGGGGATGAACCGCCAGTATCGGCGCAGTGCTGCCAGTTCATGCCGTGTTCTCCGCATGCGCGGGGATGAACCGGTTGCCGAAATGCCTGCGCAGCCACTCAACATGTGTTCTCCGCATGCGCGGGGATGAACCGTGATTAAACGTGGCGGAATTACCGCTTTCTCCGTGTTCTCCGCATGCGCGGGGATGAACCGGTACACCCCGGCGAAATGCTGAAAGAGTTGTAGTGTTCTCCGCATGCGCGGGGATGAACCGTCGGCCCGGTCAATCATCGTGCCGAGATAATCGTGTTCTCCGCATGCGCGGGGATGAACCGAGATACACGTTGACAGTTTACCGGTAGCGCCAGTGTTCTCCGCATGCGCGGGGATGAACCGGGCAACTGCGGCGTCCAGGGAGCCAGTGAAATGTGTTCTCCGCATGCGCGGGGATGAACCGTCGGCAAACTGGATGCCGGGCTGCCGTCGCTGGTGTTCTCCGCATGCGCGGGGATGAACCGTTGGCCGGGTCAGCGGGAGCGCTTTTGCCGATGTGTTCTCCGCATGCGCGGGGATGAACCGCTCTAGGCCAATTTTGTGTGCTGTCACATTGAGTGTTCTCCGCATGCGCGGGGATGAACCGGCGACAGGGCCAAAACCATCACTACCGAGCAGGTGTTCTCCGCATGCGCGGGGATGAACCGATCGTCAGCCGGCGGAGGCGCCTGCTGAGGGTGTGTTCTCCGCATGCGCGGGGATGAACCGGCACGAGCAACCGTATTGCGCCGGACCTCTGGGTGTTCTCCGCATGCGCGGGGATGAACCGTAAGAGCGGATTGTATTCGTCGGTTCCGCGATGTGTTCTCCGCATGCGCGGGGATGAACCGGTCGATCCATGTTTCGGTTCCCGCCTTCCTGAGTGTTCGCCGCATGCGCGGGGATGAACCGGACGTCCTCACGAGGGTCATGCGCCGGCCACTGTGTTCTCCGCATGCGCGGGGATGAACCGCGCCCCGAGCTTGAGGCACAGGGGTTTCCCCGGTGTTCTCCGCATGCGCGGGGATGAACCGCACAACAAGCAGCCGCCACGCCGCCTAACAACGTGTTCTCCGCATGCGCGGGGATGAACCGTCATAGCAATTCCTTCCTCCGGATCGCTCCGGGTGTTCTCCGCATGCGCGGGGATGAACCGTTCGCGGCGGAGCCGTCCTCATAACAAAGCAGGTGTTCTCCGCATGCGCGGGGATGAACCGCCTTCTCAATGACCGATGGTGGCGACCAATAGGTGTTCTCCGCATGCGCGGGGATGAACCGGTGAGCGCAGGGAAGGCAGAGACGCTACTGTCGTGTTCTCCGCATGCGCGGGGATGAACCGGGAATGGCGTGAGCGTCGTATCGGGTGGGCTCGTGTTCTCCGCATGCGCGGGGATGAACCGCAGGTCATTCATGGCGGCGGCTCAGGGTCCGAGTGTTCTCCGCATGCGCGGGGATGAACCGCACAGCTTCAGCACCTTTGGGATCGTATCGGCGTGTTCTCCGCATGCGCGGGGATGAACCGATCGCAGACGACTTCAACCACTTCGTGAACAAGTGTTCTCCGCATGCGCGGGGATGAACCGCGCAGATGGCCGCACATGGTATCGTGTGCCAGGTGTTCTCCGCATGCGCGGGGATGAACCGATTGACGGCACGAATGCGCAGATAGTCATCGAGTGTTCTCCGCATGCGCGGGGATGAACCGTCTCCGACCGGTAAGCCTGCCTTTGCGGCGATGTGTTCTCCGCATGCGCGGGGATGAACCGTTGTTGCACGCGAGTGGCGCGTGTATCCTGCAGTGTTCTCCGCATGCGCGGGGATGAACCGGCTCAGCGATGAAGCTCTGGTTCTCCGCAGCCGTGTTCTCCGCATGCGCGGGGATGAACCGCTGCTGGCGCTTCAGACAGGCGAAGCTGACGCGTGTTCTCCGCATGCGCGGGGATGAACCGAAACTGCTATGACTTTCAACGAGTGGCTACAAGTGTTCTCCGCATGCGCGGGGATGAACCGCATACTCCGCAGGAACGGGGCAGGGCGCAGCAGTGTTCTCCGCATGCGCGGGGATGAACCGACCAATGTTTTCGATGATAACGGCTATCAGGTGTGTTCTCCGCATGCGCGGGGATGAACCGTCGAACACGCCGCCAGCGTCACGGCAGCCAGCGTGTTCTCCGCATGCGCGGGGTCGAACCGTGGCCATCTAGGGGAGACGGAACTGGCGCTTCCCCGAGGCCGACCACGTGCCGCCGGGCACTTCTTAATCGGGTAGCCAGCTTTTCCGCGCGAGCGATAGGCGGCAAAACGCGGCGACATTAACTGTACTATGGTAGCGAGCGTTTCGCGACACGACTGAGCAATCTCAAAGTTAGGAATTTCCGCGCGTTCGAGCATTTGACTAGCTGAGGTCGTAATCGTCCGTTCCGCTCGCGGTTTGCGTCGACAACGAGCCTGATTTGGTCTCCGATTCAAACGCCATATTCCCAAGCCTAGTCCACGTATTGTACGCCCGCCTGCTATCCCCGCTTTCTAACTTGTCAGCCATCCAGATCATCGCGCAGTAGATCACGGCGCGATCATCGCCGGTTATCTCGACGATGCCCGCCTTGACGACGAGACCGCCGAGTTCGATGAGTTGCCGCGCGCGTTTGCGGCGTTCGACTTGCCAGGTGCGCATGTCATTGCGCGCCTGTGCTGCTTGATGGCGGTTGCCCGCCGCGTGGTTGCGATTGAGCGCCGCTGTTGTCGCGCTGAGTTGGCTGAGCAACTCGCCGTGACCTTCCCTCGTAAAAGATCGCACCACGCTTGGCCTCACATCGATTCCATCCTTCGTGATCTGAAAGGAATAGTCGGCACCCCGCAGCAGACACAGCTATGCCGCTCAACCATCCGGGCGGATGTTGCCCGGTTTTGGGCGACAGTTGCGAAGCTTGTGCGCGCAGTCAGGGTAGGGCAGCACGGTTAGCGCGCCCCTTTTGTCGCCGATTGCACCCCGTAGCCGGATGCCCGCGGGCAGGCCGAAATCGACCAAAAGACGCTTGCCAAGGTGGATAAAGCAATCGCTGGACTTATGGCTGCAATAGAGGACGGTATGTATCACCCATCCATGAAGGCACGGATGGATGACTTGGAGCGCCAGAAGACCAGCGTCATACTCCGTCTTGCCGAAACCCCGATGAATGTACCGGACTTCCACCCCAACATCGCCAATGCGTACCGTTTGCGCATTGAGCAATTTGCCGAGGCGCTGGACAACCCCGATGGTGGACGGCAGGCGGCAGAGGCGCTGCGCACGCTGATCGGGGAAATCGTGCTTACGCCGGGAGCAAACGAGGCGAGGTTCACGCCCAGTTACGCGGCGAGTTGCTTGGCATCCTCGAATTCTCGACCGAAAAAGACAGACCACAAGCCTAACTTATGACGGCAGTCAAAGCGAGTCCCCGCAACCAGATCAAATAGCCCGCCTCGTGCGGGCTTTTTGAGTTCCAGTTCAGATCGATGAGGCGTGGCGGTATTTTGTGTGCCGCCATTGGCGCAAATCTCTCTGTGCCTGCGCGACGGGAGGCACTGCCGTCCGTGTGGAACCGCGCGATCGTGGCGTCGCGCACCTCTTCGTTCTTGAGGATCACGAGAAGGCGCTGGAGCCGACAGGGTCTGTAGCGCGTTGTGATCAGTTTGTGGCCAACGGCCACGCACCATCGGGACCGACACGCTGTGACCTGATAGGGCTTCGACACGCATGTCGGTTGCCGGCTGCTGCCATTGAGAGCTTTAGGGCAGATTCGACGCTGGAGCGTGTCACGGAGATGGTGTTCCAGGTTCACGCTGTCGATCCCGGCCACGACTTGATCCGAGGTTTGATTGAATTGGGAGTTCGCGATGTCGGTCCTGCCCTTGGCGGCTAGCCAGCTTCAATTAAACGTGGGCCACAGCATGAGGAAGACATACTCGATTGAGTTTGACTAACCTCCATGCCCATCGTTGAGCAGGCTCGTTCGTCCTCCAGACGATAGTCTGGTTGTTGCATCAAGTCTTGGGTGTCGGTTCGCCTGGCGACAACATCTGCCGGTATTTGCCGGCCTCTTCAACGAGGCGCAACGCTCAAGGATGCACCTGGCGCCAACAAGAGTGGACTCGGGCCGCCGGTGCCTGTCGTAAATTGAGTTGTCCGACACTTGCATGTACAGACCCTGAAGTGATGGTGCCTCCATGACACTGACCAGAAGAGCCTCAAATGAACCGGTCAAGACGGCTGTTGGGTATTGCAGCCCATAACTTGCTGACGGCGATCCCGACGATCGCCATTCTGGTCGTGGCCTACTTCTTCCTGTTCAGGCTTGCACCGGGCGATGCAGCGGATGTTTTTGCTGCCGAGTCAGGTGCGGCAACCGAAGAGATGATGCGTGAATTGCGTGAGCGCTTCGGTTTGAATGCACCGGTTCTCGATCAATTGTCGGCCTATCTTGGAAACCTGGCGCGCGGAGATCTTGGCATGTCGCCACGCTATGGTGTTCCTGTGCTGGACCTTATCCTGTCTCGCCTGCCGCAGACGCTGATCCTGATGGGTACGGCGCTCAGCCTGGCACTGATTGTCGGGATCGCCGTTGGTGCGCTGATGGCCTGGCGACCTGGCAGCTGGATCGACCGGGGGATCACAGTCGTCGTTCTGCTTTTCTACTCGCTGCCCGGGTTCTGGGTGGGCTTGATGTTGATCGTGTTGTTCTCGATCATGCTTGGATGGTTGCCGAGCGGAGGGTACGAGACGATCGCCTCCGGCTACAGCGGGTGGGAGCTCTTTCTTGACCGGGCGCGTCACCTGGTGCTGCCGGCTACCACACTCGCGCTTTTCTACATCGCGGTCTATGCGCGGCTGACGCGTTCGGCGTTCCTTGAAGTGGCGCAACTCGATTTTATCAAGACGGCCCGCGCAAAGGGCGTCAGCCCACTGCACATCGTGACCCGGCATATTTTGCCCAACGCGCTGTTGCCGGTCACCACCGTGGCTGGCGTGCACGCCGGCGGCATTCTCGGCGGCGCTGTGGTGGTCGAGACCGTGTTCAACTGGCCGGGTCTCGGGCGGCTTGGTTACGATGCGATCATGCAGCGCGATTTCGGGCTGCTGCTGGGCATTTTGCTGCTCTCATCCATCCTCGTGATTGTCATGAACCTGCTCATTGATCTGCTGCAGGCATGGCTCGATCCGCGCATCGAGGGGCGATAGATGGAAACGCAGGGCCTCTCCATTCGCCATATTGTGGCCCGGCATTCTGGCGCGTTCCTGTGCATCGTCGCGCTCGCGCTGATCGCGGGGATCGCGCTTCTTGCGCCCGTGCTGTTTCCGGGCGACCCTATGTCGCTTGCCGGCAAGCCGTTTCTGCGGCCGATGGAAGATCCAGCTTTCCTGCTCGGAACAGACTCCCTCGGCAGGGACGTCGCTGCCAGCCTCGCCTGGGGCGCGCGCATCACGCTGCTGGTCGGGTTTGCTG
>CAZMVL010000111.1:0-11389 GCA_964569335.1 uncultured Paraperlucidibaca sp.
CCGACCGGAATCCCCGCGTACGAGGTCAGGTAGCGCCGCAGGTTCTCGATCCCGCGCGCCCAGCCGTCGTCGGTCCCGCCGAGCTCGTCCTCCCACCGCTCGCCGTCGGCGAGGAATCCGCTGGTCAGCCGCACCGAGCAGGTCCCGCCGGCGTGGGCCTCGACCACGATCTCCGTCGACCAGACCGGCGCCGGATCCGCGGGGTCCGGAGCCTCCTGCCACTCGCGCTCCTCGTAGACCAGACGGTGGGGCGGATCCCAGACCACGATCGTGCCGACCGACGAGCCGAACGACCCGTGGTGGGTGACGATCCGCCCGCCCTCTCGCTCGTCGACCTCCGCCGGCACGAACCAGGTCTCGATGCCCGGGCCGGTGGCGATCGCCCGCCAGACCTCCTCCGGATCGGCGGGGACCTCCGTCTGCACGCGCACGGCGCGGGCGGTCGGATCCAGGTCGTCGTGCTGGAAGCTCATCGGGGGTCCTCCGGGGTGGGGGTCGTCGTACGGGGAGCGGGTGCCGCCGGCCGTCCGGGTCCGGGGCTCTCGGCGTCCGGCGGGATCGGATGGACGCCGACCAGCACGCGGTGGACGCGGCCCGGCGCGTCGTCGGGCCGGTGGTAGCGCGCGGCGAGCGTCGCGACCGTGCCCGCCAGCTCCCGCGCGAAGGCTGCGCGGTCGTCGGGCGAGCCGAAGCGGATCTCGGCGTCGAGGGCGAAGGTCGAGAGCGGGCGCTGCTCCGCGGCGGCGCGGTGCGACAGGCCGCCGACCTCACGCACCACCCGCGCCGCGAGCGCCACCAGGTACCCGGCCGACAGTCGATCGCGGGTCCGACCCGGGTCCGGCGCCGCCGGCCCCAGCGCCTCGGGCGACACCACGTAGCCCGCGGCCGTGGCGACCAGCAGGCGCTCGACCAGACCGCCCCAGCGGCGGGTCTCGGCGACCTCCACGAGGCCGTGCGCCTCGAGCGTGCGCAGGTGGTAGTTGACCTTCTGCCGCGGCAGCCCCAGCTGGGCGGCCACGCCGGCGGCCGACGCCGGCTGGCGCAGCGCCGCCAGGATCCGCGTCCGCACCGGGTCCAGCGCGATCACCGCCGCCGCTGGATCGGCGATCACCTCGAGGTCGAGCACGTCTCCATTCGACCATTGACAGAAATTTTTGTCAAGCGAGATCGGCGGCGGCCACGACCTCGCCCGCCGCCCGCTGACCGGCCTCGATCGCGCCGTCGAGGTAGCCCGGGTGGCCCGCCGCCGTCTCCGACCCCGCCCAGTGGACCGGACCGGCCGGGGCGATCGGCAGCGGGGCGATGCCGGCCGTGCGGCCGGGCAGCGGCATCGCCACGTAGCCGCCGCCGACGTGCTCGTCGCGGTGCCAGGCCCGTTCGTGCCAGCTGGCCGGCGCGAGCACCTCCGAGCCCAGGTGGGGCACCAGCCGGCGCAGCAGCCGATCGCGCCGCCCGGCGACGTCGAGCGCGTCGAGCGCCCGTGCCTCCGAGCCGCCGACCAGCAGGCACAGGTGCCCCGGCCCGCCCGGCGGGGTCGTGTCGAAGACCGCGGCGCCGGGCGGATCGAGCACCAGCAGCTCGCCGCCGCGCCCGGCCCGCCAGAACGGCTCGGGGTAGACCGCGATCGCCTTGTAGACGGAGCCCATCTGCATGCTCCGCTCGACCGCCGCGCGGTCGGCCGGCAGCGGCGGATCGTGCGCGATCCGCGCCGCGACCGGCGGCGGCACCGCGGCGAGCACCGGGCGGAGCGGGTGGTCGTCGCGGTGCCGCCGCCGGTCGTCGTCCGGACGGTGGCCCCGTGGTCGTCGCGGACGATCGCCGTCACCCGCTCGCCGGTCCGGACCCGCGGGCCGAGCTCGGCCGCCAGCCGCTCGGCCATCGTCCCCGCCCCCTCGACCAACAGCGACTCCTGCGCCCCGCCGTGGGTCGCCAGGATCGTCCGCAGGCCGCCCTGATCGCGAATCGTGCGGGCCATCGCGTGGACCGACAGCCGGTCCGGGTCGGTGGTCCACGAGATCAGCGCCAGCAGCTCCAGGATCCGGCGGGCCGTCCGTCCCGGCACCCGGCGCAGGGCCCGGTCCAGCGTGACGGCGTTCCAGCGCACCGGCCGGCCGGTGCGCGCCAGCGCCGCGACGACGCCGAGCGCCAGGCCGACCACCAGCATCCGCGGCGCCGCGAACGAGTAGCGCGCGCGACCGTCGAGCAGCTGCGGCAGCGCGCCCGTGTGCATCCGGAACGGGGTCAGGCCGAGATCCTCCGCCAGCGCGATCACGCGGTGGTGGTCGTGCCCGATCCACTGGCCACCGAGGTCCAGCCGCGACCCCAGCGCGGAGACCTCCGCCCACGTCCTCCCCCCGGGCCGGTCGGACGCCTCCAGCACGAGCACGTCGGCGCCCCGCCGGTGCAGCTCGCGTGCCGCCACCAGCCCCGACAGCCCCGCCCCCACGACCACCACGCTCGTCATGCCCCAAGCGTCGCGCGCGGACGATCCGCCGCGCTCCGCGAGCTTCGTCGATCGGACGACCGACGTTCTGCGAACCTCGCAGGCCGCCGGACCCCGCGACCGCCGTGGCGAGCCGCCCGTCGTCGCACTACGGTGGGGCGGTGGACGCCGAGCAGACCCGCCGGACCCTGGAGCGCGTCGCCCGCGCCGTCCGCCCGCGCGAGGACGAGCTGGTCGACCGGATGCTGTCGCGGTTCGCGATCGAGGTCCCGGCGTCGAGCGTCGGCGATGACCCGGAGATGACCGCGGCGATGCGGCGCAGCGCCCACGGCAACCTGCGCGCCGCGCTCGCCCACCTGGCCGAGGGCGGTCCGCCGCTGCCGTTCGGCCCTCCGTCGGAGGCGCTCGAGGAGGCCCGGATCGCCGCCCGCGCCGGTCTCCCGCTCGTCGACGGGCTGCAGACCTACCGAATCGGCCAGGCGGTGGCGTGGGACGCCGCGCTGGAGGCGATCGACGGGCTCGACGACCTGGGCGCGGCCGAGCGCCGCGACGCGCTGCGGGCCTGCACCCACCGGGGATTCGCCTACGTCGATGCGGTCGTCCCGCCCGTGGTCGACGCCTACACGCGCGAGCGGGACCGCCTGCTGCGGGGGCGTGAGCAGCGGCGCGTCCAGTACGTGCGCGACGTGCTCGACGGAGCCGACGGCGACGCGGGCGAGCTCGGCTACGACCTGGCCGGACGGCACCGCGCGGTGGTCGCCTGGGGGCCGGGCGCCGACGCGGAGCTGACGCGACTGGCCGTCGCGCTGGGCGCCCAGCCGCTGGTGGTCGCCGTCAGCGGCCAGTCGTGCTGGGGCTGGCTGGGCGGCGGACGTGCCGACGACGACCGGGAACTGCGGACGGCGCTCGGCGCCTGGACCGGGGGACTCGCGCTCGGCCGTCCGGGCCGCGGACGCGACGGCTTCCGCGCCGGACACCGCGAGGCCCGCGCCGCGCACCGGATCGGCGTCGCGACGGGCGACCCGGTGACCTGGTTCGACGACGTCGCGCTGGAGTCGGCGATGCTCGCCGACGAGCCGGCCGCTCGGGCCTTCGTGGTCTCCGAGCTGGGGGCGCTCGACGGCGGCCGCGACGGCGCCAAGCTGCGCGAGACCCTGCGGGCGTACTTCGCCTGCGGCTTCAACGCCTCCGCCGCGGCCGCGGCGCTGGGGGTCAGCGACCGGACGGTGGCGTACCGGCTGAACGTGATCGAGCAGCGGATCGGACGTCCGGTCCGCCTGCGGCAGACCGAGCTGCAGGCGGCGATCCGGCTGGAGCGGGTGCTCGGGCGTCACGTTCCCGGCTGACGCCGCGACCCCGGTCCCGTCGCCGACGATCGGCGGAAGGACCGCGGACGACCCCGTGCGCTTGACGTCCAGACCCAACCGCTATAACTTAGCCATATGGCTAACTATTCGGCCGAGCTCGACGAGGCGTTCCGCGCGCTCTGCGATCCGACCCGCCGTCAGGTCCTGCGCCGGCTCGGGTCCGGACCGGCGAGCGTCGGCGAGCTGGCCGAGCCGTTCGACATGGCGTTGCCGTCGTTCATGAAGCACATCCGCCAGCTCGAGAGCAGCGGATGGATCCGCACCCGCAAGTCCGGCCGGATCCGGACCTGCACGCTCGAGCGCCGGTCGCTCGACGTCGTCGGGTCCTGGCTCGACGAGCAGCGGCGCGTCTGGGAGGACCGGACCGACCGCCTCGAGCAGTTCGTCACCCGAGAGGAGCATCCCGCATGACCACCCAGACCACCCCCGACAGCGATCTCGACCTGGCCGTCTCGCGGATCATCAAGGCCCCGCGCGCCACGGTCTGGCAGGCCTGGACCGATCCCCGCCGCTTCGAGCAGTGGTGGATCCCGGCGCCGCAGGTCTGCCGCGTGGTCGAGATGGACCTGCGGCCCGGTGGCTCGTTCCGCACCCAGATGAGCGAGGACGGCACGACGTTCGGTCCGCACATCAGCGGCTGCTTCCTGGCCGTCGACGACCAGCAGCGGATCGTCTTCACCGACGCGCTCGTCGCCGACTGGCGCCCCGCGGAGACGTCGTTCGTGACCGCCGTGATCACGATGCAGGACCACCCCGACGGGACCGCCTACACCGCCACGGCGATGCACCGAAGCCCCGCCGACCGGGATCGACACGCCGAGCTCGGCTTCCACGACGGCTGGGGGACCGTCACGCGCCAGCTCGCCGAGCTGGTCGAGCGATAACCCGGGGGCACGTGCCCCCGGGTCCCGAGCGCGCTACGCGATCAGCGTCCGCAGGACGTCGAACGTCCCGGTCGTCGTGCCGGACTGGTGCTGCCAGGTCGCGGCGTGATTCCCGGACCGTGCGTCACCACCCCAAGCCGAGGAACCGCCCCCGTGGCCACCGGTGGCGCTGCCGCTCATCGCGTCGGTGCTGCCCCCGTAGCCGCCGATCATGCTCCGACCGTCGGTGGTCCCGCCACCGTGGCGGGCGTCGCGACGGTTGGCGTCCAGCCCCGGCAGGGCCACGCCGTTGCCGTTCCCCAGCTGGGTGTTGCCGGTCGAAGCGTCACCGCCGTTACCGCCGGTCGAGCGCGCGTCGCCGCCGTTGGCGGACGGGTCGCCCTGCCGCGTGGACGATTCCTGCGACTGGGACGCGTTCAGCGTCGAGCGCTGCTCGACCCGGCGCGGGCTCAGCAGACCGCCGAGGCCACGGCGGCTGCTCGTGCGCTCACCGGAGCGGGACGTGCTGGTCACCGCGGAGCTGACGCTTCCGCTCTGGTGCTGTGCGGTCGAGGCGTCGTTGCCGGCCATCGCGTCGCCGCCCCGGGCCGCAGAGTGACCACCGTTGCCGGCCATCGCGCTACCGCTCGTCGCGTCGGTGCTGCCCCCGTTGGCGACGACGGAGCTCGAGCCACCCCGTCGCGAGCCCCGGTCGCGGCGCTCGCCGCCGAGCACGCCGAGAGCGACCACGTTGCCGTTGCCGACCTGCGTGTTGCCGGTCGCGGCGTCGCCGCCGTTACCGCCGGTCGAGCGCGCATCGCCACCGTTGGCGGACGGGTTGCTCTGCCGCGTGGACGACGACTGATCCTGATCGCTGCTCGTGCTGGCCAGCAGGCTGCGGACGACGCCGCTGCCGCGGTGGTCCCAGTTGCGGGCGTAGCGCTTGGCGTCGTCGTGGCCCGAGCGGTCGCTGCTGCTCTGGCTGCTGCTGGTGGTCCCGGACTGCTGCTGCGCCGTGGTCGCCTCGTTGCCGGCCTGCGCGTTACCACCCTGCGCGGCCGAGCTCCCGCCGTCGCCGGCGGTCGCGTTCCCGCTGTGCGCGGAGGTGGTGCCGCCCCGGCTGCTGACGTCGCCGCGGTTGCCGAGGCCCAGCGAGACGCTGTTACCGTTCAGCACCTGCACGTTGCCGGAGCTCGCGTTGCCGCCGTTGCCGCCGGCCGAACTGGCCTTGCCGCCGTTCGCGGACGGGCTGCCCTGCCGGGTCGAACCGGACTGCGACTGCTCGCTGCTCGTCGTCGAACGCGCGGCCGTCGTGGCCTTGCGCTGATTGCTCGCGTTCGTCGACGTCACCGATCCGCTCTGGGCCTGCTCGCTCGCGGCCGCATTGCCGGCGTGAGCGTCGCCGCCGGTCGCGTGCGAGTCACCGCCGTTCCCGGCCGTGGCGTCGCCGCTGTGTGCGCTGGTGGCGCCGCCCTGACTGCTGACGTCGCCGCGGTTACCGGCCCCCAGCGCGATGCTGTTGCCGCTGAGCACCTGGACGTTGCCGGTCGCGGCGTCGCCGCCCTGACCGCCGGTCGAGTTGGCCGCGCCGCCGTTGGCGGACGGGCTGCCCTGCTCGGTGACCTGGCTCTGGGCCTGGGTCCCGGAGACCGTGTTGACCACGCCATCCACCGTGCTGCCCAGCGTCTGGCCGAGCGTGGCCTGCGCCGTGGTGGCGGTGGTGGCGATGATCGCGGTCGCCCCGAAGGTCGCCGCGAGGATGTGGAAGCTGCGTCGCATGACGCATCCTTTCGTTCGTCTGACTCTGTCGCGCCGGGCGTTCTCGGCCCCCCGGCGACGGGCCCTGGGTCCTGCTCGCGCGGCGCGAGCTAGCCAGGGCGGGAGTCAGACGACAACACCGGCGCAGGCGGAATCCGCCAGGCCGGGTGCGACAGCAGGCGACCACCGAGGGCCGCCGGAAGGATCTGGAGCGCCGGGGTGCCCAGCCCCGAGGCGGGGCCACCCGCCGAGCTCCCCGGGGCCGCGGCGGTGCCACTTCCCGCGGGAGCCACCGTCTGCGGCGCCTCGGGCGTCCGGGGCGACCGCTCGTCGCGCGGCTGCGGCTCGGCCGCAGCCGCGGACGACGACGGGTCGGTCGCGGGCGCCGCCACGACGGCCGGACCACCGGACGCGACCGGATTCGCGCCGAGCGGGCCGGCGTCGCCGGCCGACGGAGCGTCGACCCCCAACGGGCGGGCCCCCCGCGAGGCGGCGTCGAACGTCGGCGCTGCGTCGGCGGATCCCGCCGCCTGGCGGGTCGTCGCCGCCAGGACGCTCGTCTGCGTCGCGACGCTCGACCCAACCGGCGGGACCCGGGCGGGTCCGTCGGCCGTCGGGCCCGGGAGCGCCGGAAGCACGGATCGGATCGGCTGCACCGCGTCGATGACCGGCACGACGGGACGGGACGCCGGCTCGACGGCGCGGTCCACGGCGCCGACGACCGGAGCGGTTGCCCGCTCGACGGTCGAGGACGACGGAGCGACGATGCGCCCCACGGCGTCGGCCACCGGGCCAACGGCCGTCGTGACCGGGGCCGTGACGCGCTCGACGGTGGTCGTGACCGGAGCGACCGTGCGCTCGACGGTCGTCGTGACCGGAGCCGCCACCCGCTCGACGATCGCGGAGCCCCCGTTGCTGGTCGCAGCGGTCGGGGCCTCCGACGGTACAGTCACGGCCGCTGAGCGCGATGCGTCGGCAGCCGGCGGGTCCGCGGCCGGGGGATCGGCGGCGGCCGGCTCGGCCGGCGGGGCGTCGACGGCCAGCGGCTCCGGCACAACGGGCGACGGAGCGTGCGGTGCCGGAGCGCTCGGAGTCGGGGCCGCGAGCGGTTCGGTCACGCGCTCGACGACCGGCTGGACGGCGTCGGTGACCGCCGACGCGAGGCCGCTGGCCTGGGCGCCGGCGGGGGCGCCCGCGGCGAGCGCCAGGGCGCCGAGGCCCGCGGCGATCCACCGCGGGGCCCGTCGCTCTCGGTGACGGAAGAACTCCACTCCCTTGTTCCAACGGCGGCGGGGAGACATCGGATGCGCATCCGACGTACATGCTTGCTGAATACGACCGCTCTCCCGCCCGCCGCTTCCGTGGGGTTCTGCCGGCCCTCGATGCTCGATGGCAACCGATCGACGTCGTCCGAGCCCCGGAGCCTCCCAAAAGATCATCAACTGCGTGATGTCTTTCCCCGGCCCGCGCGGGAACGTCAGCGGGTCCGTCTGCGGCCGCACCCGACCGCACACCCGACCGAAGGTCCTCCGCATGCCGCTCCGTCCACGCCGTCTCTCCGTCGCCGCGCTCGCCGCGATCGGCATCGCCCTGGCGACGGCCCCCGCCGCCGACGCCATCACCATGACGCGGGAGCTCCTGCCAACCAACGCGGCGCAGGCGGTCGACGTCCCGCCGTCGGTCACGTCGATCGACGTGGTCGCCGTCGGTGGCCGCGGCGGAGGCGGCTACGGTCCCCCGGAGGGCGGCTTCGGCGGTCACGTCAGCGGCGAGCTGACCGTCACGCCCGGATCGCGCCTGTGGGTGCTGGTCGGCGGCAACGGCGCCGCCAGCTGCCCGACCGGGAGCTGGAGCGGCAGCCCCGCCGGCGGTGGCTGGAACGGCGGCGCCGAGGGCGGTAGCGGTGCCTGCAGCGTCCGCGGCGGCTCGGGCGGCGGCGCCTCCGACGTGCGCGTCTGCGACCCGGCCGTGCCCTGCCCGGACGACCCGGACCCCGACGCCGACCCGCTCGGGCGGCTGATCGTCGCCGGCGGCGGAGGCGGCGCCGGGCGCTGGGCCAACGACTCCGCGGGCTTCGGCGGCGACGCCGGCGCCGCGGGCGGGACCGTGTCCAACGTGCGCGGGACGGGCGGTGGAGGCGGAGGCGGAACCATCTCCGCGGGCGGGGCGGCCGGCGTGAGCGGCGAGCAGGGAACACCGTGGGAGCCGATCCCGCCCGGAGCCGGCACGCTCGGGGCCGGCGGCATCGGCGGCACCGGCATCGTCGGCGCGATCACCGGCGGCGGCGGCGGGGGCGGCGGGCTCTACGGCGGCGGGGGCGGCGGCAGCGCCAACTACTACGCCGGCGGGGGCGGCGGCGGGTCCAACCTGGTGCCGGCCGGGGGCAGCGCCGTGACGGACACCACCGGCAGCCCGCGGGTGACGCTCTCGTGGGAGGCCGGAGCGCCCGCCACGATCGACCGGCCGACCCTGGCCGAGGCATCGATCTACGCCGACGGCGTGGCAACGACCACCGTGACGGCGGTCGTCCGCGACGCCGACGGGATTCCGGTCCGCGGCGCCGAGGTCACGTTCTCCGCCAGCGCGCCGCAGCCCCAGTTCGGCCCGGTCACCGACCACGAGGACGGCCGCTACTCGGCCACGGTGACCGCGGCGAGCAGCCGCGGCACGACCCAGATCACAGCGCGGCTGGTCGACGCCGACCGCACCAGCGAGCCGGCCACGCTGACCCAGGTCGAGCGGCCCGTCGTCACCTCGCCGTCCCACGGCACGCCGTTGATCGAGCGCGCCGGCGAGACGACCACGATCGACGTGTCGGGCACCGCCGACCCGCTGACCACCGCGGTCGACGTCTCCTGCCTGACCAACCACGGCGTTCCCCGGCTCGGGGGTGCGACCAACGTGCCCGTGGTCGACGGCCGCTGGTCGGTGAGCGACGCGACGCTGCCCTCGGTCGGTGCGGACGGACCGCAGTGCCGACTGGTGGTCGTCGCCCACGGCGAGACCGTGACCCGCGCGACCGCCCCGCCCGGCCCGCGCCTGCGGCGCCTGGAGATCACCGAGTGGCAGCCCCGCGGCAGCACCGTCGCGGCCTGGACGATCGCCGGCGGCCTCGACGGCGAGGCCCGGCTGACGTCGCTCGGCAGCGGCTGCGGCGTCTCCCTGGAGCAGGTCCGCCCGGACCTGACCACCTCGATCTTCTGGCTCTCGTGCGGCGCCTCCCTGGATGCCTACAGCCCCTCGATCGACGGCGAGCCGACGTTGCTGGTCGACGGCAAGCGGGCCTACACCGCGGCGCTGCTGGAGAGCCTCTCGGGCGGCGCCGGCGAGCTGCCGCCGCTGACGATCGACGCGACCACGACCGCCGACGGGTCGTTCCTGATCACCGAGCGCAGCCCGACCCGCCGCTGCACGCTGACCGAGGACCGTCCGGCGAGCGGCGCCGCCTGCGGCCCGCTCGCCGACACCGGCGTGGAGATCGTCGTGCGCACGCGGGTCGCCCCGTCCGGCGCGACGGTCCGGCGCACGATCGACTTCGAGAGCACCGACGATCGCCCCCACGAGGCGCGGATCACGCTGGAGTCGTCGACCTACTACCTGCTCAACCCCGAGGTCCGCGTCGGCGACGAGAGCAGCTGGCGGCCGGCTCCCACCGGCGAGCGCAGCTCCGACCTGGGTGCGGCGCACTCGGTCCTGTTCCGTCGCGCCGGCACGAACACCGTGCCCGCGACGGCCATCACGGCGGTGCCCGGACCGACGACGCAGGTCCACGAGCGACTGGCGCTGGCCCAGCGCTTCCTGCGATCGGTGCCGGCCGGCGGCGCCGCCGGAGTCGCCCTGACCTTCGACCTGGTCGGTCGGGACGACGCCGAGGCCGCGGCGGCCGCCGCCCGCACCGGCTACGACGTGGCGGTCGCGATCGACCCGCCCGCGAGCGGCGCGACGACGGCGGAGAGCGTCACCTTGACCGGCACCGCGTCCGACCAGGCCGGTCCGGTCCAGCTGCGCGTCGCCGACCAGCGGGTCGCGGTCGACGGCGAAGGCCGCTGGACGACGACCGTGCCGCTGAGCCTTGGCGAGAACCCGATCGAGGCCGTCGTCGAGAGCCGCTACGGCCCGCAGCAGACGGCGACGGTCACGGTCACCCGCACCGCTCCGCCCGCCGATCCGGACCCGCCGACGGGCCCGGTCGAGCCGACGCCGCCGACCGGCCCGGAGGGCCCGAACCCGCCCGTGGGCCCGACCCCGCCCGCCGGTCCCGGCGATCCGGCCCCGCCGGGCGGCACGAACCCGCCGACGAGGTCGCAGCCGTTGCGGCGGGCGTCGGTCCCGAAGCGCGTGCGGATCGCGCAGGTCCGTCGCCGCGGGCTGGCGATCCCGCTCACCCTGAGCAACCCGCGCACCCGGATCACCGCCGAGTTGCGCGGCCCGTGGGGTGCCTTCGCGCGGACCACCACCACGACGGCGAACGGCCGGACGACGCTGCGGCTGAAGCCGTCCCCGCGGACGCTCGCCCGCGCGAGCGCCGCGCTGCGGCGCAGCAAGACCGTGCGGCTGCGACTCAAGCTGACCGTGCGCGACGCGAGCGGCGCGACGCAGACGGTGATCCGGACGATCCAGCTGCGCCGCTGACCGGCGACCGCTCCGGCTAGCCGCCCGGGCGGACCGCCGCCAGTTCGTGCCGCGAGCGCAGCTCCAGCTTGGCCAGCGCGCGCGACACGTGGGTCGCCACGGTGTGGCGGGAGATCACCAGCCGGTCGGCGATCTGGGGGTTGGAGAGCCCCTCGGCCGCCAGCTCGGCGACCCGCCGCTCGCTGGGCGTCAGCGCCCCCCAACCGGTCGTCGCGCGCTGACGGCTCCCCCGCTGTCCCCGGCGCAGCCCGTGCTCGCGCAGCCGTCCGGCGGTGCGCGCCGCGTCGCGCCGCGCGCCGAGCCGCTCGTAGACGGCCAGCGCCTCG
>CAZMVL010000112.1:0-11342 GCA_964569335.1 uncultured Paraperlucidibaca sp.
CCATGGAAGACGCCGGCGTCGACCTCAAGGCCCTCACCGGCCGCTGAGCAGGCCCCAAGAACTCACCTGCCCTGCGCAACAACCCTTGAGCGCGAGCCCAATAAGCGCTACAGTGCGCCGCCTCGGGGTGTAGCACAGCCTGGTAGTGCGCTAGCTTTGGGACTCCCGAACGGCCGCGAAATCCCGGCAACTTCAGCGGATTTACGGGTCTGCTCCCCCCTTCAAACTGGGTTGTGATTCGTGGTGATTCTTCCTGTTTGACGATTCGCTTTGACGATTCGTTTTCGGGCATCGCGGCAAAGACCAGCGCGGTGTCGATGCCATCGATCGCACACCAGCTACGCAGTATCTCGACCAGCGTTGCCGCGTCAGGAAGCAGCTCGGGAAGAACGGGCACCACGTCCACCTCACCGGCCATTTCCCGGTAGTGCTGGAGCATGCGGCCCGAGGCGTGGCCGGTGAACTTGGCCGCCGACTTCAGGCGCTCGAAGCGCTCGGCGACGATGGCCGCCGCGTTGCGGCTGTTGTGGAACATGAGGGGCTTGCGGTCCTCGGTTCCCTCGAAGACCTCCCGGAAGCGCCGCGAGCCGGGGGCCGCCGCGTGCGGGTGCCCCTCCTTGTGAGCGGCCTCGAACGCCCGCATGACGTCACGGCGAAAGGCCTTCGCCCAGCTTGAGTGCCCGCGCTGCATCCCCGTTCGGTCTGCGGCGAAGCTTTTGGCGCGTCGGACGGGGAAGACCGGGGACTCGGGCGAAGGACGCCCTTGGCGGATCCACCAGTACCGCAGGAACGCCGGGAGCACTGTGTCCCCCAGGGGATAGAGCTGGCGAGAGACTGCCTTGCTGCCACGGCGCGAGGCCTTGCGGCGCGTCTTGTAGCGAACCACCTCGAGCTCATCAAATGCACCATCGGAGCGCGCTCGGGACCACGTAAGGCCATGGAGTTCGCCTGTGCGCATGCCCCCTGCGCAGCGCGACAGGAGCGCCATCATCTGCCGCTCGCGAACAGGGCCTCGGTACCCTTCGCGCGGCTCATTGAAAGCCAGGGCTACCAGAAGCTCGTCGTCACTGAGCACGGCCTTGGGCCTATCGTCGACCGCCTCGGGCAAGCACTCTGGTACCTCGGAACCGGGAGGCACGGGCGAGCCCTCCACTACGCCCTCGCGCTTGAGTTGCTTGTACACGGCTTCGGCCGCATTGCGCACATGCAGGATCGTCTGGTCGTGCAACCCCTTGTCCCGCACGGACTCGAGGACGCTGAGCACATCGCCCTTTGTAACCTCGTGCACGGGGATCTTGCCGATGATGGGGAAGGCGTGGTTGCGCAGGAAGCCGAGGGCGAACTTGGCGCCCGCAAGCGTCCGCGCGCGCATCTCAAACACGCGCTCCGCCGCGCGCTCGAATGTTTCGATGAGTGCAGGCTCATCACCCCGCGCTTCGGCGGCCACGAGTTCGGCGAGCTTGCGCTTGGCCAAGAGCTCGTTCTTCGTCTCGAGGTCAACGAACACGCGCTTCCGCTTGCCCTCGACCGTCGCCATGTAGCGGGCGTGCCAGCCGCTGGCGAGCCAGATAAGGGTTCCCGTCGCCTTACGCGCCATGGCGTCCTCCACATCCCTTCTCAGCCATGAACCTGCACCACGTCATTCGCTGGCACCATTGCCAGCTTTGCGCTGCGTGAGCTCGGCGCGTACCGCAGCGAGCAATTTACGATCGCTGTCCGGATAGCGACTGTTGCCGCCTCCAAGGTTCGCCGAAACCGTCGCGGCGATCCATTCGAGGTCCACGGTTCGCGCATCACGCACCTTGTGGCCCTTCGAGCGGCTGAACTTCAGCTCGAGGTCGGGATTCGCGCCGTCGGCGTGCATCTCAGGCGAGGTCTCAGCAGGCTCCCTCCCCGCCTCCGGTCCTTCCTTGTTCTCTTTGATTGGCCACTCGCCCGAGTCGTCGACGCCAGCGTCTGGCGGCGGCAGACGCGCGGGCTCCGGCTCGCGCGTCTGCGGAGCGCCGAACAACGCGCTCGAGGAGTCGAGGAACGACGCGGCAATCGCTCGCGAAAACATGCGCTGCGTCTCCGGGTCCTCCGACCGTCCATTGAACATCACGCGAGCCGTCACGAACGGCTTCTTGAGCTCCTCGAGCGTGTAGCCGCCCTTGATTCCGAACGCGTCCTTGATGGCGCGCAGCTTGGCCTTGCTCTCGGCCATCTCGGCGATGAACGCGCGGGCCTGAGGAAGTCCATCGCGCAGCTTCGACGCAGCGGGCGAGCCGTTGCGAAGGTCGGCCACCTTCGAGCCGTTGATCGTGTGCGTGGCGCCGTCGAAGGATCGGTAGTTACCCTCGACGTACCAGTGCACGTAGTAGGGGTGACTGCCGTCGTCCATGCGCCGGCTCACGTGCCACTTGACGCCAGCGGCGGCGGCGATGCGGTTCAGCACCGTCTTGCTCAAGCCCCAGCGCCCGCCTTCGGTGTGATAGATGTCGCCCGACACGGACGCGAGGTAGGTGCCGGGCCCGTTGCGCTTCGGACGCTCCTCGGTGCGCGTGTCGACGAACACGTGACCGACGACGATTTCGCAGCCCTCCGGCAGCGCACCGACCGACGTCGCCGGGCTCACAAGATTGAACTGCTGCGCGTACTCGCGCAGGGCCTCACTCGCCGCGCGCGCATCGTCGAACGTGGCCGACGTGGCAACGCCACTGCCCTGCTGCCTCTGAATTTGGCTCGTCATGGTGGCTCCTACCTGCAACCCCGGCCAGCGTCGCGGACCTCA
Organism: uncultured Paraperlucidibaca sp.; assembly: GCA_964569335.1. Lineage (GTDB taxonomy): Bacteria > Pseudomonadota > Gammaproteobacteria > Pseudomonadales > Moraxellaceae > Perlucidibaca. Next base: position 2,771 of record CAZMVL010000112.1, read on the forward strand.
CGAGCGAGGTCCCGCGTTGCTTCGGCCTGTTTCTCGAGAGCTCGGACGATGGACGTCACGTCTGTGCGCCGGATCACGTCGTCCTCGGCGCGTGCCGGCGACACAAGAAGATCACGAAGGAGCGCGCCGAGGAGCAGCGCGCCAGCGAGAGCAAGTGCGAACTTCGTCCGACTCCCCGCGACGACCGTCGATCCGGAAACTGGTAGCGCGCAGGTGCCGCAGTACAGCTTCAATCGGCCGCTGGCTAGCGGCCTTCCGTCGTCGCTGATCCTCTTGAGCGTGAACTCCTCATCCTCTCGGCCAAAGTAGACAGCGTCCAACGCCTCTTGGTCGTGGATCTCGACTTTGACGCGCGTTCCACCCTCATCGGGAAGTTCCTCTGCATCCCTAACCACGCACCCAAGTTCTACCGCGCGCTCAAGCGCGAGCTTAGGCAGGTACTCCCCAAACGTAAGTTCTGCGACAATCATCGTCCCGTTCCGTTCTGCGGTGCACACCGCTGGCCAAACTCTGCGTGCATGGACTCGAGGCCGCGAGCGATGGCCCAACGCAGCACGTCCAGGCGCGTAGCGCGCATCCCGGCGATCATCTGAGGAGCGGTCGCCGCTAACTTGTCGGCTGCCGCCACGTGGGCAGCGTCGACGCTGAGGGTAATGGGAAGGGACTTCGGTGCGACCTTGGGTCGCCCGCGCTTAGGCTTGTTTGTCGTCATGGGCTTACTTAAAGACCCGACAAGAAGCCCGCTGCAACTTATTTTCCGGTGAAAATCGTAAGTGCCCGGGATTAATTCATTTTATCTGAGCATTGCGTGTCCACACAAATACCAGGCACCTAACCACGCCTTCCCGGATCGTAGAAAACGAGGCGCTCGTACTCGCTGCAAACCGCTTTTACGCCGACCTTCTTCAGGTGCTCGCGCCGGTCAGCTTCGACAACGGGTGCAGCCTCCGGCCAGTACGCCAAGAGGTACTCGTACGTCGTGATCCAGCGGCTACCGCGCTTGCGGCCGGCGCCCGTCCTCTGAAGCCAGCGCTTCGTTCTGACCTGAGACCAGCCGAGCCTCTGGGCCAAGAGCTTGGGGGTGATGATCATTGCGCGGCCTCGAGCAGAGCGGTGTCGTGCCCGTAGTAGGCCTCGCAAGCGCGCTCGTAGGTTGCAAGCGCCTCAGCTCGCGACTTTGAGATTTGGTTCCTGGTCTTTGCGTCCGTCGCCCGTGTCGCGTTCTGCATTCTCATATGGTCGCTCATGCTCAACTTGCTGTGGTGTTTGAGGTCGGCGAGCAGCCTGGAGCCGCTCGACGTGAACGCGTACAACGCGCCAAGCGCGCCTTCATCACTAACGTTGCTCCAGATCACGCCGAAGTCGCCGTGCACCAGCTCGAACACGCGGCTCGCGTGCGCGAAGCCTTCGTTGGCGCGCGCCAGATGACGACTGATCCGCCCGTAGAGGCGCAGCGCAACATCGTCGGGCGTCCAGCTTGACTCGCGCTGGCGAGCGCTCGTCGGGAACGCGGTGATTCGGGCCTCAGCTGCATCGTCCATCAGAGCGGCGCGGTACAGGCCGGCGTGCTCCAGCACGTGTCCGAAGGAAGAGCACCCCAGTACATGCTGGCCGGCGCCAAAAAACCAATGCAGACGAGCTGCGTCCGCTAACTTCATGGGCACAGTGAACCTCCAGCCCGATGGGCCAGTGACGTAGAAGCAGAAGAGCCCACGGCCGAGCTCATGCGTGTTACACTTGGTGCATGCGACGGGTCATCCTCCGCGACACGAACGGGCGCCCCTGGCCCCACCTGGTCCCCGAGAGCGACCGGGAGGCGCGCGAGCTGAAGCGCCGCACGGACATCGTCGACGGCGGCATTGACGAGCGCTTTGACGTCGAAGACGAGGACGACGACTTCTCCGATGAGTAGCGCTTTAGAAGCCGCTGCCGGGGATGTAGTCATCTGGAACCTTGCTCATTAGGTCGCCCGAAGTGAAGTTCAGCGCTGCGGCGCCGGACTTCGAGGGTGGCAAGAGACCGTTGGCCAAGGGCGAGGTATCCCACTCGCCGCGATCGTTCTTTGCTGCCTGGTTAGGCTTCTTCACCTTCTTCGGCTGCTCCACGTGCTCGATGAGCTTGAGGCGCAGCGCAAAGATCCCGTTCGCGCGCGGGGTTGGTGAGCTCACCTCCGACACCAGCACGGCGTTGACGCCCCAAAGAGCGGCATTCGGGTGCACAATGCCGAGAGGCTGAAGCCCGCCGTTCGCGGAGCGCGGGGAAAGCCTGGGTAACAACGCCTTCAGCAGCGGCAGGTCGTCGGCGGTCATCACCAGTTCGACGTCGAGCTCTGCGGGGTGAACTCCCACGTCGACCACGCGAGCCTTCTTTGCGCCTCGTGGCTTATTGACGTCGAGCCCGCTCGCCCGACGCACGTCAACTCGGGCGACACCAGGCAGCGGCCTCGTGTCGGTCTCGCCCGGAAGAGAGAGGTAGAGGACGTCCCACTCTCCGCCAGGAAGTGTCGTTTCGCCCCCGCTGAAACGGTTGGCAGCCCAAGAAGTCATCGCGGTCTCACTTTCTTCGCTCGTTCGCCTGACAAGCAGGCGAGGGGAACTTGGCCATCCACTTTGCACTCCTTCACGTTGGCTCTCCCATCCCGACAGGAAGAACCGTAATGCTCCAGTTCCCTTCGACGAGAAGCGAGAAGGGACCCATGCTCACCGTAGCAGTCACGGGAGCGTTGATGATCACACCGTGCACGCCTTCCACATGCTTGAGAGCGTCGCTGACGTCTTCGCGGAGAAGAATGTTCGCCGGACCTGGTGAGTAGTCCCAGCCGCCGATAGGCGTCCTACGAAGCAGGTCACGCAGCGCTACGCGGCAACGCTGCTCAATGACGGCAGGATCGCTCCCGGATCGGAAAAAGACTGTGGCGTCGACGTCCAAGGGCAGCTGAATGGTATGCCGCGTAGCGACGCGACTCAGGTTTCCGAGTGGCCAGTCTTCGTGCCATGTCGAGTCCGTTTGGAGCGCCCGAGTCGAGAACGCTAGCTGTATGCGCTCCATGTCCTCGGAGCCAAGCCGGGCTATCTCGCCAGCGCAGTAGACGTCGAGTGTGCCCGGCCCCCGCGGATTGTTGTCGTGAATCTTGACCTTCTTCGCGCCCGCCTCGAGCGCAATGCTTCGATAGGAATCGGCGATCAGTTCTACAGTGAGCCGCGCCCACTGCGTAGAGTTCCGCTGCCGCGTTACCTCGTCCGCTTCCTCGTCTTCGCCCGCCGTGGTGTACCATGGAGAGCCTTGGTCGTTGGCGACGCGCACGCCAGCAATAGGCGTTATGAGTCGCGTGACAGTCCCATCGGCGACGTTGCCCGATGCACCAGCGACGCGTGCCTCCCATTGGATCGTAATCGCCGAAGGAGCGGCGAGGGAGCCCGCCGGCAGCGTGCCTCCTGTGGTGTTGCGGAACTGCGTGCCTTCGTCGGTAGCCGCTGTGAGCTGCCCGGGAAGGATGGTGTTCGGTACAGACGATACCGAGATGAGCCTCATGGGCCCCATGGTGCGCGTCGCGCGGCGCTTGCGGTTCCGGTAGCGGGACCAAGAGTACTCGTCGAGGACGTCTCCCTCTGCGTAGTCGTTGAACCCGAAATCCGCGAGCTGCGCGCCGACCTCCGAGAAGTCGGCCAAGACGAGTGCGAGCGTGCGCACAAACGTCTTTTGAATGGAGCCATCAGCCCAGCCGGTGGTCTCGAAGCCGAGCCCGTTGAAAAAGCTGGAGACGTACTCCAGCGCATCCGCTTCCGTGAGCGGCCTTCGAATCTGGAAAAGGGAGAGCATTAGAGCCGACCTCGTTTGCTACGGGCATCGCCCTTTAAAATAGAACCCTTGTGGCCCCTCCATCCTCCGTGGACGCGAAGGATGGAGGGGACGGCTGGGACCATTTCAGCCGACCGGCGCCGAAAAGAGAGTAAAAAAACGCCGGCCCCAAACTCTGCCCGACAACACTCGGACGAGTGCGCACCGCGGGACTTTGCGGCGCTGAAAACTGTCACTCCGGGAAAGCTCATCGGTACGCCCCCCAGCGCAGGCGACGCGGACGAACGAGGCACCCATCAAGGGACTCCCGCCAGACCTTGCGCATCGCGCGATACAGTTGAATGTTCTCGCGGCAGAGAGCGAATCGCTCGTCCGTTGTGAGTTCGTGCCACATCTTACCGCGAAAGGTCAACACGCTGGGAGTGGGCGAGTTCATAGGATTTGCACCCCAAGTCGGCGCGGTGCCCTCACAAGGCACATAACTCCTCGATCTTCCTTCATGCGTGCGTACAGCGCAGGATCCTCACGATGAAGCTGTTCGCGTTGTGCGCTCGAAAGATTCGCAAAGCGCCGACGCACGATCCGTGCCTTGAACATCGCGCGATACAGCGCAAAGTCCTCGCCTGACACCTCAACGCGTTCGGAGGGCGATAGTTCGTGCCAGAGCTTGCCACGCCACCTTGGATCGGAGGTTGTGTCCACTAACTCTTTCATCGGCAACGCCTCCCATTGGCGACCAACTCCGAACCCGCACGCAGCGCTAGAAAGGCCTCGCGACCGTGCTTGTTGCAGTACTCGACGCGCTCCGCGGTGGACATCTCCGCGTAGGTCTTTGACGACGCTGCCTGAGCCGACGCCCCCTCTACCACTGCTTCGGGGTTGAAGCGCTCCCCGGAACCAGACTTCATACGTTCGTACAGCGCGTGGTCCTGACGGTAAAGCTGTGCCCTTTCGCTCCAGTTCATGCGCTCCCATGTCTTGCCGGAAGTCATCTCGGCGGCCTTCTCGCCGAGTTCCGGTGTCCAATCAGTCTGGCGGCAAAACTCCGCTCGTTCGGCTTCGGTCGACTGAGCCCACGCGACGCCGAGTCCCTCGGCGTCGCGCTCGATCTTTTGGTAGAGCCCAGGAAACCGAGTTTCCATGTCATGGCGCTCGCTCAAGCTGAAGTCATCGAACCCCGACTTATTCTCCCAGCTTGCCAGCTTTGGCTCGGCCATCCCCTCTCGAAACGCCTCCGGATGAGACTGCGCGATTGCCGCCTTCTCGACAGGCCGCAGTTCCACGAACAGCTTGCCGTTGACCAAGATGCGGTTGGTTCCTGAGGTACGGGAAATGATCACTTTGCCGGTTGTCATCCGAGCCTCCGGAATCCGAGACGGACGTGCATCATATCGCCGTTGTCATGAAGTGAGAGGGACGCTCCTGCACTCCCCGCACGACCACTTACGAACCTCTGGCTCAAGCTCTCATTCAACAGAGTGACCTCCCTCGAGAGATTCGTTCCGGCCAACTTCTGCTCGTGAGGAAAGTGCGCGTCTACCAACTCGTTGTGCTCGGCGGTGTCGCGGTTGTAGGCCTCGAACGAATCAAAGAACGCGTTCGCTTCTGCACGAAATCTGTCTTCGAACTCGAAAAACAGCTTTGCAAAGCGCTCATGGGCTAGATGCAGCTTCTGCCTCTCGGCGTCCCGTGACGCACCCACCTCGAGGAAGCGAGCCTTGACGCGGCGGAGAGTGCGCCCCTGTAACAAGGGGTCGATCTTACCAGCAAAGTCAACGGCTCGCTCTTTCGCGTTCTCGGCCAGCTGCAGTTTGATATCCTTGTCCGCCAGTGTGTTCTTGTTCGGACTATCTTTGAATACTTGCTGAGCGTCGGCCGCAGCGCGTTCGAGAGCCGAAGCCTCAGACTCGAGCGCTTCAAGGCGTGCCTCGGCGGTCCTGCAAGCATCCTCAACCTGGTCGTCACTCATTCCCGAAAAGGGGCACTCTGACGAAACGTCATTGTCATCAGACGCCTTCTGTTGCTGTTCATCTGTCATCGATTTTCCTCCTGTGGGGTGCACGAGCGCGGCATTCATCGGCCGCCTCGTGGATAGTTGTCTGCAAGCGCGACCTGGTAGTCGTTTCGAGTCCTCGTGTTACGGAGTGAGAAACCGACGCCTTGGGTGCGGCCTAGGTCGCGACCCACCGTCAACAGCGCTTGTTTCAGCGCGCTGCATAGGGCGCTTGCGAGGTCAGCGTGACGACCATCGCTCGTACGTGGCAGCACGATCGTCGTGCCGCTTTGCGTCACTCGCTTTTTCACGCTGAGTAGGTCGCTACGAAGCGTGGGACACGGCGAGAGCTCGACGCGGTCCGTGTGGATGAGCGTTGCGAGGTTTGTGAAGTCCTCAAGTTTGCTCGCTGCCGTCGCCTTCTCGATTCGGAGCTGTAAGCCGTGGCGCTGTGCAAGGTCCGCGTTCGCCGATGCCGCGTACTGGTCGCTTGTGGCGACGCGAAGCCCATAGGAGCGGCAGATACCTGCGATTTGCTCCCAGCACGCTTCGGGTCGCATGCCGCGAAACTCTCGCGTGAGCGCGACGCGGAACTTCACGGCGGCATGGCTTGGTTCGTTGGGTTGGGTCCACGGCCGCGGCGTAAACAGCACCGGGCTCGGGAGCGAGCTCGAGGGGGCCTTGCCGCGTGTTCGAGCGAACGGAGATGGGCGAGAGTAAGCCGGATTCAGGATCAGCAAACTCGCCGAGGACGTCGGTGGTGTAGGCGGTGGGGTCGCGGTCCTGCAGCGCCGCACAGCGTGCCGGCGTCCACCAGGTGGGATTCAACATCGGGCCCGTGCCGCGGATGACGACCATGCCGGACGAGGGCTTGCGCCAATGCTCCTGCACGAGCTCGTAGACGGGACCGTGCGGGGCCCAAGGACTGCCGATGTACAACGCTTGCGCGCCAGGAAGAAGGCGCCCGAGGATCGCTGAGCGTGCGTGCTCGAGGTTCACGACGGAATCGTCTGCCCCGCTCATGCGGGGGGCTTCGTCGAACACGACTCCGGCGGACCAGCGCGCGACGAGTCCAGCGCCTGCCTTGGCGCCAGCAACACACGCAATCTCGATGGGCCTACCCGAAGGGTGGCGGATGGTGATCGCTTCGGTGGTGGGCTCACCGACCAGAAGGCGCGAGAGGATACGAGAGGCGCGGATGGTCTCGCTGAGCAGGCGATAGGCCACGGCGCTCGTGTCGAGCCGCAACGACACCAGCGAGACGCGCGGAACTTCGCCGGGCCCGAGGCGCGATACGTCCACCGTCTGCGTCATGCGGAGGGCTGCGGCGCAAGCGATGATGGTCTTTGCGCTGCGGATGGCCGCCAAGAACACCAGCTCGACGGGCGGGGCATCGAGAAGCTCGAGGCGCGCGAGGCCCTCGGGGCCGCCGACGAGCGCGAGCACATCGGGATGGGCGGCGAGGTCTGCCAGGGGTGCGCCGTCAAGGATGCGGCAGGTAGCACGCTGGGCAGGGGTCGCCGTGGCAATGCCAAAGCCGGCTGGCGAGGTGAGTAGCTGCTCGGTGAGAATCATGGCTCACCCCCGAAGGCTTTGGACACTTCGCCATGCACATCGATGGGCTTGGCGCGGGCGGCAGTTGCGAGGCGAGAGCTGACGTCGAGGGAGGTCACGGCCAGGCGCTCAGCGCGCGCGTCGAGCTGCGTGGTCAACTGGAGGGCCTTGGCGCCCTCGTCGGTGTCGAGCCCGACCTCACACGCTCGGCGGGCGTAACGGGCCGCCAGGACGGCAGCACGGGCGCGCTGAGCCACGAGGGACCGGACGCTGGCACAGTCGCATGGGAGGTCGGCCAGGAAGGCACGGTAGAGGCGGTAGGCCTCCTCGCCCAGCTCCCCAGCCTCGCCGGCCATGTCGCGCCCCAAGGAGCGCGCGATGGAGTGCTTCCAGCCTCGGCCCGTGGCGAGCTGGTTACCGCTGGCGAACCGGCCATCGGCTCGGCGAGAGTCGGACGGTTCGCCGACCGTATCGGGCGCTTTGAGGTCGGAGGACCTCGGTAGCGTTGGACGCGCTGCGCCATGCGAGCGTTCCAGCGTCATCCGGACACCTCTTGACTATTCGTTTGACGATTCAGAGGCGCACTGAAGCCAGAAGCGCTCGAAACGATGGACGTTTTTGCGCTTGAACCTGAGCTACCACAGCTAGCGCACTCGCGAATGCAGAAGCCTGTCGCGCACTGAAAGCGAGCAGAACCGAGCTTCTCGACCTGAGCGGCTCTCGAGTCGTCACACCGACCCAGCGGCGCTCCGCTTGCACGCAAAGAGCCGGCAAGACGCGTGATTTCGCCACCTTGCCTCTGTTGATTTACAAGTAAAGCCGAGGACCCCTCATTTTCCGGGCAAAAAGGGCCCAAAATCGCGAGGCGCCCCCTCTGGTCCAGTTGTCCGGTCCGGCCTGTCTCGGTTTCCAATTCATTAACAACCGGGAGATCGCCTCTGTCTTGTGTGTATGGGATATGTACTGGACCAACTGGACAGAATGGACCACTGGAACAAATGGCCTGAAAACTAGGGTTTTGACGGTCCACTCAGACGCCTCCTTGTGACTGTCCCGTATGGACAGGTGGGTAGTAGCGACGAGTGCGAGCGGGGTCCTGCTCGCGGGGTGCCCTGCGCGAGACCCAGCCGAGCGTCCGCATGATGTGGCCCACTCGAATGGTAAGGCTGTGGTGGTGGCGGTCTCGCGGGATCTCGAGCATCCTCAGCGACGCGCTCGAGATCCCGC
>CAZMVL010000113.1:0-11301 GCA_964569335.1 uncultured Paraperlucidibaca sp.
TGAGGTCACGGGTTCAACTCCCGTCCTCGCTACAAAATGAAAAGTCAGAAGAATTACGGGATTAAAGTACTTAATCCCGTTTTTTTTATGTCAAAATTGATTAACTTGCTTTTGAAAGTACACGATTCAGTACACCTTTTTGAAAGACAAATGCCAGCAAAGAAGAATTATTCCGAACCTCAGATATACACCGGTGGTGGTAAGATTTCAGACTGGAATAAACTCACGAAATCACAGCAAAAAGAAAAGCTTGAAAAGGATTGGTATGTACGATATTCATACCGTCATCCGGATGGAAAATTAAAGAGGCTGCCAAACATTAAAGGCTTTGCAAATTCATATCACACCAAAGAAGAAAGGATTGATATATTAGATGTATTGCGTTCGGCTCTTTTGAAGCTATTAAAGGCCGGATTCAATCCATTAAAACCAGAAGAATATACCGGTATAGTTGATAACCCAGAATTGATTGGTGAAATTGATGATAATATTATCACATCAAACACCAAAGTCATTGAAGCATTCAGGCATATTCACGAAAACAAACAAACCGGAAAATCCACTTATAAAGAATTGCGCCGGGTAATTAACAACATTGAGAAATCATTCTCCCAATTAAACTGGATTGATGTAAAAATAAGTGATTTCACGCATTCAAAAATTAAAAAGGCACTTGATAACCTCAACCTCACAAATAACGAATACAATAAGTTTTTAACCAGCCTTTCGATGCTTTTCATTGAAGCAAAAGAAATGGAAATCATCAAAGAGAATCCTGTAAGCGCTCTGAAGAAAAAGAAAACCGTTAAAAAAATACGTGAAACTTTAGAACTCGAAGAACTGCAGCAGATCGCAGAATATTTGAAAGCAAATTATTACACGTTTTATCGATACATGATGATATTCATTCAATCAGGCGCGAGAAGTTCGGAATTGATGAAAGTACAAGCCAAAGATGTTGATTTAAAAAAACAGGAATACAAAGCAACTATACTGAAAGGCGACAAATATTCCGAAGTCAAAAAAATCATCATTAACAGCGCGCTACCATACTGGATAGATTTGCTTAAAGGGGTGAAAAAAAATGATGATTATATCTTTTCAAAGTTTTTAGAACCTGGGTCAGATGCAATCCAGGAGTATCAAATTACAAAACGATGGAAAAGGCTTGTAAAAGATCGCGTTGGTTTTGTTGGCGGTAAACTAAAATTACTTAAAGACATTGAAGATGGTATTGCTTATAAAACTCCAGCGGACTTTTACGCTATGAAGCATTTATTTCTTGATGAATTGGATAAATCGGAAAATGATAACAAGCTTGCTCAAATATTGGCCAGTCATACATCGTCGCAAATGACAGACACCGTATATTTGGTTACAAAAAAAGAACGTGAAAACGAGAAACTAAAAAAATTAAACATCCAAATTTTAAAAGATAAAGATGCTTTATAATATCAATATAAAAGTAACTGGAGATATTTATTACAATCAAAATTACTTCGATTCAAGAATGAATAACATGCGAGGTGAACTCGAACGTTTAATAACAAAAAATCACCTTGCAAACGGTCTGCGAGGTGATTTGAATTTTGAATATAATGCGGAGATTGATAAGTTTAGATTGCTTTCGATTAAAACAAACCTTAAATCACAAGTTGAAAGAGCAATTGATATTGATTATTTATTCAATAAGCTTTATATGTGAGGTATTACCGATTTATGTAATAAATTTATTTATTACGGTTTTCCGTAATGTTACCAAATTCTTTTTGCATAACCGATACCAATTGAACGATCCGTTCCGTAACTTCCAGATATGATATCCCCGGATTTATTCTGAAACATGATTCCAACTTTCATTGTCGCATTGTCTAAGGTTGCTGTATTTTCTAAGGCTCCGCTAATGTAAACGTGATTCTTTGCTTTTTCTTCAGCTTTCCGCTCTTTCAATGTGTATGCCGGAATGATTGACTTAATTTCACCCTGAACGAAACCGGTTAATGTCAAATGCAGGTAATCGTTATCAAATTCATGCCTGAATTCGTTTAGCTGAACAGCTTTATCATACATTTTTGATTTTGAAATACTATCCGCTTTGGCAAAATCAGCTTTCAACTTCAGGTTTTCGTCAATTAAAGCCTGGTTAATTGGATTTTCAGTATGTGTTTCGTTCCAGCGCTCGACGATCTTTGGTTCTGCGACCGGTACAGGTTCATGCGCCGGCTTGGTCTCTTGAAAGAATCCTTTCACTTCTGGCACAATGGCCGCTTCAGTTTGCCCTTTATCACATCCTTTGAACCAAAGTAAAAATGCAACAATCAACCAGGGTACTATTTGAAATAATTTATTGACTTTCATATTTAAAATTTTTGATAAACTGTTTTACCACCAATCCTAACGGCTCGCAAGACTTCACCACGCTGCTTTCCTGATGGATTGTAAGAAACGTGAACCCACTCTGGATTGTCTTTGTTACCATATTCCCAGATCAGTTGGTCAAAATTCAAGGTGTTTTTAATGAACATGAAAACATCACTGTTTTTAATGTCAGTTCCATCCATATCGATATCCATCGCCTGACCTTTGCAATGCTGACTGGATAAACTTCCTTTAATAATCTTGTTCAATTCCGTAGAACGGTAACCGCTGCTGATATATATCGGCTTTTTGAACCGGTCACGGATTGGTTGAAATATTTTTTCAGCCAATACTTTCATGTTTTCAATATGATCTGCGGCCGGCTTGTTGCTTATGCCGTTTCTTTTTGCTGAATCTGACAGTATCATCTCAGCCAATGTTAAGTTTTTAGATAGATTCATTTTCTTTATTTTTAAATTCGTTGAGGTTTGCAGTTTCATAGACTTTATCCATTTTTCCGATTACAGCGTCAGGAGGAAATGCACCTTTAGTTATAATTTTCATGTTTTTTGCAGCAGCTCTACCCGGATATAGACAAATCAGAATTCTTCCGGTCATTTTCATGTAGATGTAAATAAAATTTTCATCCTTTGTGAGATGGCTAAGGCCTTCGAAAATGAAGCCTGCACAAACCACAACAAATAACTTAATCAAAAGCCCAAATAAATTTTTCTTTATATCAAAGTCCTTTTTATACCATCGATGTGAAACACTGCCTAAAGCATGGTCAACAGCAATAAAACCTAATGCAATACTGATATAATCAACATTTTCAGAAACCCAATTTCCGACACCTGAAAATGGTTCGATTATCAATGAGATTATAAGGCCGGAATAAGCTGACCAAAATGCTGCTATCTTAATCTGATGAAGATTATAAAGCAAATATGTGATTAGAAAGTTAAAATATTGCATCGCTATTCTTCGGTATTTATAAATTCAATTTGATCTTCAGGAATTGGTTCTACAATTACTTCGTAAGAATCTGAGTCAGCTAAAGCCAATTCAGGAGTTGGATATTCAACATACCCTTTTTCATGATATACCCTGTATTTCGTAATTTCCATAATTTTGATTTTATGTTAATGCGCCGCGACTTCCCATTTTTGAGCGTGTTATACCCATATAGTCGATACTGCCTAATGAAACAGCAGCTGCGGTTGTACACGTTCCAACCCAACCTGCAAGCAAAGCAACCCCATTAGTTCGATTTGTGTTGATAGTTTGTGCGGCCATAAGAATTCCTTCAGGAGAATAAACCTCAAAAACAAATCCGGTTATGTAGTTGATTTTTATACGGAAATGATAGTACCTGTTATCGGTGATCGTAAGTAAGTCGTAAGATGTTCTAACACCATTGTTAGCTGTTTTCACAGTAATATCCCTACCGAGGCATTCAAAATAAACCCCATTGGCTGGCTCAGAAGAATTATTCGAAGATGTAAATCCAATCCGAGCTAACGCTGTTGCAGCAGCCGATAAATTTATAAGTCCGTCAAACTGAAATCCGTCCCACATTCCGCCGAAAGCCTCAAATGTATGATAGGCCAATGTTTGCCATCTATAACCACTTCCAATAGTTGCCACTGAATTACTGCTTACAGCACCGTACTTTCCAGAGGCTGAGTTTGCTGCACCTGTGGTTCCGGAACTTATTGCCGCTCCTAAAAAAGGCTGGTTTGAAGCTGCAACAGCTGAAAGAAAATCAGATTGATAAGTATATTGTCCGGCGCGATTATAAACTTCTAAGTTTTCTCGATTGTCAACTTGCTCAAGTTCCCCAGCCTCATTAAAATCTAATTCAATAGATTGGCCAGGTAGCAACCAATAAACTTCTTGATCTAATGTTCTAAATTTTACCGTACCTATATTTGGGTTTATTTTAATGGGAATTGCTTGCCGATTTCTAAGTATATGTCTTTGACCAACGTATTGTCCGGTTCCGGCAAAATTTGCACCCGAAATAATTTCAGTAATTTCTCCTGTAAATACCGCTGTGGTTCTGCCTTTTCCAAACGTGAGCGCATAGAGTTCCCCGCTACCGGTTACACTCATGAAATTCTTTTCGGCCTTTGTTATTGAATTATTATCTTTTTCATAAATGACTTCAAAATCATTGTCTGTGGATTCCAAGCCGCCGACACCATAAGTTCCGGCTGAACCAACCCAAAGAAACTTTGACTTGATAACGTTAGGCCCTGGTGTTTGGGTTTTAAAAATGGTCATACCCACACTAATGTCTTTTACATATATTGCAGGGTTTTGTATATTCAAACTAAAAACCGGCCCAAACATACTTTCTCCTAAATCAATGATGGTCGTGGCTACTTGTTGTTCGATATCATCTGCTGAAGCACTGAAAGATGTGATTTTTAAATTTTCTGGCAACAATTCAATTGCACCACCATCACCGTAAGTACCTTTTCCTGTATTGAGTATCTCGATATAATAAGTAACAGGACTTGTGCCGGTGCTTACAGCTTTGAAGGTTGGGATTTCCTTATCCTGAATGCTGAACATTGGCAAAGCATTAATTGCGGCTGCAAAATTATCGACCGTTGGTTCTTCCGGGCAATCAATTACGGTTTCTGTTTTGTAATTGTCTTGGGAAAATTCAGCACCTAAGGTTTCCCTATAAAAAATAATAGGCAAAAGAGCGGCCTGCAAATCAGCAACGTTTGAATGTACAACCCCATTAACCGAATATTGGCTGAAGTGCTGCACGTCGGACAAAATAAGCTTGGAATCGTATGTATTTACAATTCTCAAACTGTTACCCACAACGTGAGGTAAGAAATTTTTATGATAAGGAATGCCGTTCAATGCAAACTTGTTATGATCTATATTTAAAACAGAAATCATTGGATAACTCGAGTAGATGTCGGGCCGGAATAATTACTGCATCCGGAATCTGGATTCCAACTTGAATAAGTGTTAATATTTCTTTCAATGAATTTTACTACATCATCAAAGAGCGCTTTGGCTTCACCTTTTTTCCGATAATAGATATTCTTTTTTTCTTCCAATGAAAGTGGTTGCGAATTAGGATTTGTTTTCTGTACGAATCCATGTGAAGAACTTACCTGGTTTGCTCCCATCGCAAAACGGCCGTATGAGAAATAACTCAAAACAGCACCAATGCCGGCGAAATTGTAATCTCGTCCATCGTGCGTATAATCGCCACCATCAATAAGTTTTTTCCAAGGTTCTTCAGCTCTTTTTGAAAGCAGATCACTATAAAAGTTTTCGGGCACAAGTGGCTTTAAATCGAATTCCTGTGCTTCAGATATAAACACGTTGAATTCCTGTGCATCATATCCGATTGCAACCTGTAAGCGCGCGGCAACTGTTTGTTTATTTATCAGTAGTATCATTTTCGGGGGTGTTTGTAATTACAGGTTCTCCCAGCATACTTTTCGCTACTTCATTTGAATATCCGAAGATGTTTTCCAACATGGAAACCCCGGCATCATACGAAGTGATTTTTTGTGATACTGACAATTGAATTGAAAGTATTGCAGAAACTCCGCCGACTGAACCTCTTAAAGTAGCCTGAGCAGCCCTAATTTCCTTTTGTGCAAGTTCTTCATCCGATTGTTCCGGTAATGTTCCACTACCGTCAACAGTTCCATCGCTTAACAACGAATACTGTTTTATTTTCCAGTTGTCGGTTGGATTTATATCTTCTTGGAAATTATCGAACAATTCAGCAAAGAATCTTTCTATTTTTTCCTGGTCCCGTCCTACTAAGGCATTATAAATTGATTGTGCTTTTATCAAGTCTTCGCCAGAAGTGTTTCCAAGCTTTCCGGCGACGTAATCCACCAATTGCGGCGGAATGTTTTTGAATGATTTCCGAATGTAATTGGCCGATGAGTTTTCAAAATGCGCGTACTTTTCAGCTTTTACCTTGTTTTCAAGGGTATCAAATTTAAAGTTTCCGCTTTCCTTTCTTTCATCGTCCCAATCATCTTCAACCACAAGCTTTGAACTTCCATTTTCGAGCCCTGAAACTTTCTTCAGGTTTGCATCAAATTGATCTTGGTCAGCTTTACTCGGAAATTTTCTATGCCTTACAATAGTAAGATCTTCGAAACATCTTTTAACAGTACCATTGTAAAACAATCCCATGTGGTTTTCAACATCGGCAAAATTATAAGCAGTTTCAATTAATGATTTTGTGTAAGTATATTTTTTACTTAACCTCAAATAAGCAATTTGACCTTTATAATTTTCCCATCCACCAGCAGTTTCAACTTGCGCCTGAATAACTTCCGGACGTGGATTATATGTATCAATAACATCAACATCAACTGCCTTTAAAGATTTGCCCCAACCCTTTTTTGCTACAACAATTTTACCTGAATATCCAGAACTGTCTTTTTTCCCTAAACGACAAAGAGAATATGGGATTATTTGAAAGCTGCTCTTCTCATAGTTTGCATTGTAGCCTACGTTTACAAATGCCCCCTGATGCCTTGATACACTTTCACAAACGTCAAAGAGCAAATCATTTGGGTTAACTACATCCCAGAAATTATCTGATAAGTTTACGTTCGTTAAATCAACTTCAAAACCACCACCTCCAAGAAAGCTTGCATAAATCCAAGCACATTGAAAAGCTGTAGGGCTTTCGTCAATCAGGTTTTCAATAATAAGCGGTTTGAGGTTATCTTCACCATTGAAAATAACCCCAAATCGTTTATTGAAAATTTCCTGATTTTCAGTTTTGTATGCTTCTACAACTTTTGACCTCATTACTCTTTATCTTCTCCAGCATCAGGGCCGGCGTTGTGTAATGTCGATTTTGATGCAGTCAAATCATTGGCCAATAAAACCAGTTCGCTTTGTTCAGCCGGATCGAGTTTGCCAAATTTGGTATTCAAACCTTTTACCGTTGTAGCTTTGGTTTCAATGTTCAATTTCTCAAACAGGGAAAGTGCTTCTTCAACAGTTAATTTGTTATCGCCAATCAAAACAAAATCTTCTTCTCCAGCATCAGGGCCGGCGTTGAGGTTTACATTGATTTCATTTGCTGAATACTGTTGAATCAAATCTTCAACATCATCCGGGAGTATTGCAAACAAAGCTTTTCTGTTTGGGTTTTCAGCAATCAATTTAACAGCAATTTCATCTGTCAAATTTGCATTGGAATAAACATCTGATGTTCCTGGTACCGGAACAATAACTTCTTCGTGTAACTTGAATTTTAAATCTTTGGTTTCCATTTTCTTTTCTGGATTAAAGTTTTTTATTTTTTGAATGTAGCCCGGTATTTCTCCGGGGCAACCGGAACAACTTGTTCCGAATAATTTAAGATGCAGATCAAAAACGTGTTTTAAAAAAGGGACACCTTTTGAATCTTTATTTTTAAATAAAACTTCAGTACTTGTGTCCCTGATTAACTGTAATGTTTCTAAATCCGCTTCCGTTAGTTTATTCCTCAGGTTCTGGTGCTGATTCAACATAAGTATTTGTTTCAATAAACGTTCTTGTAGCTGCGACACCGGCAGCCACTAAGAAAATCTTTTTGCCGGTTGATTCTTCTTCTCCTTCTTTGGTTGCAACAGTAACCAATACCGATCCTGAATTTTCATCACTATTCCAAGTATGTTCAGTAATCTTCATCCCACTTTCATAACCCAAAATCTGGTAAGTTGTTTCACCATTCTTACCGCCGTTAACTCTCTCAATGATTGTTACAACTCTTGCTCCTTCTACTAGTTCCTGAACTCTTTCCATTTCAGATTCACCATCGTATAAGATTGTGAAATTATCTGTGTGGATGTGTCCGTTTCCAAAATCCAAAACGCTCAGCGCATGGTTGGCTTTGTGAACTGTATCGGGCCCGCCAGCAGAATAAATTTTCTTTCCGGCTTTCAGAACCAGTAAAGTAATTTTTGTGCCTTTATTTGCAAGCTGCGTTGCAACTCTGTCAATATCATCATAATTGATGTACCATTTTCTAAGGATGCCAGCCTTCGGCCTGAACCCACAAGCCTTAACGAAGTTTCCGGCTAATTTTTCTACGCAATCGTCTGCCATGATATATAATTTTAAAAAGGGAGTTGTTACACTCCCAATGAATATTTAAGTTAAAGAGCAGCCCTGAAAGCGTAAGGATTTGTCATTTTAAAGTCAACCAAATAATTGGCTTTAATCCAAAATGTTTCTTCCTTACCACCAATATACTCAAGGGTGATGTCTTCCAAAGAAGCTGTGTCATCAACTCCAATTTGTAAATGCTCTTTTCTTGTAAAAAGAGCAAAGTGGGGCAAGTGGATGTGTGGAATATCATCGTCCTCTCCGATGGTAATATTGGTTACAAAATCATTCTTCCTCCAACGGTCATAGTTTACAATTGGTTTCAATTGTTCACCATCAATCATTGGGTCAGTGATGCCTTTTTGAGTTGCATCGATGTTACCTTGTACACCGTAGCCGTTAGCGCGCTTAACCCATTTTTGGTAGTTTTTAAACAACCTGTTTGAAGTTAGCAATGTATCACCATCGAAATCGTAAACATCATCCAATACAGCTTCATACAGATCAAGTGCGTACGTTGCTGAAAGATTTGTTTGGTCAGTCATTGCTCCAGTGTTTTTTGACAATGGAACAAAGTTTCCAGCGAATTCAGGAAGCGTTTTCAAATACTGAAGAGTTGGTAAAAGTCCTTTATCAACGATGTTGTAGAACTTGCCTTTTCCAGCTTCGTCAGTAAGGATATCCTGAGCAAGAATATCTTTATCACTCATCAACGCCATACGCTGTAAATCCAGCTTCATTGCTTTGATAACTAAATCTTCAATGAAAAGAGCAACCTGAGTTCCGGTAAGGTCTTTTCTTTTGTAGCCATTATTCAATCCCCACTGAACGAATGAATTTAAAAAATCCGTATAGCAATACGAGATTTTAACCTCAGCCATCTTAGGATTCCACTTTTGCGAGAATGCCGGAAATGTTGGTGAAATACCATTACCGCCACATCCCGCAGATGCAACAGTAACATACTCGAATCCCTTCATTGCTGCAACCTGCTGACCTCCTTTAATGCCTGGCACGATTGTAAAGAATTCGGAAGTGTCTTGGTGAAAGACTTCGTTCTTAACGATTTCTTTCAAATCTTCGATGAACTTATCACTCGAAGCAAGATTTTTAAAGTTTGTGATTAACTCCATGTCTTATTTGGCGTTTTTGTTTTTTAGTTTTTCTCTTTCTTCTGCAACAGAAGTAGCGTCATAAGCACTATCAGAAGGATTACGCTTCTTCGGGTCGGTCGATTCCTGGCCCGGGGCTTCATACTTTGATTTAATGCTTTTACCCATTTCAGAAACTCTTTTTTCAAGAGTCCCAAATTTGTCAGCGACAAACTCAACACCTTCTTGCATTTCCTTATTGGAAGTTTCAAATTCGGTCTTGAATTTTTTAAACTCTTTTGAAAGCGTATTAATGCTTTGCATTACTTCAGTCATTGATGGCTCTTCACCATCTTTCGGCTTTTCTTCACTTACAGGCTTAATTTCTTTGATTGCACCCGAACCACCCTCAATGACTAACGTTCTACCATCTGCAAGTAAATGGTCGCCATCAGGCAACGGTTTACCGTCTGCATCTTTTACAACATCGCCCTCTTTTGGTTCTTCACCTTCAGTTACGACGGTAACAATACCGCCCTCTGCTAAGGTTAAATTCAAATCAAAGGAATCCTCACCCATACGATTTTTCAAGCCTTCTTTAAACTTGTTCATATTAAAATTTGTTAAGGATTTATTTTTCAAATAGTCAGTGTATCGCCCCATAAAATCATAAATGATTTCTGGCTGTTTGGCGAATGCCTCAAAGATTTCCGGATTGCTATCAAGGAAGTTTGTAACTACAACTCCAAGATCTTCACTTTCATCAAAAAGGCTGTCAGTTGCAGCCGGGCTGTCAACCAAATCAGAAGCAATTAAAGAATCAAAAATGTGTGATTGAAATTTCTTTCCATCCACTTCTTCTTCAAACATTTCACTGGTTATATGGATTGAGTTACCGAACATATCCGGATTGTTCTCAGCCATTTCAATAATATATTCCCACATTGAAATGCCTTTGCCTTCAACATGAGT
Source organism: uncultured Paraperlucidibaca sp. (assembly GCA_964569335.1). Lineage (GTDB taxonomy): Bacteria > Pseudomonadota > Gammaproteobacteria > Pseudomonadales > Moraxellaceae > Perlucidibaca. The sequence continues at coordinate 10,527 of CAZMVL010000113.1, forward strand.
TTTTTTAGTAACCGGGTCCAGATGCAAATCAGCAAAAGCCTTTCCATCTTTTTCATTAAAATTTTTGTAACGGCCAATAAAAGTACCTAAGGAATTGCTACACATATTCGGATGACCGAATCTGGATTTTACACCTTGATTTTGACCGTTACCACCGGCAACCAGGTCAGTAATAAATTTTGAATTGAAATAGCTTCCATTTTTATTAGCGCCTTGCTGAACAATAACAATGTTTTTAATGATTCCGTTTTCACGGTCAACATTAAAATTCGGTTGTTTGTATTGCGGAGTTGCTTTGAAATGCTTTGAGCTCATCGGAATAATTTTCACCAAAATTAGATGTGAAATAGAGCCGAAAAAGGGAAAGGTTTTTCCCTGAAATTTATATATTTGCTATATGATTATCATTTACATAGCTTTATCTATAATCGGAATTGTAGCTTGTTATTTGTGGTGGAAACTCTGCATGTTTTTTTACAGGTTAATCTCTCCGAAAAAAGCAGTTATTTCAAATCCATACATTGAAGCGCATAAAGCAAAAATCAGGAATGACAAATGGTATGATGAATATATTTTTTGGATGGAAAAAAATGGCCACGGTGTGCCAATACAGCAAATAAAAAGCCCCGAGGATATCGAGGCCGAAAAGAAAATCAAAAATTTAATCCGATAGCTACTTACTCAAAGTAGCTATTATTTTTTTTACACTACTGGAATCTTTAAATCCGTGTTTTTCTGCCAAAAGCATATAACGACATTCCACGCACAATTCAGG
>CAZMVL010000114.1:0-9109 GCA_964569335.1 uncultured Paraperlucidibaca sp.
CGACCGCGTCGTCGACGTCCGCGGCGGTGCCGGCCGGGATCTGCGTCCAGACCTGCCCGGTGCTCGGATCGACCGCGTCGAACTCACGGGTGGCGGCGCGCCACTCGGCGCCGATCCGCAGGCGGTACGGCGCGTCGGGAACGAACGGCTGTCGGTCGTGCGACATCTGCCCTCAGCTCGCGGTGGTCGATCCCGCCGGGGTGGGAGGCGTCGGGGGTGGAGCGGTGGGCGAGCGGGCCGCGCGTCGCAACCGGAGGCTGCCGCCGTGCTCGCGGAGCACGCCCAGGCCGACGGCGCTGATCAGGATCACGCCGGAGACGGTGCCCTGCCAGAAGGCGGACACGTCGCTCAGCGTCAGGCCGTTCTGGACCACGCCGAGGAAGATCACGCCGATCACCGTGCCGAGCACGCCGCCCTCGCCGCCGGAGTAGGCGGTGCCGCCGATCAGCACCGCGGCGATCACGGTCAGCAGCAAGGTCGAGTCGGCCTGCGCCGAGGCACCGGTCAGCCGGCCGACCTGGACGATCGCGGCGATGCCCGCCACCAGGCCGGCGATGCCGTAGGCGATCAGGATGATCCGGCCGACGTTGATGCCGTTGAGCCGCGCCGCCTCGGGGTTGGAGCCGACGGCGAACAGCGCGCGCCCGTAGCCGGTGTAGCGGAGCACGCCGCCCGCGACGAGCAGCACCAGCAGGTTGAAGATCAGCAGCAGCGGGAACGGCCCGACGCTGGTGTTGACGAAGTCGCCGATCACGCTGAAGCCGGGCTTGCCGAAGAGGCTGATCGTGGCGCCGTCGTTGACCACCAGCGCGAAGCTCTGGTAGATCGAGAGCGTTCCCAGCGTCACCACCAGGAACGAGATCTTCAGCTTCGTGATCATGAAGCCGTTGAGCAGGCCGAGGAACAGGCCGAAGAGGATCGTCACGATCAGCACCAGCCCGATCCCCCAACCGGCCTGCAACGTGAGGCCGAGGATCATCGCCGTGGCCGCCGTGGCCGACGCGGTCGACAGGTCGATGCCCGCCGAGATGATCACGAACGTCGCGCCGACGGCCAGGATGAAGATCACCGTGTTGGCCTTGACGATGTTCATGAGGTTGTCCCAGGTCAGGAACACCTCCTGGGTCAGCGACAGGTACACGCAGACCACGAACAGGGCGACCAGCACCCCGGTGTAGCGGCCGAGCGACAGGCGGCTCAGCAGGTCCCGCGCGGTGCGGGGAGGCTTCTCTTCGGTCCCGTCCGTGAGGATGGGAGCGGCGTCGTTCGGGGTCACAGGTCCTCCGTCGTTCGGGTCAGGCCGCGTCCTGCAGCGGCGTGCCGGAGACCGCCACGTGGGCGACCTCTTCTTCGTTCAGGCCGGCCGCATCGAACTCCCCGCGGATCGCGCCGCGGAAGAAGACGAGGATGCGGTCCGCGATGCCGAGCAGCTCCGGGAGCTCCGACGAGATGATCACGATGCCCGCGCCGTCGGCGGCGTGGTCCTGCATCATCTGGTAGATCTGGCTCTTCGCTCCGACGTCGACGCCGCGCGTCGGCTCGTCGAGCACCAGCACGTCGAGCCCGCGGGCGAAGACCCGGCCGAGCACGACCTTCTGCTGGTTGCCTCCGGAGAGCGTGGTGATCTTGCTCTGCGGCGAGGCGGTCACGACGCCGTAGCGCTCGATCCCCTCGGCCACTCGCTGGCGCTCGGTCCGCGTATCGATGATCCCGCCGCGGGTCAGCTGCGACGTCCAGGCGACGGTGAAGTTCTCCGCGACGCTGCGGGTGGGCAGCAGCGCGGCGCGCTTGCGGTCGTCCGGCACGAATCCGATGCCGTTCTCCAGCGCGGTCCGGGGACCGTCGATCTTGACCTCGCGGCCGTCGACGCGGACCGTGCCGTCGCTCGAGATCGCGCCGCCGAGCGCCATCCCGAACTCCGCCTTGCCGGAGCCGACGAGCCCGGCGATGCCGACGATCTCGCCGCGGCGGACCTGCATCGAGGTCGGCAGCAGCTCGCCGGTGGACGTGGTCAGGCCCTCGACCTCGAGCACCGTCTCGCCCCGCGGGATCTGGCGCTTGCGGTAGTAGTCGCCCAGCTCGCGGCCGACCATCAGCCGCACCAGGCGGGCCTCGTCGGTCTCCGGCAGCGGGACGTCGGCGACGTGCCGGCCGTCGCGGAGGACGGTCGCGATCGACGCCGCCGAGTAGAGCTCGGGCATCCGGTGCGAGATCATCAGCACCGCCGCGCCGCGCTGCCGCTCGCGCTCGACGACCGCCAGCAGGCGCTCGGTCGCGGCCTCGGAGAGCGAGCTGGTCGCCTCGTCGAGGATCAGCAGGCGTGCCTGCGACGAGACGGCCCGGGCGATCTCGACCTCCTGCTGCAGCTCCACGCTGAGCCCGCTGACCTGCTGGCGGACGTCGACGTGGACGCCGAGCCCGTCGAGCACGTCGCGGGCGTCGCGGTAGAGCTGGGCCCAGTCGACCCGTCCGCGCCGCTTCGGCAGCCGGCCGAGGAAGACGTTCTCGGCGACGCTCAGCGTCGGGGCGAGCGTCAGCTCCTGGCTGATCGTGACGATCCCCAGGTCGAGCGCCTCCGACGGATTGGCGATCGTCCGCCGCACCCCGTCGACCTCGATGTAGCCCTCGTCGGGCTGCAGCGCGCCGCCCATCACCTTCGACAGCGTCGACTTGCCGGAGCCGTTCTCGCCGGTCAGCGCGTGCACGGTTCCGGGGTGGACGCTGATGCTCACGTCGTCGAGCGCGACGACGCCCGGAAAGCGCTTGGTGGCACCGTGAACGCGGACCAGCGGCGTCTCCGCACCGATCCGTCCCACCACGTTGCCGCCGTCTTCCATGATCGGTGTCGTCATCGAGCAATCACTCCCATTGCCACCATCGCGGCGAGCATACTCTGCACCGCAGCGAGTTGCAATGTAGATTTTGCGAAAGGATGCCGACAGGTTGCCCGTCGGCACCGTGCGCGATCATGGGCTAGTACAAGGGATGACGACGCCCCGAACGTCGGGGTTGACGACTATCGTGGACGCACCTACCCGATGACATGCAAGACATGACCGATTACTCCCGCGCTGCGGACTCCGCCTTCGACCAGTTCTACGGACTGCGCCTGGTCGTCTGCACCGCCGACGAGGTCCGCGGCGAGCTCGACGTCGAGCCCCATCACCTCCAGCCGACCGGGATCCTCCACGGCGGCGTGTACTGCAGCATCGCCGAGGCGCTCGCGTCGCACGGCACCAACCAGGGCGTCGGCCACCGCGGCCAGGTCGGGCTCGGCCTCTCCAACGCGACGAGCTTCCTGCGACCGGCGAAGCCCGGGCCGCTCTCCGCGATCGCCACCCCCCAGCACCGCGGCCGCACCACCTGGGTGTGGGATGTGATGATCTCCGACGCGGCCGGCCGGACCTGCGCGATCTCCCGCGTCACGATCGCCGTCCGCGACCTTCCCGCCGAGCTCGGCGGGCCGTCCTCCGCCGACCCCGACGTCGCATGAGCACCGTCACCCGCCCAGCCCTCCAACCCCAGGACCTCGTCCTGACGATCCTCGGCGTCCACCTGCGCACCCCCCGCGCGCAGGTCTGGTCGGGGGGCGCCGTCGAGCTGCTGGGCGAGCTCGGCTTCTCCACCGAGGCGGCCCGGGCCGCGCTCGCGCGCCTGGCCTCGCGCGGGCTGCTCGAGCGGCACAAGGAGGGGCGGCTGGTCTTCTACACGCTGACCACCCGCGCGGAGGAGCTGCTCAGCGACGGCGACCGGCGGATCTACAGCTTCGGCCGCACCGCCTCCCCGAGCAACGCCTGGACGATGGTCTGGCACGCGATGCCAGAGACCCACCGCGTCGCGCGCTCGCGGCTGGCGTCGCGGCTGCGGTTCCTCGGCTTCGGCCCGGTCCAGGACGGCACCTGGGTCGCCGCCCACGACCGCGAGCCGGAGGCCCGCGCCGTGCTCCGCGACCTCGACGTCGAGGAGTTCGCGTCGGTCTTCGTCGGCCGGCTCTCCCGCGACGCCCCGCCGACCGCGCTGGTCGCCCAGGCCTGGGACGTCGACGCGGCCGCCGAGCAGTACCAGGCGTTCATCGCCGACTACGGACCGCTGCGCAACCCGCGCAAGAGCGAGCGGCTCTCCGACCAGGAGGCGTTCACCACGCGGACCGTGATGTTCCACCGCTTCCGCGAGTTCCCCGCGAGCGACCCCGAGCTGCCGCGCGACATCGACCCGCTGCGCGCGCTCCGCACGGAGGCCGTGTCGATCTTCGACGCCGTCCACCAGGGGCTGGCGGCCGCCTCCGACGCCCACTTCCGGCAGGCCGCGCAGCACCGCTGACCCGCCCCTCGGCGGCTACGGCGACCCGGCCGCGGCACGCGCAGCGTCGACGGCCGCCCGCTGGTCACGGGTCAGCGACTGCCCCGGCATCGTCCCGACGACGTCGAGGAAGGGGTCCTCGACGACCCGCACGCCGGCCAGGCCCTCCAGCACCGCGACGCCGCAGAACGGGGTGTACGGCGCCGAATAGCCGCCCTCCTGGACCATCACCAGCCGGCCGTCGCAGAGCTCGTCGGCCAGCGCGACCATCCGGTCGCCGAGCGCCCGGAACGACCCGCTGTGGAGCAGCATCCGCCCCAGCGGATCGAGCGCGCTGGCGTCCAGGCCGCAGGCGACGAGCAGCAGGTCGGGGCGGTGGCGGCGGATCGCCGGCAGGACCACCTCGTCGACCGCCGCCAGGTAGGCGCCGTGGCCGGATCCGGGCGGGAGCGGAACGTTGACGTTGGCGCCGAGCGCGCCGTCGCCGCCGCGCTCGTCCAGGCCCCCGCTGCCGGAGGGGAAGAAGCCGTCCTGGTGGATCGAGACCGTCAGGACCGCCGGGTCGTCCCAGAACGCCTCCTGCGTGCCGTTGCCGTGGTGGACGTCCCAGTCGAGGATCGCGATCCGCTCGACGCCGTGGAGCCGCCGCGCCCGCAGCGCGGCGAGCACCGCGTTGGCCAGCAGGCACGACCCGATGCCCTCGTCGCGACGGGCGTGGTGGCCGGGCGGCCGGACCAGCGCGAAGGCGTTGTCGGCGCGGCCACTCAGGACCTCGTCGATCGCCACCCCGCAGCCGCCGGCGGCCAGCCGCGCCGTCCGGTAGCCGTCGGGCCCGACCGGCGCCGACCGGCCCGCCTCGCCGTGGCCCGCCGCCTCCATCTCCGCCAGCCGTCGCAGGTACTCCGGCGCGTGGAACGCCCGCAGCTCCTCCTCGTCGGCCTCGACCGCCGGCCGGATCCGCAACGCCGCCTCCAGGCCGCTGACGTCGACCAGGCTGCGGAACCGTGTCTTCGGCGGCGGCGCGTCGGCCGCCTCGAGCGGCTGGACCAGGCCTCCGGCCGGAACGAAGCCGGCGCCGATGCCGGTCTGGTACCAGGCGAAGCGCTCGTGCCAGATCAGCCCGGTGCGGCGCTCCGGATCGGGGGTGGGGGTGCTCATCGCGTCTCCTCGTCGTTCGTCGTCGCCGGCGATCAGGCCACCCGGCGGACCTCCCGGAAGCCGCCGAGCAACGCCTCCAGCAGCGCGGCCACGGCCAGCACCCGGTCCTCGCGGAACGCCGGTCCGGCGATCTGCACCCCGACCGGCATCCCGTCCTCCTGCCCGGCCGGGACCGACGCCGCCGGGACGCCCGCGACGGCGTTGACATGACAGAACTCGAACGCCTCGTAGCGCAGGTAGCGGTCCTCCGGCACGCCGGCCGGGGCCTCGCCGTGACGCGGCGCGGGCCCCGACACCACCGGGCTCAGCACCGCGTCGAACTCGGCCAGCAGCCCGCGCACCTGGGCGCGGAAGGCGAAGACCTCCGCCTGCACGGCCAGGTAGTCGGCCGCGGTCGCCGGGGTGGCCGCGGCCGCCCCCGCCAGCAGGGCGGCGAACTGGGAGTGGTGGCGTCCCCCCGCGGCCCGGACCGCGTCGCGCATCCCGGCCCCGCCGTCGGCTCCGGCGGCGGCGAAGAACAGCTCGGTCGCGCTGCGGCCCGATTCCGGCCGCGGCGGCACCACCGGCTCGACCCGGTGCCCGGCCGCCGCCAGCGCCTCGACCGCGCGCGCGATGGCCTCCCGGGTTCCGGCGGTCGGGGCGGGGGCGTCGGGGTGGTCGTCGTACCAGCCGATCCGCAGCGGCGCCGCGGGCAGGGCCGGGGCGGCCAGCGGCACGTCGACCGCGTAGGGATCGATCCCGTCCGCACCGGCGATCACCGGCAGCAGCAGCGCCAGGTCGTCGACGTAGCGCGCCATCGGCCCGACGCAGGTGAAGTCCATCGTGCCGCCGGTCCGCGTCGGCGGCCAGAGGCCGGTCTCCGGCGTCCGGCCGGTGGTCGGACGCAGGCCCACGGTCCCGCAGTAGTGGGACGGCACGCGGATCGACCCCCCGCCGTCGGTGCCGACCCCGACGATCGTCGCGTCGGCGCCGAGCAGCGCTCCCTCGCCGCCGCTCGATCCGCCCGGCGTGCGGTCGGGGTCGAGCGGATTGGCGGTGCGCCCGTGGAGCAGGTTGTCGGTCTCGAACGACGACGACAGCTCCGGCACGTTGGTCTTCAGCAACGGGATCGCCCCGGCCTCGCGCAGCCGCCGGACGACGGTCGCGTCACCGTCGGCGACGTGACCCTCGCGGGCCAGCGATCCGGACGACGTCGGCCATCCCTCGACGTCGAGCACGTCCTTGATCGAGACCGGCAGGCCCAGCAGCGGCCGGCGGTCGCCCGCCCGCCGCGCGGCGTCGGCGCGGTCGGCCGCCGCCAGCACGGCGTCGTCGTCGCGGTGGGTGACGGCGTTGACCAGCGCATCGGCCAGGTCGACCCGAGCGAGCGTCTCGGTCGCCAGCTCGCGGGCGCTGCACTCGCCGTCGCGCATCCGCGCCAGCCACGTGCGGGCCGACGGGCGCACCCCGCTCATGCGCCCGGCTCCGGGGCCGGAGCGTCGCGGACCACCCGGACAACTACCTGCATATCAGCGCGCATATGTGCCGACTGTATCGCCGCTCCGGCCGGCGTCAAGCGCGAGGAGCCATCCGAAGAAACTCGACATATGGAAAGTTTGCTGCTCTACTACCCCACATGAGCCCCTGCAGCGACCGCCCCCGGTCCCCCTACGACCCCCTGTCCCCCGACGAGATCCGCGCCGCGGTCGGGATCGCGGCGCCCGGCGTGGGCGCCGCCGCCGACCAGCACGTCGTCTGCGTCTCGACCGGCGAGCCCGCCCGCGACGGCTCGGAGGACGCCCGGCGCTTCGCCGAGGTGATCGTCCACGACCGGAGCGCGGGCGACACCCGCACGGTGCGCGTCGACCTGGAGGCCGGCGCCGTCGACCGCGAGCACGTCGACCACGGCGTCCAGCCCGCGATGACCACCGAGGAGTTCCTCCGCGTCCAGCAGGCCGTCCGCGACGCGCCGGAGTTCCGCGCGGCGCTCGAGCGCCGCGGCATCGACGACCTCTCGCTGGTCGACGTCGACCCCGTCTCCGCCGGCGCCTACGGCCGCCCCGAGGAGCAGGGCGGCCGGCGGCTGGCGCGGGTCCTGGCCTACGTCCGGCCGGAGCCCGGCGGCAACGCCTACGCCCGGCCGATCGAGGGCGTCTTCGGGCTCGTCGACGTCCACACCAACGAGATCGTCCACTTCGAGGACCGCGACCCCGTCGCGATGCCGACCGAGGAGGGCGAGTTCCGGGCCGACCGACTGACGCTCCGCGCCGACGTCCGGCCGATCCACATCAGCCAGCCGGAGGGGCCGAGCTTCACCGTCGACGGCCACGAGGTCCGCTGGCAGAAGTGGCGCCTGAACGTCGGCTTCAGCATGCGTGAGGGGCTCGTGCTCCACCGGATCGGCTACGAGGACGACGGACGCCTGCGGCCGGTCCTGCACCGCGCGTCGTTCGCGGAGATGGTCGTCCCCTACGCCGACCCCGACCGCTTCTACCAGACCCCGCTGGACATCGGCGAGTTCAACATCGGCACGATGACCAACTCGCTGACGCTCGGCTGCGACTGCCTGGGCGTGATCCACTACTTCGATGCCGCCTACGCGGACTCCGACGGCAACCCGGTCGTCGTGCCCAACGCGATCTGCCTGCACGAGGAGGACGACGGGCTGCTCTGGAAGCACACCGACTTCCGCACCGGCCACGTCGAGGTCCGGCGCGGCCGGCGGCTGGTGGTCTCGTCGATCGTCACGGTCGGCAACTACGAGTACGGCTTCTTCTGGTACTTCGGCCAGGACGGCACGATCACCGGCGAGGTCAAGGCGACCGGCATCGTCGCCACCCAGGCCGTCGCCGACGGCGTAACGCCCGCCTACGCCAAGCTGGTCGCCCCCAACCTGGCCGCGATCCACCACCAGCACGTCTTCTGCGCGCGCCTCGACTTCGCCCTCGACGGCGGTCGCAGCACCGTCCTGGAGACGGAGACGGTCGCGATCCCCGAGGGCCCCGACAACCCGCACGGCAACGCCTGGACCACGGTCTCCCGGCCGCTGCGCAGCGAGCTCGAGGCGCGCCGCGACATCGACATCACCACGGCCCGCGGCTGGACCGTGGTCAGCCCGGAGTCGCTCAACGCGGTCGGCCAGCCGGTCGGCTACCGGCTGATCACCGGCGAGAACACCGTGCCGTTCTCCGCGCCCGGATCGTCCGCCCGCCGCCGCGCCGCGTTCATGGACCACCACCTGTGGGTGACCCGCTACGCCGAGGACGAGCGCTACCCGGCCGGCGAGTACCCGTACCAGCACGAGGGCGGCGACGGCCTGCCGCGCTGGGTCCAGGCCGACCGGTCGCTGGAGAACGAGGACCTGGTGGTCTGGTACTCGATGAACCACCACCACGTGCCGCGCCCGGAGGACTGGCCGGTGATGCCGGTCGCGCGGCTCGGGTTCACCCTCAAGCCGTGGGGCTTCTTCGACCGCAGCCCGGCGCTCGACGTCCCGCCGACCCAGCCGGGCGAGGGCAGCCAGTACGCCACCGACGCCTGCTGCAGCGCCTCATGACCCCGCTGCTCGCCCACGTCGCCGGCGTCCCGGTCGAGGAGGCGCTGCTGATGCTGGCCCCGGCGCCGCTCGCCGGCGGCGCCGTGGCGATCCCGACGGCGCGGGCCGCGCTCGACC
>CAZMVL010000114.1:9119-11202 GCA_964569335.1 uncultured Paraperlucidibaca sp.
GGCGTCTCGTCGGCGGCCAGCACCGCCCGCTTGGCCAGCTCGGCGGCGACCGCCGGGCGACGGGCGATCGTCTCCGCCAGGTCGAGCGCCTCCTCGGCCAGCCGCTCCGGCTCGACCACCCGGTTGACGAACCCGAGCCGCTCGGCCTCCTCCGCCCGGACCCGCCGGCCGGTCAGCACCAGCTCCATCGCCCGGTGCTTGCCGAGCACCCGCGTCAGGCGTTGCGTCCCGCCGCCGCCGGGAATGATCCCCAGCCGGATCTCCGGCTGCGAGAACTCCGCCGACGACGAGGCGACGACGATGTCGCAGGCCAGCGCCAGCTCGCAGCCGCCGCCGGCCGCCGGGCCGCCGACCGCCGCGATCAGCGGCTTGCGGAAGCCAGCGATCCGCGACCAGATCCGCGCGCCCCGGGCGGCCATCGCGTCCTGGAAGCCCTGCTCGTGCATCGTCTTGATGTCGGCGCCGGCGGCGAACAGCGTGTCGCCCCCGGTCAGCACGGCGACGCGGACGGTGGCATCGGCCTGCAGCGCGTCGAGCGCGTCGAGCAGCGCGTCGCGGACCTCGTCGCTGAGCACGTTGCGCTGCTCCGCGCGGTCGAACGTGATCCGCGCGACGCCGTCGCGCGGGCGGTCGACGGCGACCGCCGGGCGGGACTCTTCGGGGCGGCTCACGTCGTTGCTCCTGATTCGTCGTCGGTGGCCGCCGGCCGTCGGTAAACCGGGTCGCCGGCGGGGCCGGCCAGGTGGTCCAGGAAGGCGTCGACCCGCTCGGGGCCGATCCACTCCCGCCAGCGCGACGGCCCGACGGGATGGTTGAGGCCGAGCGTCATCCCCTGGTCGATCGCGGCGACCGTCGCCACGCCCTCGGCCCGCGCGAAGCGCGCCTCGTTGACCAGCTGCACCAGGATCCGCGCCAGCACGCCGGCCGCCGGGTCCACGGGACGATCGGCGAGCAGGTCGTCGATCGCCGCGGCCGCCTCCGCGGCGGCGGCGCGGGCGGCCGCCTCGCGGTCGGCGATGCGCTCGGGACGCGCCGGGCGGTCGTGCTCGTAGTCGTAGAAGCCGCGGCCGGCCTTGCGGCCCAGCCGGCCCTCGGCGACCATCCGCTCCTGGATCGGGCTGGGGAGCCAGCGCGGCTCGTGGTTGCCGCGCTCCCACATCGTCCGCGCCACGGCCAGGCCGACGTCGACGCCGATCAGGTCCATCAGCGCGAACGGGCCGAGCGGGAACCCCGCCGCCTGGCAGGCCTGGTCGACCGCGGTCACGCCGGCCTGCTCGGCGGCGAGGATCCGCAACGCCTCCAGGTAGTAGGGGCGGGCGCAGCGGTTGACGACGAATCCGGGCGCGTCCGCCGCCTCGATCGCGGTCCGCCCGAGGGCGGCGGCGACCCGCTGGACGACGGCGACGTGCTCGGCGGCGGCGGTGCCCGGCACGATCACCTCGACCAGCCGCATGTCGATCGGCGGGTTGAAGAAGTGCAGCCCGACGACCCGCTCCGGCTGCGGCACGCCGGCCGCGATCTCGGCGATCGGGATCGACGACGTGTTGGAGGCCAGCGTGGCCGCGGGCAGCGCCTGGGCCGCCCGGGTCAGCACCGCGTGCTTGAGCTCGAGTCGCTCGGGCACCGCCTCGATCACGACCGGCGCGTGCGCGTCGCGGTCGGGGTCGTGGCCGACGCCGACCCGGATCCGATCGGCGGCGGCGGACGCCGCGTCGGCCTCCAGCCTCCCCCGCTCGACCCGCTGGTCGAGCGTCCCCTGGATCCGCTCGCGAGCGGCCTGGGCGGTCGCGTCGTCGCTCTCGACGATCGAGGCGAGCTGGCCGTTCAGCGCGGCGAGCAGGGCGATCCCGGCGCCCATCGTGCCGCCGCCGACGACGACGATCGGGCCGTCGAAGGTCGCGTCGCCGATCACGCCGCGCCGCCTTGCGGCCGCTCGAGCACGACCGAGACGCCCTGGCCGACCCCGACGCAGAGCGTGGCCAGACCCCAACGGGCGTCGCGGCGCCGCAGCTCGTGGGCCAGCGATCCGACGCTCCGGGCGCCGGAGCTGCCCAGCGGGTGGCCGAGCGCGATCGCGCCGCCG
>CAZMVL010000115.1:0-11095 GCA_964569335.1 uncultured Paraperlucidibaca sp.
CCGTCCTGGACGGCGGCGATCACCGCGCAGCCGGCTTCGCGGTCGTGGCGGCAGTCGGCGAACCGGCAGCCGAGCGCCAGCTCGTCGATGTCGGTGAAGGCCAGGGCCAGGCCGCCCGTGTCACGGACCAGGCCGAGCTCGCGGGTGCCGGGGGTGTCGAGCAGGCAGGTGCCGCCGCCGAGCGGGACGAGCTCGCGGGCGGTGGTGGTGTGGCGGCCCTTGGCGTCGGTGCCGCGAACCGCGCCGGTGGCGAGCACCTCGCGGCCGAGCAGGGCGTTGACGATCGACGACTTGCCGGCGCCGGACTCGCCGATCAGGGCGGTGGTCTGGCCGGCGGGCAGGAGCGACGCGAGCTCGTCGAAGCCGCGGCCGTCGCGCTTGCTGACCGCGACGACGGGGGTGCCCTTGGGGGCCTCGGCCTGGACGGCGGCCCACTCGTCGGGCAGATCCAGGTCGGCCTTGGTGGCGACGACGATCGGCTGGACGCCGCCCTCGTGGGCGAGCACCAGCGAACGCTCGATCCGGCTGGGGCGGAGGGGACGGTCGAGCGCGTGGACGACCAGCACGGCGGCGCAGTTGGCGGCCAGGACCTGCTCCAGCAGCTCGCGCGAGGGGTCGCGGCGGCCGACGCGCTGGAGGCGGGGCATCACCTCGACGGCGAGCAGGCGGTCCTTGCTGTCGTCGTACTCGGTGGCGACCCAGTCGCCGACGGCGAGCGGGGTGGAGTGGCGGTCGTCGTCCTGCTCCTCGCTGCGGCCGAGCCGGCCGACGCCGGGGCGGCGGCCGTCGGCGGTCACCAGGTGGCAGCCGCCGTACTCGATGCGGGCGACGCGGGCGGGCTTGCGGGCGCCGCCGAGCAGCGGTTCGAGGTGCGCCCGGATCTGCTCGTCGTAGCCGGCGGCGGCGAGCGGATCGTCCAGGTCCCACAGGTCGGCCATCGCCTCCCCGTCGTGGACCGCGTCGGCGACGTTCATCAGGCGTGAGCCTCGGAGGACCGGATGGGGCCGAAGTGCATGCCCCTTCGATCCTACGGGGTATGCGGCCTCAGGACCGGTTTCAGGATCGGTGGTCGACCGCCGTGGCCGATGACCGATCGTTCGGCAACGGGCCCTCCGAGCGACCGACGAGCCGACACGGCGGCCCCCCGATCGCTATATTCCTCGAACCGCGCGGATGTAGCTCAGTTGGCTAGAGCGTCTGCTTGCCATGCAGAAGGTCGTGGGTTCGAGTCCCATCATCCGCTCCTCGCGAAACCCCTGTGATTAGCAGGGGTTTCGTCGTTGTAGGGGCGGCTGCGCGGGGTGTTCGGCGGGCGGCATTGCCAGGCACTGGTGCCTGAGATGGCGGGGATCCTTGGCGATCGGGGTTCGATCCGCGTCGATCGGTCGTGTGAGGCTCACTTGTCGGGGCGTTGGTAGGCCCAGAGCGACTGGGTCTGGAGCGTGTCGGCGTCGAGCGTGGTGAGCAGGCAGGCGATTCTTCGTACGTGCTTGGCGACGGGCGGTTGGGCCAGCAGGAGCGTGGCGAGGCGTTCGGTCTCGGCTTCGAGATCCGGGATGAAGGTGCCCTGGGGTCGGTTGTGGAGCACGACGTAGGCGTCGAAGGTCGGCGTTTCGTACGCGGCGAGATCTGCGGGGGCGGGGTAGTCGTTCTGTCCGCGGGTTTCGGTGGAGCCCCAGCGGGCGAGGCGTTCGTACTGGGCGCGTGTGGAGAGCTGGGCGATGCACGCCAGGACCTGGATGAGGGCGGAGAACGGGTCCTTGTCGGACGCCGGCACGCGGTGCGGGCGAAGCGGGTCGGCGTTCGAGGTGCGCTTGACCTCGGCGACGATCGGGGTGCGATCGGTGGCGTGGCGCAGCAGGAGGTCGAGTCGTACGGCGGTGCCTTCGTGCGTCGCCCGCCCCGTGGTTCGGGTGGGGACGAGCTCGCGGTCGAGGTACTCGCAAGCGAGGGCGTCGGCTGGTACCTCGAGGACGCCGGGGGCGGAGGCGTTGGCCGCGACACGCGGTGCCGGTTCGTCGTTCGGCCGTGGTTGCAGCCCGCCCGCGTCGCGAATCCGGAGCGCGAGGTCGGTGGTGCTCGTCGCCGAGACGTCGCCGATCTCGTAGTGCTTGCGGGAGGCGTAGAACGCTTCCTCGGACCGGTATCCCTGGAGCGCGGCGATGCTGTCACCGAACTTGGTGGCGAGGTCGCTCGGATCGGCGACGAAGTCTCGGGCTCGGGAGAGCCGTCGCTCATGGCCGATGCCTGGTTGGTGCAGCTCGTCGTAGAGCTGGACGATCGGGGTGGCCGGGACGATGACGCTCATACGTCCCACCATTTTCCGTCGCGGTGGAGCTCGGCGTCAACGAACAGGTCGGCGAAGCGCTCGGGTGCGTTGGTGTGGATCGGGACGACGCGCCCGCCAACGGCCGCCGCGAGGCGCTGGAGGTCGGCGGTGGTTGCGTGGCCGGAGCTGTGGAGGTGCTGGACCGGTAGGTCGTTTCGATCGATCCAGTCGCGGAGGCGCGTGCTCGACGGGTGGGTGAGGTATCCGTGCCACATCGACCACGCCAGGGCGGCGCCGTCCAGGCACTCGGCGCACTGCAGCTCGGTGGTCATCGAGCCGCGGAACGTGAGCACGAATCGCTCCGGGGTCGCGGCGAGGTCCTCGCCGTAGATGCGGTTGCGCTGTACGGCCGCGACGCGGTCGAACTGGCCCGAGCGCTTGACCTTGATGCGCTGGGCCTGCGGGACGTACACGCGAACATCGCCCCAGTCGGCCTGCGGGATCGTGGAGCGCATCGTGGCGCGGGCCATCGCCGCTGCGTAGAGGTCCATCACGAGCAGGCGTCCGCTGCGCTTGGCCGCGCGGTAGAGCGTCACGAGGCGGTCGATGTTCTGCGGCGAGTACGCGGCGAGCAGCAGGCCGGGCGTCGTAGCCGCGAGCTCGGCGAGGTGGGCCTCGAGCTCTCGCTCGGACACGGTCGAGCGTGTCCCGTCGTCGTCGATCCGCGTGCCCTCGAGCAGCAGGACGTCGACGCCGCTCGGCGGGCGTTCGATGAGCTGATCGAAGGACCGCTTACGGCCGTGGGCCCGCAGATCGGCGGAGTAGAGGAGCCGCCGACCGCCCGCGTCGACCAGCAGGGAGTACGCGTCGAACGCGCTGTGGTCGGCCAGCAGCGGGGTCACGGTGAACGGGCCCAGCTCGATCGGGATGCCGTGCTGGAGGTAGCCGGCCGCGGGCAGGTCGGCGCCGGCGGGGGAGAAGAACCGCGCTTCGCGGAGCAGGCGCTGCGTCGCCTCGCCCAGGTAGATCGGCACGTACGGGGTGACGCTCGTGGCGAGCCCGTAGTGGTCGGGATGGCCGTGCGAGATGACGATGCCCCGCAGCGAGCGGTCGTGCGATCGGAGGCCGCTGACGTCGGGCAGCGGGACGTGCTCATCCAGCGTCGCTTCGAGCGGCCGCCCAAGGTCGAGCAGCAGGCGTTGCCCGTCCTGCTCGAGCTCCACGCAGCTTCCGCCGACCTGAGACGCGCCACGGACGATCCGGCAGCGCATCAGCCGGTCACCGGCGCTCTTCTGCGGGGAACAGCCACGAGTCAGCCGAGGCTACAGTTGGACGCCGATGGCTCGATACGCAGAAGGACCTCGCGAACCAGTCGACGACGTCGTCCAGCAGTGGATCGACCGGTGCATCCTCGACGACGGATCGCTGTTGCTCCCCGACCGTTCTGCGGTTTGGACGGAAGACAACCTGGCGTGGGTGTTCGACGCGCTCAAGGAGAACGAGCTCGACGGGAAGACGGGCGGCGGAACGTTCGAATCCAAGTGGCAGCTCCAGCTGCAGTCGGCGTCGCCGGAGCAGCGCATCCTGGCCGCGGACGCGATGGTCGTCTACTTGCTCTTCACGATCGCCGTGGGTGGCGAGAAGAAGCGGCAGCTCGTCGAGCTGAGCCTCGGAGAGCCGACTGATGCGGGGCCGCTGGCCGCTGACGTGCTCAAGGCGCTCGATCACGGGATCGCCGATCCGGGCATGCACTTCAACATCGCGCGGGATCTGCACCTGCGGTTCCTGCTCGATACGTCGCGTCGCCTGAAGGACCGACCGACGGACGAGCTGCGCCGGCTGCTCGAGGCGCCGTGGGAGCTGCGCGATGTCGTGGACGAGAGCGACGAGCCGCGCCACGCGATGCGCCACGTTCTCCTGCACCTGCTTCGCCCGGACGAGTTCGAGCGGATCGCGAGCGGGGCGCACAAGTCGGCGATCTTGAGCGCGTTCGGGGGCATGCTCGACGGCGTCACCGTGGAGGAGGAGGACGAGCGGCTGCTGGCGCTGCGCGAGCGTCTCGAGGGCTACGTGCCGGAGAACGCGCCGGGCGTCAACCGTCGCGTCGGCCCGGATTTCTACTACTCCCCGCTGAAGGAGATGTGGCGCGGCGGTGGCATTACGGCCGGAGTGGGCGCTTCGGACATCGAGGCCCTGGAATGGAAGAAGCAGATCGTCCTCCACGGGCCACCCGGGACCGGAAAGACCCGCGAGGCCGGGGAGCTTGCCGAGGCGCTGATCCGGCGGGCGGCGCTGAAGGCCTGGGGTCCGGCGCGGTACTTCGAGAGCGAGGACCTGCTGCAGGCGCTGATCAGTCGGCAATCCGTGGGCGTCGGAGGCATCGATGCCTCCGACGCGTCCCGGGTGTCGAACGTCTTCTGGGTGCAGCTGCATCCGGCCTACAGCTACACCGAGTTCGTACGCGGGCTGAGATTGGAGGGAAACACCACGCGGTACGAGCCGGGGCTGCTTCCGCAGATCGTCGATCACTACCACGCTCAGCCGGCAGATCGGCGGCTTCCGGTGGTCTTGGTGCTCGACGAGATGAACCGCACCGACCTGAGCGCCATGCTCGGCGAGGCGTTCAGCCTGCTCGAGCGCGACAAGCGCGACAAGCTCTTGGTGCTTCCGGGACAGAACGCGGGTGAGCCCGCCGCGACCCTGGCGCTGCCCAGCGATCTTTTCGTCATCGGCACGATGAACGAGATCGACCAGTCGGTCGAAGCGCTCGACTTCGCGCTCCGTCGTCGGTTCCTCTGGAAGGAGTGCCGGTTCGACGCGGGAGCGCTGGTCGAGATGGTCCGCGACGCATGGGGCGAGCACGTGCCGAGGCGATTCCGGTTCGAGCAAGCCGCCGAGCAGGTGGGTCGGCTCAGCGACCGCGCGCTCATGCTGAACGAGGCGATCGCGGCGTCGCCGGAGCTCGGCCGTCAGTACGAGATCGGCCACTCGCAGATCGCGGACGTGACGTTCTTCTTGGGGAAGGCCCTCGCCGGCCGTACGTCGGTGCCGGGCGGTACGTACCTCTGGGCCGGTACGGGCAAGCCGCAGCCGGCGCTCGTCGACCTCTGGACATGGTCGCTCGGGCCGCTGCTGGAGCAGTACCTGGCTGGCTCCGACGCCCGCGACGCCGAAGCGCAGCGTTTGCGGTCCGTCTTCCTGGAAGGCACGTCTTCGGAGTGAAGGACGGAAGCCTCACGTTTCGTGATCTCGCGCGTCTGGAACGTCGGACGACGGCCGCCGATGATCGCTGGCTCGTCGGCCTCGTTGCCGCGGTCGAGGCGGCGGAGCTCGTGGTGCCCGTGGCGGCGTCGCACGCGCGGGACGAGCCCGAGCCGCTGCTGACGCGTGAGCTCGACGGGAGGTGGAGAGCAGGGAGGTACGTCGGCGAGCTGCGCCACGAGGGTCGAATCCTGCGCATCGTGCCCCGCCTGGGGATCGACACGATCGCGGCGTGGATGGGAGCGGTGACCGGCGTCAAGGTCGTGCCGCGGACGGGAGAGGCTGGCAGCTTCGGACCGGTGCTCGCCGAGCTCGTCGCGGCGGTCTGGCGGTCGACGGTGGCCGACGCGATGCGCCACGGGCCACCGGGGCTCCGGCAACCCCGAACCCACGTGGGTACCGCGGTGCACGGCCGCCTCGACGTCGCGGCGACCGTTCGGCTTCGCGCCGCCGGCGTTCCGGCAGTGGCATCCCGGGACCGTCCAAAGCTGCTCGACAACCCCGTCGCCAGGAGCATCGTCCGGGCCGACGAGGTCCTCGACCGCCGCATCGGTAGGTCGAACTGGCGCGGAGACCGGCTGGATGCGCGACTGCCCGAGCTGCGTGCGGCGGTGGGACGGCGCCCGACGCTTCCCTCGCGCCGCGAGCTTCACCGAGTGCGGTACACGCCGATCACGCTGCCCTACAAGCGGGCCGCTGAGCTGTCGTGGCGGATCGCCCGCGGGAAGGGACCGCTGACACGCGCGACCGGCGAGGCGACCGACGGATTCCTGATCGACGTCGCCGAGCTGTGGGAGCTCTTCCTCCTGCACTGCGCCCGGATCGCGTTCGGCCCGGATCGCGTCAGGCACGGGATGACGGAGGCTCCGGCCCGGTATCTGCTCAGTAGCCGCGATCGTCCGGGCGGGCGGATGGGGCGCCTGTACCCGGACATCATGGTGGGCGCGTCCGGGACGCCAACGCTCGTGCTCGACGCGAAGTACAAGCGCCTCAGCGGCGGAACGCGCGTGGCGCGTGAGGACCTCTACCAGCTGACCAGCTACCTCTCTGCGTTCGCCGGCACGGCACGGCTCGGGGCGCTCGGGTACGTGGAGCCCGCCGAGGCTGCCGAGGCCACGGCGTTCGAGGAGCTCGGCGGCTGGTGGGAGCTGCCGAGCGGCCAATCCGTGCGCTTCACGCGGTTTCCCACCGACGAGGCATCGTGCGTCACGGCGCTTCGCGCGTTGGCGCCCGATGTCCAACACGGAGTTGACCGGTCACGCCCCTGATGCTCGCTCAGCGGTGCAGACGGTGCCGAGGAGCTCGATGATGCGCTGCGAAGCGTCCTCGGGCTGCTCGTGCTCCCATGCCCTGATCACCGTCCATCCCGCGGCTTCGAGCTGCTCGTTGACCGTTCGGTCGCGGTCGACGTTGCGTTGTCAGTTCGGATCAGGTTCAAGCGACTTGAGTCTCGTGGCAGGATGACGGCTGCAAGTAGGGGAGGCTTCGAACCTTGCGAAGCCAGCTCGAGTGGCGTCTCGAGAGTTCCAGCCCCGTGCCCAACCAGGAGAACGAGCAGATGGCTCGCACCGCAAGAACGAAGAAGGCGACACAGAAGAGCCTCGAGCAGCGTCTTTGGGACGCAGCGGATGCGCTACGAGGCAACCAGGAGCCATCGGAGTACAAGCACGTCGTCCTCGGCCTCGTCTTCCTGAAGTACATCTCCGACCGTTTCGAGACGCGTCGCCGCGAGATCGAGGCGGCGCTCTCCGAGCCCGAGTCCGACGACTTCATCCCGAACGAGGCCCGACGACAGACGTTCCTCGAGGACCGCGACGAGTACGCCAGCCACAACGTCTTCTGGGTGCCGGGCGAGGCGCGCTGGGAGTCGATCCAGGCCAAGGCCAAGCTGTCGGAGATCGGGCAGGTCATCGACGCCGCGATGGACCTGATCGAGAAGGAGAACCCAGTGATCCGGGGCGTGCTGCCGCGCAACTACGGTCGCGAGGGACTCGACAAGGGGCGCCTTGGCCAGCTCGTCGATCTGATCGGATCGATCGGGTTCACCGAGTCCGACGACCACGGCTCCGACGACGTCCTCGGCCGTGTCTACGAGTACTTCCTCGGCCAGTTCGCCGGCAAGGAGACCGGCAAGGACGCGGGCGCGTTCTACACGCCGCGCAGCGTTGTCAAGACGCTCGTGGAGATGCTCGAGCCGTACCGCGGCCGCGTCTACGACCCGGCGTGCGGCTCCGGCGGCATGTTCGTGCAGTCCGCAGAGTTCGTGAAGGCGCACGGCGGCAAGCGGACCGACATCTCCGTCTTCGGCCAGGAGTTCACCGACACCACCTGGAAGCTCGCCAAGATGAACCTTGCCCTCCGGGGTATTGAGGCTGACCTCGGAGACCGGTCTGCCGACTCGTTCACGAACAATCTTCACCCGGACCTCCGCGCCGACTTCATACTGGCGAATCCGCCGTTCAATATCAGCAACTGGTGGGACGCCAAGCTCGCCGACGATCCCCGTTGGATGTACGGCAACCCGCCGGAGGGTAACGCCAACTTCGGATGGGTGCAGCACTTTGCTTACCACCTGAGCCCGCGAGGTCGTGCTGCGTTCGTTCTAGCGAATATGTCGCTGGCATCCGATGATGTCTCGGAGAGGAAGATCCGCAAAGGCCTCATCGAGGCCAACCTCGTGGATTGCATTGTCACGATGCCAGACAAGCTATTCACTAACACGCCGAGTGCCGTCAGCCTCTGGTTCCTCGACAAGTCGCGGCCGGCTCGCGGGGTGGCCGACGTGCTTTTGATCGATGCAGCCAGGACGGCCGTACCGCTGAGCCGCACCGCGAACACGATTGACGAGAAATCAATTGAGGGACTTGCGGGCCTATACCACGCATGGCGACGAGGGGAGCCGCTTCCGTCTGACGAGCGCATCCGATACGCAGTTGCATCTACCGACGACATCGCCGAACGTGACTGGCTTCTGCTTCCTGCTTCGTACGTCGACCACTCTGGTACGTCGACTGAGAATGTGCGCAGCTTGGGGGACGCGTTGTCGGCTCCGGCTCTTCGGTCGGCTCTCGCGGCGCTGGAGCGCCTCCAAGGAGAGGCAGCCGCCTTGCGGCTCGCGATTGAGGAGCAGGCCATCTCTGCGGACAGTCCCATTGAGTACACCACGTGCAGAGTTGGGGATCTTGTGGATCCCGTGAAAGAGACTTTGGGCGACCGGGAAGAGCCAGAGGTGCTTACTTGTACCGAGGGGGCAGGTCTCGTGCTTCAACGTGAGCGCTTCGCCACTCGCGTCGCCACGGTGGATACGAGCAAGTATAGAGTCGTACGGAAGGGCTATATCGTATACAATCCTTACCTCTTGTGGAAGGGTTCGATCGATCAGTGCTGGATCGTTGAAGAAGGGATCACCTCGCCTGCATATGAGATATTCAAGGTCAAGGACAGTTTCGACCCTGTGATCGTCGGCAAGTTGCTCACGTCTCCAGAGATGATTCGTCGTTACGATGGCATCAGCTTTGGCACCATCCAGCGACGCCGCCGTGCTGCGCCAGCAAACTTCCTCGACCTGGTCGTGCAGTACCCGACCGTAGAGACGGCGTACCGAGTTTCGAAGCTCCTGGGGAAGCTCCGGACGCTCCAGGCTGAGGGTCGCCAGATCGAGCGCGGACTGCGCGATGCAGTGACGGACATCTTTGAGGGCCTCATGAGCAGGCAATACGCACCCGAAGACGCGCCGTGACGTCGCTGAACGAGGCGACGGTCGAGGACGCCGCACTCGACTACCTGCGCAGTCTCGGCTACGCCACGGCGTTCGGGCCGAACCTCGCCCCGGAGGGGACGCAGCCGGAGCGGTCGTCGTTTCAGCAGATCTACCTCTACGACCGGTTGCGCGCGGCGGCTCGGCGCATCAACCCGGACCACGTCGATCTGGTCGACGAGGCGGTCAAGCGGTTGGAGCGGGCGGAGTCACAGAGCCCGATCGCCGAGAACCTCCGTGTCCATCGGTTGCTGGTCGACGGGGTGCCGGTCGAGTACCGCGACGCCGGCGGCGCGGTCCGGACGGTCTCGATCCGCCTGATCGACTTCGAGAACCCCGGCGTCAACGACTGGCTGGCGGTCAACCAATTCACGATCGTCGAGAACAAGAACCGCCGGCCCGATGTCCTGGTGTTCGTCAACGGGATCCCGATCGCGTTGCTGGAGCTGAAGAACCCGGCCGACGAGAACGCGACGCTCAAGAACGCGTGGAATCAGGTCCAGACCTACCGCGCAGACATCCCGTCGTTGTTCGTGCCGAACGCGCTGACCGTGATCTCTGACGGTACGAGCGCGGCGATGAGCGTGTTTTCGGGTGGCTTTGAGCACTATGCGCCGTGGAAGACGACCGACGGCCGCGATGTCGTCTCCGGTATGCCGGCGTTGGAGGTGCTCGTGCGCGGGGTGTTCGACCCGGAGCGGATGCTCGACATCGTCAAGAGCTTCATCGTCTTCAGCGACGAGCCGCACGGCCTCGTCAAGCGGGTGTCGAAGTACCACCAGTACTGGGCGGTCAACGCGGCCGTCGAGTCGACGATCGCGGCGTCCGGCCCGGACGGCGACCGCCGGGGCGGCGTGGTCTGGCACACCCAGGGCAGCGGCAAGTCGATCGAGATGCTGCTTTACGCCGCCAAGGTGATGCGCGACCCGCGGATGGGCAACCCGACGCTCGTCTTTCTGACCGATCGCAACGACCTCGACGACCAGCTCTTCGGCGAGGTGTTCGCCCCCGCCGAGATCCTGCCGGAGAAGCCGGTGCAGGCCGAGTCCCGGGCCGACCTGCGCGCGCTGCTGCGGCGCGTCAGCGGTGGGATCGTGTTCACGACGCTGCAGAAGTTCGCGCCCGAGCAGGGCGGCGACAGCAACCCGGTGCTGACCGACCGGCGCAACGTCGTCGTCGTGGCCGACGAGGCGCACCGGTCGCAGTACGGCTTCACCGAGAAGCTCGCCGGCGACGGCACGCTGAAGGCGGGCCTGGCCAAGCACATGCGCGACGCGCTGCCGGGCGCGACGTTCCTCGGCTTCACGGGCACGCCGATCGAGTCGACCGACAAGTCCACGCGGGCGGTGTTCGGTGAGTACATCGACGTCTACGACCTCACGCGGGCGGTCGAGGACGGCGCGACCGTCAAGATCTTCTACGAGTCGCGCCTGGCGAAGGTGAGCCTGTCGGTCGAGGACTACCAGGCGCTCGACGATCTCGCCGACGAGATCACCGAGCAGGTCGAAGTCGACGCCGCGACCAAGGCCAAGTCACGCTGGGCGCGCCTGGAGGCGATCGTCGGCGCGGAGGAGCGCCTGGATCTGATCGCCGAGGATCTCGTCGCGCACTGGGAGAAGCGCCGCGAGGCGATGATCGGCAAGGCGATGATCGTCACGATGAGCCGCCGGATCGCGGTGCGGCTCTACGAGAAGATCGTTGCGTTGCGCCCGGACTGGCACGACCCGGACCCGGCCAAGGGCAAGATCAAGGTCGTGATGACCGGGTCGGCCGCCGACCCGGCCGAGTTTCAGCCGCACATCCACTCC
>CAZMVL010000116.1:0-10363 GCA_964569335.1 uncultured Paraperlucidibaca sp.
GCGCGCGCGGTTTGGGACCGCGAGGTCGAAGGTTCGAGTCCTTTATCCCCGACCAGAAACGATTTTACTTAAATCCACCATTAAATCATATGGTGGATTTAGTTTTATAACAGGGGCGGAGTCGTCCCTGACTATGAGGTTCAGCACCATCTCTTTGTACACTTCGTCCTCTTCCACTAAATCACGGGTTGTACGTAGAATTAACAGATACGATTGCACGAGTTCAACAAACTCTTTGCGAGTTGGTAAATCTTGCCTTAGTTTTTCGAGCTCTTTCTCTAGTTTGACGACGCTTGCACTATGCACATCAAGAAGCTGTTGGTGCTCCTCTAGCTTATTCTTGTGATACTTCTTATAGTCCTCTGGGTGTTGCACTTGGAAGTTTTGGTATTGAGCTAGCATCTCTTCTTGCTTGGCGACCTCTTTTCTAGCATCAGCAAGTTTGCGTTTGGCGGTCTCACGTTTTACGGCAACCTCACTTTTCAAACGCTCAATGTAGTAGTCGTAGGCTTTCTTGCTGTCCTTGGTGCAGTTCTGTATCGTCCAAGCAATGTGTGGCGTTATGTCCTTGAGCCTGACGCTCTTACTGAGCTTTTTGCCGTATTGTTTGATGGCTTCATTGTCATTATGACGTAGACAACCCTGACCTTTATCACGACAGTAAAAACTTATCATATAGCGACCTTGGTTTTTGCCTCTTGGTATCTTCGTTCGCTGAAAGCCCATTGGTTTATCACAATAGCCACAGATAACTTTTTCTCTAAGTACTCCGAAATCGAGCCGTTGTGCGTTAGAGCCTCGACCCTTAAACTCCTCGTCGAAGTTATCCGACATCTTACGGCTAAGCTGTATAAACTCCTCGGCCGTAAAGACAGGCAGGAAGCCGTACAGGTCGACAATGTTGGCGACGTTACCACCATACTGGTAGATGCCACAGTAGAACGAGTCGCTAAACATATCACTTACCATTTGCTTGGTCATTTTAACTTTTTGGTATTCGTCATACTGAGTTTTGCGTTGACTGAAGTTGCTATCGTTCAGGAAGTCGGCAACATCTTGGTTAGTCTTCTTGTCCCTGAGCCTCATAAGTACCGCTTGACGTAGTAGATGCCAGTTGTGCCCGTCTGGTAAAAAGTGTTTGCTTTCCATATCAACGAAGTAGCCTTTTTTGACAGCTCCATTGTATTTGCCCTCGTTAGCATTGCCGTCAGTGCCACGTTTAACATCAGTCGAGAGCTTGTCGGAGTATTGCTTGGAAGTAGCAAACAAGATACCGAGTAGCATCTTGCCGTTTGGGTTATTCTCGAACTGATACGTCTTGAAGTGCAAGTCTTGTATCTTTTCGAGGTCAATCATCTCGATAATCTCGCCAGCATCTTTCATATTGCGTGAAAGTCGGTCAGGCGACCAAACTATTAGCCCGTGATATTTGCCAGCTCTAAAGCCGTCTAGCATCGTATTAAAAACTGGACGTTCTTTACGACCCGACTTTTTGGCGGAAGCACTTTCTTCTAAAATATCGCTCTCTCGAACTTTTATACCAAGTGTTTTAGCGAGCAATAAACACTCTGCTTTTTGGTCAGTTATAGAACGTACTTGTCTATCTTCGCTATCAGTAGACTTGCGTAGGTACACTACATAACGCCTCTTCTCAGTAGGCAATATAAGTTGACTCTCATTGTTACTATCAACGAAGAACTTGGCTAGTGTATCTAAGTCGTACTTACTTTCCGGCAAATCATAAACGTTTGGATTATCTTTGAGGCTATCTTCAATAATACTCTCAGCTTTTTTAATCTGCTCAGGCGTTAGTGCAATTCTCTCAATAGGTTTACGTTTTCGTCTTTCTCCAGCCATACCATTATTATAGCTTGTAATCTAGGTTCAACAGTTCTGTCGTATATGTAATACGACACTTTCCTATGAGTAGCGATAAGTTGTATAGTTATATTTAACAGAGGTTTTGGAAAAATGGCTTGGCATAACGAAATTCACGCACCAAAAGACCACACGGGTGATTTACAAATTGGGCACACTAAAGGCTTTGGTAGCGTACTTAACGTTAGCTCCTCAAGAGACAAAGTTGAAGAACTATGGTCGATGTTGAGATACGATGTTCTGCTTGACGAATCAGTTGATAGCAATCTGAGACTTCGAGGGGCAAAAACAAAAGCGCATCGTGAACACGTTAAGTCTGAGCTCTCTGCGTATATAGACCAGGCAGAGAATTTCTATAGCTTTGCACGAAGCTCTGATTACAGGTCGGCAGCCTTGCTCTACTATTATGCTTTTCTTAATCTAGCTAAAGCGTTCGTGGTGCAAAGAAAGCCTGGCCTCGTAAACAAGACTTTCAGGCACGGGCTACATAGAAAGACAAAAAACGGAAAACTTATTGACCGTTCTTTTCAAATCCAGCAGTCGAGCGGAAACCAGGTCAGCGTCTTTAATGAAATTTACAATCTCGAGTACGGCTCTTATTTACCTTCAAATAGGTCAATTAGTTTCGAGCATATCCTAGGTTATGTGACCGATATTGGTGATGATACTAACAAGTTGCTAAAAAGTCCCTCGAAAAAAGTACATCCTTCAAAAGTGTATTCTTTCATAAACAACGCAACTAACAAATGCTGGACTGTACTCGTTACACCAAATAGCTTTTACCCCGCTAACTATAAGAGAACGTTTGAAAATTTTGAGACAAAATTTCAGCGTTTTACCCCAGGTGCACTTAGCCTACAGTTCTCTTTTGATATGACAAACAACCAATCAAAGAACTTCAATTTTAGTCAGTCAATTGCAGAGTATGACGTTCTTCCGTCAGGTAGTATTGCGTTGTGGGAAACAAAAAGTCATATTGAAGATACTATAGGACATAATTGCCAGGACTATATTTACGATGATTCGTTTAGTTTTTGCATAACCGACCCACTAAGAAAAAATTGGCAAGTACCTTTTAATGAGCCTTTGGCGATATACAGTATGATGTTTTACTTGTCAGAAGTAGTTCGTTATAGCCCAGGAGAGTTTAACGCAAATTTCGCACCCACTACAAAAGAGGGGTGGCTTATTAAAAACTTCATTGAATCAAGTCCCTACGCTTGCTTGGTTTACTTAGTGTCTAAAATGACAAACAGAACATACGTAGTTAAAGGTAGATGATATGCAATCGGAATACAAAATAACCATACCGAAAGATGAGAATAATTACACCCACAGGGTGTGTCCATTGTGTACGTATAGGTTTGGTATGCGTACAGGTGAGTTTCCCGAAACTATCACTTGCCCATACTGCGGTGAACAATCAAAGCTATCAGATTGCAACACGCCCGAACAGGTTGAGTATGCAACAGAAGAAGCAAAGAATCTCATCTTTTATGAAGTGCAGAAAGACTTACAGGCTATGATGAAGAAAAGTCTGGCAGGTTCAAAAAACGTTACTTTTAAGCCTGGTCATATACAGAAAAAATTTACTTTCCCGCCACAGCAATCACAAATACCAACTGAGATAGTATGTTCGTCTTGCAAGAGTGAGTATCTTATTTTTGGCATATCAGCCTTATGCCCATATTGCGGTAGTGAGGATATAAAAATACTTGATGCCAACCTGGCACTTATCGAGAAAGAGCTTGATAACAATAGAGGCTTGAGACAAGCTTACGGCGACCTTGTAACGACTTTTCAGAACGTGTGCAGGTTTTACGCCGTAGAAGGAAGCACGACAAACTTCCAGAATATAAACCAGTCGGAACAATACTTCAAAGACAACTACGGGCTAAATCTACTCGACGACATAGAAGCAACAAATCTTAGTGATATGAGAACTGCTTTTGAGAAGCGTCATAAAGAACAGCATACAGGCGGTATAATCGACCAAAAGTATGTAGATGTCCTTGGTTTAGACAGTAGCTTAGTTGGTCAAAAGATTAGCTATTCTAAAAATGAACTTACATCGGCACTGAAGGCACTCGTGGTTGTGAGTAACAATTTACGAACTGGTATACCAAAGTAGTAGTCCATCATACTTATCACTTTGTTTGCTATAATAACAGGGTCTAAACTGTTTAAATACGCAATAAGAAACCGTCGGTTTTTCCGCTCGGCTAGTTCACCTTAGAAAGGGGCATCGCCCGAAACAGTAGGTGAAAGCTTATTGCGGAAAAAACAGTTTAGACACCGTTGGCGGTGTCCCTTTTTATTTAAGGCACTTTCCTACGGTTACAACTAACTAAATAGGAGTGTCTAAGTGAAAGACCGCAAAACTTATAAAACATTAACTTACTGTAGTTTCATACTACCGTTGAACAGATACTATCTTGGCAACTCTAATGGCATTATTGGTAGAAGCATCACCTGTAACTACCTCTTCTTTGGTTGGTTTGGGGATATGCTTTATATGGACAAGACTTTTGACGAAGCTATGGCAAAACGAGGCTTTGCAAACACGAACATCCGCAACGAGCAGGGAAAATAAAGCTCTATATTCTATCTCGTCTTTGTCTATTATCTACTCGTAATAAACATATTTACTAGGTTAAGTCTAGATTTGTATAGGTCGGTGTATTACAATAGAAGTATGAAAAAGTGTATGAACGGCGACAATACACTTAGGGTAGTAGATTAACAAAGTCACTAACCGCCTAGTAAGCGGTTACTTTTAGTCTCCTCTAGGTGGAGGTTAAAAGTAGTCGCTTACGCACTACACTTCAAACGCAAGTTTGAGTCGCTAAACAAGCAAACGAACCCCGCTCTAATTGAACGGGGTTCGTTTGTATTTAGGGACACTCACGAATGTCCCTTCGCTTACTCTACCAAGTTCTACTTGAACTCTTGAGCCAAGTAACTACATCTGCGTCCATATTGTTCCAGGAACAGTTATGGGCGAGGCGAGACACAAAGTACTCGTCATTAGGGTCTCCAGCTTTTTTTAGCTTTTCTACCCAGTCAGATGGCTGTAGGCTTGTGTCCAGTAGCCAGACCGAACCTTGCGGGTGTGCCCAGCTTGTTGCCGTCTTTATCGTTTTTATTACGTCCTCATAGTCCCTGCCAGGGTTATGGAGGTCGTAGGTTACTATTAGAACCATTGGTTTCTCCTCTATTTTTTAAAGAGCTTTGATATTTGCATACCAAAATCCTAGCTGTCGTGAGTCAGCTTGATTTTTTGATGATATGTTTGGCGGAGAGTAAGGGATTCGAACCCTTGAGGCGTGTATTAGATGTCGCTAAACAATTTCATACTTTTGCCTTGCAGTTTTGGAGACTGTTGCCTTCAGCCGCTCAGCCAACTCTCCATTTTTATTTTGGTTTGGTGTTTTGACCCTTATACCCCGAAAGTTACCCTCACTTGATATAAAGAGAAGTCTACACCATACGAGGGATGTAGGTGCCCCGTTGCTTGGGCTCTACTCCGATGGGAGTTCGTTGGTACTTGTACCTACTGCTCCCCCGTATACTATAGACTTCTATGCAACGTACTGACCGGTACCAATCGGTGTTTGTCAAAGGTTCTCCCACGCTCCGACGCCTCACTTGGCGTCTCTTATATTATAACATATTGACCGAAGTTAGACGCAAGTGTCTACGAGAGTATTATTGACAACGAGACAATTATGTTGCTTATGCTTTTCTAACAATCGGCATACTACCAACAATTCACCCCTGTTAAAGAAGCTACGATTGTTGGGCGATTTTTTCGTGCTGACCTCTGTTCGTGTTTGTTGGGTGAAAAGGCAAAACAAACCATTTTTTAGCACTGACATATTTTGAGCCTACAAGTGCGTTTACAGACTTCTTTAAATCAAAGTGGTGTATGGGCAGGGGGGGGTGGTTACTGGTCTTCGTCTGTAGTTCTGATGTACTCAGCACCGCTCGGGTCTTTAAGTACGACGTTCTCAAACTCTTTAGTGTCAGCAGACTCTAACGGTGGTAGCTCAATCTTTTCTTGTTGTTCTTGTGTGGTGTCGTCGCTCATACCCCTATTTTACCTTACGAACTCGATACTCGACATACTCTCTGGTTTAACCAAGCACAATAGTAGTGATTGAATATTATCTCGTCTCCGTTTTAGTCTAGGGTAGCTCATTAGGAGTTGATGCAACGCTTCAACAATGGGTTCAGCTGGTGCGTTCTTCTCTCGACCAATAAGTATTTTGTCTAAATCCACCATCAAATCGTATGGTGGATTTAACGTTATAACAGGGGTAGAATCGTTTCCAGCACGTAGGTTCGTAACAAATTCACTGCAAATGGCGTTCAAGACGACTATATCGTCCTCATGTAGTAGGTCTAACAGTTTAGATTTGGTGAGTTCGTAGAACTCTTTCTTGTTAGGCAACGCAGTATTTAGTTCTTCCAGTTCATCTTTACTCTTGTCGATACTCTCTTGGGCTAAGTCTGAGAGCTGCTTATAATGGTCTAGACGACCCTTGTGATGTGCCTCGTAAGCCTTTGGATCGGCAACTTGGAAGTCGAGTAGACGTGTGTATTGCTTGTCGTTAGTTTTCTTATCTTCTTTGGCTTGGTTAAGTTTACGTTCTAAGATTGCTCGCCGAGAAGCAATACGTGATTCAAGCCTACCTATGTACATCTGGTACGCTTCTTCACTATGTTTGGTTAAATGACGTAGCTGCCATTCAATACCCGCCATAACATATTTAGCTCGGATACTTTTACTTAGCTTAATACCTTGCTTCTTCTGTTCTTCCTTGTTGTGGCGTAGACAGCCCTGACCTGAATCTCGACAGTAGAAGCTAACAACCCATTTACCAGTATTCTTGCCACGCTTAATTGGTTGGTGTTGGAACTGCATAGGTTCATCACAGTAGTGACATATAACTTTATTGTTCAGTAAGCCGTAATTCAGTCGCTTGGTTCGGTTGGTCTTAACGGTAGTTTTCTTGTTGAAGTCCTTGGCGATGTCACTATTCAGCATGATGTATTCATCAGTGGTTATAAGTGGCTTAAAGTTGTAAATGTCTGTGAGATTCACAATGTTGTCACCGTATTGGTACAACCCACAGTAGAATGAATCCTCGAATATATCTGCTACTTTTTGCTTGGTGGCTTTGAATAGCACATACTTATCATCTTGTGTCTTACGGGTACTAAATACTGAATCATTTAAGAAATCGGCAATCTCGACATTACTCTTGCCGTAATTCAGTCGCATATCTACGGCTATACGCAGCAAATTCCAGTTGTATTCATCAGGAACAAAGGAACCATCACTAGCGTCTACATAGTAGCCCTTTTTGACGACACCGTTATACTTACCGTCTTTGATGTTGCCATCAGTGCCACGCTTTACATCAACCCCTAGCTTGTCCGAGTATTGTTTGGAGGTAGCAAACAATATACCTAGCATCATCTTGCCGTTTGGAGAGTTTTCGAACTGGTACGTGCAAAAAGAAAGGGTTTGAATATACTCTCGGTCAATCATTTCAATGACTTCGCCAGCCTCTTTCATATTGCGGGATATACGGTCTGGTGACCATGCTATAAGACCGTGATACTTACCTGTTCTAAAGCCTTGTAATATATCGTCGAAAATAGGACGGTTACCCGAAACCTTAGCTGACGCTGATTCCTCGAAAATATCTTCTTCTCTTACGGTGACCTTAAGTACATCACGTGCTAATCGAATACACTCGTCACGCTGGTCGTCTAATGAACGCACTTGCTTCTGTTCATCATCAGTAGATTTGCGTAAGTATATAACGAACCGCTGCTTCTCTTTAGGTAAGATTCGTTTTGCACCCTCCTGTATATTGGCGAAGTAGTCTGCCAGTGTGTCAATCGGGTACTGAGTATCTCGCTCAAAGACGGCATCTCGATAATCTAGAGATTGCATCATTCTCTGACCAAGCTCTAATTGTTTTGCGGAAATAACTGATTCTGCTACATGTTTTATTTCACGCTTCTTGCGTTCACGTTTCTGCTTTTTCGGGGGTTGATTTTTAGCATCTGCCATATAGGTACAGTGTACAAGGATAAATGTATCCCGTCATAGTTTTATGAATATCCCAAATCCAGTACCTGTCATAATTATAAGAGAGGACAAAAAATAAAAAGGAGTAAATATAGTGTCCAACAAAGCAATAGGTAGACCGCCAAAGGTCAATTACAAGGTAATGATTAAATTGGTAGACGCAATACAGCACAATGCGTCAATTACTGAAGCCACGAGATTTGCTGGTATCAGTCGTCAGACGTATTACCACTATTTGAATAACGAAGAAGTATTCGCCGAAAAAATGGCAATTGCCAAAATCAACCAGAACAAGGCTGTGTTTAGTTTTCTGACAGTCCAGCTATTTAACTAGTTGCGTGGTGTATGATTTCAAAAAATTCGCTGTCAGATATGTTGGGGTATTAGTGGCAAAGAAAACGGCGTTAAAGGGTTAAAATATGGGAGAAAAATTCAGAAACTGCAAGTAGCGTAAGAGCTGATAGATATAATGAACACCCTGTATACCCTCTGGAACACACAGAGAGCGTCTAGGACACGTGCCTTTACATAAATTGAGAAAATATATACCGCCGAAAAAAACACTCACACTGCCATACTCTGTTTATTGCTTTTTGACTTGCTTACCCCTATTATTATGGTAAAGGTTAAAACAGATATGCAAGATGACAATCCGACACAGTCAAATCCTACAGACAATCCACCAAATCAAGGTCAAGTAGCTCAGCCAGCACCTAGCAACGGCACGATTACTAGTCCAGCTTCACAGCCACAGGGCATGGTCAATGGACAGCCGTTCCAGCAAGCACCTATATCTAGTAGCCAGTTTGAGCAAATGGCAGACCAAAAACCGTCAAAGTGGCGTTATTTCTTTATTGTTATAGGTATCTTACAGGCAGCAGGAGTAGCACTGTTCCTGCTAGTAATGCTGTGGGCTGCTCAGCAAGCCAAGTCTGGTGTATCAGGTACTGAGTTTATCGCTCTCATTCTATTCGTAACGGTTGTCCCTGCAGTAGCAGTAATTTCGCTAATCAACCTAATAGGATTGCCAATCTATATGCGAAAACAAAAGTTGCATGGCAAGAGGTTGATTTTTGCCATAATATCATTGGCTATTTCAGCTTTACTTGTGCTTTATGGTGCTTACAACGTTTATGGACTGACCGTTTACCCGAAGAAGCTATCGGAGGAATCAAGACAAAAAAGTGAACAAAGACAACAGGAGTTTGCGGCAGCAAATGCTAAGCCAGAAATAACAAAAGAAGAGGCTATACAGCTACTAAAGACCTGCAAGCTAAAGGGCTTTTACTACACAAATCAAACCGACAAGAGTGATCCCGCAAATGGTGGTTGGGGCGAACTGTCCTCCACTGGCGTAGTTCTTACTAAGGTAGACGGTCAACCATATAGAATTAGTATCGCCGATAAGCTCATTCCTGAATTAGTACCTATTGCCCGTGAAGCACAGAAAACCTGTGGTGGACCACAATTCTGGCACGATGGTACATACGAACAGTACAAAGATGGTAAATGGTATTTTAAGGGTGAAGTCGTGAACAGTACGCAATCGGGGAAAACCAAAGAAGAAGCAATTAGCTTCATGCAGAGCTGTAAAGCGGATTACTTCGTTGGTTATACAGATATAAATCTCGTCAAGGACAGCAACACTAAGTCATGGCTGAGCAAAGCCGAGCAATCGAGTTCAGGCATTGAAATATCAGAGGGATCACCTAAGTCTTACGTATTTGCGTCTAAAGCGATGACTACTGCACTACAGGATACAGCAAGACAGTTCCGACAGTCGTGTTACAGCACAAAGAAGCTCTACATAACAATAGATAACTGGATTGAAACCGAGTACCCCGCTGGTAAGTGGACAAGAGTCAACCAATAGAGTTCTATAGGTTCAACAAATTGCTCGTATATCTTCAGAACGTGCTTATTTCTTGCGTTTAACAGATGAAATACGCTCTTGTGCTAGGTATGGATTTTCTGTACCCAGCAGCATACCGAGGTTTGAATTATCGTCCATAATGAACTGTGCTTGGGAGCGTGTAGGGTCTGGTAGTGCTATCGCTCTATTGTCCCAGTTTGATGTATCTTCAGCAGACGCTTGAGGTGGTAGTACTCTCTTGTCGTTAGAGTTTCTAACCCTGTTCACATCTGGTAGGTTTATATCTTCCATTAGTTTCAATTATAACAAGAACTGTAAGTCAGTCATTGGCTTAGACATCAGCCCTTTTACTGATAGGTTTAGCGACCGTAGCCCAGTCTGGATACTATCGAAGTTTAAGAGTAAGCTATGTAGGGCATCAAGTACAGGTTCGTTTAACGGGTCAGTACGTCGACCAATAAAAATGACTTGGCTTGCCCAGGTCTTTTTTATTGGTTTGTGTTGAT
>CAZMVL010000117.1:0-10332 GCA_964569335.1 uncultured Paraperlucidibaca sp.
GGCACCGGCTCGTGACCTGCGGCCGGCCCTACGGCGTCGCGGCCGTCGGCCGCGACGCGCAACGCCTGCTGGCCATCGCCGACGCCCGGGGAGGGTGCTGATGTCGTTCCTGCTCACCTGTCCGCACTGCGGCAGCCGTCCGGTCGCGGAGTTCGCCTACCGCGGCGAGATGACGCCCGCGATCACCGACGGGATGGATCACACCAGCCTGCACCGCGCGATCCACCTGCGCCGCAACGTCGCCGGGCCGCAGCGCGAGTGGTGGATGCACCGCGCCGGCTGCCAGGCGTGGTTCGTCGCCGACCGTGACACGCGCACCAACGCGGTGTCGGCCACCGCGCTGGTGTCCGAGGCGGCGCCGGAGGCGGCCCGATGAGCGGCGGTCGGCTGAGCCCGCGTCCCGCCGAGCGGATCGACCGCGGACGTCCGCTGACGTTCCGCTTCGACGGTCGCGAGATCCCCGCGCTGGAGGGCGACACGATCACCTCCGCGCTGGCCGCGCACGGTCGCCTGACGATCTCGCGCAGCTTCAAGTACCACCGCCGGCGCGGCGACATCACCGCCGCCGGCAACGACGGCGGCGGCCTGGTCACGGTCGAGGGGCGTCCGAGCGTCCGGGCCGCGCTGGAGCCGGTCCGCCAGGGGCTCGACGTCCGCTCGCAGAACGCCTGGCCGACGCTCGACCGCGACGCCATGCGGGTCGTCGACCTGCTGGGCGGGCCGTTCACGCCGCCCGGCTTCTACTACAAGACCTTCCGCCGGCCGCAGCGCCTGTGGCCGCTCTACGAGCGCGTCCTGCGCCGGGCGTCGGGGCTGGGTCGGGTGCCCGCGCCGCGCGACGAGCGCACCTACCGCACCGAGCACCGCTACGTCCGCTGCGACGTGCTGGTGATCGGCGGCGGCGAGGCCGGGCTCTGCGCCGCGATCCGGGCCGCCTCCGGTGGAGCGGACGTGATCCTGGTCGACGACGACGTCGAGCCCGGCGGTCACCTGCTCGTCAACGGCCGCCGCGAGGACGCGCGGCAGTTCGCGGACGAGGCGCGCGCAGCGGGCGTGCAGCTGCTGTCCGGGGCCGCGGCGCTCGGCTTCTTCGACGGCCTGGTGCCGGTGGCGCAGGGCGCCACGCTGCACATGATCCGCGCCGAGCAGTACGTCGCCGCGACCGGCGGGATCGAGCAGCCGCTGGTCTTCCCCGGCAACGACCTGCCGGGCATCATGACCGCGTCCGGCGCCCGCCGGCTGGTCGAGCTGCACGCCGTCGCGCTGGCTCAGCGCGCGGTCGTGGCGACGATCGGCGACCACGGCTTCGAGGCGGCGCTGGCGCTGCACGCGGCCGGCATTCCGGTCGCCGCGATCTCCGACCTGCGCGAGCAGGCCAACCCCGACCTGGTCCGCCAGGTGACCGACGCGGGCATCGCCTACCTGCCGGGGACGACCGTCGTCCGCGCCCGCGGCCGCGGAGCGCTGCGCCAGGTCGTCGTGGCGCCGGTCGATCCGTCCGGCCGCGCGCGGGATGCGGCCCGCCACACGCTGGACTGCGACCTGCTGGCGATGTCCGGATCGATCATGCCGGCGACCTCGCTGCTGCTGCAGAGCGGGGCGACGGGCGTCTTCGACACCGCCAGCGGCCGCTTCCTGCCCGGCGACCTGCCGGACGGCGTCCACGCGGCCGGCATCGTCGCCGGTCACGACGGCGCGTCGGTGCTGTCGGGCGCGGCGGCCGGCGACGCCGTGCTGACGGCGCTCGGCCGCGACGTCGATGCGGCCCGCCAGGCCGACGAGGCGCGCCGCCTGGCCGACCGCGCCCCGCGCCCCGTCGCCGTGCCGCCGGCCGTCGCCCACGACGGCAACCGCCGCGGGCGGGCGTTCGTCGAACTCGACGAGGACGTCACCGCCAAGGACGTGGCCTACGCCGCGGCCGAGGGCTTCGACGGCATCCAGCTGTCCAAGCGCTACACGACCGTCACGATGGGGCCGTCGCAGGGGCGCGTGTCGCACCTGGGATCGATCCGCGCGCTGGCCGCGGCGACCGGCCGCGACGCCGCGGAGATCGGCATGACGACCGCCCGTCCGCCGTGGACCCCGGTCGAGCTCGGCGTGCTCGCCGGCCGGCCGCACGCCCCGGCGCGGCGCTCGACGCTCGACGGGCGGCACCGCACCGCGGGCGGGATCGAGACCTGGGTCGGCGACTGGCGGCGGCCCGAGTCCTACGGCGACATCGCCGCCGAGGTGCTGGCCGTCCGCGAGCGGATCGGCGCGATCGACGTCTCGACGCTCGGCAAGCTGCTGGTGCGCGGCCCCGACGCCGACAAGCTGCTCGACGCCCACTACACCCGGCGGATGTCTGACGCCCCGATCGGCCGGCTCCGCTACGGGCTGATGACCGACGACCGCGGCCGGATCGTCGACGACGGCACCGTCTGCCGGACGGGCGACGGCGAGTACTACGTGACGACCACCTCCGGCGGCGTGGCGGGGGTCCTGCGGCGCCTGACCTGGTGGCGCGAGGACCTCGGGCTCGACGTCCGGATCACCGACCTGACGGCCACTCTGGGGGCGATCACCGTCGCCGGCCCGGAGGCCCGCACGCTGCTCGGCGAGCTCTCCGAGATGGACCTCGATCGCGAGGCGTTCCCGCACCTGACGGCCCGGCACGGGTCGGTGGCGGGGGTCCCGTGCCTGGCGATGCGGGTCGGCTTCGTCGGCGAGCTGGCCTACGAGCTGCACCTGCCGTCCGAGCACGCGGTGCGGGTCTGGGACGCGGTCGTCGCGGCCGGCGCCCGCCCGGTCGGCATCGAGGCCCAGCGGACGCTGCGCCTGGAGAAGCTGCACCCGATCGTCGGCCAGGACACCGACGCCGAGAGCACGCCGGCGTCGGCCGGCCTCGGCTGGGCGGTCAAGCTCGACGACGACCGGCCGTTCGTCGGCTCGGCGGCGCTCCGCCACCTGGACGGCCTGCCGCTGCGCGAGCGGCTGGTCGGCTTCCGCTGCCCCGGCGAGGGGCCCAGCGAGGGCGCGGTGGTGGTCGTCGGTGGGCGGGCCGTCGGCCGCGTGACCAGCTCGCGGTCCTCCCCGCAGCTGGGCGAGTGCGTCGGACTGGCCTGGGTGGCCCCGGACGCGATCGA
This sequence comes from uncultured Paraperlucidibaca sp., assembly GCA_964569335.1. GTDB lineage: Bacteria > Pseudomonadota > Gammaproteobacteria > Pseudomonadales > Moraxellaceae > Perlucidibaca. Next base: position 3,126 of record CAZMVL010000117.1, read on the forward strand.
CGACGGCACGCCGTTCGAGATCCGCGACGGCGGCCGCACCCTGACCGCCTACGTCGCCCGCAAGGCCCCGTACGACCCCGACGGCGCACGCGCTGCCGCCTGACCCTGGAGACGAGCGTGATCCTCGATGTCCTCCACCACGATTCCGGGCTGCCGCCGCGCAGCCCCGTCGCCGACGCGCTGGAGGCGCTCGGCGCGGTGATCGTCGACGGCCGCTGCCGGCACCTGGGCGACCCCGACGGGGAGCGCCAGGCGGCGGCGACCGGCGTCGTCCTGGCCGACCGCGTCGACCTCGGGGTGCTCGACGCCCGCGTCGACGCGTCGCTCGCCGGGCCCGGCCCGCGCGGACCGGCCACCGCCGCGCCGATCGACGGCGGCGGCTGGGCGTGCCGGCTGACCGACGACCGCGAGCTGCTGATCGTCCCGCGCGAGCGGGTCGTCGCGGAGCGCCTGCTGCGCGAGCAGGAGGGGGCCGACGTCGTCGACCTCAGCTCCGGCTACGTCGTGCTGACCGTCGCCGGGCCGCTGGCGCTGGAGGCGCTGGCGCGGGCGACCTCGCTGGACCTGCGTCCGGCGCGGACCCCGGTCGGCGCGTACCGGCCGGGATCGGTCGCCCACGTCGGCGCGACGGTGCTGCGCGAGGCCGACGATCGCTACCTGGTGCTGGCCGGATCGGCCCACGCGCTGCACCTCTGGGAGGTGCTCGCCGACGCGGTCGAGGGGCTCGGCGGCCGTCCCGCGGGCCTCGAGGCGCTGCCCGCCGTGCTCGACCGATCGGAGGCGACCCGTGCGTGATCTGTTCCGCAAGCAGCGGATGTGGCGCAGCGGACTGCCGCTCAAGGACAGCTACGACGTCGTGATCGTCGGCGGCGGGGCCCACGGCCTGGCTACCGCCTACTACCTGGCGCAGCAGGGGATCACCAACGTGGCGGTGATCGAGCGCAACTACCTCGGTGGCGGTGCGGCTGGTCGCAACACGACGATCCTCCGCTCCAACTACGCCACGCCGGAAGGCGCGCGGTTCTACGACGCGTCGCTGGCGCTCTACCGCGGCCTGACCACCGAGCTGGACTACAACCTGCTGCTCAGCGAGCGGGGCCACCTGACGCTGGCCCACAGCGACCGCCAGCTGGCCGTGATGGCGGGTCGGGCCGAGGTCAACCGGCTGGAGGGCATCGACTCGAGCGTGATCGGCCGCGACGAGGTCGCGGATCTGGTGCCGTCGATGTCGCTCGACATGCGCGCGCGCCACCCGGTGCTCGGGGCGCTGTACCACCCGCCCGGCGGCGTGATCCGCCACGACGCGGTGGTCTGGGGCCTGGCCCGCGGGGCCGACCGGGGCGGCGTCGAGCTGCACCAGGACACCGAGGTGCTGGGCTTCTCCCGCAACGGCGGGCGGATCGACGCGGTCGAGACGTCTCGCGGCACGGTCCGCGCCGGCACCGTCGTCGTCTGCACCGCCGGCTGGAGCAGCCAGACCTGCGCGATGGCCGGCGTCGAGCTGCCGATCACCACCCACATCCTGCAGGCCTGCGTGACCGAGCCGCTGAAGGCGTTCCTCGACGTCGTCGTGGTCAGCTCGCAGATGCACGTCTACGTCAGCCAGTCGGATCGCGGCGAGCTGGTGATGGGCTCGGAGATCGAGCCGTGGACGACCTACCGGATGCAGGGCACGGCCAACTTCCTGACCGAGCTGTCGCGGAACATGCTGGAGCTGTTCCCGCAGCTGGAGCGGGTGCGGCTGCTGCGGTCGTGGGCCGGGCTCTGCGACCTGAGCCCGGACTACAGCCCGATCCTGGGACGGACCGAGCTGGACAACCTGCACGTCAGCGCGGGGTGGGGGACCTACGGCTTCAAGGCGGCGCCGATCGTCGGCCACACCCTGGCCGAGCTGGTGGCGACGGGCCGGACCCCGGACCTGATCGCGCCGTTCGACCTGGCGCGGTTCTCCGAGGACCGGCTCGTCTCAGAGCTGGCGGCGGCGGCGGTCAGCCATTGACCACGGGGTCGGCATCGGCGTCGGGCACGGCCCCGGCGGGATCGACGGCCCCCGGCGGTGCGACACCGGAGAGCCGGTCGGTCAGCTCCTGCGCGCTGTCGAGCACGGCGACGGTCGCCTCGTCGAGGTGCTCGGCGAAGCGGAACCGCAGGCCGGAGATGTTGAGCGCGGCGATGATCCGGCCGTGCGCGTCGCGGACCGGAGCTGCGACCGCCAGCAGGCCCTCCTCGAACTCCTCGTCGAGCACCACGGCGCCGCGCTCGCGGTCGGCGTCGATCCGTGCGATCACCTCGTCGACGGTGGTGGCAGTGGCCGGGCCGTACGCGGTCAGCTCGACGCCGTCGAACAGCTCGCGGATCGCGTCGGGGGTGTGGTCGAGCAGCAGCGCTCGACCGGCCGACGTGCAGTACGCGGGGGTCATCCGCCCGACCCAGCCGACGGCCTCGACGGTGCGGCTGGGCGACTCGGACATGATCGTCAGCACCTCGTGGCCCTGTAGGACCGACAGGTGCCCGCGCTCCTGGAGCCGGGCGACCAGGCGCTGCAGGGCCGGTTCTCCCTCCTCGAGGAAGCGCGCCTGACCTGCCTGCTTCGCCATGGCGTAGATCCGCCACCCCAACCGGTAGGAGAGCGCGTCGCGGTTGCGCTCGACCAGCCCGTACTCGGCGAGGGCCTTCAGTGCGCGCGAGACCTGGCTCTTCTCCCGGCCGAGTGATTCGGCGATCTGCGTGACGCCGAGTCCTCCGCGTTCGCTCGCCTCTGGTGTGGCCAGCGCCAACAGGGTCTCGATCCCTCGTCTGATGCTGGTTTCTCGCGCCGTAGCCATGGTCCCCTTGCTGGTCGCCGGCATCGCCTGATGATGATGCCGTCCACTCAGGATGGCATATTGCCAATCTCGGTTGGGACTGTAACGATGACGGTATGGAGCACCATATCGGACACGAACGCGTACATCACGACTGGGACAACCGATTGGAGCCGGTGCTCCGGGTGGCCTCCGGCGACGTCGTCTCGTACGACCTGCTGATGGCGGGACACGAGCAGATCGCCGAGGGCGACCGCTACGAGGACACCCGCCTCGACTTCTCGACCTTCTACCACCTGGCCGGGCCGATCTGGGTCGAGGGCGCCGAGCCCGGCGACACCCTGCGGGTCGACATCCTGGAGCTCACGCCCGGGCCGTGGGGGTGGTCGTGCATCCTGCCCGGGATGGGGCTGCTGCCCGACGACTTCCCCGACCCGGAGGTCTGGACGTTCGACCTGCGCGATCGCGATCGCATCGCGGTGGCGCCCGGGGTCAGCGTCCCGCTCGCGCCGTTCCTGGGCACGATGGGCACCCACCCCGACGACCCCGTGACCGGGGCGGCCTTCCCGCCGCACAAGGGCGGCGGCAACGTCGACACCCGCCACCTGCGGGCGGGCGTGACGCTCTACCTGCCGGTCTGGTGCGCGGGCGCGCTCTTCTCCTGCGGCGATCCGCACGCGGCCCAGGGGGACGGCGAGGTCTGCGTGACCGCCGTCGAGTGCGACATGCAGGCCAAGCTGCGGCTGACGGTGGAGAAGCGGACCATCAGCGCGCCCAGCTTCGTGACGCCCGGGGGACTGACGCCGGAGTCCGACGGCGCGGGTCACCGCGGCACGATGGGCATCCACGCGGACCTGATGGAGGGCGCGCGACTGGCCGTCCGCGCGGCGGTCGACTGGATCTCGACCGAGCACGGCGTGACGCGCGAGCAGGCGTACCTGCTCTGCAGCCTGGCCGGCGACCTGAAGATCCACGAGATCGTCGACTCCGGCGTCTGGAACGTCGGCATGACCGTGCCGCTCTCCTCGTTCGACGCGCTCCGCCCCTGACCCACCACCCCCGCTGATGCGGATCGCGCCGCCCACGTCGGCGAAAGCCGCATCAGCTCGCGGTGGCCCGGCCTCCCTCGTCGGCTGATGCGGATTGCGCCGCTCAGGGCGGCGAAAGCCGCATCAGCGGGGGGTGGTGGGGTCGGGGATCGCGTCGATCTCGCCCGTGACGGCTGACGGGTCGACCGCCGCCTCGGGCGCCAGCAGCCGGCGGCCGGCGATCAGCATCGCGCAGCCGATCGCCCCGACGACGCCGCCGGCCAGCACCGCGGCGCGCCAGTCGGCGTAGTCGACGATCGCGCCGGAGGCCGCCGCGCCCCCGGCCGTGCCCGCGACGTAGGAGGTGACCATCCAGGTGTAGGCCTCGGTCCGCTGCGACGGGGTCGTCAGCCGCTCGACGAGCCGGTTGGCGGTGACCATCATCGGCGAGTAGGTCGCGCCCGAGAGCAGCAGCAGCAGCGCCATCACCAGCGGCGACGTGGCGAACGCGACGACCACCGTGGTCAGCAGCACGCCGAGCGCGGCGATCCGGTGGGTGAGGTCGAGCGGGACCTGACGGCGCCAGGCGCCGAAGACCAGGCCGGCGACCGCGGTCGAGACCGACCAGAGGCCGATCAGCAGCCCCGCCGTCGCGGGGGAGCCGCGCTCGTCGGCGAAGGCCGCGACGCCGACCTCGACCGTCCCGGTCAGGAAGTTGACCGCGATCGACGAGACGATCAGCAGGCGGAAGCCCGGCCAGCGGAGCGGACCGATCACCGTCCGCTTGGCGCTGGCGCCGGCCGCCGTCGGGTTGGCGGACCCCGCGGGCAGCGAACGGACGAAGACCGTCGAGGCGATCGCGACGACCGCGCCGGAGATCGGCAGCGCCAGCGCGGGCTCGGCGAAGTAGACCAGGCCGGCGGTGAACAGCGGACCGCTGACGAACGAGACCGACGAGGTGACGCTGTCGAGCGCGTAGGCGGCGTTGAGCCGGGCGCGGGGGACCAGGATCGACCAGCGCGAGCGCAGCGCGGAGCCGGTCGGCGGGTAGCTGCCGCCGGTGATGAAGGCGAGGGGCGCCAGCACCAGCGCTGACTCCGACGTGGTGCCGGCGAGCGCCAGCAGCGCGAGCAGCCCGCCGTGGACGACGCCGACTCCGACCAGCAGGCGGAGCCCGTGGCGGTCGCAGAGGCGGCCGATCAGCGGGGCGCCGATCGCGTTGCCGAGCGCGAACGCGCCGGTGGTCGCGCCGGCCAGCGTGAACGACCCGCTGGAGTCGGCGACCATCAGCACGATCGCCAGGCTGTTCATCGCCGGCGACAGCCGCACCGCCATCGCGCAGCCGAGCAGCCACGCGACGTGCGGAAGCCGGATGATCTCGAGGTACGTGCGCATCGACGCGTCCGGCAGCCGCCGTGCGCTCGCCGGTCAGGCGATGCGGTACTCGCTCCAACAGCGCTCGGTGAAGACGATGCCGTGGCCGGGACGGTCGGGCACCATCACCTTGCCGTCGCGGACCTCCATCTCGTGCTCGAGCAGGCCCTCGAACATCGGGAACCGCTCGACCCAGCAGGCGGTCGGCAGGGCCGCCGCCACGTGGATGTGCAGCTCGGAGATGTGGTGCGGCGCCAGCGCGATGCCGTTGATCGCGGCCAGCTCGCCGACCCGCAGCATCTCGGTGATCCCGCCGACCATGCAGGCGTCGGGCTGGACGATGTCGACCGCGCCGCCGTTGACGAAGGGCAGGAACTCGGCGGCGCCGAAGAGGTGCTCGCCGTGCGCCAGTGGGATCCGCGACGCGGCGCGCAGCCGCTGCAGGCCGCTCAGCTGGTCGCGCTGGAGCGGCTCCTCGAGCCACGAGATGTCGAACTCGCGGACCTTCTCCGTCAGCCAGAGGGCGGTCGCCAGATCGAGCCGCTCGTTGGCGTCGAGCATGATCCGCATCTTCGGGCCGACGGCCTCGCGGACCGCGGCGATCCGCTCGACGTCGGCGACCGGGTCGACGCCGATCCGCACCTTGACGGCGCGCACGTCCTCGTCGACGAAGGTCATCGTCAGCCTGATCAGCTCGTCGATCGTGTGGAACGGCGAGGCCTTGCCGCTGCCGTAGGCCGGCACGCCGTCGTGCAGCTGACCGATCTCGCGCGCCAGCGGACGGTCGTTGAGGCGCGCCTGCAGGTCCCAGAGGGCGATGTCGACCGCGGCGATCGCCATCGTCGCCACGCCCCGGCCCAGCTGGTGGACGGTCTCCCACAGCCGCGGCCAGACGGCGCGCGGGGGCTCGACCTCGGCGCCGCGGATCACCGGCAGCAGCAGACCGTCGATCAGCGCCTTGATCGCCTGGCCGCCGCCACCGTCGTCGGTGAAGGTGAAGCCGCTGGCCTTGGTGCCATCGTCGGTGGTCAAGTTGACGCCGATCACCTCGACGTGGTCGTCGTCGGCGTCGCGGCTGTCGGGGTTGCACGGGTAGCTGAGGATCCAGCTCTCGCAGTCGATGATGCGCATCTCGGTGACGTGGCTCCGGTCGGAAGCGGGCGGAAGGATGATACTAAGCCAACTGAAGTTGCCGGATAGCCAACGGCACTCATCCGCGTTACCATCGGAGCGTGCCCAACACCGTCGGACGTCCCGTCTTCGATCCGGCCACCGGCGCGGTCCTTGCGACCGTAGCCGACGCGACGGCCGACGAGGTGGGCCGGGCGGTGGGGCGGGCGCACGACGCGCTCGCCGCCGGCTGGCGTCGCTCGACGCCGAAGGAGCGGGCTGCAGCGCTGCTCGCGCTCGCCGACCGGCTCGACGCGCACGCCCGCGAGCTGGGCGAGCTGGAGGCGGCGCAGACCGGCAAGCCCCGCGGCGTGGCGATCGCGGAGGTCGCATCGACCACCGACGTGCTGCGGTTCTTCGCCGGCGCGGCGCGGACCGTCGGCGGCGCGGCGGCGGCGGAGTACCGGGCGGGACAGACCTCGTTCGTGCGCCGCGACCCGGTCGGGGTGGTCGCGGCGATCGTCCCGTGGAACTACCCGCTGCTGATGGCCGCCTACAAGATCGGTCCGGCGCTCGCCGGGGGCAACGCGCTGGTCCTCAAGCCGTCCGAGGAGACGCCGCTGACGGCGCTGCGCCTGGCGGAGCTGGCGGCCCCGATCCTGCCCGCGGACGTGCTGCAGGTCGTGACCGGCGCCGGGGCGGCCGGCGCCGAGCTGGCGGCGCACCCCGCCGTCCGGATGGTGGCGCTGACCGGATCGGTGGCGACCGGCCAGGCCGTCGCCGCGGCGGCGGCGCCGAGCCTCAAGCGGGTGCACCTGGAGCTGGGGGGCAAGGCGCCGGTCGTCGTGCTCGACGACGCCGACGTCGCGGCCGAGGCCCGCGGGGTGCGCG
>CAZMVL010000118.1:0-10291 GCA_964569335.1 uncultured Paraperlucidibaca sp.
TGCTCACATGGCGAGGCGAGCTTGCCGATGCCGAGTGCGGCACTAGCGCGCTGCTAGGCCGTCCGATCGCGCGTTGATTGTAGGGGTGCGGGTGGAAGTTGCCGAGCTCTGTGGCGTCGACTACCAAGTACGGCCGTGCCGCGCCGATGTTGTGGAAGACCCACAAGAAGTCCACCCTGGCTGGCAACCGCAACGCCTACGAGGACGAGTTATTCGAGCACCTGCGTGACAGCCTGCCTGAAGGTATCCGCCTGACCCTCTTCGCCGACCGCGGCTTTGAAGACCAGGCGCGCTACCAAAAACTTACCGAGCGGTGTCTGGCCACCCAGTCGTGCGGACCTGAGCGCCGCCGACGTCGTCAAGTGTACGGCAAGCGCTTCACGATCGAAAAAGACCTTCTGCGACAGCAAGAATGGTCTTCTCGATATGGGCCTGTCGGCCACGCACATCCGCAACGAGGCGCGACGTGATCGTAAGATCTTCATCGCAGCCATCGCGCACTATGGCGAGGTGCTCAGGGAGCACGCACTCACGCGCGATTTGCTCGGCGTGATATGAGGGGATGACTCAGGGGCGTGCGACCATGGGTCTCGTTCGGCACCCGCGATGGAACCATGACGCCTTCTTCATCTGCAAGGCAAGCCACGACGTTCTCGGAACACAGCTGCCGTCGATCCAGCTATTCGCTTCCGGTATGGGGTGGTGCAAGCATGCTTGTCACAAACGAATACTCACTCATGAATCACCCCGATTTTCGCCTACAAAGCGTCGCATACCAACTAGACATGTAAGTTCATTTGACGTACTACGGCTCCACCTCCTATTTGCTGTTCGGTGTCCACTTCTTCTTGGGACGCGCATAGCCGCGCGTCGGCTAGAGAAGTTGGCGAAAGGCACATGTGCGCGTTCTCCAGTCTCTCCTTGTTCTTACCTCTCTATCACTTCTCAGTTGCCTTGCGCCGGGGGAAGATGGTGAGGGGTACGACGATGATCTCGATGCAGGCACGGAGGCTGCTGGCGATGTGTCTGTCGTGCGCTCTCTCGAACAAGCGCTTGTGACGAATCTTTGTGGGAACATGGCCGGCCTGCAGGCAGGGGCGGCATCACCGATGCGAGGTGGATGTCCGAGTCACGCATCCCAAAGCTCGCTCCACGGTCCTACGAGCGCGACGCTCAATTGGACTCATGACTTCTTATGGGACGTACGAACGGCCCCTGCGGTTGCTGAAAATGGCGAAATATATATAGGATCAGATGATGGCAATTTTTATGCCATTAATCCTGCGACCGGAGCCACCTTGTGGAAGGTTTTTCTCTGGAATCAGATCAAGTCCAGCCCAGCAATTGCAGACGATTCTACAATATATGTAGGATCTAATGCCAATAAGGTGCACGCCATCAATCCGATGACTCGTGCCGAAAAGTATACGGCATTCGATACGTATGGCGACGTCACGGCATCTCCTGTTATTGGGCCTGATGGCGTGGTCTACATCGGCAGCCAAACCGGCAAATTTTATGCTCTGAACGCCAACTTGACTAAGAAATGGGAATACCCGACCATCGGCACAGTCGGGGCGATTCGCACGTCGGCAGCGATAGGTCCGGAAGGCACGATCTATTTCGCAGCAGATGACAATAAGCTATACGCACTCAATCCTGATAAGTCCCAAAAATTCGCGCCGGTATCTCTCGGTGTTACAGGTAACGATTCTTCGCCGACCATCGCCAACAATGCGGTGTATATCGGGTCTAATGCAAACAAGCTGCATGCGTTCGATGCTCAGACCGGCGTTCTGCTCTGGGAGAGGACCCTTGGTTCGGGTGGCACGCGTGTGGGCTCGCCAGCCGTAGACAAAAACGGTGTTGTCTATATTGGTGGTGGTGATTTTAAGCTGCATGCATTTACGCCTCAGGGCGACGAACTCTGGGCCTATTCGACCCTCGGCGCCATCACGGCTGCTCCTGTTATAGATATTGCGGGTAACCTGTACTTCGGTAGTGAGGACGATAGTCTTTATGCCGTAGATGCTGGGGGTAATCTCATTTGGAAGTACCCCACGTGGAACAACATCAACGGTCCAGCCGTGATCGGGGCCAACGGTGCAGTCCTCTTCGGGGGAGACGATAACCTCCTTCACAGTGTTGGTGTTGCGGGACCGGCTCCGAGGATGGCTGGCGAGACGTGCTCTGCGGATAAAGAGTGCGCGCATGGCCTGATCTGTGGAGAGGACAATGGTGATCGCTTTGGGTTCACCGCGGGAACTCGGGTTTGCTGGGAGCCGAGCTGCCAGAATGGCGTCAAGGATTTCGGCGAACAAAAGCTCGATTGCGGGGGAGCTTGCGGCAGCTGCGAGAATTTATGCGTAGGTCCTTGCGTTCTTGGAACGCAGGTGACGCCCGCAGCGGCTGACTCGCTCGATTTCGAAGCTGGTAACTTCATCCGCGGAAGCCTTGCTACATTCAATAAGCAAGGCCAAGCCATCGAGAGAGCTGGCGCTCACCAACTCCGCTACGTATCGTCGCCGGACGGACGCAGAATGGCCTTGTTTGAAGGCACGAGGACGAACACTGTCATTCGGAGCGAAGAGCTCAATACGATGCCAGGGTGGTTCGTCCCGGATTTCCTCATTGGTGCTCCGGTCCAGCTCGTGGTCGATGCGGGCGCGGCACCCGACGGGACGACGAGTGCGGACCAGCTCGTGGCGCCAGCAGGTGGTATTCCTGCTACGATTCAGCTTGCAGGTCCCCCCACCGGCTCGGGCACCCTAAGTGCTTACGTCAAGAACACTGGCGCACCGGGTAGTAAGACTCGCATGGTCTTGGTGGACGCCATCGTCAGTGGCTTATATAGCACCCCCGATGCATGGGATCTCCCTACGAACTGGACACGCTTCGACAAGGCCTCCATCGCGACGACGTTGCCGATGTACGTTGCGGCTTCGCATGTGGCGAATTGGCCTGCTGGACTCGGAGACCTGATTCCGGCACTTCCGGCAGCAAGCTACTATCTATGGGGCATCCAGTGGGAATCGGGGAATTTCCCGAGCTCTTACCTCCCCACGAACGATCAGCCGCGGAAGCGTAACGCTGATCAGCTTACTTTTACGCAGGCCCAAGTTCCGACCTGGATGCGTAACGGCATCTGGCAGTTCGACTTCATGCCCGAGTACGCAAGTGCAGATCTTACCAATGGCGAGCAATTCACGCTCTTTTCATTCGGGGGATCGGACGACGTCATTGTGATCTCCAAGCAAGGCTCTGTCGCGCATCTGCAAGCGCGCGTCGATGGAGTGGTCAAGTACGACGTCGAGCTTAGTTGGTCTCGAAACCAGGTAATCAGTGTGACGGTCGATGCTCCTGTCGGCGAGCTGATCATTCGTGGTGCGACGATTGATGCTCATGGCACACCGCACCCGTTCACGTTTCCGGCCAGTGCGCTTCGAGTGGGAGGCGTAGTAAACGGAGGCCTAGAAGCATTTGCCGCACTTACAGAGCCACGCCAAGTTCCTTCGGCGACTGTCGCATGTGTGCCGGATCCCAGCTGTATCACCTGCGGTGATGGCCAAGTTAGTGGGACCGAAGAGTGTGATCCGGCGGCAGATCCACGCTGCGATTCCAATTGTAGCGAGACAGGAGAGTTAACCATTTGGGATGACGCAGCAAGTGCAGTCTGTCCCGTCGGGCAGAGCATTCCGGCCTCGCCGAACGGCATCGCGTTTGGCGCCGGTTACGACCGGTTCGTCTGCGTTCCAACCCAGATTTGCTCTGGTGCATCGCCGCAATGTGGGACCGCAGGCGCACCCTGCGGCGAGTGTGCATGTGTACCAGATTGCTCGAACAAGCAATGTGGCGACGACTTAAACGACGGCTGCGGCGGCATATGCATGGGGGTGTGCGGTGCCCGCGAACCTGGATGCACTCAGGATTCCGATTGTCCGACCAATTACGTTTGTGGAATCGGTGTAACCGAGCGTCTCTGTGGCAATGTTACACTGGGGGTCAATGCGTGCATCCCTGCCTTCTGCGACGACTATGATCCCGGCCGCCCCCAGTGTGGTTCGTGCGGCGATCCTTGCGGAACCTGTGATGCCGAGGCCACCGCGTGCGGCATGGGTGCTTTGTGCCAGAAGGGCAGATCCACCTGCCCTTCCGGTGAACACGAAAATGAGATTGGTGTTTGCGTCAGTGACGTCAATGCTCTCGCCGACGACGTCCTTACCGGAGAAGTTGGAGCGTTGCCCGGTTCATTTGCGGTATCGCCAACAGGCGAGGCTGGTTACGCCGTACCGATCGCCGTCCCGCCCGGACGCAACCAGTTCGCTCCAGATCTCACGCTGAACTACGCTAGTAGCGGCACCAATGGCATGGTCGGCTTTGGTTGGTCCGTTCAAGGTCTATCCGCGATATCGCTATGCAGCGCTACCCTCGCGAGAGATGGGACGCTTACTGACGGTGACGTGGGGCTCTGCCTCGATGGAACTCGCATAGTTCCCGTGAAGTACGATGCCAACAGCGATACAACGGAGTGGAGGACAGAGGTCGAGTCTTTCTTCAAGATCACTAGCGCTGGCAACAGCTTCGCGCGCATAGGGATAGGGATTGCGTCGCCCTTGATGTTTACTGTCTTGAGCAAGTCGGGGGTAGTGTCAATCTATGGCGCTACGGAAGATGAGCGCGTCTATATCGCTGATCCAAATCCGAGCGTTATTGCCGGGTATCGTGCCCGTGACGGCTATCACAAAGTTCGCAGTTGGCTGATCTCGAAAACCACGGATCGGCACGGAAATTCGATTTCGTATAAATACTCAAAATACCAGAAGATACAGGCTGGTGTTAGGGTTGACGTCGAGGTTCTGCCGCGCTGGATCGGATACAATTTTGGCTCTCAGTCGCCCAACGCGGAAGACGCGCAGAGTGAGATCGTTTTCCGATACGCCGGCGAAAATGGAAAAACTCGTGCCAAAATATCCGGACCCTGCAACGAGCCCCAGCTTCCGGCGGTCGAGCGTCCCGAATGCGACCGTCAGGACGCGCTTACGGGGTACGTTATGGGCGTTCCTATCGCCCAAACCCACCTTCTTAAGCATATCGATGTGCGAGCGGGTGGAGAGCTCATTCGAAGCTACAAGATCAATCACAAGACCTCGGCGAACGGTCTTTCTATGGTCCGATCGGTTGTAGAGTGCGGCTACAACAAGGCCGGAGCCGACACTTGTCGTCCGCCCACTATCTTTGAGTACAACGAGTTCGAAACCGCCTTGGGTACACGCGTTAGCGCACCCACAGGGGCGTGGACATCAGAATGGGTCGCTCTCGATTTCAACAACGATGGGTACGACGATGCAGCGACCTTTCGAGATGGCAAATGGGAGATCTTCCTTGGCGGCGTGAACGGGCTCTCAAGCGCTGCCGATTTTACACATACTCCCTCTGTTCTAGCCCCTCCGGTCACCCTCACGGTCAATGGTCGGACGGTCAACCCGCACTTTGTTACGGACTTCGACGGAGACGGACGCACTGACTTGGTCTACCAAGCGATCATGGCCGGAAAGCTCTATTTGACGAAGATCTCGTACGATGCCTTGGTTGGAATGTACGACGGGGGCTTCACCATGCCGTGGGGCAGCACGACACCCGGCAAGAACGCCAATCTCGTACCCTTCGATGCTGATGGGGACAAGTTTACGGACATCCTTCACTGCTCTGGAGACTCGCGCCCTTGGCAGTTCTTTCGCAATGAGGGCGGCAATCTCCAAGAGCCTGTGACGCTCTGGGGCACCTCAGGTCTTTGCGACAACATGACGCGCACGAGGATGCCAGACGGACGTGAGGCCATCATTTTTGCCTCTGGCGAAATTTTCAACATGCTCGGCATGGCCCATAACGACCTTATTCACTACGTCCAAGTAGAAGGAATTGCTGAGCCGGCGAACCAGTATCGACTTGTTGGCAATTTCGATGTCAACGGTGACGGTCTGCAGGACCTTCTATTGAGCAAGCTCGACACACGCGGCCAGTACGTCTGGTATATAAACGTGGGCGGTAGCGACGCGCATCTGAGCACTGAGTTTAAGAGAGGCACGCACGGTTACTCGAGTGACCTAGATAATGCAGATTCAGTGAGGTCTGTCGATTTCGATCTGGACGGTCGATCAGATATTTTGCTGTCTAGGGCATATCAATCAACCGTACTGTGGTATGTCCATCGACGCGGTGATCTTTCCAACTTGCTTCCGGTGCCCATTGCATCGCTAGCCGGGCAATCGGCTCCGGACGTGCTCATGCTCGATGTCAATGGCGACGGGCGGCAGGACTATTTAGGCCCTAACTCGCTGTTCTTTGGCCAATCACCTCTTGCGAACCTTCTCAAAACGGTATCGGTGTGGTCTCACGGGTCGAGCATTCCAGATCGCATAGACGTCGACTACGCATCGGGCGTCGCCACGGGGGTTTACACACAGGGATCCCTAGGCATCGATTGCGACAGTCGCATCAGTGAAGACGGAGAAGCAGGTTGCGTACAAAACCTTCCGTTCCCTGTTGTCGCTGCCTACACACGCAGTTCGTTCCTGCAAGATTCGTCGCTCGTACCTGCGGTGGTTACCCAGTCTTCAAGCCAACAGTTTAGTTATTGGAACGCTGTCGCTGATCGGCACGGAGGCCTCGGCTACCTTGGGTTCCAAACCCGCGCTTACACCAGCCAGGGAGTCGAGGGAATAGAAAGCTCAACTACGGTTGAGACCTATCGGCAGGACGCTGTGCATGAGGGCAAGGCCGGTCCATTTGCCGCCAGAAATTATGCTCTCACGCAGCCAGGATCGTCGTACGACTACTACTACTACCCCTTCACCCATATCCCGAACTTCACCAGCACGACCTGGCAAATCGCCGGTAACGAACTAACACGTGACACCACCGTGCACGGCAAGCGTGTGGAGCAAACGACGCTGGCGTCGCGGCTCTCCGACGCCGGGTGTCATTTCACCGTGCCCCTCGGCGTTCGCTCGTATGCCGAGGAAGAGTACGGACGTGTCAATGATGTCAGCGCGTCGTTCACATATGACGAGTATGGCAATCTTAAGACCGAGGAGACCCGCTGGCTGCAGGAAGCGGGTTACGTGGAGAGGAAAGGCTACGCCTACACCCACGAGGACAACGATGCCGACATCGCGGCATGGAGAGTGGGCTTAGTCTCATTTGTCGGCGAAGAGAGTGAGTCACCACATGACACTTCTTACGCCCTAACAATGCTCGAATACACTGCGCAAGGCGTGCTCGAAGCGGTGTCCGAGGCGGGGATCGCGGGTCAGTTCCGCCTGAAAACCGAGTTCGGACGCGACGATTGGGGCAACGTCAACCTGATCACGGAAACGCCAGTCCATGGGAATGATCCTGCGCGCGTTACGTCACTTTTCTACGACCCCAACGGCGTCTTCGTGCAGGAGCAACAGAACGCCGAAGGGCACGTCGAAGTTACAAGCTACAGCTACTCTGACGGTCAGATTCGCTCCCGAACCGACGCGAATGGCTTCGTCATCACATGGAAGTACGACGTATTCGGTAGGCCGACGGAAGAGTTCCGCGGGGATTTGAACCTCACGACTACCTTCGAATATGCCCCGGCGGCGGCCGGTCTCATGACCCCGGTCCGTGAGAACGCGGTCGCACTCACTACCAAGACGACGAGCTCCCTACTGTCTCCCGATACGATCGTGGAGAAATCATGGTCCGACAGCCAGGGCAGGACAGTCGCTACCGAGGTGCCAGGCTTTGGTGGTGCACGCATACGTCAGAGCAAGGAGTACGACCTTTTCGGACGCGAATCCAAGGTGACACGACCTCAAGCCACCAGCCTCAGCCAGGGCGTCATTGAGACCAGCTATGACGGCCTAGGACGCGTCGTTCGCGTCGACTTTCCAGACAACACGTCCGTGGAGACGTTCTACGCAAGTTCGTCAACTATTCGTGACGAATTGGCAGGCCTCTATCTCAGCGAGCAGTCCGCTCGTTGGATCACAGTCCACAAGAATCAAAGCGGCATCACCTCGGGCCAGGTCCACGACGCGCGGGGAAATCAGGTCCTGTCTATCGACGGAGCCGACGAAGTCACACGCTTTGCGTACGGCTCGAACCACTTCGTCTACGAGATAACCGACCCGGTTGGCAACAAGACGACGCGTACCCAAGACAACATGCGCCGCTTGACGCACGCGACTGATCCGGACACGGGGAATCACTCCTACCAGTACAATGCTTGGAACGAGGTTGAGAAGCACACCCACAACACGGTGGAGCACACGTTTGGCTACGACCGACTCGGCCGTCGAACGTCGCTCACAAACACGGACGGGGTGACGACCTGGGAGTACGACGAGGTTGTCGGTCAGCTGGGTCCTCGAAAAGGGGCTCTTGTCCGGGAGACATCCCCCAACGGCCACGTGAGCGCGCTCCAGTACACAGCGACCGGCAAGGCGCTCGAGGTGATGACCAACACCGTGGTTGCCCCGTCAGGTCCTGTCAGCCTCTCGACGAGCTACGAGTACGACGACTTTGGGCGACCGGAGATTGTCCACTACCCCGAATCGCGCCTCTCCGTGAAGTACTCGTACGGACCCGAGGGGATGGTCAGGAGAGCAGAGAACGCGCTCGACTCACAAGAAGTGTTCTGGCAGCTCAACACTGCCTACGAAGGCTTTCGTCCAAATTCTGTGACCTTTGGTGATGGGGCGACTTTGACCCTCGGGTACAACCAATACACGGGACGCATTGAGTCACGTCAGGTCGCGCCGGCGGCGGGCGCTCTGTTGATCAATGAGCAGCTGCATTGGAACGCTGTCGGAAGTCTGGAATCGCTGCGCAAATTCCACGACGCAGGCGAAACTGTGGCAACCGTTTATCAGTACGACAACTTGCAGCGCCTGACGGGGAGCACCGCGGGCGTCGGTGGTCCGTCACTGAGCAGTTATACCTACACGGCGACTGGTAACATCAAGACAAAGAGCGGGGCTGGCACCTTCACCTATGGCGTGGGAGGTGAAAACGACAATGGTCCACAGACGTTGCCGCACGCTGTTCGGTCAACCGACGAGAACGGCGACCTCCATCACTACACGTATGATGCGTTCGGACGCATGGAGACGAGGAGTGGGGCTACCGTTCCAGGAGGAACCCAGACGTTCGGTTACAACGCTCTTGGAAAGCTCGAGACAGTGCGCGCGGGCAGTGATCCCAACGCTCCCGTGACGAAGTTCGAGTACGGCGCATCGCAGCAGCGCGTGCTTCGCCTGGATCCCGATGGTGTCGAAACCATTTTCTTAGGTCCTGCGTTCGAGCGTACCGACGACGGTTCGAGCATTGAGGACGTGGTCCGCGTCCTCGTCGCTGGCAGCGCCGTGGCGGAGCTTCGATTCACGGACGGCGTGCGCAACGAGACGGCCTATCTTCATGCGAACCATATCGGTACCCCGGACCTGATCACGTTCGCGGATGGAACGGTCAAGGACCGCGTTGTGCTCGGGAACTTCGGCGAAGGGGATACAACCGCGACAGCCTCGTCTCTTGGATACACGGGACACCGCCGCGAAGTCGGGATCGGGCTCACAGACATGGGGGCTCGGTTCTACGATCCACGTATCGGTCGTTTCGTGTCGCCCGACCCGACCGTACCGAGCGCGTTCAGTGGACAGTCCTACAATCGATACAGCTATGCGGACAACAACCCCGTAACATGGACCGACCCGAGCGGACTTGCGACAGAGGATAAACGACAGCAGGATGGTCTTACTTGCGGCGGTCCGTGCGTGATCGGCGCAGCAGCAGCAGCCGTCGTGATTTTTGCGTTCTGGGTCAGCTCAGGAGCTGCCAGTGGTGAATGGACACTCAAGGACCAGTGGAGAAATTTCAAGGACCTTAAGTGGGAAAAGGCCAATCCTGCCAACTGGAATTGGAGCAAGCTGTGGCCTGGGAACTGGGGCAAGGACAAGAACCATGACTCCGGCGGAAAAGAGAAGCCTGCGAGGGGATCCGTCGTCTCGCAAGGCCTGAGCGGAGGCATCCCGCTGGCGGGGGCCGGATCAAACGGGACGGTGCCCCCCAGGGGCCCCGCCACGTCGCCGCCAGGCAAGCAGCCGTGGAATCTATGGAATGGCAATCAGGCTCATCGAGCTATTGCAGCGGTCTATTTACTCGAGCACCCCACCGAAACAGTTTTTGCAAACTCCGTCTCGATGCAAAGCATTGCGTCGCTTTTGGGAGGGAACCCGGCAGCTGCTCCCTATTTGCTCATCAG
>CAZMVL010000119.1:0-10155 GCA_964569335.1 uncultured Paraperlucidibaca sp.
CCCGGAGGAGTCGGCGTCCAACCCCACATGTGGCTACCCCGTCCTCCTCTACTCCTACGCAATCACGGACAAGCATGGCGCCTCCCAGACTGAGTTGGATGAGTTTTCCAAGATTCTCGAGCTCGACACTCTCTTCGTTCAAGTGGAAGTCTCCTCCTCCTCACCACCACCGATCTGGTACAACGCAGGGAAGACGAACACGGAGGTGGTCTTTGCCTGGTACGAGGAGGTGACTGTGTCCGGGTTCTACGCATTGGAACTCTGCCCTTTGTGCGACGTAGCCACCACCATGTTGGAGATCTTCATCCACCCGCTCAACCCAGCCTACGATCTCAACCCCAGCACGCTCATCTCCAAGAACGTGTCCGTGGTCCTGAACGCGCGCCAGTTCTACCAAGTCTCTTTCAACGTAACACCGGAAGACACTGGAGTAACCACGGTGGAAGGCGAGCCCTACCCAACGAGAGTCTACCGTGGCGTCGGGTTCAGGCTTCACAACGTGGATGTGGGCGCCTCCTGGACTATCTACAACCCAGTGCTCACCAACGCCCAGTCGCGCCGATCGTGTGAGACAAGGGAAGTGCCAGTCTGGTACGAGTCCAGCAACAGGATCAGGTCGACGGCGCCCATCAGGACGTGTATCCTGAACGAGGCACAGCAGGAGAGGCACCCCAACCATGATTTAGGCCAATGTGCCTGCGATACTGGAACTGCGGGAAGGACGTGTGATTGTCCGGCTGTCATCTCCAAGTTCGGGAAGCAGGTGTGTGGCGGGTTTGGTGATCCAGTGAGGCAGGTGAGGGCACCCAATGGGGATCTGGTGATGACTGGCTCCGGCACCGAGGAAGGATGTTACTACTGGGAGCAGAATTCGGATTGCAAGACTGTGGATTTGGGCAGGGCAATCTACACCCTCCTAGTCCCCAACGCCATCTTCGACTACCCATCCGTGTACGTGGAGACTACCCCAATCACGGGTTCCAGCGTCTTCAACATCATCCCGGAGACTAGGGCATCGGCACTCTCCTACGTGGAAACTGGGGCTCTCTGCAACTCCAGGGGCATGTTCCTCCCCTACTATCATACACTGGACGAGTTGAACCAGCTCATCTACACCACCCTCAACGCATGGCCGGTATTCATGGGCGTGGACACAGCCAAGTCCAACTCCACAGCATGGCAATGGGGTGGGGCACAGGAAGGAACCTACTTCCTCCTCAACGCCAACACACAAACCGTGTCAGCAACCATGGGAGCGTGTGATGCAGACACCTGCGCCCCTTTGAACTTCAACAACTTCGCCTACGGGGCATCGGTGACGTTCCCGCCGTCGACTCCGACTATTGCACCATCCCTCCCAACACCAATGCCAGCGCCGCCTCCAGGAGTGTCGCCCGTCACCCTGTCACCTTCATACATCAGCACGGAGCACTGCCTGGTGGACGGGGACACACAGAAGCCATGCCCGCTCATCCCGTCCGTCACCTACAGCGTGACATGGACTGCGCAACGAGGTGGAGGCGGAGTGACGTCTGTGCTCGTCTACGCCTTCGGTGCTTCTAACATCGACCCACCGGACTGCCTCTACGGGTCCTGCTCCACCGACTGGGACAAGACTTCGAGCACGTACTGGGTCGCATCCTGCACATGCCCAAATTTCATATTCCTGTTCAAAACCCTTTCCTCAGCCACGGCCACGGAGATACAAATCTACGCAGCTCGGGATGAGTTGAGAAGTACAATATATTTTAACTAGTTCTCACTTCTTCTTTCCGAGCATTCTTCCCCCGTCATGGCAACATCGAGATATGGACACATCGATCCAATGACAAGGCTAGCGGCGATGCTGTCGGATCGTCAACGCCAATTCGAAGAAAATGACGACAAATTAGTCAGAGTGAAATTCGCCCGCACCGATGCCCAAGGCAAGAGTTATGTTCCGTTGTATGGAAAAACGTCCACTGTGCCCATCCCTCTCCCTCTTTCGTCTCACGAGAACATTTCCGGGTATATGGCAGCGTATGCTCACGCAATGACATCTCTAAAGGGCGCATACCGACTTCTCTACAAGATCATGCAAGAGGAAGCCGAAGACATCGAGAATATAAGCTCACAGTACGATCACAAGGGTGGGTATGAAACGCTGTTCGGAGGAGGGGAAGGGTTCGACGAAACTGTTGATTTCCTGAACAAGGTGCGGAACAGTGCGATTTACATTACGAATTTCACTAAATGCACCCGATATCTTTCCAATGAACATGTAACTGGCCGAACAGGAGACTTCAGGGATTACGTGAATGTGATGCTCACCGTGGTGCAAATCAACATGATGTCGTATTTGAGCCTCCCGTCATTTGACTTCATTTTTGATGCATTCGTGAAAGGGTCAAAGGTACGCGCGAGACAGGATAATACTTATTCGAGACCGATAAATGTCGTCATTAGGTGCATCTACAAGAAAGTCTGGGGCAAAGTTCCTGAAAATCTGTTCAGCACCTGGAATTGTCTCTACGATGCGTCCACGGAAACAGTTCGGAGTATCATCGATGACCCAGGAAACAACCTACTTAAAATATTCAGAGGACTAAATTCTGTTCTGGAGGCTCTAGATGTTCGGGTCTCGCAAGTTTTCGAAAAACCATCGGGGAAAGATATACTCAAATGGCTGCAAACACAAATGCAAGATGCAATAAATACATATATACCCGACAAAGTCGCGGAAGCTATGCGCACATGGGACCATGCAATCGCCGGTGTCGAGGACGAAATCATCCAGCACGTGTCAAAATTTACAAAGGAAGATGCACCCAAAGAAAACGTATATGCGGGGGACGAACTCGACGAAGGGGACGTCCCAGCAGTCACAGGATTAGAGGGTGACACCATAGGTAGAGATCTTGCAAATCTATGCGACGAGGGCGAGCCTAGACAACTTTTCCTCCGAGCAGCAGGTATGATCATGCTACAATTGAAGTATAGACTAGCTCAGAGTGTAGATGCCAAGCGTAATGAGCTGAGCTTGGTGGGTACGAACATATACGAGTTCCACAAATTTGCCCAGGTAATGCAGAACACCGTGCTACCTCGAGTGGTCGGCGATGCTGATAAACAAACTATGAGGGCGCATATATTTGCTATCTTACGGAGTGGCGTGGTAGATTCCGACTTGGACCGCTTCCTACAAGGACTTCTCGATCAAGGATGGAATGATCATCGCAACATCTTGATGCTTGAATGTTTCAAACAGGTCCTACGGTGCGTTCTGAGTCAGCTTCACTCAGTTGGAACCGACAACCCCGTAGAAGTGAAACCGTCAGAGGCAATGCAAGCAGCAGACCAGGCCTTGGATCAGCTGGTTGCAGATGAAGTAATGGGAGGAGATGTATCACAAGTAGCGAGGGAGCGGATGTTGGCCGTGGTCGCTGACACAAGGATCAAATTAGGGAGTTTAACGCATCTCGATGGAGCATACGCCGACGAGGTGGTGGCTACTCTGCGCGACAAGTTCCAAGGTTTCAAAGCCGGGAGGAATGCACTACCCCCCGAAGCAAACGAGTCTTTCTGGTTCCCCAGCTTTCATGCGAACATGCCCGATTGGCCCAGTTTCATCAACAGGACCGTGCGTCTGGCAGCCGCTGGCACTGTCCAGATAGGCGGCAGAACCATAGCACTCGCACCCCTGAGAGCTGCCGGGGGGGCAAGAAGTCTAACAAACCAGGAAATAGCGCAGCTGGAAACACTTTCGGACACCACCGAAGCACACCGGCATATTCTCGAGCGAGTGTTTAAATTGCAAGATGCAATATCGGAAAATCCACAGCACGCTGACCATATTACGACAGCGCTTATGGATCTCAGAACAGCGATGGGTATTAGGTTAGGCACCGAGGATCAAGAGGGGGCGCGTGATCATGCATTGATTGAGCACAATATGATCGGAGAATTTTCTCGTGTATCGTTTCGCATCGGTGAGAATGATGAAGGAAGTCTCATGTCGAGTATTCTTATCGCCTTCATCGAAGGTTTGTTCATCGATACGAAGCTCTACCTGTTGAGATACACCCTTTTCAGGAATCAGAATGTGTTTGCCGACGTGGACTGGCTAGAAACCACAATCATGAACGTGCGACTTGGATACTCCAGGATAAACGTCCCAACGATGGCGAGATACATTCAGGGATTCGATGATGTTTTCAAAGGGAGGTTGGCTCCGTTCTACTTCCTGTTGATGTGCCCAGAATACCAACTAAACCTTCGAAGATACTACACGGATGCCACGCTCCGAGGACAAAAATTGTTGGTACCCGTGCAAGCGTACTCGATAGCCTTTAAAAAGTTCAGCAGGCCCGGTGATGCAGAGCCTAGAGGAGCGGCTGGAACTGACATAGAGGAATTGTTTAGCAGTACAAGGAAGCGCGACGGGACGCCACTAAAACTTCAAAGGATCCGACACGGTGCAAACAACGAAGATACCTTACAAACGCACCTACTCGTAGATTTCCTCGAGTCCAGAAAGCTTGACAACCCTCAAACATCCCAAAGACGAATGGCGGCCGCGCATATGCACTCGTCGCTACAGCAAGCTACGCACGTGGTCTCGCTTTTTTCCAACGTCATCCTTGCATGGATTGCACATTTGGAAAGGACAGTGAACTCAGACATGTCACGTGTCACGGAAAGTGTCTACGATACGAATATGATGAAACAAGACTGGAGCATGCTGGATATCACCAAAATCCGCGAAGGCGATGGTTCCGGGACAAAGTTCCTCGACATCATGGACGAGGGGATATCGACAAATTGGCAAGAGAGATCATTCGATTGCACTCGCCACATCTTCTTCTTCGACTACAACTGTGAAACCATCCTCGGTTTGGTCAACCAAACAGATGCTCTCGTTGGTAAACTCGCCGAGGCTTCCAGTGAAATCATGGTTCGTGCCTTCAACCCCAACGAACCACGGTTTGATCCAAATATCGATAAGGCGTTTGTAACACCACTTGAGGAGTATATAGAAGCAGTGTGTAAACAGTTCCCGGGGATACAATTCATATTTGCATACCCTGCGGAAGAAGCCAATACTGGAAAACACAAAGAGGAGGTGCGTTTGAAAGACGATTACATTATGCGACAAACTACGGCAATCGCAGCAGGGTTGGACAAGCTACCCAGCCAGGTTCAAATACCCCTCAACTTCACTGTGCCCAAAACAACATCGGCTTTGGAGAAGGTGACATTCATCCCCCAAAGGAACATGAAATGGGCGGTTAGAGCCAATGCACTACACAGGGCTGTTCTGATCGGGGTATCAGAAGACGCGGCTAGTTCGGAGGAAACGTTTAGTTACGTAACGCAAGACACTGGAGTGGGTATTGTGTCGCGAGCTTGGAAGAAAAACCCCGAAAGAGAGTTAAAAGCATACGAAAGCCGGCATCAAAAACAAGAATTCGCCAGGATCTCACTCGACGCGGTCAAGTTTCCACCAAGCGCAGTTCCCATGTTTGAAAGCCCCTGGTATAAAGCGAGAGAGGCAAAAATTAAGCAGGCAATCCGCAATACCGGCGACAATAATTACGGGGACGCCTTTCCGCGGTATTCGAGAAAGAGTTTGTTTCCAGGCAGCAAGAGAAAAGCCGATGAAGCCCTCGACCAAGCCTACAAAAGTGCACGCGAGTTTTAAGAACTTTTCGTTAGCTCTAATATCAGCTCATCCCAATTGTCACATGCACCCTTCTCAAGACACATCGGGATCATGCTTTTTAGGTGGGCAACCTGTGCACTGAAAGTTCCTTTCTCCGGTAGAGTCTTTTGGAAAAGTTTCAACATCGCCATTCCAGCTTCCCAGTGTTCGGGAACTTGCACGGAAATGGTAGGCGTCCAACTACCCAAATCTAGTATGTACGTAGCTCCACCATCGCAAACAAGGATGTCATCTTCCGTGAACCCTCCTACAATTTCAACCCCCTGTGCATACAACCATCGCAATCCCTGCAACATATCAAGCAGGAACCTTGCTGAGTCCGCTGACTGGCCAAACCGTCCCTGTTGAGACAGTAGCTGGCACGAGTTAAGTGGGGCACCCCTGCTCTGTAGCGCAATGCTCACCTCCTCGCTTCCAGAACCCCTAAAAGCTGGCTGTGTTAAGAACGGAAGTCGGAAGGTGGGAGGCGTAGCCTTAGCTATTAATCGATACACGAAGATTTCAAGTCCTACATATTGCATATGGTGTAAGAATGCACCTCGAAATACCTTTTCCACTGATGATTGAGCTTTCCCCTCCTCATCACTCAACGAAAGCAAGTAGAGGTCGTAGTATCGACCTCCGAGGAGCTTCTCTCCGCGCTTCCATGCATAGGAATTTCCACCTGTGTTGAACATGTGCACAAGCGAAGAAGCACCAAGTCGCACACGACGGTGTATCTCCTGCCTAGCTTCCGCGGACGCATACTCCTCCACACGGTTCTCGGTCGTTGCATCGAAATGCCTCACCGCATACGATCGCGAAGAAGCCTCATTCATGGGGTGGGGGAGTGAATGCGAGGAAGAAACATATACATAAACTCCTCTGACTAATCTTCTTCATCATCATCCACCTCCTGGTCCAAATAATCCCGAACCCTCTTCTTGAAATTTTCAACGGCGTCCTTCACTGCAGCAAACACACCTGGCTGAGGCGGGGCAGCTCCTCGATCAGCCAATTTCATTATCCGATTGCGCATAACTTTCATCGCCTCGTCCGATGTACCCAAAACAGCAGGGAGTTCAATGGTTTCTAGATCTTCACCCTTTGGCAGCCGGATCCAGCTCGTATTGCGCGGGTTAAGGAAATTCCTGAACCCCGTCAACGGCGGTGAGCTTTTTGTGGCCATTGCATATGTGAAATCCAACACTGTCATATCCAGAGTGATCACTGGTTCATGCACAACCACCCCAACCTGCCACCAGAAATGCCCGCGTATCATCTCCTTGTCTGGTTTCACCTTACCAGGCCCTGCCCTCAGATTTAGAATGGCGATTCGTTTACAATTGCACGCATACTCAACAAACGTCCCTGTCATGATCAGCATTATGAGTAGTTGCCGATGATCGTTATCGTCGAGGCGCACATTCCAGCGGGTCTCTCCTTCTCCCGTGCCCTGCATTGCGTACATCACACAGTCTGAAATATAGAGTGCTTCCACGTACCCAAAAGCATCGTAGAAGTCTTTGAACCTGAATTGCCTCTCATCTCTCAGTAGGGGTCTCTGCGAGGACCAGAGACGTAGAGCTGAATCAATATTTTCCCGGTACGAGAATCTGCTGCTGCTTATATGGAAACGATGCATGGGCGCTTGCATAAAAAACGCGCTCTCCGCACTCCAATCTTCCCCGTGGACACGCCCTCCCTTCGTTCCCAGCACCGGAGTTGAATTCTTAAGATATTTGGCCTCCTCGACGTCAGAATCCATTCCTCGCTCAACCGCATACGTTTTGAATGTTTCATAGCCGTGAATGATCAGGTTGATTCTAGCATAGGCCTTCCCGTACACTGTTCCCTGTAAAGGCATACTTTGCAGATGGCTTCTCAAACATACCATCTCTGCGTATGTGAGAAACCTTACATCTCCAACCCTTTTTTTTGTG
This sequence comes from uncultured Paraperlucidibaca sp., assembly GCA_964569335.1. GTDB lineage: Bacteria > Pseudomonadota > Gammaproteobacteria > Pseudomonadales > Moraxellaceae > Perlucidibaca. The sequence continues at coordinate 7,624 of CAZMVL010000119.1, forward strand.
ACTTTACTTTTTTCAGCCTCGACTTTTGACCTTTGAAGGATCGTCCCAATCTGCTTCTGTATCATCGAATCCTGGAACGCAAACCCCTCCTTCTCATCCACCAATTCGCGTACTCGCATTTCCAACATTTCGGTTAAGAGAGCTTCACACTTATCATTTACCCCCTCCTCCTCCTCGAACTTCTCTGCTTTATCTTCAGGCCAGTGATTATACTCCCTCTTAGCTCGATACTTGTATGTTGGGCTCCTTTGGGCGCTACTTGTCAAATTCGATGCACCAAGGGATGCAGCGCCATCTTCAAACGTCCCGTTGGGATTTACCAAATTGTACACATACTGTAGAACCGGCGTGTTCAGGAATTCCTCCATGTGGAAACAGTCGTCACCACTAACCTGCAAAGGCAAGACCCCAGGCACCCTATCACAAAGCTTATCCTGCGGATGCGCAAGGAAGTAATCATCAATTGCCATACCCATCCATATTTCTACGCCATTCGCAAACTCTGTGAGCTTCTCAAGGAATTTTTCCAGGTCCTTCACGAGTTCGTCCTCGACTTCTTCTTCCGGCATTCTCACCGGATCATCATCGTCGCCACCAACTTTCTTCCTCGTGACCTCGTAACCATCGTCATCATCGTCGTCAGTCTCCTCATCCTTCCAAAACGCACTTGCATCCAAAGCACCTTCCACATAAGTTATTAGCCTGAAGAGATTCCTCAAATAGTAAAATATATGCCAGATAGTGTATGATTGCGAACCTTGCACGGTGTCAATGATGAGTTTCGCGCCTTTATATGCTTTCACAGCTTTTGGTCCGCACGCCCGCACAAGCGTCACAGAGATCGCTTGAAATTCTCTGAATGTTGGCGCCATAACATCTACACCTTCTGTGGCACTTCTCATGTGCACAACTTCTTCGGGGTAGAAGTAGCCAGCGTAACCCGTAGCAGGCCAATCACTGCTTGGGTTATGTGCCACTATATCTTGCTTCGCCTCATCGCTTGTGGGAGGATCAAACACTTGTTTGTTTTGTTTAGCGTTGTAGAAGTTGATGTTGATTTTACTGTATGCACTCGATGCCAGACTCGCGGTTCCTGTCGCCACGCCCTCGAGAAGCCCAACTGATTTTGCGCCAGCGGCTTGTGCGTACTTCTTATTCACTTCTTGCCCCATACCCAAGAGAAATTGCATGGCGAATCCGAAAGGAATGCTCAACACGCCTAATGCCAATCCTAGGAAATCCGTGCCACCCTGATTTGACGTAGTCACGAGAGTGTTCGTAGTTGTTGCTGGTACTAACGCGTTGCTGATCATCGCCCCTGCACCGGGGGGCGCGCCATAACGCTGCGCCATGTTATCTGCGAAGACGCCAAACGCAGTCTGGAATATACTTCCACCATTCCCCCCAAGTGTGTTGACTGGGCGAGCGCAGAAGTTGCTCATGTCGTCCAGAGAAAGAGAATGGTGAGAGAGAGATATATATTATTGCTTCTAGGTATCCCTACTGTTTCCTGCCATTTCCAATTCACACTCCCAGAGTCGGCTGTCCACATCCCTGAGCGCGCCAATTGTGTCTTTCATGTTTCGCTCGATTTGTGCGATGCTCTTGGATACGTGCTTCATCTCTCTTGCCAAATCCGAGATCTGATACTTGGTTTTCATGATTTCCCTTCTCACGAGTCTCACCCTTTCCCACATGGGCAGAGCGTTCCCTCCGTCCTCGACCTCCACAGTTTCTTCATCCTCCACCTCGCGAGCTCGCTTCTTCCTCTCCTTCTTTTCAACCTTCCGTGCAGGCTCTTGAATCAGGGGAGGCGGGGGGCATGTGGTGATGGGTCGACCTCGGAACACTTCGGCTTCCTTCATGAGGAGCTTGAATTGATGATTACCTCTCGAGCGCCTCTTCTTCTTCACAGCAGGAGGGGGTGGAGGTGGGGTTGGTGGTCGTGGTGGTACCTCCTCCTCCTCTTGGGAAGGTTGGTGTTCAGGGATGCGTTCTTCGGGGGCCTCGCTCATGCTTGGTGCGGGCACTGGGGGAGGCGGAGCTGGGGCAGGTACCGAGGTGGGAGGAGAGATGAAAGGCGGCACCTCGTCCGGCTCTGGATGTGCAAGCCTGTAAGCTCGAGAAGTTCCTTCTGGAAGTATGTCTTTGGAGCTCTCCCGCAAAGCCATGAGAGCTCTGATCATTGCTTCGCCGTACTCCAAGTAGCGCGATCTTGTGAAGTACTCGCTGTGTTGGCCCAGGTAGAAACTAATCTTGTTGTACAGGTCTGACACGCATCGACCCCTTTCCTCGAGCCCAGTGGAATTGCCTATGTTCTCCATGAGCACGGCCAGGTCAGCGCACATCCGATCCCATCGCTCCTTCGCAGACTCGACGGGATTGCACACCTCCACGAAGTGCCTGTTCGTAGTCTTCACGTTCTCCATCGCGCCCTGCATATCTTGCCATGCCATGTTCTGTTTGTGGTGTTCTTGATCATTCCTACCTATAACGGCTAGTTTGGGGAAGCTTGGTTCGGAGGCCCGACCC
>CAZMVL010000120.1:0-9826 GCA_964569335.1 uncultured Paraperlucidibaca sp.
CTCGCTACAGAGATATCCAGGTCCCCTGTGGCTCACCCTTTACTGACACGGAGGGCTGTCGCCGCATCCGTGCCGCTCGAGACTGTGCGCGAGGCTTCAATGCAGCCGCGTTCTGAAGAACGCGGAGAGACGATGTTCTCGCGCCCTGTCGAGCGCGATGTGTACCTGCTTCAATGCAGCCGCGTTCTGAAGAACGCGGAGAGCCCGAATGCCGGCGCAGGCTCGGGCGGCGCGGCGAAGCTTCAATGCAGCCGCGTTCTGAAGAACGCGGAGAGCCCACGACAGCACTCCAGGCACGACGCACGCGCCGAGGCTTCAATGCAGCCGCGTTCTGAAGAACGCGGAGAGTCGCGGATTGGGACGACTACGAGGACGCGGAGCTGGTGCTTCAATGCAGCCGCGTTCTGAAGAACGCGGAGAGCTCGACTCCATTGTCCTGGACATCCGCACCTCACTGCTTCAATGCAGCCGCGTTCTGAAGAACGCGGAGAGCTCCGTCGATCTCAACAGCGCGAGCGCACGCAGCAAGCTTCAATGCAGCCGCGTTCTGAAGAACGCGGAGAGGCGACTGCGACGTAGGCCCGTGCGTCGTGACTGCGCTCGTGCTTCAATGCAGCCGCGTTCTGAAGAACGCGGAGAGTTGCCTAGCAATCTGATTAGACACATCGACCTCCTGCGCCGCTTCAATGCAGCCGCGTTCTGAAGAACGCGGAGAGCTATCACCCTCCACGATCCACTGCTGGTTCAGCTCGGTGCTTCAATGCAGCCGCGTTCTGAAGAACGCGGAGAGCTCCCCGCGGACGTGAAGCCCGCGTTGATGCTGTACCGGCTTCAATGCAGCCGCGTTCTGAAGAACGCGGAGAGGCCTCGAGGCCGCGTGCGACGCGCGGCTCATCGCGGTGCTTCAATGCAGCCGCGTTCTGAAGAACGCGGAGAGAGCCTGCTAGATCACTGGGAGCAACAACCGGTTTTGAGCTTCAATGCAGCCGCGTTCTGAAGAACGCGGAGAGCCTGCGACCCGGTCAGGGGAAGGTTCTCTGTCTCTGCAAGCTTCAATGCAGCCGCGTTCTGAAGAACGCGGAGAGGCGTCGCACGCGGCCTCGAGGCACACGCGCATGAGGTTGCTTCAATGCAGCCGCGTTCTGAAGAACGCGGAGAGGCGAAGCGCTCGCGGGCCTGACCAAGCTCGCCGCGAAGCTTCAATGCAGCCGCGTTCTGAAGAACGCGGAGAGCGCATGCGAGACAGTGGCGCGCAAGGTGGAGGGGCTGGAGCTTCAATGCAGCCGCGTTCTGAAGAACGCGGAGAGTCGCCGTCTGCCCACTGGTCGTAGGCCTCGGCTGGCAGCTTCAATGCAGCCGCGTTCTGAAGAACGCGGAGAGTTTGCCGTCGTCTTGAAGCAGGCCTTGCAGCGCGGCCTGCTTCAATGCAGCCGCGTTCTGAAGAACGCGGAGAGACGCCGCGCGGATGATTGCGGCAGCGCACCTCGAGCCGCTTCAATGCAGCCGCGTTCTGAAGAACGCGGAGAGGTCGATGAACGCGCCCGACGCCGTGGTGCCGCGCATGCTTCAATGCAGCCGCGTTCTGAAGAACGCGGAGAGGCAGCCGTCCGCACAGTGTCCGAGTGCATGCGCATCCGGCTTCAATGCAGCCGCGTTCTGAAGAACGCGGAGAGACTCGTGGGAAAAACCTTTTTTGCCCCCCTTCTTAGCTTCAATGCAGCCGCGTTCTGAAGAACGCGGAGAGCGCGTAGGACAGCGGCGGCATCTTCCAGCGCATCTTGCTTCAATGCAGCCGCGTTCTGAAGAACGCGGAGAGATGCACGCGAGTAACCTGGCCATGGCTCTAGCGCTGGCCGCGCTTCAATGCAGCCGCGTTCTGAAGAACGCGGAGAGGCTCTATCTCAGACATCTCACCGCCAATGCGTCCGAACCGCTTCAATGCAGCCGCGTTCTGAAGAACGCGGAGAGGAGAGACCAAGCTCAAGGCGCGCCGTGCCGAGGGGTACACGCTTCAATGCAGCCGCGTTCTGAAGAACGCGGAGAGCACGTTGAGCTTCGGGACCTGGTCTACCTCGACACGGAGCTTCAATGCAGCCGCGTTCTGAAGAACGCGGAGAGCGCGCTTCTCGCATCTGACTCGCCGTCGTACAGGGGTCGCTTCAATGCAGCCGCGTTCTGAAGAACGCGGAGAGCCAGCGAAAGACAGGCGCGCGAGCACGGTTGAAGAGTTCGCTTCAATGCAGCCGCGTTCTGAAGAACGCGGAGAGAGGCCGAAGTCGCCGCTGCAAAAGGCGACGTCGCGGTGCTTCAATGCAGCCGCGTTCTGAAGAACGCGGAGAGCGCGCTCACAAGGCGGAAGACGTTGTCGCGACGCTTCGGCTTCAATGCAGCCGCGTTCTGAAGAACGCGGAGAGGAGATCTCGACACAGCGTGCTGCGTCCGCACTCAACAGCTTCAATGCAGCCGCGTTCTGAAGAACGCGGAGAGTGAAGCAGAAAGCCACCTGCTTCTGCTGCTCGAATGGGCTTCAATGCAGCCGCGTTCTGAAGAACGCGGAGAGCGTGACGTTCATCGCCGATGCGGTGACCGTAAAATCGCTTCAATGCAGCCGCGTTCTGAAGAACGCGGAGAGAATAGCTAGCCGGGTTCCCGTTCCCAGCCAGCCTAGCGCTTCAATGCAGCCGCGTTCTGAAGAACGCGGAGAGCGCGTGGCTGGACGAGAACCTCGACCACACCACGATCGTGCTTCAATGCAGCCGCGTTCTGAAGAACGCGGAGAGGATGACGTCGGACGCTTCGATGCAGCCGGTTAGCGCCAGGCTTCAATGCAGCCGCGTTCTGAAGAACGCGGAGAGGCCGAGGCAGAGGCGCACCGCATATTCGCCGAGGACAGCTTCAATGCAGCCGCGTTCTGAAGAACGCGGAGAGGGGCCTCAAGACCGCGTACACCGCGGATGAGCTGCGGCTTCAATGCAGCCGCGTTCTGAAGAACGCGGAGAGCGGCGTCGCCTGATGGCATCATGAACGGCATCGACGCGCTTCAATGCAGCCGCGTTCTGAAGAACGCGGAGAGGACAGCGGAAGGGATCCTATAGCCGCCCTTGTCAGAGGCTTCAATGCAGCCGCGTTCTGAAGAACGCGGAGAGTGCGGAGGGTTGCAGCGGGCACGACCCAGAGCCGCGCGATGCTTCAATGCAGCCGCGTTCTGAAGAACGCGGAGAGCATCTTGCGCAGCTCGGGGTCATCGGTGCGCCCGGTGCTTCAATGCAGCCGCGTTCTGAAGAACGCGGAGAGGGTTTTTCGCGCTGTTCCCTGTGTGAGTCGAAGACAGGCTTCAATGCAGCCGCGTTCTGAAGAACGCGGAGAGGGGCTGGATCGCGGTGGTGCTGTCCGCGTCATTGCGGCTTCAATGCAGCCGCGTTCTGAAGAACGCGGAGAGCGAAAAAGAAGGATACGGGACATGAGCTCAGCGGTTATGCTTCAATGCAGCCGCGTTCTGAAGAACGCGGAGAGGCTCGAGAACGATGTCTCCCTGTGCACGGTCACGACGCTTCAATGCAGCCGCGTTCTGAAGAACGCGGAGAGGGTGCTGGTCGACGTCGAGGCGGACACCTACAATCTCCAGGGCTTCAATGCAGCCGCGTTCTGAAGAACGCGGAGAGGTCTGCGCTCTCCGTAGTGCCGTAGATGCGCAGCGTGCTTCAATGCAGCCGCGTTCTGAAGAACGCGGAGAGTCGGCTCATGTCGAGGAAGCCGCGGCGTCCCTGCGCCTGGCTTCAATGCAGCCGCGTTCTGAAGAACGCGGAGAGCCTCGCTGTCGAGCAGCAGCCCGCGACGGCCAACGCCGGCTTCAATGCAGCCGCGTTCTGAAGAACGCGGAGAGCTACTGGCATTGGGCTCCTCTGCCCTTTGCCGCGCCGCAGCTTCAATGCAGCCGCGTTCTGAAGAACGCGGAGAGTTCCGCAGATGTACGTCGAGCTCTACGGCACGCACTGGCTTCAATGCAGCCGCGTTCTGAAGAACGCGGAGAGAAATCCGACTGGCTACCGTTGAGTGGGGGACCGACGAAGCTTCAATGCAGCCGCGTTCTGAAGAACGCGGAGAGGTGGCAGGTGGTGAAGCACTTCGGGATTCAAAACCCGCTTCAATGCAGCCGCGTTCTGAAGAACGCGGAGAGGAAGGCAGCGAAGGCCGTGCGAACGGTCAAGCAGGTGCTTCAATGCAGCCGCGTTCTGAAGAACGCGGAGAGTCGGGCAAAACATCTTCACCGCCGAGCCCGATCTAAAGCTTCAATGCAGCCGCGTTCTGAAGAACGCGGAGAGGTCTCTGCGGCGTCTTCTAGTGCTTCTTCCAGATGCCCGCTTCAATGCAGCCGCGTTCTGAAGAACGCGGAGAGCCGACGATCCGACGATCCCGCCCGCAGGCGAACCGTCGACAGCTTCAATGCAGCCGCGTTCTGAAGAACGCGGAGAGACATCTTGTATAGCTCGTGGTCTCATCGAAACCCGGAGCTTCAATGCAGCCGCGTTCTGAAGAACGCGGAGAGGCGTCATGAGTCGCCGCAAGTCGTGGAACAAGCGGCTGCTTCAATGCAGCCGCGTTCTGAAGAACGCGGAGAGGATACCCGCCGCGTGCTTCTGCGTCGTTGTTGCGACCGGCTTCAATGCAGCCGCGTTCTGAAGAACGCGGAGAGGGCGGCCTTTGCCCGCGCGAAGCACCAGCGCGGACAGCTTCAATGCAGCCGCGTTCTGAAGAACGCGGAGAGACCAGGGCGCGTGCTCTACCGCGACCGACGAGACCCGCTTCAATGCAGCCGCGTTCTGAAGAACGCGGAGAGTCTGCGCGGACTACAAGCCAAAAACGCGCGCTGCGTAGCTTCAATGCAGCCGCGTTCTGAAGAACGCGGAGAGTTCATCCCTCGAGTCGACAACCGCCCCATGATCTTGGATGCTTCAATGCAGCCGCGTTCTGAAGAACGCGGAGAGTGATGGCTCCGTGGCTAGCGGAACCCCTGGCTGAGGTGGCTTCAATGCAGCCGCGTTCTGAAGAACGCGGAGAGCCGAGGGGCGGTAGCGGGTTTCTATTCCGTTGTGATGCTTCAATGCAGCCGCGTTCTGAAGAACGCGGAGAGGCCAGAAGGCCCTTCATACCCGACGCCACAGCCTCGCGCTTCAATGCAGCCGCGTTCTGAAGAACGCGGAGAGAACGAGTGTGACAGGTCATAGAACAACTTGTCATCGCGCTTCAATGCAGCCGCGTTCTGAAGAACGCGGAGAGGCTTGACGACCTTCGACGCCATCTCCTGGGTCTTGCTGCTTCAATGCAGCCGCGTTCTGAAGAACGCGGAGAGCTGCGTACGAGCAAACGCCGCTGCAGTAGGATGCACGCTTCAATGCAGCCGCGTTCTGAAGAACGCGGAGAGCCCCAACGCTGTGGTGGCTATCCCAGATGCCGAGGTGCTTCAATGCAGCCGCGTTCTGAAGAACGCGGAGAGCTCGATCAATCCGCATATCTACGTCATGGGATGGGATGCTTCAATGCAGCCGCGTTCTGAAGAACGCGGAGAGCGGATCATCGAATGTGGACCTTGCGCCAGAAATGCCGCGCTTCAATGCAGCCGCGTTCTGAAGAACGCGGAGAGTTGGGCCGGTCGAGCATAGCATAGCAAAACAAGCAAGGCTTCAATGCAGCCGCGTTCTGAAGAACGCGGAGAGGGCTCCCATGTGCTGTTGACTTTGCGCAGGTCGCCCTGGCTTCAATGCAGCCGCGTTCTGAAGAACGCGGAGAGTGCTCAAGAACGGCAGCGGTGCGCTCGCGGATCTCCGGCTTCAATGCAGCCGCGTTCTGAAGAACGCGGAGAGGCTCCACTCCTCGCCCGTGACCATAGCGATGCGCCGGCTTCAATGCAGCCGCGTTCTGAAGAACGCGGAGAGGTTGAGACCAGATTGCACCGACAACCCTCGCTCAACTCCGCTTCAATGCAGCCGCGTTCTGAAGAACGCGGAGAGCGAGCACGTTGTTGGTCCTTTGGACATCCAGGCATTCGCTTCAATGCAGCCGCGTTCTGAAGAACGCGGAGAGGGGAAATTACGGGGGTGAGTGACACTCGTACACGCGGCTTCAATGCAGCCGCGTTCTGAAGAACGCGGAGAGCCCGCTGCCACTCGAGACAGTCCGCGAGCAGCTTCGGCTTCAATGCAGCCGCGTTCTGAAGAACGCGGAGAGCGACGACGGTCTACAGTGGTTCGTTGCGGTTCAAGGCGGGCTTCAATGCAGCCGCGTTCTGAAGAACGCGGAGAGACGCAGTGCGCTTGCCGGTGGTCGATTGGAAGATGGACGCTTCAATGCAGCCGCGTTCTGAAGAACGCGGAGAGAGGATCACGACGACGGTAGTGGAGCAATTTCGATCTCGCTTCAATGCAGCCGCGTTCTGAAGAACGCGGAGAGCTCATAGTCCATGAGCCATCCGTACGAATCTCCCGCGCTTCAATGCAGCCGCGTTCTGAAGAACGCGGAGAGCTTCTCGCGGCATTGGCCATGGTCGCCTAAGGATTGGCTTCAATGCAGCCGCGTTCTGAAGAACGCGGAGAGAGCTCGTGGTGCCAACGCGGATGTCTCTGACCAAGATATCGCTTCAATGCAGCCGCGTTCTGAAGAACGCGGAGAGACCATGCGATCGTCGGTGCTCTCCAGGCCGTCCCGGGGCTTCAATGCAGCCGCGTTCTGAAGAACGCGGAGAGCCAAATAGCCGTCCAGGTACTCACCCGCTTCTGTGCGTCGCTTCAATGCAGCCGCGTTCTGAAGAACGCGGAGAGGTCCCGTCCGCTGCTACACCATACAGGGCCTGGCTGCTTCAATGCAGCCGCGTTCTGAAGAACGCGGAGAGTCAAACCAGATGCACTACCCGTTGTAATGTAAACTGCTTCAATGCAGCCGCGTTCTGAAGAACGCGGAGAGTTGCGCAAACGTGCGTGTACGGCTCAGACCCAAAGTAGCTTCAATGCAGCCGCGTTCTGAAGAACGCGGAGAGACGGACGAACTCGCCCTCAACGGCCGTCGTCATGGTGCTTCAATGCAGCCGCGTTCTGAAGAACGCGGAGAGGACCGCCTGACGCGACTGCAACAATGCCGTTTGAGACGCTTCAATGCAGCCGCGTTCTGAAGAACGCGGAGAGGGTCAAATGCCGCTGGCTGGGTTCTGGGCTCACATGGCTTCAATGCAGCCGCGTTCTGAAGAACGCGGAGAGCACGGAATCGGCGTGCTCCAGGCGTATTTGCACGAGGGGCTTCAATGCAGCCGCGTTCTGAAGAACGCGGAGAGGGTAGATTGATATGTTGTTACCAACTTCAAGCCCGTGCTTCAATGCAGCCGCGTTCTGAAGAACGCGGAGAGGAGCTTGACACTCAATCAAAAAGCTCGGCTGAAAGCAGCTTCAATGCAGCCGCGTTCTGAAGAACGCGGAGAGGCGGCGCAGCTCGCGCTGGCGACCATAGGCGACGCGGCTTCAATGCAGCCGCGTTCTGAAGAACGCGGAGAGAAGACGGCCGTAAGCATGGGCTGCAAGCTTACGGCGGCTTCAATGCAGCCGCGTTCTGAAGAACGCGGAGAGTATCTGAGTAACCGCCTTCCTTACGTAAGGTTTCCGGCTTCAATGCAGCCGCGTTCTGAAGAACGCGGAGAGGCCTGAACTCGAAACATCGGCCAACGTGGAAACGCTCGCTTCAATGCAGCCGCGTTCTGAAGAACGCGGAGAGAATGAGCAAGGCTACCGCAGAAAACATCACTGTTGAGGCTTCAATGCAGCCGCGTTCTGAAGAACGCGGAGAGCGTGAGCGGCGTGCAGTCCGTCGAGGCGGACGGGCGGCTTCAATGCAGCCGCGTTCTGAAGAACGCGGAGAGCGCCTGCCACGGTCTTGCCGCGACCCGTAAGGCCCACGCTTCAATGCAGCCGCGTTCTGAAGAACGCGGAGAGAGTCGACCGCCGCACACGCACATCGGCACTCGCGCGTGCTTCAATGCAGCCGCGTTCTGAAGAACGCGGAGAGTCGACTACGCGAAGAAGTGCATGCTCGACGGCACACAGCTTCAATGCAGCCGCGTTCTGAAGAACGCGGAGAGGTGGTCTGACGTTCTGCGTGAGCGTGGTCGCGATCCCGAGGCTTCAATGCAGCCGCGTTCTGAAGAACGCGGAGAGTTCGTGGCACGTCCCCGCGCGGTTTCCCGGGCTTGAGCTTCAATGCAGCCGCGTTCTGAAGAACGCGGAGAGGGCACGAGGTGGATTGACTGCCCAGGTACGACGCTGGCTTCAATGCAGCCGCGTTCTGAAGAACGCGGAGAGAAACTCCGCGATGCGCTCGAGCCCCTCCGCGTCGGTGGCGCTTCAATGCAGCCGCGTTCTGAAGAACGCGGAGAGCATCTGCGTGCGGTCATCTTCACCGCAAGCAGGTTGGCTTCAATGCAGCCGCGTTCTGAAGAACGCGGAGAGGTTAATTTGGCTTGTCACACATGCTCCCCACCATCCGGCTTCAATGCAGCCGCGTTCTGAAGAACGCGGAGAGCTCTACTTCAGAGGGTTTCGCCGTCAGTTTTTCCAAGCTTCAATGCAGCCGCGTTCTGAAGAACGCGGAGAGGAGGTGAAGGCGCCGGACCTCAACCCTACGTCGCCCAGGCTTCAATGCAGCCGCGTTCTGAAGAACGCGGAGAGCAATGACGCCGGGAGTCGAGGGGCGCGCAGACGGGCCAGCTTCAATGCAGCCGCGTTCTGAAGAACGCGGAGAGCCGTTCGTGACGATGTTGCCGGTGTGCAGGTGGCACGCTTCAATGCAGCCGCGTTCTGAAGAACGCGGAGAGGCCACCGGTTGCCACTCCACCTGAGTAGGCTGCGTGCCGCTTCAATGCAGCCGCGTTCTGAAGAACGCGGAGAGGCAGCCGTCTTCCCGCGCATTTTTGCGAGCCTCGGACCGCTTCAATGCAGCCGCGTTCTGAAGAACGCGGAGAGCCACGTGAGCAGATAGAGATCCTTGGGCCGCGCGCCCGTGCTTCAATGCAGCCGCGTTCTGAAGAACGCGGAGAGTTGCCAGCGGCACGCCCGGCTACACCACGATCATCGGCTTCAATGCAGCCGCGTTCTGAAGAACGCGGAGAGAGCCAGGATGGCAGCGGGTGCAACGTAGGCACACTCGCGCTTCAATGCAGCCGCGTTCTGAAGAACGCGGAGAGCATGATCAATCGCAGCGTGGGCTTTCTGCAGCCCGTCGCTTCAATGCAGCCGCGTTCTGAAGAACGCGGAGAGGCAGTGCGCAGCCCAAGCACGTTCTCGAAAACAACGCTTCAATGCAGCCGCGTTCTGAAGAACGCGGAGAGAAGCCGCTTGGGCGTAGCGCCTGCGATGGCGGCGACGGACGCTTCAATGCAGCCGCGTTCTGAAGAACGCGGAGAGGGCCCACGGGTAGGCCGCGGTCGCCGTCGGCTTGAAGCTTCAATGCAGCCGCGTTCTGAAGAACGCGGAGAGAAGACCTGACGGTCCTGCGGCGATGCATCGGGCGCAGGCTTCAATGCAGCCGCGTTCTGAAGAACGCGGAGAGATCGAAAGCCACGCCGCGCCCAACGCGTGGATCGTAAAGCTTCAATGCAGCCGCGTTCTGAAGAACGCGGAGAGCAGCGCTCGTGCGAAGCTCGTGTGTAGCGGCCCATGCCGCTTCAATGCAGCCGCGTTCTGAAGAACGCGGAGAGGGGACAGCGAACCGCTGCAGGCCAAGTCGGAATCCATGGCTTCAATGCAGCCGCGTTCTGAAGAACGCGGAGAGGGCTCCCGGGGGAGCCGTG
>CAZMVL010000121.1:0-9783 GCA_964569335.1 uncultured Paraperlucidibaca sp.
CTTTCAAAATTGTATTTTTACTTATAATTCCCAACCGTGGGTCTTCAAAGTTTAACTGTTTTCCCGTTGTGAATTGCTTTCAAAATTGTATTTTTACTTATAATTCCCAACAAACAAACCAATTGCAAAGCAGCAATAGTGTTGTGAATTGCTTTCAAAATTGTATTTTTACTTATAATTCCCAACATACCGCGATTCAATCGTTTGATATGTTGGTAGTTATGAGTTTGTTTTGAAATCGAAAATGAGTGCTGTTTGTTCGCTGTATTTAAACGCATCAGTAATTTTTCTAATCCTGTTTTTGTTAAAACAACTCTAGTTGTTGAGATGGTTTATCGGTTTCAACTGGTTTTTTTCCATAAAAAAGTTCCATCATCCCAAATTGTTTATCGGTTATTTGCATGACACCAATTTTTCCATGTTCGGGTAGATTATTTTTTATTCTCTTCGTATGTACTTCAGCATTTTCTCTACTGGCACAAAAACGCATATAGATCGAAAATTGGAACATCGAAAAGCCATCGTCTAATAATTTCTTGCGAAATGTACTGGCAATTTTACGCTCTTTGCGTGTTTCGGTGGGCAAATCAAAAAAAACTAATATCCACAAACTCCTATATTGGTTTAAACGGGTATAATGTTCGTCATACATAAACGGGGTATAAAATCTTCCTTGATTTTCCTCGGAAACATTCAAATAGAGAATTGGTCGTTCGGCTCATGGCAACCATCAACGGACTAATTTTCCCATCTATTTGAACATCGATTGAGGCAATGCTTAGCAATTGTTTTTTGAAATCAATAGTCAATTCGTCATAAATATCTTCGGTTTCCATAATGTGACACACTATCAGATCTACAAACGGTCTGTAAGGCTCCATAATGTCATCTGCCAAACAGTAAGCATTATATTTATTTCTGTGAAAAATACCTAAAGTGGGAAGCATCCCAGAACTGACAATCGCTCTGGCTGTAATTCCTCTTAAAATGGCATAACCATAATTCAGCAGATTGTTTGGTGGAAGTCCTTTTTGTTGCCGGGTAAATCCTTCGATTTCAAATAATCTGTCCCAATAATAAACTGCGGCTCTTGCTTCGTGGTTCAACGTATCTCCCGAAGTAACCTCTTTTGACCAAAGTTCCATTTTCCGCATCGGAATTCCTTTTTCTTTTAACAACATACCTTGGTTCCAAATTTTAGCGCTGATGGTTTGCTGCCAAAGGTTTTTCTTCAAAGGTATCGACGCTTCTATTTGATATCTAAATCGCTCTGTTTGTTCGGTATGACCACTCAACGGCATCAAAAAACCAATAGGCAAGTGATATTGATCGCAATTAATTAGGGCTACATTATTGTTAGTCAGCTTTTCAAGCAAACCGTTAGTGATAGTAATTTGTTGGTTTTCTAAAACAATTACGCCTATATCTTCAATAGCAACAGTTTTAGCTTCGATTTCTTTATCGGGATAGGAAATAACTAATTGCTCGTTTTTTGTGCTTAAATAAGCTGGATTGCCGAAGAAAAGGGTTCGTTTTATCATTTGATGATTTTTATAATTTTCCCAAGTCTGTCAACTTCTAATTTCCAACAGACAGATTTTATCATTATTGGCTTTTCTTTCTCATCGTAAATAGTATTCGAACTATAAAATTCCAGCATTCGTTCATTTTTATTATTCGAACCATTTTCATTAGAAATAATCTCTTTGGAATAATTATTAGAAACAAAATGTCCTTCACCACCAGTACAACTAACAAACTTATATATGCGTTCAGTTTGCTGTTTGGATAATTTGTCAAAATCAATTGCGGTTAAATTTTCTTTTTCATCTTCTGTTGGTATATAAACTAAATCATTTGGAGAAAGAGTAAACAAAAAGCGATTTCCATTTTCATCAGTTTCTAAAGCGGAACTTAAACCCTGTTTTTGCCTTTCGATTACTTCATTTAAAGGGATGGTTTTATAGTTTCGTTTTCCTTTTTCATCTTGATAAATTGCAAAGAATAAGTTTGTTCCTTTGGCTGTTTCAACATATTTATCTGCTTTGCTACCATTTTGTCCAAGTGAAAAACGTTTACTTTCTTCAAAAACTCGAACTTTTTTTATTGGTTGGTGATTTTTTCCATTGTTAAGTGCTTTAATGTTTTTGTTTAATTCTTCTATTCCTGTTTCGGAGAAAGCTAATTCATGTGGAGATATTTTTTTTCCGTTTTCATCAGAAGCATTTTGGTAAATCTCTTGTTTAAGATGATTTAATAAAATTTTTTGAATACCAGTATCTGTTATCTTTTCTATCTTTTTTTCATCGAATGTGATGTCTAAATTATTTCGTTCTCTAGTAGCAGTTGCCTCAATCATTTCATAAATCTGAACTTTGTCTATAGCTTTTCCATCAATCATTACTGGAAAAGCTTTAAGATGTTTTTTTAAGCCTTCATTATTGTTTAGATATTGTTTAATTTTTGCTTTAAGTTGTTTTTTAGCTTGCTTGTCAACAATCAAATCTATTTGTTCAATAGCATTTGCGATAGTAATATGATTTTGTTTGATTCGTTTCAAAAATACTTTTCCGCTTACAGTTTCCGCGTGCATTGGTTTTCTAATTGCCCAATTGTCACCTTTTGTTTGAGCGATTATTTTCTTTTGAACCAATCCATTTGTTCCAATGTTTAAATTTCCTTTTCCATCTTTATAGCTTGTATACTTATTTACAGCTTTATTGATAACTCTAGTGTTTTGTTTAAAACTGATTATAGTTTCATTCAATTTGTCTTCAGCATTTTTTGTAAAATTTTTCCAAGGTTTGTGGAATTCTTTGGCAATTTTTTGTGCTTTTTCATTTATAATAATTTCTTCAACTCTACGTAGTTTAGAAACTAACGAATAATTAGTTCTTTCAGAATTAATTGAGTTTAAGTAATTAATATGGTCTTTTGTTACGCAAGCAATTACTAATGCATCTAAAGCGTGATGGCGGTGGTCAATTCTTTTTTTAGAAAAGCCTTTTGCAATAGCATCGGGTACAGTGGTTTGAAAAACTTGTTTTCCGGTGTTTCCAAATTCATCTTTTTTAAATTCTATTTTTCCAAAATCATTAGAATTTGTGAGCACATTCAAACGCTCAAAACGAGGTGTAATTATTTTGTTCCAAACATCATTTAAACCCCAATCTTGTTTCATTTTTGAAGTAATAGAACCATTTAAGGACACTACATGTTTTGATGTTACTTCCTGTTCATCATCATTTCTAACTATTTTACTTAATAGATTTTTTACAATTCTACTTATGTATTTAGTGTCATTTAATTGTCTTTCGATAAATTTTTCGGGAATTTCTTCGCTTAACAATCGTTTTTGTTTGTTTTTGTTTTTACTGTAATAGCTAGTTATGTGTTGACTATAAGCTTCTTTCGTGAAAATTTTAACTGTTTTTCCTCCAGTTAAGGTTACAATTCTGTCTTCATTCTTCAGGATAAATTCTAAAGCCGTTTTATTACCTTTTAAATCATTTATTTCAGATTCGCAGATAACTTTATTTGACAAAGAATTATCAAATAACCTTGATTGCGGAATAATATGTTCGATTTGATATTTGGTCGTAAACAAGTCACTCAATGAGATTAGCTTTCCAGTATAAGGTGAAATATAACCTTGTTCCAGCCAAAGTTTATATTTGATAATTTCAGAAGTTGTAGGTTTTGCATTTTTTCTTATTTTATCAATGTCTTCTAATTTTTCCTTTCTGATTTCGCTGCTATAAACACCTTCTTCGTAAATTTTTAGGATTTCTTGTTGACTTGGCGAGTAGGGACGAACATCATTTATTCCATTATTTTTCAATTCTGTTAAAATGGCTTTGATTCTTAAATTTGTGTTTTCGTTCTGATTGATAGTTTCTGTTATTCTTTTTCTATCATTAGCATTATTCTTCATTTCACGCCCTAATTCAATATGAATTTCATTGAAGAAGTTTTCTTTTCCTTCTCCATAATGTTGCCATATATCTTTTACAACACGTAATGTTTCTGCAATAACTTGCTCCACAATTGGATTTCGGAGTGAATGTTGTTTGAAATCGTGTTTTAAAAAGTGTTCAATATCAGCAGGAGTTTTCCATTTCGAAATATCACTAGCTTCGCTATGTCTGTCGTATATTAAATAGGATGCTTGATAAGTATTTAATCCTTTATAGAATTCATTACAATTTATAAAACTTTTTAAAACTTGTTTTGGAACATCGCTATCAGAAACTTTTTCAATAATTGACGCATCGTAATTGATAGATTCCAGTCTTTCTTTAATAGCAATAATTTTGGCTGTAACTTTATCAGAAATTGCATCTTGATTCCAAGTTTCATCTCTTCTCATCAATGTTAATAATTTCTTTATCGCTTTTTCAGAATAAGAACCATAATCTTTTTTATAAGGTTTTAATTTTGAAAAAATAGCTACAAATTCATCTGATAAATTATGTCGTTTTGCAAAAGTTGTAATTGCTTTTGTAATTTCAATTTTATCGGTAACAGAATATAAAATATGCCACAAATCTTGGGTGTTTTTTGCATCAAAAAAAGACTTATCAATATCGATTTTTGCAATAGCATTCAAGAACTGATTTCTAGTTTCGTTGCAAGGATAGATTTTCTCTTCAACAAAATTCCATCTGTATTTTGCGACTTCCACATCTAATAATTTACCTTTTAATTTTAATGGCTTAAAAAAATACTTAATAAATGAAACCTGATCTATGTCTTTTCTATCATTAAGGAAATAAAAAAGCTCTACTACATCTTCTTCTGCTTTTAAATAATCATTGGTTACATCAATATCATTTGCAGTTTCTTTTTTATAAATCTTTAGATTTTTTACAAATTGTAACAATCTAAATTCTTGAAAAATAGGATTTGATTTTGCAATACATTTCAAAGGTTTTACAACTTGCTTTCCATTACTATCCTTAACTAAAACACCTTTTTTGTCTTTGATTGGAACAAATTCTAAACTACAATCACTTATTAATGAAACTTTGCTTTTAAGTGGGCGCTGATAGAAAATAATATCTTCTAAAAATAAATAATCAAAACCTTTGTCTTTGATGTTGTTTTTATGAGAATCATTGTGTCTGTACAATTCATTAATGCATTCGCTATAAAGGTTTTTGTCTCCAAAAATATCATTATGAAGCTCAATTTGTACTTTTAGAATTTTTGATAGTTCGTCCTTATAAAACTTTCTTTCGATGGTTCTTACTAACTCGCCTTTTATTTTTTGAGATGGGTTTTTTAAAAGTTCCTCGTAAATATATGAGCCAACAGATTTGCCACTTTGGTTTATTGTTTGTTCAGTTTTGATTTTTCGTAACCCCCAATCGTCTTCTTTTGGAGATCTAAAACTTCTTTTTTCTTCGTTGTCTTTATTTAGTTTAACAGTTCCATCGTCATTTAATTCGGTAGTAACAATAAAACTCTTTTGTTTTCCAACCCAGTCAAATAAAGCAATTTTGCTTTCACGTTTGTAAATCCAGCCATTTTCAAGAATTACATTGTACCAAATACCAGATTTTCCTTTTTCTCTTTCAATTACATCAACAACGCCGAGTGTATGAAATTCTTCTAATTTATTTTTGATTACTTCTTCTTCCTCTCCACGCAATTGATAATAGCCTCTTTTTTGATTGAAATTTAAAATAATCCAAGCCAATTCATCTTTGGATATCTTTTCGGTTAACGCTTTTTTTCTCAAATAATAAATAGTCCAATCATAAGGGACTTGTTTTAATTCAGGATTTATTAACTGAAATTCGGCAAGCATTTCTTGATGGCTTTCTAAAAATAAAAATTGATTTTTGCCGCTTTCATTTTTATAAAAAGACAATTTCTCTTCTCTTTCTGGCTTGAATTGTCCAAACTTTTTGTCAAAATCAATAGCATCAGAATAATGTTTGGGTAAGAAATCTAGAATATTCAACACTCTATGAAGCCGCTCTCTTCTCAATAAAAAGCGTTGCACCAACCTTCTTGTCCCTCTATATTTTGTTCTTTCTGCGGTTTGAGAAATAGATACACCACTATCAAATTTTCCTAAGACATCTTGACTCATAGGAATTATTCTACTTCCTAAGCCTTCAATATTCCCAAATTTATTATCGAAATCGTTATTTATCAAAGCCCATCCAATACTATTTGTTCCCAAATCTAATCCCAGTATTTTCTTCATTTTTTTAATATTTAAAATGTATTATCGAGTCGTCAAATTACACGTTCGGAATTTAATCAAAAGAATTTTAAGAATTTTACGGTTTCCCGTATTCGGGCATTAAAAAGTTTGTTGTATCATTGCAATACAATTTTGAAGCAATTCACAATAAGGATTATTCCGTTGTGAAAACATTCAAAGCGGCCTCAAAAGGGTCGCTTTTTTTATTGACTGGTTTAATTTAGAGATATATAGCAGATTTTCTAGAAGAATTCTAATTGAATGATTTGATGTGAAGTCAACTTGTTTATATAATTAGCATAGTCGCTAATCTCTCATTTACTAAAATCGTAAATACTAGCCAATACTTTGATATGTGGTAACTGGAAAATAAAAAAAGCCCAACTACTAAGCTGAGCTATAATACGAATGTAAGAACTATTCCTAATTATTTATTGATTAGTTTTTCAAGCCTCTCCATCATCTCATCTTTTTCCTTCAACATTCTCTCATAAAGGGCAATTTTCTCTTCGTGAAGTTTTATTAATTTGTCAATTGGATCATTATTAAATACAGGACTATAATTGATCAATCCTTGAGTGTCGTGAAAGGTATTAGAAATTATATTTATTGCCTGTTCCTCATCAAAATTCTGAAAAGCCTCAACAGGAATTTTCAAGGATTCAGAAATTTGCTTTAGTATGTTGTCTTCAATAACATCCTTTTGCTCGAGTAACGAAACCTTTTTTTGGTTCCAGTCATCACCCAAAGCATAAGCCAAGGCTTCTTGTTTGATGCCAAGCATTTCGCGAAAGCGTTTTACATTTCTTCCCTGATGTATTTTCTGTTCCATACAAATATTAATTTTTCGAAGGCTAAAGATAAAGCCATTTGTAGTAAAAGGCGTAGTTCCAAAGGTAAAAAAATATTCGGTAAAATATTCTTTTTGTGGGATAATATATCCGCATAGGGTATAGATTATCCGTCGCAAAGACTAGACATTCGTTGGAAATTAAAACGCTATTCATGAAAAACAATACAATAACCCTAGAAACTAAATTTTGGGCAGCTTTTGAAACCAACGATCCGTTTACAGCCATCGATGCGTTCATCGATTACGGCCATATCGATTATTACAAACAAACGTTGTCCGAAGTAGTGATTCATAGCAACAATGCAAAAATACACAACAAGCACTACCCGGGCGAAACCTTCATTCTCTACACCGCACTGCGCTCATTCGTCAGGGCGTGTTGGTGCATTCAGCGCAAACGCAAAAAATGGGTAGTCAATGAACCTGTCGTTGGGTGCGACTCAATACTCCATCAGGCATCGCTAACCAAAGACGAATACAATGACCCGTTAAGCGTCTTTAAAATGGTTTTCAAACAAAGATCTTTGGCTGAACTCGAATTTTTCCTTTGCGAGAGCGTCCACTTGTCCCTATCGCCCCATATACAGGATTATGAAAGCGACCTGATTGCTCCCTACATCTATACCATCAAATTGCTCGATGCCGCCCAACTCATAAAAGAAAGGGGAATAGAAAAAGTGAAAAAGCAAGCCGGTAATAAAGAAGATTCCGGCAGTACGTAGAATCGATTTTCGAGTACAGCAGAAGCAAGTTCAACAATAAACCACAGCGTCATGAAAACAGCAACCAAAATAGTATTTCCAAAAATAGAAAATGAATACATCGAAAATATTCTAAGACAATTGGTCAATCAATACAAAATCGTTCAGATATTTTTCACCAAACAGTCGGCTCCGGCATTCTCACACCTAATCATTCATACTGAAAATAGTGCTGATGCGACAGCGTTACAGCAAAACAAATGGGTGGCTAAAGCCAAAAACCAGTATCACATTGAAGTTTCTTTTATCTACGCTACAAAACTGCATTATAAATTTTCGATGGGGCACCCGTTTATAGAGTGGTATTGCCAGTCATCAAGTAGTATATACCAAAATGAAGAATCGGTAAATCCGTTAATTATCAAAAGGAGCTGGAAGAAATTCAGCAAGAAGTTCAAGGTATGGCAGGACAATTTCCATCACGAGCATGATCTTCATCAAACACAACTCCAAAATCTCATTGCAGAGCGCGCGTCAAGTAGTGTGTTTACAACATTTGCAAGACTTATCGAATATGATTTAGAACAGCTGGAAGAATTATATATTGGTCGTTCTTCAGACACATTTAGTCTGCAGGAAAGGATAGAGAACATAATACCATACATCCCCGAAATTCAAAAATACTTCGTCAGGAAAACACCAAGCCAGTATTTCGTAACCGAATGGTTCACGAAAGCCAAAGAAGCCGCCCTGGAAGATAATGAATTCTATGGCGACGAACTGATCCAGGCAATCAAATCAATCGAACAAAACCTCTACTGCCTGATCGAAGAACGTTTCAAAGAACTACGCAAAAAAATCAAAAAAGTCCTGGCGAATCCTCAAGTAACACTTCCGGCTATAGATAAGCCTAAAGATGATATCCTCGAAACGGCGGTCAAAATCCTTATAAATGCTGCCGAGATTGAACAGATTTATGCCTACCATCAAATCACATACGGCGAAAAAACAACCTATTATCTAATGCTGATTGCCCATTCAATCGGCAATGAAAAACTAATTGCAATAAACCAATCGCTCAAAAGTATAATGGGTGCCAATTATGATTTCGTGTTAGTAAGTCACAGTCGTTCGTGGATACAGAGTAACCTTTACAGCAGCCAGAAATTTTTTATGGGAATCATTCAGGACAAAAACCTCATATACACATCCTCTATATATCACCCCAACTTTCATTGGGAAGTACCGCACAATCCTTACCACGCCGATTTATATTTCCATTATAAATCCACCAAGGATTATGCATCGCAGTTGCTTACAATAGCCGCCAACCCAAACGAAAATTATCAGGGATTGGATACTCTTTTTGCCTCGTTCGTCCTCTCGTTTTGCCGGACATACATATTCATTAAAACCTATTACTTTCCCAATTACCTGCCAAGTCAAACGCTATGGGAACTCTGCATCTACGCCGATCCCGACATCCGCAAATACAACTATCTGATCGAGCAGTTCTGGACTGATTTCTTTGCCTATTCAGACAAGCATAGGATTGTAAGCCATAAAATAACAAAGCTCAAAAAAGATCAGGCGAATTGTATGGGCAATATTGTCGAAAAGCTAATTAACGAATTACATGAGTTGGTCATCGAAGGAAATCTACTGTCGGATTATTCACACTGATCCGTTCCTTTTCGTTCCCCGGAAATAGAAATCCTATTAACAAGAAAGCACGAAATTCCTAAACATTAGCTAATAACGTCGTGCTACTTTACCAATCGAGATGGCGAATATCAAAACCCTTATTCATTCAACCACTAGCAGGTACTACCGCGAAAAACCAACAAAACCCATCGCAGTTTCCTGTCGCAGTGACCAGCGCGAAACACCGTCATAGGGATCGCAAAAACCCGAAAGTAAAACGGCAAATAGGCTGCCTTCTCCCTCAGGCGGGGCTGCTTCAAGCAAAAGGTCACGGCACTGGCCGTCAGTAGGCACGAACGTTGCAACAG